>RDNZ01000040.1 GCA_011364905.1 Candidatus Thorarchaeota archaeon
ATTGCTGAAGTAGCGCCTTCCTTATCTATTACCAAAGATTCATACACGTCCTTCAGGGTCTGTACTTCACTTGACTACGTTCTGTCTATATATAACTTATCCGTCGCTAAGCCTCGAGGATGGAATGACCTAGTATGGGTATCTTTTGCAGATTTTTACTAATAACTCGCGATTCTTTACTGTCTCTTTTGATAGTTTCATGAGACGGAATCTATAATTGGGGTTATGTTCTGGCCTTAGATGAGGAGAGAGAGCCATGCACCCTAGAATACTTCAACTTGTAGGTTTCATCCTTTTGATAGTTTGCGCTGCCATGACATATATTGTCTATCAAGCCACTTTGATGACCTCCCAGCCCGACCTCGGTACTTTAATCACATCTGGTATGATTGCCTGGGCTATACTCGGACTACCTGAACTAGTGCTCGGGCTATGGCTTATCGCAAAAGGCACTCGGGAAGCTCGTATTGGGGACGTTTCTGGGGATCTCATACCACTGGTTCAAAAGGAAGGTCGCATCAGTGTTGATGATGCTGCAAGAATGCTCAGTGTCGATTCACAGGTTGTTGCTGACTCTGCTGAAAGTCTTGCAAAGCGTCGGCTCCCTCTTGTATACTTGGACAGACGAGCCAATGAGATTGTGAGTCCCAAAGCTGTTTCACTGAAAGAGAGTCTACTGCATCTTCTCTATGCACAACGACGGATGACCTTTGATCAGATTTCCAAGGTGACAGAGTCAACAGATGAACAGATTGTTGATGCACTCAAAGAACTATCAAAACAAGGTAAGTTCCGGGGTGTGATTGATGAGAACTCAAGGGTTGTCTATACCCAGGAAGCGGTTTCTCAACTTCCGAAGGCCATAACTGTCTGTCCCAACTGTGATGGTAAACTTGATGCGCCCGTCCTTCCTGGTGAGGAAGAAAAATGCCCATACTGCGGCCATATGATTGTCAACCGGGTGTGAGAAAAGAGAGGTCCTGTCTTTCCTGTAAACAGTCATTTTTTGGCTACTTGGGTCCAATGGTATATTTTAATAGACGGATAAAATCAGGCTCGCGAGGATGATACTTATGAGCTCACAAAAAACAGCGAATCCCGCTCCCTTGGGTCTCATGGGCTTTGGCATGACGACTGTCTTGCTTAATCTTCTGAATGCTCAGATAATTCCTGGAGAATCCATTGGCATGATCCTTTCAGTTGGCTTTTTCTATGGTGGACTGGCGCAAATCATTGCAGGTATTTGGGAATTAAAGAATGGTAATACATTTGGAGCCACGGCATTCAGTTCCTACGGACTATTCTGGCTGACCTTTGTCTTCATCAACTTCTTCCCGGCGATGGGGCTTGTTGCTCCCATTACTGACACAGCTTTGGCATCACTGGTACTGGTTCCGTACCTATTCATGTGGGGCCTCTTTACTTTCTGGATGTTTCTGAGTACACTGAAAATCAACAGAGCAATACAGGTCGTGTTCCTCACACTTACAATCCTGTTTTGGCTTTTGGCGATAGGTCACGCAGGTTTTGCTTTCGTTAATGTAATTGCTGGATACGAAGGTATACTGTGTGGATTCAGCGCAATCTATCTTGCTATGGCCGAAGTGATGAACGAAGTTTATGGTCGAGAGGTCCTACCAATTGGGCCTATCACAAGCTAGTTCTCAACCGTTGATCTAGATGGCCGCTTTTGCGGCCTCTAGATTTTATAGAGTGCGGAGTTTGACTTGATTTTCTTGCGATTGTAGGTTTGTATGTTGTGCAACGAAGACGGCAAAATCGGTGATCATACGGCACAAGCGTACGACAGATTACCGCTGTGGTTAACTAACTGCGCATATCTACGTCCAGTTTTCAAGTCAGACAGGAATTGGCTTATCCCCTCATTGACATCCTGGTAGGTCAACTCTCTGCCTCGTGAATGTAGTGCTACAGGTGCGTAGCTCTCTTTCAGGATTGCAGCATAGTCTCTTCTTAGTCCCATCTTGTCACCAAAAATCTCAACACCCTGGACTTTGCCATCGACACTGACAATCATACCAATCTCATCGTCTGACCACTTGAAACGATTAACACACCTCTCAAACTCATGACCATGATGTACATAGAGCTCTCCAAGGGCATTTGTGCCAGATCTCACCCCCCATGCTGAGAGTATTTGTTGCACCATGCTCCAAACATGTTGTTGATTTCTTCCCTCAAGTATAGCTTTCCTCATTGTGATTGGTGTGTTCGTATGTAACCATTCTCCCTGAGAGTGTTGCCATCTTCCAGCCTCAATACAAAACACATTCAGGTTCCTATGACCTTCTACAACAGTACTCTCGGCTACTATACGGTCTTGTTTCCCACCGCCCAACACCCCTTCCCCACACCTAATCAGCGTAGGTTCTTTGGCGAAGAAACGCAGACTCGGTACATTGCCTGTTTCTTCGACCTTCATGTTTCCCATTTCAAGAGCAATCTGAGTTGAAACAATTCCATTATAGAGTTCAGCGCTTTCATCCTCTAATCCTGTTACAGCTAAGTTGCCATGAATCTGCGGTGCAGTCATTTCCGCGCTTTTAATGAGCTTCAATACTTGTTCTGCATCCCCACTACTCATATACCACCCTCAATATCTCTTATGAAAATGGGTCTATAAAAACCACACAGAAACTACTCATAACGTTCTCGATGAACTCTCCATCTATCTACAACAGACTCTCCTTTTACAATCTGATAATGATTGAATAGATTTGCAGTGAGACATGAATGGTTCGGAATGATCCTGACTTTATCCCCATGTTTGTAATCCAACTTGGCTTTGTCAAATGGGATAAGTTTGCCATGTTCCTGTGACAGTGACTTCAAAATTACGTCTGCATTTAGTCGACTTTTCTGATAATCTGCGAATAACTTGCCATATCCGACATTGGTTTCAATGTGAGTTGGACCTGTGTCTTTGGAAAGCGCAGTAGCTCCAGCATCAATAATGACTCTGTCTGGATTCACACTGATGACACTGGCGAGGACCGTGAGAGCACTGTCGGATATTTTACATGTTCCAAGTGCAACCTGTGTATAATCGAAGAATACATAGTTGCCTGGTCGAATCTCCGTGATTCCCTCCTGAAACTCATCTGCAAGTCTTGCTGTGGGTGTAGAACCTATGCTGACTACCTCTGGTTTCAGATTTGCATTCTCTTGATTTAGAACTTTAGCAAATCGAACCATTACTTCTTGTTCTTGGATGGCTACCTTCTTAATCTCTGAAACAGTCTTCGCGGCGTAGGAATGACCTGCATGAGTCAAAATTCCTTTGAAACACAAGTTTGAGTCCTCGTAGATTTTCTTGACTAGCGATATAGCCCCCGGAGTATTAGGATCTATTCCAGTTCGAGGATATCCACAGTAAATCTTGACGAGAACATCCAATGATAACTTTGCAGTTTTACAAAATTGACTGAGCTGGTCAACCATAACTGGATGGTCCACTAGCACATTCAGATGTGTCTGTTCTGATATTCGTTGCACACCAGGGAACTTGTCTGGTGAGAGAGGAACCGCATAAGTAATGTTGTCGAATCCTTCATCAGCGAAAGCTGCAGCTTCTGCAAGTGTGGAGACAGTAATTCCTTGCGCTCCAGCTTTCAATTGCATCTTTCCAATTTCTACACACTTGTGAGTCTTGATATGCGGTCGAAGAGATACTCCCCCTTCTCTGGCTCGAGTAGCCATTTCTGATATGTTATGCTCGACACGATCCAAGTCCACTAATGCAGCTGGGGTAATAAGGTCATGAATAGAGTGTTTCTTCATCTCTCATTCCCACCACACTAGGTGATACCATGCTGATCTCCTCTGACGCGTCTTCTTAGATTTAGCCTCGCCTCATCAATTCTCTCACTCAATCTGCTCTTTTTTGGCCAGAACTCTTTGATTTCGTCGAATCCGTGTACATCCCAGTATAGTGGGCATGCACCGTAGCAATAATCGAAATGTTCACACGCTTTGCATCCTTCTGGAGCAAAATCCTTGGCTCTCCAAAACTGAGACGCTCTATTATACCAAACCTTCTCAAATCCCTCGTGAAGCAGATTTCCAACAGGCTCGCTAAAACTTGAACATGGCAAAAGTCCTCCTTCTGCATCAACAGACAGAAGACCATCACAACACGCGCAGCTTTTTGCTCCCAACCCGTGCGCAATGGGATTGAAGAGGCAGACAGGAGTGGGTGCATACCACACGAATTGAATACCTTTTTTGTTTGCACGCTTCCTGACTCGTTTCACTATGTCCTTAATCTCTGAGTATTTGACTTGGAGTTCCTCTCGAAGCTTAGCCGCTGTACCAGTATAGATTACCATGTTCATACTGAAGTAGGTCAATTTCAACTCATCAGCGTGGAAGTCCACAAGTGCTTCAAGCTTGTCTAGGTTCGGGCGACAGATGGTTGTATTGCAGTGAGTATAGATGTTCGTTTCCCTTAGGTTCTTTATACCCTGGACCGTTTTGGCAAATGCACCCGGAATTCCCACAATGTAATCGTGGGTTTCAGCATCTGGTCCCTCGATTGAAACTTGAGCGCTGTTCAGCCCAGCCTCAACGAGCCTACCTACGAACTCCTTGTCATGGCATCGAATTCCGTTTGTGATCAGGTTGACTCTAAGTCCTTTCGACCTTCCATACGAGATGAGTTCGAACAAATCCTCACGAAGCGTCGGCTCTCCACCTGTAAATGACAGGCTTGGAACGTGCGCATCATCCACAATGATGTCGATGATATGTTTGACCTCCTCAGTCGTCATCTCCCCCGACTCTCTGTAGGGCGAGAATGCATAACAGAATCTGCACTTGTTGTTACATCTGTATGTGAGTGCGATTTCGCTCAGGACTGGGTACTTGATTTCCCCTTCTCCAAATGGGACAATCTTGGCGGTTTTGTAGCTGTAAATGTTCTGATTACCTATGGTCATATTTCGAAGATCATCAATGAATGCCGCTAGATCATTCAAGACAACTTGCTTTTGAGCGCCAGCTTTCACAAAACGATTGACTATGTTGTCCAGAGATTCACCATCAAGCAGCATTTTGAGCATCAGCATCCCTGTTTCATTGAGATGCATTGTCTTGTTCGGTCTAAGGATGAGCAGATTATCCTGCGGTCTGACAAAGAAGAAATCTCTGACCTCATCGATGAATGCTGGTACCCACTGTAGGTCTTCCAATGTATAGTTATACTGAGGTGCTGCGGGAGGGGAGGTCATTACAGGGGATTTTGTGTGCACCATCTTAAGGGTTGGGTTATAGAAATCTTGAATCTGAAAGGCTTATCAGTCTCCAATATTGAGATATGAATAACACAGTCGTGGAGTGTATTCGATGAGTACAAGTGAGATAAAATTACCATATGGCACAATCACGAAGAAGAAACTAATCATGCACTTCAGTGCCTTTGATATGGATTTACCAGTTATTGCAGCTGGCATTCGAGAGCGAATGGATGTCCTAAAGGAACTTGATGTTTCATTCGCAGGTTTTGGGACTGAAATTCCCGAGAAGTTGACTGAACAGACTCCTGCGGTCATTAAATGCTTCTTTGAATATGTAGGGAAGGAGTCAGATGCTGACATGATTCTCAAGCGAGTGTACCATTTGATTTGGTCTGGAATGGTGCAAGAATTCCCAGATCTTGTTGATTGGGCTGCCGCAAAAGCTGATTTGTCTAACCTGACCATCGCTCAAGCTGATGCTCTCAGAGCTCAGCGAGGCGACTAATCAGTTCTACTAGATGAATCTCATATGACAAGAGGGTCATGAAGTGAATAGATGTTTGGCGAACACACTACTAATTGCATTGTTAGTGTTTTCAGTCATTCCCTTGTGTAATGCCGACTTTATCCCTAGTGCCAATCCAACCCTAGATAGTGTGTATGTTGACGTGGTTGTGATGCCTAATGGTCGAATCAATGTTACTTACTGGATGACCTTTACTGCAGCATCTGGCGGGCTTGGTGGATTTGATCTAAAAGGGATTCAAGAAACGAGCATAGATGATCCTACTCGTGCATACGCTGAATGGGGAGGAAATCGTTACGATCTCCTTGTCACCGATTATGCAGATGGTTACGGACTCGATTGGGTCCCTCGCACTCCAGAGGGAGAACAAGTTCTCGTTGTATTTGGTTATTTCAGTACGAATCGCGTTATTGAAAAGACAACTTCTGGGACCTATGGGGACCTTGGAGTCTTCAATTGGGCGCCGGTTCAGTGGGAAATTCCTATCGATTACGAAGCAGTTCAGGTAATCTACCCCATAGAGATGAATGCATCTTGGATCGAACCATCTAATGGAGTCACTGCTGAAGGTGCTGACTACGCGGGATATGTCGTGGACTCGAATCAAGGGCTGTGGCATGGAGGGTCTCAAGTACCTTTCGAGGAAGACAATCTTCTTGCATACCCATATTCCACCTCAGCCAGTCCGAGATATTTCACTGTGAGCCTCGGTCAGTCAAGTGTTGCCGCATATGATCATTTCAGGGTCTTTCACTATACCAACTGGAGTTTCTACGAACCATATTTGGAACCTGGAGCTTTGGGTGTTGACTATTCATCTATCATCAACGCAAAGGCAAACACAGCGTTTGACTTGCAGCTGACAGTTTTCAATTACGGTGATGCTCCCCTGGACGATGTAACGATTACTGTTTCACTCCCCGAAAACATTACACTCACCTCCGGTTCTGTGACAACGAATTTGGGATCTTTGGATGGTGGCGAAACAAGATATGTGTCATACTCTTTCTTACCCGCGAACGTCCCTGCAGTTTTGCCAATTGTTTTCCAGGTCAGAGCCTCCAATCTTAATGTGTCTGACTGGAAAAACTTCAACATCGAGGTGTATGTACAAGAATACATTCCTCCGCTCATCTCGCCGAACCAGTTGCTTGGTCTATTTGCACTCTTTGTTGCTCTAGGCTTCATCTATTACGGGTATAGGCGAGTGACTCGTTCCTATGGTGCAAAATGGGACGCCGATGATACAACCTACACCTATGAGAGTCCTGAGATAGCAATTCAGACCTTTGGAGAACCTGGGACAGTCGCTGAGCTGGACCCAATTGAATCGGCCTTCTTCATCAATACCACACGTCAAAAACTCGTTTCAATGATACTGATGTCATGTGTCAGAAAAGGTGCTGTAAGAGTAATTTCAACTGATCCACTGAAGCTCTCTGTGACGGGTCTTCAGTTTCAAGACCTCACCTATTATGAAGAAGCCTTTGTTGCAGCTATTGTCGATGATGAGTTAGACTCTGACAAAATCGATGATATGCTTGAAGAGCTAGCAGATAAAGTTCAGGAGAACGCCTGGAATGCTGACTTCGAAGCCACAAAGGCAAAGCATGATGAAATGGTTGATGGGGCTTGGCAGGAACTGGAGTCTTATCCCACCCTTGATGGAAGAATGGACTACTACTTCAATCGTCAATATCATGGTGGAGGGTGGGCATGGTACTGGCTTTACATGAATCCAGGGCATAGCCATATAGGCGACGTGTTTACCAAGCCTGGTCCCTCAATTACTCCGCCTCAAGTTCCCGATTGGTTCAATGGGCTCTCACAGGCAACTGGACATGCCATAAGCGGAGTGGGCCAAGCGGTTGGTAATGTAGCTGCAACCACAGGTCAAATAATGACAAATGTGGCCAACACAATTGGGAGCGTTGTAGAGGGTGTTGGCAAGATCATAACCGCACCACTCAAACCACTCATTGAAAGCACAAGCAGATGTGTGTCTCATGACGCCTGCCATAGCGCTTGCGTTTCTCACGATGCCTGTCACAGTGCCTGTCATAGCGCATGTCATAGTGCTTGTGTCTGTCATAGCGCGTGTCACAGTGCCTGTCATAGTGCGTGCGTTTCTGGAGGATTCAGATAGTTTCCGAAACACCTGCTGCTCCGTGGGCTTGACCTAGCCATCAATCTGCATAAGACGGTGCATTGTGCGGACTGCTAGAGCCTCGATGACAAATACTTTAGGTCCGCATATCTGTCAAAGAAGTGGTCACGATGAATGCAGCTGAGAGGTTTCTACAGGTTTGTGGCGAAATTGGCAACTTTACCGAGAAACGCACTGGTGTCAGCGTTGTCGATGCTTACTTTGGACCTGACGAGTTTCATCCAAAGAAGCAGAGTGAGGCAAAGACTGCAACGGATCTGGTTCATGACATCTATATTGCCTTTGACACGTTACGGGATGAAGTGAATGATCCTCTTCGTTTTGAATACATGATGGGCGAGCTCCACTCCTTGAATACAGTCGTGGATTGGTTGTCTGGCAAGGAGTTATCTTATGCGCAACTTGTAGAAGGTCTCTTTCACATCGAATTGAAGCAATTTCCGGAAGATGTAATTGATGAGAGTATTCGTCTACTTGAGTCGCGAATCTCTGAGTTTCCGGGTAAAGACCTACGTGATAAGGTCACACGATTTGGCTCTGAGGGCGAGGTAACTGGCAACGATCTCAAGATACTGATTGAGAAGGAGCTTCAAACTAAATCTAAAGAGGTTGGCGAGTTATTCAGAGATAGAATCTTCTCACAAATGGGATCCTCTGTTCCAGACAAAGGAGTTCAGTATGAGGCTGTTCAAAACCAACCATGGAGTGGTTACAACTGGTATCAAGGCGATTTCAAGTCACTCAACCAGTTCAATATTGATGCCAAGTTCAATAAAGATACTCTATTGAATGTGATTTACCATGAGTACGAACATCATGTATCAAACCTGTGGAGGGAAAAGGCTTACATCAACAGCCAAGAGCTTGAGCTTTCCATTGTACCTCTTCATACCGGTCGCTGCGTTATCTCTGAAGGAACTGCAGATACAGCGAAGGAGTTCTTGAGAGTCACAGATGATGGTCCAAGAATGCAGGTCGCTGAAGCATTGAATGCCTTAAGACGAATGACTAGTATCAACGCAGCAATTATGCTAAATGCTAAGCGTTGCGCAGTCGATGAAACTGTGGACTATTTGGTCAATCGAGGATTCAGAACAGAGGAATCTGCCAAACGGTCAATCAACTTCATTTCTCCAACAACAAAAGACGGTTCGATTAATTTCTTTGCTCCCTACATCTTCACATACTTCACAGGACGGACCGATTTTGTACTTCCCATGTATAAGAAAGCTGTTGAACAAGATGTTCTTCCAGAATTCTTCAAGACCGTTTACATGAATCCTTATTCGGGGTCAAGTGTGACATGGAGGAAGGCATTCGAATGGATGTAATGGTTGATTGTATGCTGCTATTGAGGTAGTCATCAATCGTGAGAAATCCCTATAATCAAATTCTAAGGTCGCCGTCCTTCATTACCACTCTGGTCTGTCCATCTGAATAAGTAACGGTCACAGTGGGCTTGCTCACGAGAAAATCTTGATGTGTTGCGGAGTTGTTAGCGGTTACTCCCGGATAGTCCATGTTGTTTCCGAAAGCGACATGTATGGCGTTTCCAACTTTTTCACTCTCTAAGAACTCCTGAACAATTCGCGCCTTGGGATTTAGCCCAAACGCAAATTCGCCGATGTGTTTTGCCATCACATCTGTCGCTTGCGTTTCGATAACGATTCCTAGTGCCTTCTTGTCCTCACTCTCGACCTTGACAACTCTTCCATCTTTAGCGTCAATTGCTATGGGCTTCTTGAGTGGTCCTACTCCTCCAACTGCTAGATCACAAACAAGAGTTCCTTGCATCGAGTTTTCAATGGGGCCTACTATCACCTCACCAGTTGGAAGATTCATCCACTTCATGTCCTTCCAATTGAGGAATGTGTCGCTATACCATGTACGTCCTTTGACATTGAAAGTGAAGTCCGATCCCGATGGTGATGTAACATGAACTGACTCAGTGTTTTGAAGAACTGAAAGCAGTGACCTCGCAGTGCCCTGCATTTCTGCATTCTCCTCGCGAGTCAAGGAAAGTGCTCCTTCTGTGAGCATGTCCATCGTGATACCTGGACAGTGACCAAGCCGTGCTCTACCTTTTCGAGTTTCGAGTTGGATGACCTTGATTCGAAAGGGTGTTTCATCAGCCTGTCCTCGAAGGATATTGATATAGATGTCAGGAGCTGTAGGAGTGTTTATCATTTCGACCAAATGTTTTGGAGGTTCTCTCCGAACTTCATCATTCTTTGTTTCCAATACAACCAATCTTGTCCACAGACCGAGATTCAAAGCACCATCTGCGAATGCCTGTGCGATATCCTTTCGCATATCATCTGCAATGATCAGAATTGACTCGCCTGGTCTTGCTTCAAGAACAGATTCAATTGCATTGGCTGCAGCCGTTTCTGCGTCCATCAGAATCATCTCTGCAGTCGTTATTGGTTCTCCTTTAGACTCTTCTGGACTATGTAAATGCAAAAAAGATAGGAGTGTGATGGGCTTGCCATCACACGTCGTTGCCTAGTTTACTCTTGGTGTTGAGCTCTATTGTAAGCGCTTTCCAACTCTCTTCCCATTGAACTTGGGATGGCTGTCTTTGCGTAGTCTCCCTCCTTTCTTCTGATGAAGACATAGAGTAGAGTGACATAGACGATATCAAAGGTCCGGAGTACAATTGTGCTTGGAATAGCAGCAAAGGCGATGAACACAAAAGCGAATACTATAACGATGGAAATGTCCTGAGTGTAGAACCATCCAAAGAGCGCACCGCCAAGTGCGAAACCAATGAAGAACATGAACGCTAGGACTCCGAAGCCCCATCTGACTGCTGTTTCCTTGATTATTACATCCACGAAGTTCCGTCGGACAAGACCTGCACTCCTTTTGATGCCTTTTGTTGCGCTAAGATCCTCGGCAACCATTGCTGGAATTGTAAAGTAGTTTACGAGCGCCCATACCCATCCAATCGCTCCTTCAGCAGCATATCCCACGCCTCGACCTATTGCGCTAGGTGACCTCCTTGCTACTGCTCTGATGATCAAGCGGACTAATGTTACTATTACGCTCATAATGCTCAAGACAATGAGCGCACCAATCACACCAAGTGATGCCTTAACGCCATCTCCGAGGGTTGGGTCTCTTCCTCGCATGTAGATGTATGTTATTGCAGAGGTCGTGGAATATGCGAAGTTGTAGAAGAATATCGTAACGAATAGATACACGACCACGCCTATGGCAAATGGCCAACCATTCTCCAGTGTCAGTTCCACGTTTCCAAGAAGAATGTTCATGCCATCAGGAATGACAACAAGCATAATCCCAGCAAAGAACAATGCTGACACCAAAGTGAAAATCATTGTTAGAAATGGGGGGACAAAGGTCCCTTTTTCATCTAGAGTTACCTGACCTGTAAGTTTGATTATCTCGCCCGCTCTTCTCACCCTGTCTTTAAACACAGTGAACAGCAACAGAGTGATGAAGAGAGTGAAAATGCCTGGAATTAGTATTGGCCATGATGCTATCAGCGCTGCTGGAGAAACAGTCCCGGTGAGTACTAGAAGAAGGGGGACCGCCCATGTCAGAGCGTTCATGATGATTGCGCCTATGTATATGAGTGTTCCACCCAGCCTCTTTGCAGCCACCGAAGCTCCAAGAGCCAGTATTATGCTCAAGACCAGTAGTACACCTAATGCAGCACCTACCATCCAGAGGTTGTCTGCAAGGAGCGGTGATACCATGTTGATGAGGCTCGTTATATCTGACTCATACATGGACCATAGTTCCATGAGCGAGTAAACACCTACTACGACAAAGGCACCAAAGACGACTAAAAGACCCGCAATTGCACCTTTGTGACTAGGATACTCCTGTTTTTCATGATATTCGTATAGATCAGTTTGCGTCAAAACGTCACGCCTCCTAAACCTTGAAGCTATTCTTGGCATTCATTGAACTAGATGAAGTTAAATCTTAGCCCAAAAGCAACATAACAAAAGTTAATTATAGTGAATTACTATAAAATTGAGCATGGAAACTCTTCGTTATTGTGCCCCAGGGCATATCTTTTGTCGTGCAAACAAAGTGTTACTGGCAGTTGATGGCAGTGAGGGATCTGCAAAGGCAGCGACAGTTGCTTTTGAAGTGGCTGAAATGACCAAGTCCACACTGTACATTATCAATGTCGTTCCAACTTCAGTTGCACAGCAATTCTCATTGATATCGGACTCGGACTTAGAAGAAGTGCTTCGTAAGTATGAGGAATCTGGAAGGACTCTGCTCGAAGGGACAAAGGTCGCAGCAGATGAATACAACCTTGAAATTGAGTTGATTCTCGAGAAGGGCTCTCCATCTGAGAGAATTATCTTGCAAGCCAAGGATCTCGGTGTCGATCTCATAGTCATAGGATCAAGAGGCGTAGCGAGCTCTCTTCGGTCCGGTGTGGGCAGCTCTGCTGAGCGAGTCGTACTCGGCTCTGATTGTCCAGTCCTTGTTGTGAAATAATCTCAGGTTCAACCGCATC
Source organism: Candidatus Thorarchaeota archaeon (assembly GCA_011364905.1). Classification (GTDB taxonomy): domain Archaea; phylum Asgardarchaeota; class Thorarchaeia; order Thorarchaeales; family Thorarchaeaceae; genus SMTZ1-45. The sequence continues at coordinate 12,453 of RDNZ01000040.1, forward strand.
AATGTAGACACATCATATTAGAAACCGAAAGGCATGGTTGGAATTTCGTTATTCTCATCCAACTCTCTCACCATTCGGAAAATTCCTCTGATAGTCAGGACTTCGTATGCTGGTTTGGCATATGCGATGGCAATCTCTTTCGCGTCCTCTTCGGGAAAACCATGCTCTCTCAGAGTTTTGTAAAATGCCTTGGCTCCCTTTTTGACTTCAGCTCGGCCTTTTCGGAGTGACCACCATACTTTGACTAGAAGCTTAGATCCACTGCCTAATGCTGTTCCAGTGATAGACGCAATGGACCTCGCATTTCCCACTTTTATTCAAACTCCTCGGCATCGTCATCATCGTAATTTGCTGATGCTTTTTTCTTCATCTTATGACTCATTTCAAAAGAAGCCTCGTCGCCTACCATGTTCATGAGCTTTGTGAAGTCCAGTGCAGAAACAAATTTCTTGGTCATCTCGAGTGCCACTTCTTCTGGAATCCCTTCAGCAATTAAATTACTGTAAAACTTGCCAATTCCTGAGGCAATGTTGCCCGCTGCCTCTGGACTGTAGACACTCCCTATTAGACCCGTAATAAGCTTGGGGACAGATTCATTGATTGCACTAAACAGCTGAGGTAGCGCTTCAGCGACTTCCTTGAGTTCATCAGCTTCACTTTTGTAATGTCTTTTTCTTCTCTCTGATTCATGATCATTATCATCGCTCAAAATATTGTTCACCATGAATAGTATTGACTGGTCACTGACTATATATAAATTGGAAAAAAGTGACCACTTCTAATTCCTAATCTTTGACCAAGGCAAAGTATCTGGCCCTATCATCATCATCGTCAATTATCTTCAAGATTCCTCTTTCGGTAAGTGAATTCACTCGTTCTCGAACAATTCTTCTTGACGCAGTCCCTCTTTCAGCTCTGACTGCTGCAGTTATCTGACTGATGTTGAGCGGTCTTGAAACATCAAGAATCTGAACTATCTGCCAACTTATGTCATCTTTTTTCAGATCACCAAACCGTGACTCCAATCGTTCAGCTTTCGTGAACTTTGTCATCAACTTTACTAGACCATCATAGAACTCAAAGCCCTCGCGTATGACTTTAGCTGATTGACTGACCTCATCTATCCCCGGACCAACTCGTTCAACTAGCTCCTCCAATCTTGCCAAACGTTTGGATATCTCATCGAGCCTATCTTGGACCTCCTCAAGAGTCAACTCTGGCTTTTCTCTCTTGTCGGTCAAAGGGCTCACGCTACTATGGAATCAATAGTAGAAAGTGATAAGTTTGACGAACACAGCGCAATACTCGATACTTTGTTTCTAGGTATTAGAATAGAGAGCAAGAGTGGGCAATTTGACCGAGAAAAATGAAGAGGACAAAGTGGAGAATGTTCAGCCCCTCCGCGATCTGTTTCACTTTGCACACTTCTCTCGATTCTACCGACTCTATGTACCTGCCTCTATCCTTGTAGGAATTGCATGTGGACTCTTCATGGTTTTTTTGCAGGTAATGATTGACGGCGCAATTCTAGCTTTTTCAATTCTTCCAGTTTTCATGGCTCCAATTATTGGAGGTGTCTTTTCAGGCATCTTCATCTATCTCGGAAGAACTGAGATACAGGGGAGTGGAATCTCAAAGGCAATAGAAATGACCCATAAGCCGAGTTCGCTCAGAAAAGGAACCACAATAACTAAGCTCGTTACGACATCGGTGTCTATCGGTTCTGGAAATCCTGTGGGGCGAGAAGGTCCTGCTGTTCTAATTGGTGCGGGAGTCGGAAACCTAATTGGCAGAAGACTTGGCTTTCATGAGGATTCTCATCTGAGGGTCTTTCTTATGATGGGATCTGCAGCTGCTACTGCTGGTATCTATATGGCACCGCTTGGGGGGGCCCTTTTTGCCACTGAAGCTCCGTATCGACGGGATGCTCGCTTGGGATATTTTGTACCTAGTGTTATTGCTGCCATATGTTCATTCATTGTCTTTATCGGTCTATATCCAGTTCTCACTGGCAATGGTGCAGGTCCTTTGTTCACATTTAGTGCTACTTTCACTTTCTCGTTGACAAAGGTTCCGCTTCTAGTATTGTTTGGAGTAGTTGCAGGACTGATCTCGATTTTCTTTGCAGTGAGTTTCATGGCAACACGGAATTTCTTTACAATGAAGTTGCCAGATTGGGCTGACCCTGTTTTTGGTTCTTTATTTGCCTGTGTGGTCATCTTCATTACTACATCGTTTATTGACCCATCACTCACCATTGCAGGGATGGGCTACGATGTGATTAACGCACTCGCAACTTATCCTCAGCCTCTAATGGTGGTCCTTGTCTTGCTTTTTGGAAAGCTTTTTGCATCATCATTTGTCGTTGCTGGAAGAGTATCTGGCGGTGTTTTGGCATCTTCATTATTCGTAGGCGCTATGCTAGGCTCATTCTTTGGAGAAATTTTCTTTCCTGACAATATTCCTGCATTCATAGTACTGGGCATGGGCGCAGTCTTAGCAGCTACGACAAACACACCAGTCGCAACAACAATCATGATGCTTGAGATGAGCCTATCCTTTGATCTTGTCATCCCCCTCGTAATTTGTATCTGTGTTTCCTATCTCGTTAGCGGGGGTACATCGCTCTATGAGGGCCAGAAAATTAGCAGAGACGATGAGGAGCCGGGTTATTTTGCCAATATTCTTCCTGCGCGCAAGATTGGCTATGAAAAAACGGAAGAGGAAGACGAGCCTAACGTAGATGAAACAAACACTCTTTGAGCATTTTCTGGTTTTCTGCGAAAGTTAATAGGCAAAAACCCGATTATAGCCTAATATTAGGGAAATTAGTTTGGTGTGGTTAAATCCAATCACCATTCAGTGTTCTCGGAGGACGAGTCCTTGAAAAAGAAAATGACAAGCACGCTTCTGATATTTTGTTTATTCTTGCCAAGTATTCCAATACTTCTCTCTGAAGGCGCTATTGATGAGATACAGCCTACCTTTTTTGAGCCCGTTTCTTTGGATTTCAAATCGTTGAGCGAAGTCTATGGGGAAAAGATTCCGGTAGTAGTCCGTTTCACTTGTGGAGTCACGCAAGAACTTCAACAACTGATTTCCTCTTTAGATCTGGAGTTCAGTCTTGGGAGTGTAAGCAGAAGTCACATTGGTCCATACTATCTGCTGGAAGGCTCTTCCTGCGGTCTTAAGGGTCTGATTGATATGGGAGTTGTTTCTGAGATTGCTCCTCAAACCTATGTACAACATCTTGAATCTCCAAGAGACATTTCGATTCCAGAAATCAAGGCCAATGATGTGTGGATGATGTTGGACGACTTAAGCCAAAACATTACTGGACAGGGGATGCTCATAGCTGATCTTGACACTGGAGTAGACTGGCGACATCCAGATCTCTGGTTTCCTGATGGTGGTCAATATACATGGTTGGAGAATATACCTAACGGTGTGCTTGATAATGGGACTGATGGTGTTGACTTGAATCCAGATGGCACAATAATGGCTGACGAGGTCCTCTATTTCATTGACCTAGATGGCAATGGTGTCTTCAATGTGCGAACAGAGTGGGCGTGGGCAGATAACATCTCGCAGAATGCTCTTCCAGATATTGGCGAACCCTTTTTCGTTGTAAATGACACTTCACAAAATGGCTTGCTCGACCTAGGCGAACCCCTTGTAATGTTGGGCACACCTAAGACAAGGTATATTGTTGAAAAGGATGGCAATCCTACTCCAAGCATCCAAACTTGGGAGCGAGGGGTGAACCTTACATCTAGCACGCATCATGACAATAGTCAATATGGCGGGGGCCATGGCACTGCAGTTGCTGGCATACTTCTGGGTGGACAGATTGGATATCGAGATTATGTTGGAGTAGCTCCTGATGCCGAATTGATGATAATCCGTGTAATCGGCGATCAATACACATGGTTGTCAATAGAGGAGGGACTTACAATTGCCAACAACACAGGTGCTGACGTAATCCTTACAGAAATAGGGTCCTGGACTTATCAGTATCTTGATGGAAGCTCTTTGGCAGAGAGGATGATTGATGACTTGGTGGCATATGGTGTCCCTGTGATTTCACCAAGCGGAAACCTTGGTGGAAAGGAGAAGCATGCCATGTTCAATACAGCGCCCAGTGTCCCTCATCTTATTGACTTCTCAGTTCCTACTGTTGATGGAGTGTATATTTTTGAAGACATTACTGAGGTCTACATAACCGTCTTGACAGTTGATCCCACCGACTTTTTGGTCAGTGACTTTAGTTTAGTGATTAATGGGACTACATATAATCTATACCCCGGAATCGGAGAGGGAGCATGGTTCCTTCAATCTAACATTGTTCCAGGAGTCAGTGTGCAGTCCTACACGTCTGTTTCTCCAAGAGGCACTAGAATGCTCGCAATATGGTTGTATGGCGCACTTACAACCACTCCACCGTATCCTTTCTATCGTCTCAACATAACAACGCCTGATGCCGCAACAATCCATGCGTACATCTCTGATGACCAGAGCGGATGGAGTGGGGGATGTGTCTGGCAGAACGATGTGGCGGACAGTCACCAAATAACATGGCCTTCAACTGCAGATAGTGCAATTAGTGTTGCAAGTTACAGAACTAGAAACTTGGTAGGTGGCGGAACCATTGGCGATCGAGCAGACTTCTCCTCGATTGGTCCCCGAATCGATGGATTTCCGAAGCAGTCTATAGCAGCTCCAGGCGGCTATGACATCATCTCGGACTATGCCAATGGGTCTTCTTGGGCAACATGGTACAACAACTTCGGCGCACTCCCATTTGACCAACGTTTTGGCAGTTATAGATTATTCAGCGGAACTAGTGCTTCCGGTCCTCATGTTGCAGGAGCGGCAGCTTTGATACTTCAAGCCAATTCCACAGTTGGCAACCAAGTGAAGGTCCTGATTGAGTCTTCAGCCAGAAGTGATGGGTTCACAGGTCCTGTTCCGAATGATCAGTGGGGCTTTGGAAAACTGGATGTCAAAGCCGCATTGTCTCTTCTAATTCCTATACCTGATACAGATGGTCCAGTGATTGGAAACCACGATCGCATGCCCTTCACACCAAACTCAACCGAATCTGTGCGTTTGAATGTGACAGTTGCAGACCCATCTGGAGTTGACACCGTTATTCTCTCTTACTATAATGGTACTGTATGGCAAAATATCACAATGGCATGGACTGGAGTTTATTATGAGGCCACAATACCTGCATTTCCAAATGGGTTTCTAGTAAGCTATCGATTCTATGCAAATGATACACTTGACAATTGGTCTATGTCTGCGACTTATAGCTACACAGTCACAGACCCAGGAATCACTCCACCAACTACTACGACAACCACAGGCGGTCCAACATCCACTACTCCGCCGCCTGAAGAACCAGATTATCTTAGACTAGCCATTTTTCTGAGTGCAATTCTTGTCTTGATAATTCTGACCGTTATCTTCAATAAAAGGAGGTCTCGAGAACCGAGATAAAGGAATTAATACCAAGTCACATCAATAGCACTAATTGAGAGATGTGAGCAGGTCTTATATGAGCTTGGTATATTGCGAAATAGACGACAAATCAGACAAAAGGTACAGGCCATGAAACAACTTGGAGAATTCACACTTGATTTGGGACACAAGAAACTCATGCCCGTTGAAGTTCTCATCGATAATGACAACACGCTCATTCTCATAGATTGTAATTGCTGCGAGGAATTCCTCTCAAGACGTCTCCCAGGTGGAGTTCTCATACCCATTGCCTCAGCTTTGAAGACCTTTTTCGAAAGTCGTGGGATGAGAAACATCGATGTGAACGTTAGTGGCGTTCTGATGCGTCGTACCTACAAGGGCATAATGAATGATGCAGACTTACCAGAAATGACTGCAGTTCTGGAGAATGCTGTCAATAGCTTCACTCGCCGACGGAAGAAAAGATGATGGAAGAGAGTAGAAACTCTCCCCATTCTTATTCTACTGGTTCTCGGATTGAAACTCCCTAAGATACTCAGCTAGGGTCTTGACCCCGTCAATGGTCATTGCGTTGTAGATTGAAGCTCTCATTCCGCCAACTGATCGATGGCCTTTGAGACCTATCAACCCTCTTGCTTCTCCCTCTTTGACGCACTTGTCTTCAAGTTCGGAGGAGGCCATTGTGAATGTCACATTCATGAGAGATCTAGAGTCTTCCCGAGCATGACCCTCGTAGAACCCATCAGATGAGTCTATTACATCATAGATGACTTTGGCTTTCTCTTCATTCCTGCGTTCCATCTCTTTCACTCCTCCTACTTCCTTCGTGTATTCTAGAGCAAGTTTGCATATGTAGATGGGAAACACAGGAGGCGTGTTATAAAGCGAGTTACGCTCTGCATGAATCTTCCATTTTTGCATAGTTGGAATGTTTTCGGGAACTCTGTCAAGCAAGTCTTCTCTCACGATTACTAGTGTGATTCCAGCAGGTCCGATATTCTTCTGTGCTCCTGCATAGATGACGCCATAGTCTTTGACTTTGACCGGTTTACTCATGATGTTCGAAGACATGTCACTCACCAAGGGTACATCACTCGGTACCTTGGGCATATAGTGCCATTCAGTTCCGTAGAGAGTGTTGTTGCTTGAGATATGTGCGAATGCTGTTCCCTCATTGAACTCGATATTCTGAGGAATATAGGAAAACTTCTTGTCTTCTGATGATGCAATGATTTTGACTTCTCCATAGAGATTGGCCTCTTTGATTGCTTTTGTTGACCAACCTCCAGTATTCACGTATTCCATGGGCTTTCCCGGTTGCTGTAGATTCAAGGGCACCATAAAGAATTGAGTCGAGGCTCCGCCGCTCAACCAAAGAACCTTGTAATCTGTTGGGACTCCCATCAATTCTCTCACAAGACTATTTGCATCAGACATTACTTTGTCCCACTCTTTCGATCGATGGGAGATTTCCATCACAGACATGCCTGTTCCTGCAAAATCGAGTAGTTCTTCCTGTGCCCTCTCTAAGACTGGCAATGGAAGCGTTGCAGGTCCGGGATAGAAGTTATAGACTCTCTTTGTCATTATATCCACCTACTCCAGTTTGTTTATTGTGAATCCAGTCCATACTTTGGGCTGGAAGAATGTACTCTTCTGAGGCATGCACTCGAAGTTTTTCGAAACAGCCTCGACTTCAGATATTCTTGTCGGATTCATAAAGAAAACGGCCTGACCATTTTTTTGAACTGACTTGATTGCCTCGTCAACGGCATCCCCTATCCCCTTGATATACACGACGTACCCTCCACCTCTCATTGTTCCTTGCTCGAGTTTCTGTTTGTCGATGCCCAAAATTCTATCAAGGATGAGCGAATGCAGTATTGCCACATCAAGTCCTCTTAATTCAGCAGACTTGTCAGCCAAGAGCTCATCCATTACTGATATGTCCTTCAATGTTAAGACGTAGAAGTTCGAGTCATCTATATAGAGTCCAAAGGAGTGTTTGCGCTTTTCGAAATTCTCATTCATCAGATTAAACATCTCATCTGCTTTTTCAAAAGCGTCAACAACAAAATGTTCGTGGATCTCTTTGAGAAGCCTTTCTTTTGAAAATGACTCCAAGTTTTGTACAAGTCTATGTGTTGGAAGGACCACGAGACCCGGATTTGAGATGTTGACAAATGTAAGCATGCGATATTTAGCGGAATCCAACTCAGAATGCTCCTTTGCCAAAGCAAGCGCAGTTTTGTATCTGTGATGTCCGTCTGCAATGATTATGTACTTGTCCTCCATTAGAGTAGCGATTTTCTTCAAATCAATCTCATTATCAATTCTCCAAAGTCTATGACGTATTCCATCACTATCAACAACATTTGCAACAGGGTCTTTTGCCATGTGCCTCTCGAGGATAGCATCAACCTCTCGTTTGTGATCTGGATATATCACGAATATCTGTCCGAAATTAGCCATGCAAGATCTGCATAGATTCAGTCTATCTTCGATATCCTTGGGCAGTGTTTCCTCGTGCTGAAGAACGCCAAAGAAACCTCCAGTACCCGGTTTGCCACTTGCAAAATCCTCTAGCTCAATCAAGCCTATGAATCCAAAACGAAACAGCTTCTTACCTTCAATCTCGAAGTCTTGACCATAGACATAGAATGAATCCGTGTCATCACGGACGAGGGCACCTTCCTTAATCCATTTGCTGAAATGCTCACTTGCCCTCGTGTATTGATTTGACGATGGTGTGTCTGTACTCTGAGGCTTGTTTTTTATGATCCACGCCATGTTGTACTCTGACAGGGATTGTAATTTGTCTATCATATCTCCTTTGATTATATCATAAGGTGGAGTAACTAAACGGGACAAATCGCCTGCCTGTTCTTCATTGAATCTGAATGCTTTGAAGGGCTTAACACGTACCATTACCGCTCTCTCCAAATCAAGGCATGATGTTTTCAAGCCCGGCTCTTAGGCTCCTTGTCATAAGTCTTTCTTTCTGAAACCAAATTTTGAGAAGAATACCAAGAAACTTCCCAAACGTCAAACTTAAATGAAATCCAGCTAGGAAAAGCCGAACCTATCATACTGACGGGGAGAAACACTAATGGAATTCTGTGAAAAATGTGGCGCACTTATGCTTCCTAAAAAAGAGGAAGGAAAGAAAAAGACAATCACTCTGAAATGCAGAGAGTGCGGACACGAAAAAACTGTCCGTTCAGCTCCAGAGTATAAAGTTGAACACAGAATAAAACACACTCCGCGTGAGAAGATCATTGTTGTGGAGGAAGATTCAAAGCGAGCTGATGAAATGACTGAAGACGAGCGTCGAGAGCGACGCAAGGAGATTCTAGAATATTACCAATCTGAGGATGAACAGTAAGAATCAGATAATCTAATATTTCACAAACAGTCAGTAAACATCATTGTCACCGCGTACTTGAATACTGACTTGTTTTACAGTCCTGATTTCTTTTGGATTGTAGCTTATAATATGGAGGAGCCGAAGCGGATGGGAATTAATCTTCATTATGATAATCGCAACTACTTACTAACAAACGGAAACATTGCAGATAAACTACGACTTGCATTTGCCGCAAAAGAAGTGTCTGAGGAACAAATTCATGAGTTTATGGATGAAGTAAGAAGGATTCAAAACAAAGATGGTGGAATGCCATTCGGTGTACAGCCTGGGAATCCGAGTTCAGTAAAGGAAACTGCAGAAATTCTAGCGTTGATTTCCAATTACAAATCCAAGGGGCTTGCCATCATAGATGAGATGATTAAATTTCTCGTTTCACGACAGAAGAATGATGGTGGATTTAGTGAAACCTTGAACCTTGATCCCTACATTGAAGACAAGTGGGGTGAGATTGGACGAGATTGGTACCCTGTAGCCAAGAGTGTCACATGGTTGACTGGGAAAGCACTTGAAGCATTGTGTCTTGTAAGCTATGAAGATGAAGAACGACTAAGACGGGCTCGGGACTTCCTTCTTTATAACCAATATGAGGATGGTAACTGGCCCGATTATATAGGCCGGAATGAGTCTGATCCTCTAGCCACTGGAAATATACTTCTTGGACTTAGAGCTATAGGCATTAATTCTGATAATAAGGTGTATCGAGACGCAAGAGCCGCGCTTCTCCAACACTTGAAAGAGGCAGTCGATAGCAAATCTACATTTGACATGGCTGATTTGACCGCTGTTGGAAAACCAGAGTCTGACCTTGAGGCAAGTGTCATTCGGAATGGACTGGAATTGATTGTTGAGAGTCAAAATGAAGATGGGGGCTGGGCTCCTCTCGGATTCAAGAAGAGTGACCCCGAATTAAGTTCAATTCTTTCATTCGTTTTCCTAAAGCTCAGAAAACTCGCATAGTGCTTGATGTGGTTAAATGGCAGAGAAAGTGTTGGCTGTCTTAAAAAAAGGCACGAAGTATATTGCAGGTGTTTTCACATCACATGGACTATACACGAGTTCTTTTCCATGCGAAAGTGAATCTGAAGCAATCAAGGATGTTAATGGAGAATCCCTATTTGTAGAGAATACAGTCAAACGTATGAGAGCTCTTGAAACTGTTTTTGCAGTTCACGAAGGATACGAGAGCGCAGCTACTCGTGACATCGATTTGGATCTCTCGGGATTTACAGCAAAACAGGTTTCTGTTCTCAAGGTCGTGATGGATATACCTTATGGGTCCGTTATGACCTATGGTGATGTTGCAAAGAAGGCTGGTTTGCCTGGAGCTGCAAGATTCGTGGGGAATGTAATGCGTATCAATCGACTTGGACCAATAATTCCTTGTCATCGTGTTGTGTCATCGACAGGTCTCGGTGGATATACTGGCGGTATCGACAAGAAGATTGATTTACTAGCGCGTGAGGGAGTCATTCGCGGAGAAATTTCGCAGAAGGCTTTACATAGGATTCCGTGATTTTCGAAGCGGGACCGATGGGTTTGGAAGCGTGAGCGCTATGAACTTGAAGGTACGAAGAAATGGAGAAATCGTCGAGCTACGGAAAGTGGAACTTGATACATTAAGCCCACCGCTATTCCGAACACTCATTGGTTATAATTCACTGAAGCGTCTCGGATACTCCATCTCCTTTATCCGCCCAAAGAAGAGTTCCAGTGGTGACTTTGAAAGAATCAGGTATAACTTCATCGAGCGTGGGATCATGACTCGTCAGCTCGAAGGTGAGCTTGAACCCGATATGAAACGGGGAATTCTCAATCAATTGCCACGAGGTAACTTCTCCATTATTCTCCTTTTAACGCAAGTTCCGCGAAGAGGTGTGAATATTCGGCTCGATAAGTTCGAGTATGAATTTCTCGGTTGTATTCTGATGAGAAATGACGAAACACTTGATGTGGTAATGAACACTACTCCTACAAGAGATATATTGATGCCAATGTATGAAAGTGATGAGTTGGCAAGTGAGAGTGCTTGAGACTATAATTTGCGAGTGAAAGGTGTCGATCTTTCCTCGAGTCGTTTTATTTCATCACGTTTTTTCTTCGCGCGGTATCCCTCAAGACCCGCCCTGCCTGCAAGAAGAAGAATCGGTACAATCCACCAAATGATAATGAAAGTCGCATCAAACTGCATTTCGGTTCGTCGCAAACACATTCTGAACTTAATTAAAGATGTCGTAAAGAGCATAATTCGCTTATCTTTATCAGGAGACTGAGACACACGGAATTGGGAGGAAACCCACAGTGCCTAAGAGTGCACGAGATATTCCAAAAGAGATTGCCGCATTTGGAGAACGACAGTTCAAGGAAACAGGCGCTTCAGCAGTGGAAGTCCTTCGAGTGAAAGCCGCCGTTATGCGGAAGTACTTCCGGCAATTAAGAGGAATCACCTTCCTTGTAGCGGTTATCGCGCTTGATCGGGTGCGAATCTATTTTTTCAGTTCTACAGGTGCCATGCTTGTTGGTGAGAACGTTGAACCATCTATATATCAAAAACTCCGAACTAGCTCTAAACTTGTCGCCAAATTTGAAAAGCCCAAAGAACTTACCCAAGAAGAGCAAAGGATTGAGGCCACTCAGGAACTGAGGGACTCGCTAGCCAAAGCTATACGACGCGTGACGCGCTTTCTGTCAACAGCCTCGCCAAAATTCCCTGATATTTTTGTCATTCGAACAAGCTCAATGGAGCAAACTCAAAGCTTTGGACTTCAGATTACTGATGATGAGGAATATCTCTTCGAGGAATCTGCATTAAAGACAAAATGGGTGGATGGCCTCATAACTAGAGCAGCTTTCTTGATGCATCTTAGCCTCAATTCATCTAGGTCGCAGATTGCTTCGACTATCGGTAATGGACTGGCTCTCGCAATTCTGAAAGAGCCTGCAAGAAAATCGTTTCTCGAGTTTTGGTTAAAGCAGAGCTTGGGATCGGAGTGGTCTGAGATTGTAAATCACTTGATTACGCATGCTGACTGCTACACTCATGAGGGATTTGTTCGACTCTATTCACTTCTTAACCAAAACAAAACACAATCATCTCAGTCTATTGACTGGTCACTCCCTCTCCGGATCATACATGACACCACAACTGTAGCCATTGGAACTGAAGAGTATCATGTCATTTCCAGATTCTGTCAAACACTAACAAAGCCACAGAAGCTGAATTCGCGAAAAGAAAAATTGAGGTCCATTCATCTCTCACCTCGCACAATTTGCGATCCCACTTCTCTGAATATTCATCTCTCAATCTCCAATGGTGAACCATCACATGAGGATTGGGCAACAATCTCATTTCTTGAAGGACGCAAGAAAAACACTCTTCGAATCGGACCTGGGCATGACTCATTGGTAACTGCTATTGAGTATTGGCTAAATCTTGAGGATGTCTATCCTTCATCTGGAGGACTTGTATCTCATGGGAAAAGTGTGCTTCAGAGGGCATTAGCGGCACTTGGCGTCTCGAGTATACCGTCAGCGACATATGAAAGCGTCATCAAATTCTCAGAAACAGAACTTGCAGCTAATGAAAAAGCTGTGCTGGGTCGCTTGATTCTTGGACAACTTGATGTTCTTTCAAACACACTGGTCGGTTCGCCGCAAATTGTTGAGAGGCTTCTCAGAAAGGGAAAAATTATCTTCCTACCAAGTTTCAACCATATTGGCTTAGAACCTGACTATCTTGTGCGTGGAGAGATAGATGCGCTAAGATCCGTCGTTAGAACGAGCTGTCTTGAAGGAACAATCATCAACACTAATGCTGAAGCCATTGGAATAGTATCAGCTCCCTCAACTTGGAAATCCGGTTTGCTTAACTCAGCAACGACCGAAGGTCTATCAGTTCATCCAATATTGACAATAGACTCAAATCGACACTTGCTCCGAACTGAAGATTCGTTTCCAAAGGGAAAACCAGTTTTCTGGGAGTAGGAGTCATCTGACCTTTTTGATTACTGTTCCAATAGCACGTGTATTCGCTTCTCGTAGGACGATTTTATCTCCAACCCTTAGGGCTTCAGACGAAGTCATGAATTCAAGCCGAACCCGTGCGAAATCTCCTACGCTTAGATACTCGGCATCATAGATTTTCTTCAGTACCACAGTCTGCTGTATTGTATGGGCTTGAAGAACTGGCGCATAACCAACGGATATTTTTGTTGGGTGACGCGTCACAACGATGTTGGCTTCGAAACTTCGGCAACTGTCAGGAATAACATCCGGGTCTGTGATCATTTGACCTCTTCGAACTAGGTGCTTATCCACATCCTTGATATCGAAACCAAAGAGGTCTCCTGCTTTCACAGTGCTTATTCGCTTTTTGAACATCTCAATACTGAACAACCGACCTTCTTGGAATTGATTCCCGGTATCAGGACCAATCTTCAGAGTCTGCCCCTTTTTGAACACTCCTGCTTTTACTGTACCCGTCACTACAACGTTTGTGCCCTTGATGCCTCGATATACCTTGTCCACAAATGCACAGGCTGGATCTGATAAGGCTGCATGATTCGAGTTTGCAGGAAGTAATCTGAGAAGCTTGGTCACTAAAGCCAGAGAGTCTGTATTCAATGCGGAAGTCAAGAAGATTGGAACGATTACCTCATTGCATAGTTCTCTCACAACTGGCGGAATCTCGTCACTTGTCCTAATTGTCACCGGAATTCGGCCAACTTCTTTGACACTTTTTCTGACAACGTTCATCACAAGTTCTAAGTCTTGCTTACTCGTTTTGTCGGTCTTTGAAATCATGATAATAAGGGGGGATTCTTGACTTGCCATTAGAATAAGATGTTCACGTGTAATTTCATCCAGCCTTGGAACTCCATAGTTCGACTCTTCCTGTCTAATCAGATAGGCTTCTTCTGGCCCTGGGATCAGCACAAGACCGTACTGTGCATCAGCGCCCAAGATTGACCTTATCATTGTCTTACTATACTCTCGGTGACCAGGAGCATCGAAAAAAGTGATTATCTTTGCAGATTTGTCGAGAACCCGTGCTGAGTCTTCCTTACTAAGAGGATTCTCAGGATAAACGGTGGCTCCATCCTGATCAAATCCCATGAAAGCAAGATGGATATCTGCAGTTTGTCCTCGAGTTATCTCTTGAGGGTGCGTTAGAAGGAATGATCTTGCGCTTCCACTTCCGTTGTCTGGGCGTCCCGTGACAAGAGCTCCTATAAGGCTAGATTTTCCAGAGTTGACCCTTCCAGCAACATTGATGGAGCAGGTTTCTTTTATCTCCGGTGCTGCTATTCTCTTTAGAAGGAATAGCCCTACCATGCCCTGCGGTGTTTCGATTTGTTCTTCTTCAACAATTTCAACAGCCGCTTCCTCGCAGAGTTCTACTAGAATTCTCTCTGATGTCTTCATAGCGTTTTCGGAAATCCCGTGAACTTCCCACTCCTTCCCACCAATGTCTTCTATGCCAATTAAGAAGTGCCCCTCAAACGGATTTTCGCATGTCATGTACCTAATTCGAGTGACCAACTTCTGTTTTCGTTCTGTCTTTAGGTCTGCTCGTGTAAGCCTTCTTTTGAACTCTGTGTTTCGATTCTCTCCTTTTGTGAGGATTTTGAGAATCTCATTCGGGGTTGTCATATATGGTACTCCGCATTCTCAATGTTTTCTGAGATTGGTTATAAGCCCTATCACGTATGATTGCCCAATATCTCAAAATGGATTGATGGTTTCAGATAATGTTTTTAGTATACTAGAAACTGTGATGGAGAATGTTAGGCCTTCACATCGCATTCAAGGATGGATTGGTCCAGAGATTATATGTAGGGATATGGATATAATCGTAAAGTACTGAATCACATGGATTTCCGACTACCAGAACCAGTCAGATAGTTCAACCACGAAGGTCTACTCAACACAAAAGCATATCAGGAAAACCAATAGAACGACATCATAACCACCACAGAGGGTCTCCAATGTACCATAGATACGTCATTCTAGCAATCATCCTCTTGCCATTATTCATGACACCAGCAATTGTTGCTCGACCAGTGGTTGGATTGACAGCCAGAAGCGACACGCCTACTGTAGAATCGCGTTTGAAAGCCGAGATTCAATCGTCATCTAGCGGCATCAGAGCACTCCTTGAGTTTCAGGACACATTGACCAATACTCAGATCATTCGAGCTGAAAGCATGGGCATAAAATTCGTAAGACGCGGGTCTACAATCGTAAATGTCGGGAATATTTACTCTGCTATGGTCCAAGATGTTTCCTCTTTGGAAGAACTATCTTCTCTCGGATTGATTCGAGCAACATCCGGAAGCAAGCAGTATGTGCCTTCAATCACGTCATCTGTTCCAGCAATAAAGGCTGATGAAGTTTGGA
>RDNZ01000041.1 GCA_011364905.1 Candidatus Thorarchaeota archaeon
ACTCATGATTGGAGGAAACATCAGAGGTTTAACAAGAGTTCTGACTACCTCAATCGCCCTCGAAACAACCAGAGGCGAGATTGCGCTAGGTCTTGGACTTACATTAATCCTACTCGCCTTGATTCTCATTGTGAATGCAGGTCTTGGACTATTACGGAAACGGGTTCAGTGGTGGCTATGGGAATAATCCGACTTGAGAATGTCAGTGTGGACTTCGGCACTGTAAAGGCACTTGATGAGGCCAGTTTCTCGATTAATGAGGGAGAGATGTTCTCAATCATTGGGCCAAATGGGGCAGGAAAGACTACTGCATTAAGAGTCATTGCAGGACTCCTCAAGCAGTCTGAAGGGAACCTCCTATTTCATGAAGAACTCGTTACTGATGCCAATAGGCAGGATCTCAGAAGACAAGCACCAATGGTGTTTCAGAAACCTACTCTATTCAATACAACTCTTTTCAAGAACGTGGCATATGGTCTGAGAATAAGAGGGATTGCAGAGGACGAGGTTAGAAGAACGGTTTTGGAAACTCTTGAGCTAGTCCAAATGACCGACCTGCAACACAGACTGGCCAGAAATCTGTCGGGAGGAGAACAGCGGAGGGCATCACTAGCAATGGCAATCGCGCTCGATACTGAAATGATGTTAGTAGATGAACCAACAGCCTATCTAGATAATGAGAGCGCTGAGATTGTGGAAGCGACTCTAAAGCGAATGAACTCTGAGAGAAACACTACTATCGTGATGGTAACGCATAATTTTCTGCAGGCTGAAGTGTTGGCAAACAGAGCTGCGATGCTTCACCATGGGAAAATATCAAGAGTTGGAACGGTTAGTGAAATCTTCAGATCTGAACTAGAGGGCTTAATGCAAGACGAGTACAAGAGCAATACGTTTTCGGGACTGGCAGAGTCTACAAATGAAATGGATCAACAGAGAAGACTAGTAAATATCGAGCTAGAAAATGGAGTCAAAATAGAAGCTCTTAGTAAGAGAAACGGAAACGTATCATTGTATATTCCACCACAAGACATCATTGTTTCACGAGAGGTTGTTCTTTCAAGCGCCAGAAACACTCTCAAGGGCAAAGTAGCTGGAATCGACATCCGCGAATCGACTGCACTTCTAACAATTGATGTCGGAATCAATCTATTAGTCCAGATCACAAAGACCTCTCTGGAAAGACTCAGTATTACCATTGGGGACGAGGTCTATGCGACATTTAAAGCATCGTCAGTGAGAGTATTTTGAGACCGCGCAGAAAGAAACACTCGAGGCGTCTTTCGATATGCTTGACCGAACATAACACTTATTATTGTCGCGTCGCGATTGGCCACCAGATATGTCAACTTCCAATTCTGAGCCGCCAGATGCAAAGAGTCAATCTTCAAGGAGCGCATCATACGTTGATGAGTATGGAAGACGCATTGATACTCTAAGAATCTCTCTGACCCAGAGATGCTCTTTTTCTTGTTTTTTCTGCCACCATGAGGGTGAGATTGGTGTTGGCAATGAGATCAAACTTGATGACATCGAGAAGATAGTGAAACATGCGAGTATGCATGGAATAAGCAAAGTGAAACTCACCGGTGGTGAACCTCTTCTCAGAAACGACATCCTAGAGATTGTTGAGAGAATATCTCCAATGGTCACTGATCTCTCTATGACAACCAATGGTTTCATGTTGGAAGAAATGGCGTTTGCTCTAAAACAAGCTGGTCTCTCACGGGTCAATGTCAGTATTCACTCCTTGGACCCAGAGGTCTATTTTCAAATAACTGGCTCTGGAGATCTGGAGAAAGTGAAGCGAGGGGTCAAGAGAGCGATTGATGTTGGTCTTACACCAGTCAAGGTGAATATGACAGTTCTTGCAGGCTACAACGAGGATAGCATCTGGGAAATGATGGAATTTGCAGCGGACCTGGGAGTCACCCTGCAAATCATAGAACTACAGCTAATGCCAGATAATACGCCAAGCCGCCTTGATGACCTCCGGGTGGACTTAGGGCCTCTTGTAGAAGAACTGAAGAAAAAAGCCATCAAAATAGAGAAGCGAGATACTCAGAATCGATTGCTGTATACGATTCCACTCGATTCGAAGAAACACGTGAAGGTAGAGATTGTCAAACCATGGCGTAACAAATCATTCTGTGAAGATTGCACTCGTTTGAGAGTGACATCAGATGGAAAACTCAAGCCTTGTCTCTATAGGCATGATAATGTTGTGGATGTGTTTCCATGTGACGGGCAACTCGGACAAGAAGAAGCCATCCAGCAGGCATTCAAGCAGTCCGTACTAAATAGAGAGCCCTATTGGCGGGATGAAAACCGATAATGATAGACATTACTCGAGATGATTTTGACATAGACAAAGTGGTTGCAGCTACCAGAACTTCGTCAATGGGGTGTCTAGTAATATTCCTTGGAACCGTTAGAGATATGACCAATGGGAAGATGGTCAAGAAGCTTCTATTTGAGGCTGATGAACAGGAAGCAATCGATCAGCTTAGGCAGATACGACAAGAGGCAATAGACAAGTTCGGTGTAACAGATGTTTCAATTGTTCATAGAATCGGAACACTTGCAGTTGAAGAGAATATAGTAGTCATTGCTGTTGGGGCGGGACATCGGCCTCAAGCGTTCGATGGATGTCGCTATGTAATTGAGCGATTGAAGGAGTTCGTTCATATTTGGAAAAAGGAAACCACCGATGTAGATGCATATTGGGTTGGTGCGAAGTAAGTTGGATGAGAGAAAGGATTCAGTTAGAATGGTGGATGTTTCAGAAAAGGATGTCATCAAGCGCTATGCGGAAGCTTCAGGAGACATAATCCTCAAGGCTAAGACCATCAAGGAAATTCAGGATGGGACCATAAAGAAAGGGAACGTTCTGGCTGTGTCTGAAACAGCTGGAATTCTTGCCGCCAAGAAAACATCAGAGATAATTCCTCTTTGTCATCAGATACCACTCACCTCAGTAGAGGTGTTTTTCAATCTTAACAAGACAGAAGTTCATGCCACATGCCGAGTGTCTGCCAACTACGTTACAGGAGTGGAGATGGAAGCACTCGTTGGAGTGACAACGGCGCTGCTCTCAATTTGGGACATGGTTAAGTATCTTGAGAAAGACGCTGAGGGGCAATATCCCGACGCAAGACTCGAAAACATCAGAGTCATCGAGAAAAGGAAGGGTGAGTGAATGAAGGATGAGCATAGACGCGACCAAAAAGTCACTGCAGGCTGTGCTGTGTTAATTGTTAGTGATAGTAGAACAAAAGAAACAGACCGATCAGGAAAGGCTGCAATTGAACTCCTTGAAAAAGAGGGGCATGTTATCAAAGCCTATGACATCGTGAAGAATGAAAAAAAAGTAATCGAGGAAGCGATGAAAGATTATATTGAGAATCCAGAAATTAGACTGATTTTGACAAGCGGGGGGACTGGTGTTGGCAATAGGGATAAGACTGTGAACACAGTAGTCCCAATGTTCGACCAAGTTTTGCCGGGATTCGGAGAGCATTTCCGAAGACTGAGCTACGATGAGATTGGTGTTGCTGGAATCTTCAGTCGTGCGACTGCTGGATTGATAGGTAACAATGTTGTGTTTTGCCTTCCTGGATCAAAGAATGCAGTAATCACCGCACTGACAAAGGTCATCCTACCTGGAATAGGCCATTTGTTTTGGGAGATAGATAGATGAAAGAGATGGAACCGTTTAGTCTACTGGTGTCTCACGAAGAAGCAGAAAAAATCATCCTATCAAATACTAAGATAATGGATCGGATAGAGTCCATTGATGTTGATAGTGCTGTTGGCCGTGTTTTGGCTGAGGATGTTCTAGCAGGTCAGTCAGTTCCACCATTTGATCGTGCCGCAATGGACGGGTATGCTGTAATTGCAGAGGACACCTTTGGAGCAGATGAGAGGGAGGTTCTCTTAGAAATCGATGGTGTCATTCACGCAGGTGAAGTTTCATCTATCAATGTAACGAGAGGACACTGCATCCAGATTGCCACAGGCTCGCCAAAACCGGAAGGCGCAGATGCAGTAGTCATGGTGGAGTTCACTGAGAAGAAAAACAAGAAAGTTCTGATCACAAAACCTGTGTACCCAGGCGCGAATATTTCCAAACTGGGAGAGGATATTAAGAAAGGAGATGTGGTTCTCAAGAAAGGCACCTTCCTTACTCCCGCAAAGATTGGCACACTAACAGCCCTTGGAAGAACAAAGACGGAAGTATATCAAAAACCAAGAGTGAGTATAATACCTACCGGGACAGAAATTGTCCAACCCGGACAACCTCTCAAACCGGGTCAAATATACGACGTAAACTCATTCACGCTTGAGGCAATTCTAAAGAAGAATGGAGCAGTTGTTCAGCGTCGTCCGGTCATAACAGATGACCCCAAGTTATTACGAAGAGGCATTGAGAGCGCCTTGGAATCAGACGTAGTGGTTCTCTCTGGAGGAAGTTCTGTTGGGGAGAGAGACTTACTTGCAGGGATACTTGAGGATATGGGACAGGTGCTCTTTCATGGTGTGCAGATAAAACCCGGCAAGCCGACCCTGTTCGGACTCATTAACGACAAACCAATCTTTGGAATGCCTGGGTTCCCAACATCGTGCCTCAGTAATGCACACATCTTCTTGATTCCTGCCATCAGAAGGATGGCTAGACTTCCGAGTGGATCTGAGCGGACTGTTATAGCGAAAATGGGCAAGAGGATTGTGTCTTCTTCAGGACGCAAGCAATTCCTGACTGTTCGATTAGAGGGTGGTGTCGCACACCCCGTTTTCAAGCACTCTGGAGCAATCACAAGCATGGCCCAAGCCGACGGATATATCATGCTACCAGTCAACCTAGATGTGATTGAAGAGGGGCAAGAGGTAGAGGTAGTAATTTTGGACTAGTACACAAGATAACGTTTGACAACCTTTTTCAGGAAAGCAAATTGCGTCTGGAGCATTAGCAAGTGATTTTGATATTCAAACGGGGAACCGAAGATGGTCACCAGAATTACAGTCATTGGAATGGGTTATGTTGGTATTCCCTGTGCTGCTTTATTGGCGGATGTGCCTGACTTCATGGTAACAGGACTCCAACGAAGGTCCAAGCGTTCAGGTTGGAAGATTGAGCATCTCAATGCAGGAAAGTCACCCTTTGAGGGTGATGAGCCTGGACTTGATGAGCTCATTGCAAAGGTAGTCGCCAAGGGAACATTCAAAGTGACCGATGATGTTGAAGTCCTGAAAGAATCCGACATCATTCTAATCGACGTTCAGACACCAACTGATGAGAAACATGTTCCTCAGTACGATTCGCTCAAGGAGGTCAGTAGGCAGATAGGAGAGCGAATCAAGAAAGGTACAATGGTTGTAGTCGAATCCACTGTTGCACCTGGAACAACTCAAAATATTGTTCAGAAGATTATCGAGGAGCACTCGGGCATGAAAGGAGGCGAAGACTTCGATCTTGCTTTTGCCTACGAACGGGTCATGCCTGGAAAACTGATTCATAATATTGTCAACCTACCAAGAATCGTTGGAGGAATCAATTCCAAGAGTGCAAAGAGAGCTGTGGCAATGTATTCCAAGATTGTAAAAGCCGCAGTTCATGAGACAGACATCCTCACAGCTGAGGTCTCAAAGACCATTGAGAATGCGTACCGAGATGTGAACATCGCATTCGCCAATGAGATGGCACTTGTCTGTGAGAGCCTTGGTGTCAATATCTATGAAATCATTACCCTTGTGAACGAACTACCAAGCAGGATGATGCTCATTCCCGGCTCAGGTGTAGGTGGTCATTGCCTTCCAAAAGACACCTGGCTTCTCCGTCACGGGCTCAACGAGTATGGTTCTCAAAAGATGGAGGCACGCTTCATCTCGCTTGCACGAGAGATCAATAACCATATGCCAGTCCATATGGCATCCCTCATCGAGGATGTACTTGAGAAGAAGGGAGTCAAAATCCAAGACGCAACAGTGGTAATTCTTGGTGTTGCATATCTTGAAAACTCGGATGACACAAGAAACACACCTGCATTAACCCTCATCAATACATTAGAAGAAATGGGTGCAAAGGTCGTTCTTCACGACCCATATGTTCAGACCTGGGATCTTACAACACACGAGATAGTGAGAGACCTCTATGCAGCAGTAAAAGAGGCAGACTGTCTGGTATTGGTCACTCGACATAAAGACTACAACAATCTGGACTTTGCCAAACTTGGTGAAACTATGAGGACTCGGACTTTTGTAGATGGGCGCAATGTCTACAAGGGTGAGCAGCTGGTCCAATATGATTTTGAATACAGAGCAATCGGAAAAGTAGGTCTCAAATAGCGGACACAATTCCGACCTACCCTGAATCACTATGATCCAAACTTCTCAATGTAGCCAGAGTATCCCAGAAGCATCGGCATGACATCCATGCCCTTTATTGTGTGAAGAGCCCCATCTGGTGCATCAAACTCAGAGAACCGCTTCACGGAGTCTGCGCGAATGAAGTCTGACCAGAACACGATTGGGACAGGATCACATTGATGCTCTCCGACAGATACAGCAGTGGTATGGTCCCCGGTGACGGCAATGACAACCTGGTCAGCGACATCTTCTAGAATCCTGCCCACCATTTCATCGGTCTTTTCAATTGCTTGCACTTTTTCCGCTGCATTTCCATCGTGAGCAGCATTGTCTGTCGCTTTGATATGAACAAAGACGTAGTTGTAATCCGCCTTGATTGTTTCAATGGCCTTCAATGCAATGTTGTGAAAGTTGGTATCGATGGTACCGGTCTGTCCTTCCACTGGTATATGCTTCATTCCCACAAACTCTGCAACCCCTATGTAGAGTGCTCCACCAGCCAGGACGGCAGTCTTGATACCATAACGTTGCTTTAAAGATGGGATATCGGTATGGCGGCCACCACCTCTGAGAAGAATCGCATTCGCAAGGGGAATGCCCTTCTTTGCACGTTCTTTATTCGTTTCAAGATCCTTCATACGCTCATGTGCCACACGCATGAGCTTGTTGACAATGGCTGCAGTTTTTTCTGCGTCTGGTTTGAGAGCACGGACGGTCAGAATTTTCTTTCCTGTTTCATGGGGGTCTGCATCACTGATATCAGCAGAGAGACCTTCGCCCTTCAAGATGAGCGCACCTCGGTGTTCTACAGTTGCGATAAACCTCACCTTGACTCCGTCAATCTCAATTCCATCAAGTGCTGCTTGTAGGTCAGCTTGCTCCTCAGGAGTGAAATCTCTACCTGCTCTACGGTCCAAGACAACCAGATTGGAGTCGACTGTAGCAAAGTTGGACCGAAATGCTACATCACCAGGTTCCGTTTTTAGACCAGCTCCAAAAGCCTCCAAGGGTCCCCGACCAGGGTATTCAGCTACGGGATCATAGCCAAAGAGCGCGAGATGCGCTGTGTCAGAACCCGGAGTAATCCCAGGTCCAATGACATTCATCAGACCGTTTTGGCCGTCTCTTGCAAGTCTGTCAAATGTGGGGGTCTTCGCAGCTTGAAGGGGTGTCTTTCCACCAAGCTCCTTCAGAGGACGGTCTCCGAGACCATCCATCACAACAAGAACAGCGGTCTTCTTATCACTCATAGATCAATAGTTCCTCCAATCCGTTCTGAACTTGGAGCCGGGATAACCGCACTTTCCATCAAGTAAATCATAGATTTCCAGAAGGCGATTGTACTTCTCAACACGATCGGTACGAGCTGGAGCTCCTGACTTGAGCTGCCCTGTTCCAAGCGCTACACTGAGGTCTGAGATAAACGTGTCACCAGTCTCACCGCTCCTATGACTTACAACTACACCCCAACCTGCATCGTTTGCTATTTTTGCTGCTTCTATAGCTTCTGTTACCGATCCAATTTGGTTCACCTTTAGGAGAAGTGCGTTTCCAGCCTTTTCTTTAATTGCCCGTTTCACAATCTCCGGATTTGACACCGTTAGATCGTCGGTTATAACCTGAATCTTGGTTTCCTTCACGTATTCTGCGAAGTCGCCAAAGGCCTCTTCATCAAAGGGATCTTCTACAGTCTGAAGCGGAAATGTCCTCTCAAGGTCGAGATACATTTCAAGTAACTCGGATGCGTCGAGTTTCTTTCCATCAATGGTATACTTGCCTTCCTTGAAGAAAGCACTTGCAGCAGCATCAATACCGAGAACTACATCTCTCCCGGGGGAGTATCCAGCCTCTTCAACAGCCCCAACAATCTCTTCCAAAGCGTTTTTCGTATGTTTTAGTCCATAACCACAGTATCCACCCTCATCACCGACATGTTTTGCCATTCGACCATAGCGCTTAATCATTCTCTTCCCAAGGGTGTGATATACCTCACTGATGCAACGTAGTCCCTCAGGATACGTCTTCGCACCGATAGGCAGAATCTTGAACTCCTGAATAGCAAGCTCGTTACCAGCATGCTCACCTCCGTTAATGACATTGGACAACGGAACGGGTAACAGATATTTCGCATTCTTTCCAATCACTTTGGTTCTCAGATATTCAAAGAGCTCCATCTTGAGGTGCACTGCTGCCGCCACAGCAGTTGCCATTGAAACCGACAGGATGGCATTAGCCCCAAGCTTACCCTTGCCCTTGCTGGGGTCTGCCTTTAGAAGTGATTCGTCCACATCCTTCTGTGAGAGAGGATTGACAGAGCCCATAACTTCAGCAAGAACAGTGTTGACATTCTTCACTGCATGAGTGACACCTTTTCCACCATACCTTGTACCACCATCTCTCAACTCTACCGCTTCGTGAATACCAGTTGAAGCGCCACTTGGAACCTTTGCAACCCCAATGACACCATCGGAAAGTGTCACTTTGGTCATCAGGGTAGGATTGCCACGTGAGTCAAGAATCTCAAGTGCTCGTATCCTAGTTATCTTCACCAATTTATCTCACCTATAATTTCATGTCTTTCTCCTTTGATGATGAGATGTAACTAGGATTTATGTCAATCCATGTAGCTGTGTTTCTAGAATGCTAACTGCCCTTTTTCTTGGTCCATATTATCAAACCTGTCAGAACAGCTATGCCTGCAGCGATGCCTCCAATAACTAAGGCAGTGATAAGCGATGCCACTGCGGAATGAGTAACTTCAATCATCACTGTGCTGGTTGCAGAGTTACCAAATGCATCATATGCAACAAGGGTGACGTTCCACCGACCCGCTGTGGAAGAAGTAAACCAGTATTCTATGTCTTCACCGTACCAGAGTTCACTCACAATATGAGTGGAGTTCACATAGATATCATAGCTCCATGGGGTCACATCATATCCAGACCATGTAAGCATAAGTCCGGCCCCTTGCTCAATACTGTACTGGCTATCGTCAATGAAAAGAGAGGGAGGAGTGATATCACCAGGTGGTCTGTTAAAGTGGATTGCAACGATGGCATCAAGCTCTACATTTTCACCAGACATATACTGGATTCGTACATATCGCGCTTGCTCCAAACTAGAGCTGTCAAGATCAAAACTTGCTTGACCACTAGCAGTTCCTAGCAATTCAAAATAAGTTTCCAAAGAATTGACCACAAAGACACGATAGTCGCCACCTTTGGCCTCTACAGTGAAGTCCACGCCCGGACCATTCACAATCTCTTCGTTCTCACCCATATCTAGACTGATATAGCCATCTTCATACTCTGGGAACAATGTTGTGTATTGCCCATCAGGTGCACCAATCGCGTTCGATCCAGAGAGATACCCCTGTGAGAATTCTATCAGATAGTCGTCTGCGTAGGGGTCTCCAGGATTAGCGGCAATGGAAACCCAGATGGTGTCAATCGCAGAAATGGTGGCTAGTGAATAGACAAGTGTAAGATTATACAAACCAGGTCTCCATGACTCTGCTCTCCAATCATCTATTGCCACTTCAATCTCATTACTAGAGACAACGTTCGCACCTAGACTGGTGCCATTTCGATAGAGAACCCACTGGTTTCCACCAGATACCTCCCAAAGAAAGGAAACTCCTTCAGATCCCCATTCGATTGTCGAGTTTCCGGGAGATGAAAAAATAAGCGGAAATGTGGGAGGAGGAACGGTAAGTAAACACTGACTGGTAGAAACCTGACCCAAATCATCATCCGCAACAACTGTGATATTATGAACAGCTGATTGTAGGAGTGGCACACTCCAGTTTAGTTGATAGTTGGTAGGAGACCAAGAGCCAGCGGATATTTCAGTTCCGTCAAGAAGTAGACTCCATGAGTGCGCTGTGACATCGTACAGGTCCCATGACAAGACCATTGGTTCACCCCATATGTACGAAACCTCTCCCGGTTGTGACGGCAGAATGATTGGCGGGGCCATTGGAGTGACTTGAAGCCAGAACGTGTCATTATAAACAAGGAGAGACCCATTGTACAAGTCTAGCTCAGCTCTATACGTTCCAGGTGAGATCAGGTTCGGACTGAGAGTGACATCTTGACCCGTCCAGTTTAGCGATTGAAACAAAGTCCCATTCAAGGTGATGTTGCCTCTAAGCTCAGAAACTGTGAAGCCACTCCAAGTTGGTAGAAATGATTCCTGTCCCTTCTCAAGAATGGTGTATCCACTGCGGTCTATGAGGAAGCTGCGAAGTGTCAATGTCACAGTGTCTGATGTTGTATGCCCATACCCATCAGAAACGGCCAGAGTGATATTGTGAACACCTGCATTGAATCCTTCGTAGGATATCGCAAGACTAGTTGGATTCCAGAACTTGGCGTAGGTGAAGTTGCCTGTTTCGAACGTATTTCCATCAACATAGAAAGTGTAGTTGCCAGGGAGTGGTTCTTTGTTACGATAGTTGTACCAGACATCCCATGTGATGGTTCCTGCTTGCATCAGTGATGATACATCTGGAGGCGAACTCAAGATGGGTTCGAATCTGAAGCGTTCAAGTCGGTAGATACCATAAAGCGGATAGGAACCCGCCATGATTTTCGTTTCCCAAACCACCTCGCCGTGACTATTCACTTCTACAAGAGCCGCGCTAAGACCACTGATTGTAGAAGATGGATACCCCCAAGCACCAATCCTGTTTCCATTTGGAAGAAGGTCAGCATCACCCCATCCAGCGCTGTAATAATCTCTAGGAGCGGTGTAGGACCAAACCGCTCGAGCGGTCATCGCCACTTCATCTATTTCAATCTCAAGGATTCTTGAGTTTCTGCTAGCAGAGGAGCTCTGATTGTGATAGTCATTATCAAAAAGAATGAAATGGGTATCGTTCAACTTTTCTACTGCATGTGCATGGAAGAAAAGGTTGTCAGTGAGAATCCCCTCCTGGTTATACATGGCAAAGTTTCCATGCTCACCAAGCCCCCAAATTACCTCCTTGGTGGAATGGTCGATTTTAAAGAAGGTGTTAGTGTTTCGAGAATTATAATAAATCATGTCCTCTTCTGCATCATAGAATATTGTGTTAGAGTGACTGATGTCGCGGCTTGGTCCAGCCATTTCATGTGCCGGACACCACCAGCTTTCAGGGATGAAATCATGCACATCAAGCTGCCAAACTAGCGTTCCATTCATTGCTCGTTCCTGAATGAAATCAAATCTGTAACTGGTTCCGTCTATTTCAATCACATTATACCAAAAGGTGAAGATCGTGTTGCTGTTGGGATTATATTCGAACTCATGATGGCCCAGGAACCCCAAGATTTTGAGTGTGTCATTGTTAAGAAACCACAAAGCAGCCCCCCATTGAGACCCCGTGAGTATAGTATTGGGATTGATGAATTCTGCGGGACAGTCGACCCCTCCAGCCACCCCAACGTACTTCTGAGCCACAACAGTCCCATTCATGTCCATGATTACCAAGGTATTGTTGTTACTGTCTGTTTCAACGAGATTGAACAGTGTATAACCCTCAAAAGACCAAGGCGAGTTCGTTACAGTATAGTCAAGGGTTGTGAAATCGGTTGCCAATGACTTGGTATCGTATGTAGATTTGGGAGATATCGTTGTTTCTTGTAATGACGCGCCATGAGATGTTTGAGCAGAGATTGTATTGTTTCTTTGATAGAGTTGGATGCTACAGTTGACAGTGGAAATCAGAAGCATCATCAGAACAAAGGAGGCCGTTATGCGAAACATGAGTGATTGTTGAGTCCCAAGAACTGAGTCAGTCATTGTAAACAACTCTCCAGAGGAGTGAAGAAGATAAGAGCCTTTTGAGTTCCACTCTATTTCATATCAGAAATCTCTCCGTGGCATAATATTCTGACGACATCCGGTTTTTAGGAATTCAGGTCAATGGTTTCAAAGAGTCATGATGCATGTATCTAACATCGCTATGACAATCTCTATTACATTGGATGCAATGCGAACATCATGAGAGTAAGCTGAATGGTCTTTTTTGAAACAAAATCAAAAATCGTGTGCACAATTGGACCTGCATCTAGCTCAAAAGATGTTCTTGAAAAGATGGTAGAAGCAGGTATGGATGTCGCTAGGCTCAACATGTCTCATGAAGACCATGAGACAGCTAGGAAGACATTCGATATAATTCGTTCAATCGATGACACGCTCCCCATTATGTTTGATCTCCAGGGCCCAAAGATTCGTCTCGGAGAGCTCAAGGCACCGGTTGATCTAATCACGGGGGACGAGCTAGTCCTCTCTACTGAGGAGTTTGTTGGCGACGCGAGCCGTGTGTCTGTTTCCTATGAGGATCTTCCCAAAGATGTCAAGAGAGGCGACGTCATTGCAGTGAATGATGGCATTGTCAGACTGAAGGTCAAGGAAGTACAGAAGACCGAGGTTGTCACAGAGGTCACCCATGGAGGACCTATCTCAAGCCGGAAGGGTGTCAATATACCTGGTATCAAACTCTCTAGCGATGTTCCAACAGAGGAGGACCTTAAGGATCTAGACCTAGCAGCTAAACTTGAACCTGATTTCATCGCACTCTCCTTTGTCACATCTTGTGATGATGTGCGCAGGCTGAGAGAGGTGATCACATCAAATGGCCCTGCCGACGCATGGATCATCAGTAAGATTGAGCACGGACTTGCGATTAAGAACTTCGATGAAATCCTCAAGGAATCAGATGGCGTGATGGTTGCCAGAGGGGATCTTGGCATAGAAGTGCCAATTGAGGAGGTTCCAATCCTTCAGAGAGAGCTCATCAGAAAGACGAACATCTGGGCAAAGCCGGTAATTGTGGCGACTCATATGTTGGAGTCGATGACGGAGGAGTTGATACCGACCCGTGCTGAAGTCAGCGATGTGGCAAATGCTATCATGGAACGAGCAGATGCAGTCATGCTGAGCGGAGAAACTGCTGTTGGAAAATATCCAGTCGATACTGTGCAAATGATGGAACGAATCATCAAACGGACCGAGCAGACAATTGGAAGAATAGACCCTTGGGATATTACTTCTCCCAGAAAAATGATTGTTGAGATAATTGGCAACATGACATACAATGCAGTCACACTGATTCCCGACAAGATTGATGGCATAATATCAGCCACTCGGACAGGATACACGGCCAGATGGATATCCAAGTTCAGACCACCAACACACATCTTTGCTGTCACACCTGATGCAAGAGTATCTCGCAGGCTCCGCATGCTTTGGGGGGTCCATCCAATCAGACATGAGCAGGAATTGGAGAGCGTCGATGACATAGTAAGAGAGTCAACAAGGATGCTATATGACCAGGGCTTTATCAGCAAGGACAAAGACATCGTATTCACCTCAGGTGTGAAAATGATGCCTGGGCGAACCAACGTTACCGGCTTATTTCACGTAAAAGACCTCCTCTGAAATATCAGTGCTGAGACATTTGGGGAAGCGAATGCATTCAGGTAAGAACACAATTATATCGTGACAAGTACAAACCGCATGCCTTCCCGGTAAAACAAGAATGATAAGAATAATAATCACGTTGCATCCAACAAGACTCGGCACAAAATGACATCTTCATTCTGTAGACAATTGAAAAACAAGAGAGAAAGTCGTGTAAATGGTGGGAGAATGAAATGAGTTTCAGAAGTTCCTACTGTCAGTGCAATGCCAATCCAAAGGTTCAAACTAATCGCAGAATCCCTGGAGGATGAATATGCTAGACGGTAAGAGCTTCATCGAGTCTGGAAAAAACAAGTCTTGGTTTGATGGTATACTATGTCTACTGGTGATTCTTAATTTTCTACTTGTAGTCCTTCTACGACTCTATGGAACCGCAATGTACCCCTTCTTTGTGTTGGTGCTCATCTGGATAGCTAGTTATACCGGTCTTCTTACATTGCTAATTCGACGCGAAAGGCTCACGGACACGGCCCTGATCAGCAGGAAAGTTCATCTTCTTGCTTTGATTGTGCTTGCGGTCATATTCCGTTGTGTCTTTTTGGGGATAACTGATTACATTTCTCTGGACCCCGGTTGGTACGTTGATTTTGGCAGACTCATGCATTCAGGCTACACCCCGTATGTTGACTTTTATTTCCCATATCCTCCCGTCTTTGCCTATGTCATTTATGCTGTCACTGCCTTCTTACCAACAGTTGATGGATTCAGGATGTTTTCAATCTTAATGGATGCGGGAGTCATCGTTGTACTCTGGAAGTTGGCGCGGAGATTCGTGGGAGTAAAAGGTGCTTCAACAGCTGTAATAGCTTATGCACTCCTTCCCTTATCGATTTTCGAGTCTGGTTGGAATGCTCACTTTGAACCACTGCCAAATCTACTTCTGCTTCTAGCCTTGTGGCTATTCATTGAGAATAGGTATAAGGAAAGTGGAGCATTACTAGGCTTATCAATAGCTACCAAGATTTATCCTGCCATTGTCGCCCCCATCTTCATCTATGCCATCAAAGGATGGAGAAACAGAATAACCTACACCCTGAGTATCTGTCTTGCAGGATTGTTGAGCTATCTCCCTCTGTTGTTGCCTGCTTGGTTGTTGGAACTGAATAATGCGACCGGCCCCCTTCAACAGCCTTCACCATCAGGTGTCTTGGATCCCATCATAGGATTCCTGCAAACACTCCCTCCCGCAGCAGTTGTGGTATCATTAGCAATTGCGTTGACTACAGTGCTTGCTGTCATCTATTTCTTGCGGCTACTAAGTCAAGACACTCCCAATGCGAAAATGAGGATTTACTACTCTGCGGGAAGCGCGATTGGTCTTATTCTAGTCTTGGTGGGAGGGTTCGCTGGTCTATTTTCTCTGCTCCCATTTTCAACAATGGCAGATTGGCGGTTTCCTATTGACATCGGAATAGTCAGAGGATTTGTGAGCATGTGCGTGGGTCTGGCCATCATTGCCAATGTTCGCCGTGATAGAGCAGATGGCGTATTAAGAAACAAGGCGAAAGAAACACTCTTACTACTGATTGGGTCAACTGCTCTCTTGGTAATCGTGCTATCAAGGCTCTTTTTCTTCGGATGGTACTTGCTCTGGTCAATACCATTCTTCCTTCTTTTGCGGGATCGTCGACTAGGTTATATCGTGATAATCGGTCTTCTTCTGATCTTTCCAAATTATGGCAGTGATAACTTTTCCAGTGTGGGAATCAGAGAAACAAGATACTGGGAAGACAACTTCGATTCAATGAATGATTGGTCGATGCATTTCAATATCAAGAATTCAAGCGTGAATGCAAGCGATCTATCGATGAATGTGACGTCTGATGAAAATGGTGCTCAATTCAGGTTCGATACCCGGAGCATAGTCAATAGTTCGTTCTTGGATGATATCAGCTTCAGCTATACTCAAAATGTAAGCATTGTTTTTGATGACTCGATTGACTTCGTTACGAGGATAGCAGCTTCTTGGGACTGGGCATTTGGGCATCTGGCGGAGATGTCACTCACGTTCAAAGGAAATGACAGTAATGGGGGATCAATTGATGGAAGCATCATCCCAAGGACGAGTGTATATACCAATATCTCATCAATAGAGAAGAGATACGCCTTTTCTAACGCTGGCTCGCCAACCGGAGATGGATTGGTGACCTTACTCAACCTAACGATTTTCCCGCTTCAGCAAGCTGAGGCATCATATCAGGTGGATTACATGTATACAACTCATGTCGGAATTCTTCAACCCCTGTACTTCTTTTTCATCCCCGCTATCGGTTCGGTGTTATTGATTACTTTTGTAGCTCTTTCTCGCGAGTTGGATAGGGAAAGAACAAACGACACTAGGATTGAACGAAACAATCTTCAGAACAAAGCACAGCAGGATATCCGTACTTTAGGTAGTAGTCAATAGGATATACGGTCCCCTTGGGTGTGCCCCTCAAAAACGTAGCAGGTTGAATGAAGCAAAAGTGAGTATGAAGTACTACATGTAATTGAGTGAAATAGAGAATACCGACCCTGATACTAAGAAAGCCTTATGAACGACTTGCTTGACCTGTTCCGACTGGAGTGTTCGTTATGAAAGGAATTGTCCTTGCTGGTGGTTCTGGAACGCGCCTAAGCCCTTTGACGCTGGTGACGAATAAACACCTTTTACCTGTTTACGACGAACCTATGATTTTCAAACCACTCAAAATGCTGGTCAACATAGGCATAACCGAAATCCAGATGGTGATTGGTGGCAATGGTGTTGGCGATATTGTGAAGATTTGCGGAAGTGGTTCAAGCATGGGTGCTAGGCTATCATATGTTCACCAAGACAGACCCGGCGGAATTGCAGAAGCGCTGAAGTTGACCAAAGACTTCAGTGCCGGTGAACCAGTTGTTGTTATACTTGGGGACAATATTTTTGAAAACGATATCTCACCGTATCTCGAGATCTTTGAGAAGGACATAGACACATGTCGCCTTTTTCTCACAGAGAGCGAAGAACCTCATCGTTTTGGTGTTGCAGAGCTTGCTCCTGATGGTTCAGTGATTGGAATAGAGGAAAAACCAAAGCAACCCAAGTCAAATAAGGTAGTCACTGGACTATACTTCTATCCAGCTGATATTTACGATGTGATCGATTGGGTTCAAAAGAACGTGGGATATTCTGGACGAAATGAGCTAGAGATTACTGATGTGAACAACTATTATGTTCGCAACAAGAGATGCAAGGCGCATGTTCTGGATGGATTCTGGTCCGATGCAGGCACATTCCCAACGCTCCTTAGGTCGGCAAACTTCATTGCTCAGAAGAAACAAACAAAATGAACAGTTTATTGCTTGAGAGGAGTCAAACCAGAGAGTTTCTGAGCAAGATTTTTGATGCCATCATCAATTGTATACTTGAACTCAAATCCAACCTTTCCTATCTTGTCAGAAGATAGGACATAACTCGCTTGATTTAGGTCGGGTGCTGGAGATACCTCCACCACAACATCAGGGAAGTGATTTCTTATCCTTTCGATTACATCACTCATATTGAGATTTTCTGCGACCACATTGTATACCTCTCCGTTCATCCTTTTACTTTGTTCAGAGAAGATGTAGGCCCGTGTTACATCACGAACCTCAACATAAGGACGAGCTTCGTGAAGAGCTGTTTCCCATACAGTTAGAGGATGACCTATCGAAGCGTAAAAGGTGAACTTGTCAATGACTGTATCAAAACGCATCCCTACAGTCTGACCCACAACCGTACCAAGACGAAGTCCCGTCCAGCTGAAACCCGAATCACGTGAGAGCTTTTGCATCTCCGTTTCGGCCTTTAGTTTGTACTCGCCATACGGACTCTTAGGGTCGCATTCGTATGTTTCATCCACGATGCTAGATGTCAATCCATATACTGATGCTGTGGAAGTGTAGACGTACCTTTCAACGCCAGCATCGACTGCCGCTTTATAGACATTCAGGGCCCCCTCGTAGTTCGTTTGATATGTCAAGTCTTTTCGCTCAAATGAGAGAGGGGCATTTGTGATATCAGATAACGAGAATACATGACTCACATCCTTCATTGCAAGACGAACTTTATCCTTGTCACTCACGTCCCCATATACGAGTTCATACCTTGTTTGAGATGGCAAGTCGAAAAGGCTGACAAACCGATCTCTGAACATGTTGTCCATGATTCGTATAGTTTCGCCGTGGAACTCTTTTTGCTCCGGAAGTTCTCTTATCAGCTCAGCCCCCAAGTATCCGCAACCGCCTGTTATCAGCACAACCATTTTGCTTTCATCTCCATTGGCTCTGTGTGTCTGTCAATCCTAGAATTGAATCGAGATCGACTATAGATCGTAGTTTTGTAACATCCAGTGAGCAGTCTCTTGGTAGTCTTACAGAAGTAATATCATCCCTTTTGATTGGTTCTATGTCAGGACGCCTTCTCTTTGCATATTCAAAGAGATTATACTTTTCATATCCCACATTGACCAATCCAGTCACATGTCGTTGTAGCAACGAGGCAAGAATCTTGGCAAACTGAGAGTAGAGTAATAGGCTTTGGTACATGTCATCTGGAACCTTGGGGTGCTTCCAACCCTCATCCTGCTTCATCGTTCCCCGGACAATAAGATGTTTGGGAACTCTACGTACCTCAAACTCGCCCAGTAGTTTACACAAGCCGTAGTAGTTAATGGGATTTGGCGGGTCGTCTTCGCTGTATAATCCCTGTTCGCCATCGAATACATAGTCTGTGGATGAATAGACCAGATATGTGGAGTGCTGAATGCAGGCATCAGCAACATGTCTGCATCCAAGAGTGTTTACGGCATAAGCCATCCGATGGTCCTTTTCGCAACCAGCAACATCTGTATTCGCTGCAAGATGTATGCAAGTCGTAGGTCTGTACTCTGAAAAGATCCTTGCCACGTTATCTACGTTGGTCACATTCATTTCATTCTTCGAGAGATATACAAAATCAGGAAACATCCCACGCAGAACTCGTGCCAAATTGCCTGTGCCACCCGTCACAATCGTAGTCAACTTCCAACTTCCTTGAGATTGGCTCTCAATCGGGGGACTGGAAGCCTTTCTCTTATTTATGTAGAGGTATAAACAACTGTGCGAACCAAGTGGAAGACTTGAAACTACCTGTCATCAATCGAACCATACCCATCGCGAGCAAAAAGAGCACCACTCTGTGAGGAGGCTGTTTTTAAGTAGCGCATTGCGGATGAGAATAAGGTCTGTCTTTTATGTAGATGGAAAATCTCGTCATCTGTAACTTTTCTCAGATGTTGAATACGCTTTCTTTCTCTATAGGCATGACTCAAACGTGGAACTGACTGAAGTATACCCTTCAATTTGGCGAGCCCAAAGTCTGCATACTTTCTATAGACCATTATGCCGAGCAGCACCAGCATAGTGTCAGCAAATTCAAACGCAAGGAATGTAAGCAGATTTCGTGGTTTCAAAAGAGCAATCATTGCAAGTGTACGGTTACGTTCTTCGTATCGTATCTTCTCAGGAGACCTTTTGCCAAGTCCATAGGAGCCGAAGTGCATAATAATCGCATTTGGTGTATAGATGACCTTGTATCCTGCAAGTCGAGCCGTCCAGCAGAGATGAATCTCATCATAATACAGAAAGAAACTTGAATCAAATCCTCTAATCAACTTGTATACATCGCGGCGGACCATGAAGGCAGCTCCCCCAATTGCTGCGATCTCTGTCGTTTCGTTGTAGTTTCCAACATCCTGCTCTAAGTATCCTCGAGCATAGGACACACCGGATGGATATTCGATAATCGCTCCAGCTGAATCGATCAGCTTGTTACCCATTTGGATGACCTTGCATCCAACAATTGCCGCATCAGAATGTTCTCTCATAGTCGCAGCCATTGTTTCAAGCCACTCGGGAGGAGCAAATGTATCATTGTTGAGAAACACAACGAGTTCACCAGATGTCTTTTTCATACCGAGGTTGCACGCGCCCCCGTAGCCGTAGTTTTTCTTGGCACGAACGAGCCGGATTTGAGGATAGTCCTTCATAACGGAATAGGGAGGCGGGTCTGAGTAATTATCGACCACTACGATTTCAAGAGGTTCGTAAGTCTGATTGACTAGTCCTGAGAGACATTTCCTCAAGTGATCTGTGCCATTGTAGTTTACAACAACAACTGAGATTATGCGCTCTCTCCTCTCATCGATCATGCTCAAATCCTGATGAGTTGGAATGCCAGTGGCAATAAGTGTATTGCGACATTGTTTCAGCGTTTTTCAAAAAGGAGGGGGAGTAGTTTGTTTTGAGGAGAGGAATTGAGATGATATCAAGAAGACCATCAACATATGGAGGGCTACTTATATCTGCCCAACGCTCTGAGTCACTTATTCTGTTACAATATGCCGACTGATGATTAGTCGTGTCACAAGCAATGAAACTACGAGCAAGACCTTTGCTGTCAGGACTGCAAGCCCAAGGCCAACTAGACCGAACACGCCTAACACAAGGAGTAGGGTAATGTGGCTAGATGAGCCTGCGAGGTTGGCAACAGCTGCTGCTCCTGCTCTCTCTTGAGCGAAAAGGTCAGCGATGAGCATTGACGCGATGGATGAAGGAATGGTCGCGAGACAAAGAACCTGTACAAGAGGAGTAATACTCGAATAGGAGGGGAGTATCAGAGTGACCACCATGGGAAAGAGCAGATAGCCTGCAGCAGCAAGAAGTACAGCGAAAAGAAGACCGAGAATCCTTGTTTCTCTTTGTTCGTTTCCTCGTGACCGTTCTGGAAGTAAATAGAGAAGCAGACCGGTAGGGAGTATTTCCAAAAGCCAGAATAGCTGATATGAAAGCGCATAGCTGCTGAGAATCACGAAACCATACCAGACTCCAACTACTACTTTGTCCAAGTAGCCACTAGCAATTGCAGTGAGATTGAAGAAATATGATCTTGAAATGAATCCAGAATGAGTTTCAATAGAATCCTTTACCGATGATGTCGTTGATAGGACATGGCGCCCTGTGATTATTATTGGACCTGCAAGCCCAATGAAGTATCCAACAAAAAGACCGGTCAGACCATAGAACAGATAGAACGTGATTGAAAGTCCGATCTGAAGAAATCGGAAGGACAATCGGAACCAGAAATATTTACTGTATGCATTCTCACCAAGCAGAATACTTTGACCCAGCAGAAATGTAGCTTCTGGAATAACAATCAATGCGGCAAAAGGACTGATGATTATTGAGAGTATTAGTGCTGCAAGTAAGCCAAGACTGAGAATGACCACGGAGGCACTACGAACCAACTCCCTGCTGGGAGTCTTGGGAAGAATTGATGGGATGACTCGATCTAGACCAATGAGGACAACATTACTTGCTGTTAATGCTGACGCAATATAGTAGCTCATCATACCATACTCAAGCTGGGTCATTATGGAGGCAAGGAGAAGATAGAAGCCAGCTATTGCAAGACTTGGAATTCCTGTTCCAAAGAGGACAAACAGGAATCGAGTCCGACCCGCGTTTTCGCCAACTTGGGATTCCAGTTCATAAGACATGATACATTCTACTCCTCTCACGAACTGGAACTAGTCCAGTGTTCCGCCAATAAATACCTTTGAAGTGGCACGTCCTGAAAGACGACGACTGTCACATAGATATCAGAACTTTGAGAATTCGTCTGAACAGACATACTACCAGTGTAGTGTGCACCAGCTTCGAGCATGACATGTTCATAGGAAACGTTGCTGTTTAGATACATGACGCGTGTAATCAAGATTCTAGAAATGTCGGTGCTCATGGCATCTTCAGCGGAGACTGAAAAACTGTTGGTTATTCCACCACCAAAGAGGACAGCATATCCACTCCCAACCCCTATGCTCGCAATGGAACAGCGTTGATCAGTTTCGTTGACATACCCAACCTTCCCAAGAATCGTGGCATTATGCTGCTGTAAAGCTGCCAAACTATAGCCCCACTGTATTTGATTATACCGCAATGACAGGGCTGATGAAAGAGTTGTGTCGGATTCCGCGCTTATAGGAATGCGAGAATAATTCGAAGACGCAACAAAACCAAGAATAGACTCCTGTCGTAAGGGGCCAAGTCGAGCTACTGATGCCTGATCCGCACTTGATGAATAATAGCCAATGGTTGCTCCTGCCCAAAAGAGAATCCCACCAGACCTCAACCATGGTCCCACTAAATCAGTTGTGTTAGTAAGCACTGTATCGGGGAAAACCCCACTGATGGCAATTACGATTGCAGGCTCTAGAGTCAGAAAAACATCTCGAAGACCTCTAGCATCAACATAGGCAATGCTTGAATCGAATCCCGCACGCTGGAGATCGGCACCAAGATGGTCACCAAATGAAAGAATTCCTGATCGTCTTGAACCTATAGATGAATGCGCATCATCGTAGTAAATGTAGATTGACTGCGAGAGTCCTTGCTGACTGACTGAACACATAATCACATTAATCTCATTCATGTATGCTCCGGAACTCAAGTCATAGGTCATATTTAGTGTGTTTGAAATTGAGTTATAATTGTATGAGTCCACACTTGCTGTTGGGGTGTTGACAAGATTGTACTGAGGTGAAGCAATCACTTGACCAAGGACTACCAGCAGCACTACCATAATGGTATAGATGTGAAATGGTTTCACTTTCCTGGTTGTAATGCTTTTTCCCTGCTTCGTTGGTAATTCAATTTTGACTCCTGTCTGCCCGGATTCAGCCAGAAACTTTCTGACGAATGAGTATTTTCGAGTGAAAGAATTGTCTGGAATCAGAAGTAGTACTAGGAATAAGAATCCCCCAAACCCACCAACGAAAAGCAGGTATTCTCGAAGAGCTGAAAGAGGACCACTCCAATACATGAAATTCCATGAGTTGAGTTGATCCACGCTTACCAAACCTGTAAAAAGAGCTGCTGGGTAGAAAAAGGCAGCTATCGAAAGCAAGCTGATTATGAATAAAGTCGCAAAACAAGACAGGAGGATTGTCCGCGAGCCAAGTCGTCCGCTCACACCTGTCGTGAGAATTGCTGATGGGATCAACCAGCAGATGTATTGTGGTTGGACAAGCGGGAATGACAGAAGAAGAACTGCAATCGCTGTGGTTTGAAGTGAAATGATTCTAGCAAAGTCAAGAGAGGACCGCGAGCGGATCGCATATAGTCCGATTAGGACTATTAAGACGACTGCAAATCCTATCAGTATATAAGATATAGAAGAAGAAAAACTGATACTTCCTTCTATGCTGCCGGGTAAAGCGGGGAATCGA
Source organism: Candidatus Thorarchaeota archaeon (assembly GCA_011364905.1). GTDB lineage: Archaea > Asgardarchaeota > Thorarchaeia > Thorarchaeales > Thorarchaeaceae > SMTZ1-45. The sequence continues at coordinate 23,100 of RDNZ01000041.1, forward strand.
AGGATAGACCACACACTCAACCCTCCAGTGTATGCCGTTTCAAATCGATATCTCAGTATGAAAAAGAGATGAAAAAGTGGAAATATGAAGAGCAGGGCAATAAGGCATCCGCCAATAATGAACCCAACTATAGGACGAAATATCTTTTGAAATCCTTGTTTCAATCGGGATACGAGTGATCCTTCTAGTTCTTCAGGCAGTTCTCGAGCTATAATAAATAATAGATACAGGGGTATCAGCATCACGGGTATAATCTTCAATAGAGTTCCAATTGCTATCCATATGCCTGAAAAGAAGTAGTCTCGTCGGTACAATGCGATTACGCTCAGAACCAACGATATTCCAACGAGAAGGTCAAACTGACCCTGAACGAATGATGTAACGAACGTGGAGGGATTTAGGCACCATAGAAAGAGTACATATGTTCCAGCCCTTGGTCCTTTAATCTCACGAACGATTTTTCTTAGGTAAAGGGCAACTGCAATATCAGCTATAAGTAAAGGCAGCTTAAGGACTATATTGAAGACAGGAGATGTAACATATGCATTTACCATCCCTGTTGATGCAGCAATATCTGATAATTGCAGATCAAGTCTTGCCAAGCTCATGGGGCCGCTGATTGATGATACAACATAAAACAGCGGAATGAAGACAAACGCCCAAAGTGGAGGATAACCGTAGACATTCGTTCCGTAGAGACCCTCGCCATAAAGAACACCGGTTGCAGCGGTATAAAACACATACACATCGTAGGTCCAACTTGTCAATGGAGCAAGAATGCATGCAAAGATCACTCTAAGACTGAGCATAAGTGCATCCGTTCGATTTTCTCTTAGATTGAGGCTTTTGAAAAACATGCGTCTGCTCAACCCGGAGTTCTCCTTATCAAAGACATTTTGCAAAGTGACAATCTATTCTTCAAAGCAAGTTATCTCTGCATTGTTACGTTGTTTCACGATTCGTGTAAAGTAAGTTTTCCGTTTGTATCTCCTATGCGAATTGCATCCCATCCTTTTCTGAGAGAATGGGATTTGTTATAGGCCATTTGATTCCAACAGTAGGATCATTCCATAGAAGTGTGTGGTCGCCCTCCGCGCTCCAGTAAGTGCCTTGTTTGTAACTTACGAATGCTACATCGCTCAACACTAGAAATCCATTTGCAAACCCTTTGGGAACGAAGATTTGACGATGGTTTGAGTCCGAGAGGATAAAAGATTGCCACTGCTTATAGGTTGACGAATCTTCACGCATATCAACGATTACATGATAGGTACGACCCTTGACAACCTGGACAAGTTTGGCAACCTCATGGTCATAATGCATTCCCCGTAAGACATTACGATATGACCAAGAGATGTTGTCCTGTACAAAATCTGTGTCGATTCCCAGCTCTTTGTAGATGTTCTGTCTGAAAGTTTCCTTGAAATAACCTCTGAAGTCTTCATGAACCACAGGTTCAATCAGAAGTGGGCCATCGAACTTTGTCTTAATAGTGCGGATTCCTGATTCTTGCGTCATAATGAGCCCGCGGCGCAGTTCTCACTTATCTCTTTCCTTCTGCTTAGAGTATAAATCACGACGTAATAGGAAGCAATACTTCGACTACGTATTCATTGCAGCGTTGCATGCACGGATAAACGAAACAGACAAGCTTTCCCATGAATAGTGCTCAACACAAAGACGGCGGGCTTCCTTGGCCAGCTCCTTTCTAAGGCCAGGGTTCTTGCACAATCTGACAACTGCAGAGCAAATATCTTCTTTGTTTCTGGGATTCACCAATAGTGCAGCTTTCGGGGTGAGCACCTCAGCTGTGCCAGCGACTCTAGTCGCAACAATCGCCACCTCTGTTGACATATATTCAAACAATTTCAGAGGAGATGCTGCATGGGATACAAGGGTGCTGGGAAAAATGCAGATTGCTACGTCTGCAAGAGCAATGTGCTCAGGCATTTCAGAGAAGGGTTTTTGCCCAACATAATGTAGAACATGTTGGAGGTTTCTTTCGCGGAGTGTGTCTTGAAGCCGTTGAACAGCATCTCCAGCACCGACCAAGACTATTCTTGCATCAGGGACTTCCTTCGCAAGCTCTTCAGACAACAGTGATAGAACTTCAATACCTGTCCAAGCGTCAAGGTGGCCAGCGAATAGTACCACAGTATTGTCAACCAGATCATATTTCCTTCTGGTGCTTTCTACATCTTTGTTTGGTGAAAAAATAGTCGTGTTGACTCCGTTAGGAATAACCTCACTTTTCTTCAGCGAAACACCATAGTTCGACAGAACTCTCTGTAGAAATTCAGTCACCATGACAGACCTATTGCATTGTTTTATTAGAGAGAGTTCCAGGGTGTTTATGAGAGAAGGGCCTAAATCGTGGATGGTCTGATTTCGTAATTCGGCAGCATATGCAGCCATCCAGTCAGGGCACATCATCAAGATTGGTTTTCGACACAGCTTGGAAGTCAGAACTGACACTAGTCCAACAATTGGCGAGGCATGAGAAACAACTACGACATCAGGAGAGAATGATCGAAGTTCCCGAATAGATTTTTGCGTGAACAGGATTATTGTAAGTAGATAGGCAAGCGGCCAGCTCAGCGACCACAGTTTCTCAAGCAACTTTCCTACCAATAAATATCGGTGACTAATATTGGGATGTATCTCAGGAGGGGGAGTCTTCCAATTCTTTTTGTAACTCCAGTCGCGTGGTCTACCTCCAAGCAGGTATCGTAATGGCTGGGTAGCAACAAAGTGGACCTTATTTCCACTCCGTGCTGCTTCAGTGCAGAGCTCGAATACACTACGGTCAGAACCTAGATAGGGAGGGAAATGCTCCACGAAAACTACTAGACGCAGTGAACCTTTCCTACCGTGAGACAATTGTAATCTCCAAGGTGCCGCTGTGTCGTGTAAATTGATAAAACTTGCCGATACAAATAGCTCGTTTTTGATAGAACACTTTTTCTTCTGAGTGACAAGCACTTCTTCGGAAGAATCTAGGTTCTACATTTTAGCAAACATCGACCAAATCAATACCCTTGAGAAGAAGCGAGTATTATCAAACTACAACTAGTTTCATGATGAGCGCAAGATACAACAGAATAGTCTTAGCGCCTAGTTTGCTTTTGCCATGCGTACGGTCTCTGAATACTATGGGGACCTCAGCTACTCTGAGGTTTCTGTGTCTTGCTAGAATCTCAACAAGGAATTTGTAGTCCGCGTCTGAGAATCCGTCTGTCAGAATGTCTTTCGACTTCACACCAACAAAACCACTCATTGGATCACGAATTCTAAGCCTCAATAGTAATCTGCCAATCATTGTCGCAATTCTACTTATGGCAATACGACGACCGGGCCATCCCTCGCAACCACCGCCATCAATGTAACGAGAACCAACGACCACATCATATCCATTCGCCAACTGCTCCAAAATCGAGTTCAAATAGCGCGGATGATGAGATAGATCAGCATCCATGACAACGACAGGACCATCAATCACATGCCTTGCGCCATAGCGAATCGCACTGCTAAGGCCGCGCTCTTTTGTTCTTATGAAGAGTTTGACTCCGTCGTACTTTGATTGCAGATCACGCACCACTGAGTGTGTTCCGTCGCTGCTGTTATCATCTACAATGAAAATCTGAACATCATCTTGACCGAGGTATTGGATGATTAATGGTATTAGAATACCGATATTCTCAGCTTCATTCAATGTAGGGATAATAACGGTCTTCATGCGATTCATACCTCAAGTCTTACCACGGTTAGTAACAATGCATGCGGTTTGTGTCTATGCGCATTTGAAAAATTAGATGTTTAATAAACAAAGCTATAACGGACTTGCATTCTATGTCTGAATTTGTAAGTCCGGAAATATCCTTTCAGTCAACCAGCATATTCGATATCGCTTTAGATGAGAGAGAACTAACCTCTTGGTTTCTGAATGAAAACGCAACCACACAACGAAGCGATACGTTATCCTTATGTGACACTGAAAATCTCTAATAATCGATGACTCAATTGAGACCGTTCTTTGTTGTTGGAACCAGACCGGAGATAATCAAGATGGCCCCGGTCATTCATGAGTGCGAACGAAGGCAGATTGACCTTTTCCTGCTCCATACAGGGCAGCATTACTCAGATAATATGAGTCGTATGTTCTTTCATGAATTGGACTTGAAAGATCCCGATACCAATCTCAACATAGGTTCAGGGTCACAGTCGGAACAGACTGCAAAAGCTCTAGTGGGCATCGAAAAGGAGTTGCTTCGAGAGCAACCAGATATCGTCCTCGTGGAGGGGGACACCAACGCCGTGTTATCAGCAGCACTGGCTGCGGTCAAGCTACATATTCCGGTAGGACACATAGAGGCTGGATTAAGGAGTTACGACATCCGGATGCCGGAGGAGCACAATCGCAGACTCACAGACCACGTTTCTGAGTTTCTCTTTGCACCAACGGAGAGGTCGGCTGAGATTCTCAAGGGTGAGAACGTATGGGGAAAGGTCTTTGTGACTGGAAATACTGTGATTGATGCACTGGAAGAATTGGTACCGAAGGTAGCTAGAA
>RDNZ01000042.1 GCA_011364905.1 Candidatus Thorarchaeota archaeon
CCGGAAACAACAGCGCTCAAGAAAGCCCTTGAAAATTATGAATGAAGTGATAGTATGGATAATGAAAGAATGAGGAAATTCATGGCAGAGGCAATAGATGAAGCCAAGAAAGGTCTTGCAGATGGTGGGGTTCCCATTGGCTCGGTTCTTGTAATCGATGACAAGATTGTTGGGAGGGGCCATAACCAACGTATACAGAAAGGTAGCGCGGTCCTTCATGCAGAGATGGACTGTCTGGAAAATGCGGGGAGGCTGACTGCAAAGGACTACAAAAGGTCGGTACTGTTTTCGACCCTCTCGCCATGTGATATGTGCAGCGGAGCAGTGCTTCTCTACGGCATTCCAAAAGTCATTGTGGGTGAGAATAAGACATTCCAAGGACCTGAACAGTACGTTCGTAGCAGAGGGGTCGAAGTAGTGGTTCTGGATGACCCTGAGTGTATCAGGATGATGGAGAAGTTCATCAAAGAGAATCCAATCCTTTGGAACGAGGATATTGGCGAATAATTAGATCGATTATTGGAGATACGAGAGTGTCGAATAAGGAACTAAGGGAAAGGGCCAAGCAACTGGCCAGAGAGCATGGCTATCTCCAATACATGATTGAACGTTATATTTCGCTCTGGGGTGAAGAGGAAACACTGAAGTTCATTGAAGCGTGTGAACAGCCAATCAGAACCTCTATTCGAGTCAACACACTGAAAATATCAATCACTACTATTCCAAATCGACTCAGGGACAAAGGAGTGGCCCTTGAGAGAATACCATGGTTGGATGAAGGATTCTATGCGGACTATGGTGATTCATCTCCCGGTGCACTTCTTGAGCACATGCTTGGATTCTACTATATTCAAGGAGTCCCATCTATGACAGCTGTACATGTTCTGGATCCTCAACCGGGTGAAACAGTTCTAGATTTAGCAGCAGCACCTGGAGGCAAGACGACTCACATTGCCCAGATAATGAAGAACACAGGAATGGTCGTTGCAGTTGAACAGGACAGGCAGCGGATGACCAGCCTTCGGAGCAACATTATCCGTTGCGGTGCTACCAATACTCTCGTTCTCCGGGGAGATGCGAGAAAACTGGATCATCTACCCTTCAAACCTGACAGAATTCTACTTGATGCACCATGCTCAGGAGAAGGCCTGATCCCCTTAGATCCCTCAAGAAAGACCAGCAAGACCATGGCAGATATCAGATTCTGTGCCACAAGAGAAGATGAGATGCTGGAGGCTGCAGTCAATGCTCTCGCAGAGGGAGGAACAATGGTCTATTCAACATGTTCCATTGCTCCGGAGGAGAATGAGTACATCATAGATGACATCTTGAAACGGCATCCAGAAATGGAATTGGTGAGAATACCAACGGAGTTTGGCTCACCCGGATACTCTGAACCATATGGCGTTCAGCTAAATAAGTCCTTAACGCTTGCTAGGAGGTTTCTACCACACCTCCATGGGACTGAGGGCTTTTTCATCTGCAAGATGATGAAGAGAAGGAGGACTTCAGATGGGGATTGAACTTGTCGATCCTGTGGACTGGGACTCCATAACAGAGCAGATCGACATCGAATTTGGAGAGGGAACGACAAAGGCCCTTCTTGGTGATCGTGTGCCTGTCAAGATAGCCAAGGAAAAATCAATTATTTTCTATGCAATCCCAATGGATTGGATGACCAGACTGACTGAGGTTTCTGAAGAGCTTGACTTTCAGTTCATTGGAAAAGAGCTCGGGACTCTGGAAAAAGGACGGTTCAGACTGGGTCTACAGGTCTTGAGCGAACTGGCTAAAATCACTCACAGCTTCATTATCGTGTCAAAGAAAGCAGCTGAAGCATTTACCTATGGAAGGAGCATCATAAGAGAGTCTGTGCTAGAGCTAAATCCCTCACTTGTAAGGGGTCAGCGAGTGCTTGTACTCAATAAGAACAGAGAATGTCTGGGAATGGCGTCCCTATCAGTAGATGCAGCCAAGCTTTTACGCTTAGGCGGAGACCGACTTGTTGCTAAGAACTTGGTAGACGTAGGTTGGTTCCTTAGACGCCTAGGCTAGACGAACATGTCTGTTGAGCGGTCCGAGTCTTCGATTGATTTTCTCATCTTTTCTAGACGCTCAATCTCTCGGGACTCCTCCAAGAGCTGTTCGACATTTGCCCCAACCCCGTAAATTTCATTTATTTTCTCAAGCATGGCCGCTGCAGAACGAGGATCTGGACGACCCCTGGTCGCGTAAGTGAGCAGACCAAGTGCTGGAGCATCAAGCATCTCAAGTTCTGCAAGAAACAATGCTAAAGGTCCTGCTACAAATAGGCCTTCCTCAAGAAGTGGAACTTTCCATTTATCAAGCATTTCTTTGTATGCAGTAGTAGGAACACATCGCATATCCTGTTCATCTTCTTTGAACGAGGCATCAAGACCACCAAGGAGGAGAGTTTCCTTGAACTTGTTTTCAATCACCCAGCTTGCAAGCTTGTCAATGAATCCCCATTGTTCAGATTGGTGAGGTTGAAATCGTGGTACAAGGAAGACCATCTTCTTCTTATCATACGAGTAGAGCTCAAATGGTAGTACAAGACGTCCACTCTCCATAGAAACGAAGAGCGGAAGCATATCACTTTTGATAAACCCAATGCGCTCAGCTTCCAGGGTTCGGGTCAGGTGAGCGGTACTCAGGAATCCTACTTCGCCCAGACCATGAAATCCACAGATGAATGTTGATCCAGGTTTGACCTTGAATTCCTTCTTCAGGATGATTTTAAACGATGAATCAGTGGTAGCTACGAATGCCATGACCATTCAAACCTCAATTGAGAAACTGGTTTCAACCTCAAGCTAGGCTATATGATAGGCTTCTGAGGGATGCTTTTGAGGCTTTGTATGTGTCTAGATAAGATAGACATTCAATGGCTGATTTGATGCTCTCGAGCAAAAAGACAAAGTATAGACTGCTCATTTTTGGACCAGCTCAGCGGTATAGTGGCCAGCCACACACAAAACTAATAGGATAATATACTATATCCTCATATCATTGTATGCGCAATTGACGGAATGGGTCTAATTGAGCACTCTAAGGGAATTAGAACTTCAACAGGTTGCCCCCCGTCTGTTGGAGTTGCTCAGAAGGCAAGGACTTGCCACACTAACTAGATTCCAGTCCGTGTCGGTACAACAGGAAATCATGAGAGGAAAGAGCCAGATTCTTGTGACATATGATTATGATGAAGCCCACTTGGTGGCTGAGATTGCCCTTCTTAATCGAATTGCGTCAGATCATAGAGCAAGAGCCTTGGTCCTATGTCCAAATCCCCATCAGGCGGAGAAACGATTTCGTTCATTGAGTCAGAAATGTTACCGATTGGGTATTGAGGCATCTGAGATTATTCGTAGAAGGACCGCAACAAGAGCGTCAGCAGGCTCTGGTAGGGTTATAGTTTCAACCTTTAGAGCTCTGGATATCGCTGCACGGGTGAATCCGGACATTCTGAATGGGGTTTCGTACGTGCTTGTCGATCGACTTGACCTGATAGGACAGCCGGGGATAGGAGCACGTCTTGAAACAGTTCTTGTGACTCTATTGGGTCGAGCTGATATCCAATATGTGGCAATCTGTCCGCCCCTTGATGATGTAGATGATCTAGGCACATGGCTGGATGCTGAAATTGTGAGAGATCCGAAACCGGATGTAAAACTGATTTGTAGTGTGAAGACCTTTGAAGATTCAGATGACTCTCTCTCTGGACTCACAGAGTTTGTAACCCATCGACAAGGGCAAGTGATGATTCTTTGTGCAAACATCCCCAGTTGTGAGGAGCTCGCGCTGCAACTCGCTGGAATAGAGAAGGGCAAGATGGCAATGGCCGTGGATCTCAAGTTGGCTCCGGAATACCGTGACGACCTTAGGCTGCTCTCACACGAAATCAAAGAAAAATACCTTCGATGCAAAACCACAGTCGATCTGGCAAAGGTGATACCGAAAGGGGTGGGATTTATTCATGAAGGAGTTGCAACCGTACAGAGAAGAACAGTTTCAGAGGCCTGGGAGGATGGGCTTCTGCCAATCCTGGTAATGCCCACACGTTTTGCTATTGCAAGTGGACTAAGAGCCACGGTTGTGTTCCTGATGGGCGTATTCATGCAGGAGTTCGGAGAGGAGACCTCTCAAGATGACGCAGTCGCCATGCTCTCAGAGTGGCAACTGAGCGATGTGCTTGAAGCAGCAGGAAGAAGGGGAATTGACAATGAGGCGTTTGGCATAGTTGTTGTTGACAATGAATCAGAAAGATTGCGAGTGATTGCTAAGTACTTTCAGAAGGACCCGAAGGGAAACCTACAGCCCAGACGCGGCGAAGTAGATACTATTATGGATGAAACAGAGAATATTCAGGATTTAGTGTTACACCAACTTTGTGGAAACGAGGAGAGGGGAGAAGATCCATTCTCAGTGATTGATCGTACATTCTGGGGGAGCAGCAGCCTAGTGACAGATATTAGTCAGGCAGAACCTCAAGATAAACAGGCAGTTGAGAGACTGCTGACACTGCGTTCTACTCGGACCACCCTTCTAAGAGCCAAAGAGATCCCTGATAAAAGCGTGAAACTCGTTTCTGTCAGACCAGACAAGATAGAGGGCCTTGTGCATAGTGGAAGCAGAGAGATCTGGCACTATACGACATTACGAGCCAAAGAAGGTGTTTCATGCTCTTGCGAGTCATGGAAATATCAAGGTATTAGAAGACACAGGCTCTGCAAACATCTGATAAAATTCTCAAGGTATGCCCTCAACGAGAGAGAAACCGAACCCTACGCTGCAGGAGTGATAATGCAAGCACTTAGAGGGCTTGAAGTGTTTGATGAACTAGAGGCGGATCGACTCATAGTTCGCAATAAGGAGGAAACACGCTGTACGGACCTTGGAAAGGATGTTGCATTTCTCGGCGTTCCGGTGAAAGATGCCAAGAGGGTGATGAAGGCTATTGCTGATGAGAAGAGCGATTTGAAGACGATTCTGAGGAATGTTGTGCTAGCCAAGACAACCATTCCAAAGGGAGTTGTAAATCGTGTCCTGAGTAAATTACCAGCAAAGAATATCGAAGAAATCGTCTGTGAGGAAGACATGCCAGGAATTGTGGAGAATTGTCTCGAGGAACTAGAGTATGTCAACTCAATCTTGTTGAAGCTTTTGGATTCCAAACATAGAGCAAGGACAGAGTGTGAGAAGCTCGAAGAGGATTTACTTTCAATTTTAGAGTCCATGAGGTAACATTTTTACGTCGGTAGACTCGTGGCGGCTCAGACCTTGAGCACTATGAGGCCTAACTGGTGATAGCCCAATGAAGTTGTTTGAACATGAGGCAAAGGACATTTTTCGTGCCTTTAATCTGCCAACCCCTCCGGGAGGACTCGCTAAGACTCCAAAAGAGGCAAGAGAACGTGCAGTTGAGGTTGGGAAACCTGTTGCAGTGAAAGCGATGGTACTTGCTGGTAAACGTGGAAAAGCAGGTGGCGTGAAGTTTGCAGACACACCACAGGAAGCGGAAAAGCGTGCTGAAGAAATTCTAAAAATGCGTATCAATGACCTTCCTGTAAGCGCCGTGTTGGTTGAAGAAAAGCTAAACGTGGAACAAGAGATCTACGCAGGAATTACAGTTGATAGAAATGAACGAAAGTATGTTGTGATTGGCAGTGCTTCAGGTGGAATGTCAATCGAGGAACTCGCTGAGAAAAGCCCAGAAAAGATTGTCAAGATGTATGTCGATCCCAATCTTGGCTTCCAGCCTTACGAGGCTCGCCAGATGGCAATATCCATGGGATTCAAAGGGAAAGCTATCAGTCAACTAGGAAGTTTCTTTCAGAAACTATGGAATATTGTCGAGGCCTACGATGTTGAACTCACAGAAATCAATCCACTAATACTTACTAAGGAGGGCAAGTTCTTTGCTGCTGATGCGAGATTAAACATCGATGACAACTCACTTTTCAGACATAAGGCAATGATTGAGAAACTGAAACGCGAACCAGTTGAACAGAATGACCGCGAAAGAATGGCTACTGAGCATGACATGGCGTATGTAGAACTCGATGGAAACATTGCATGCATCTGCAATGGTGCAGGCCTCACAATGGCCACCCTTGATGCAGTATCGGTCTATGGGGGAGAAGCAAGTACCTTTCTCGACCTCGGGGGTGGCGCAGATGCTGAAAGAGTAGAGAAAGGCATTGAGATTGCCTTGATGTACCCAAAGGTGAAAGCCATTCTTGTTAACATCATGGGAGGTATCACAAGATGCGACGAAGTGGCAAAGGGAATACTAGCAGCACGAGATGAAGGTGAAATCACAACTCCAATGGTGATTCGAATGGTAGGAACCAACGAGGAAGAGGGTCAGGAGATTCTAAAGGAAGCTGGAATACCTTTCCTCAAGACGATGGAGGAGGCTGCCTCAAAGGTGGTTGAGCTTGTAAAGGAGGTTGCGTAGATGGCTGTTTTAGTCGATAAGGACACAAGGGTTGTAGTGCAAGGAATCACTGGAACCCAGGGGAGATACCACACTGCTTCAATGCTAAAATACGGCACAAAGGTGGTCGCTGGAACTTCACCCGGTAAGTCGGGGCAGGAGGTCAATGGCGTACCTGTCTTTGATAGTATTTCTGAGGCGGTCAAGGCAGAGGATGCGACAGCCTCGATAATATTCATCCCAGCTCCATTTGCAGGTGACGCAGCACTAGAAGCAATTGCCGCAGGTCTCAATCCTGTTGTAGTGATTACAGAGCATGTGCCTGTGAAGGACGAGATTCGGATGATTCACGCTGCAAAACAAAAAGGAATCACAGTGATCGGGCCCAATACTCCAGGAGTCATTGTGCCCGGGGCAAAACAGAAGGTTGGAATCATGCCCGGACATGTCTTCTCTGATGGGAAAGTTGGACTGATGTCTCGGAGTGGAACACTCACCTATGAAATCGCGGCGGGTATGACGAATGCCGGCATAGGAATCTCAACTGCTATTGGTCTAGGAGGCGATCCGTGCGTAGGGCTCACCACAATCGAAGGCGTAAAACTGTTCAAGGAAGACAAGAACACCAAAGCACTCGTGATTGTTGGCGAGATTGGTGGAGATGCAGAGGAGCGTGCTGCTACATACATCAGCAAGGAGTACGACCTTCCAGTTGTAGGATTCATAGCAGGCAGGACGGCTCCACCTGGAAAAAGAATGGGACATGCTGGTGCCATAATAAGCGGGAGCGCAGGGACCGCAGCTGCAAAAATCAAGGCGCTAAATGATGCAGGAGTGGAGGTTGCAGAGAAGCCGAGTGATGTTGCTAGACTCTTAAAAGAATCTCTCTGAGTGGTTCCGAGAACCACTATTTGTGGAAAGAGCACAAGCTTTTAAAACACAACACAGCTGGAAAGCCGAGCGGACTGACTAGAATCTACTCTGTTCGCCTTATGATTGGAGGTCTTAGAGATGCCAGTAGCTGACATCGAAAAACGTAGGCTAGCACAGCACTACCAACTGTACAAATCGGTTTGCCGATACTGTGGAGCTACTAATCCATTGAAGGCAAAGAAGTGCAGAAAGTGCAAGAATAAAGACCTCAGACCAAAGAGGCGTCAGAAGAAGTAGTTCACAGATCGCATGGCCAATAATTGGGCCGGTGGTCTAGCCCGGTTATGACGTCGCCTTCACACGGCGAAGGTCACGAGTTCGAATCTCGTCCGGCCCACCACTTAACAACGACTGAATGGTGCTTAGCAATGCCAAAACAAATCTATGATACCGACAAATTCCTCGAAATGACCGAGGATGCAGAGGAGTGCCGTGTCAAACGAAGCAAGGACCACGTGAAACTCAAGCTCCGGACTCGTAGCTACCTCTATACACTCATTGTTGAGCCCCAGAAAGCAGAAGAAATACTCCAACAGGTCAAGTGTCAAGTGATTGAAGCAAGACCCAGTGCTGAAGAGGATTAGATCTCGACTGATTCGTTTACTTCTGGAACATGGGCTACACGTTTCCGCTTCTCAAGTCGTTCAGCCAATGCATCGCATGATTCTGACTCGCCATGAATGCAGTAGAATTTCGGCTCGCCGGGGATCTTCAATAGCATATCCAACATACCCCTCGAGTCTGAGTGAGATGAAAGATGGTGTTGGCGAACTTCAGCTTTTACTTCGAAGAGTCGACCACTAACTGTGACCTTACGTGACGCGAGCAATTCAGCCCCTGGAGTGCCAGGTATTTGGTAACTGACAAGAATAATGGAGTTCTTGGGGTCATCATGGACCATCTTGAAGTATAGGTATGAGGCTCCTCCCTTGAGCATCCCAGCTGGAGAAATAATCACACCTCCTTTCTTGACAGCATTTGTGCGATCCCTGTTATCATGAATGACACGTACCCGTTTCACTGCGCGTTGGAATGCTTGAGGGCTTTGGAGGTATTCTGGGTGCTTCACAAGAACCTCATCGACCCCTCTGGCCATTCCATCCAAATATATGGGATATTTCTGTGGGAGCCCTTTCTTCTCAAGAATGCACATGATCTCCTGACTTCGGCCCACTGCAAAAGCCGGGATCAAGACTGTCCCACCTCGTTCCAGGGTTTCAATCACAGAGTCAATCAGACCTTCCTCAATCTCTTCTCGTTTAGGATTAATTCGCCGTGCATAGGTACTCTCAGTCACAACAATGTCGTGTTTTGGAAGGTTTTTCCTGGCCCCAGGATTCAGCTGGGACTCCGTGGCATTGAAATCTCCAGTAAACAGAATCCTTTTCCCATTTACCCTTACTGAAACCATTGCACTTCCAGGAATGTGCCCTGCATTGAACAAGGTTGTCTCAAAGTGATGCCCCAGAGGAATTGTTTCCTCATATGCAGTGGCTTGGCATTGACGCTTGACAAGAGTAATGTCTTTACGCGTGAAAGGCAAAGGACCCCTTGAAATCTTATACATGTCGCGAAGTAATAGCAAACTCAAATCACGAGTAGCTGGAGTACAGAATAACGATGCCTCGCTCTTGGCAAGGATTCGTGGTATACCTCCTGAATGGTCCAGATGGGCATGAGTAAGAGCGACTGCCTGCAGCTCATCGGTCGGAATCATGTCTGGAAATGATGGAGGTTCCGTGAACTTCACACCATAATCGACCAAGAAGCTCTCATCGCTATGTTCGATAAAGAACCCAGAACGTCCTATCTCACGACAAGAACCAAGAAATGTTAGTTGTGACATGAGTCGCTACTTCCTACGCCCGAGCCTGTATAGACTAAAGAAAAAGGTTTGGCATTAGGCTTGTTCACTTTTGATTAAGAAACAAAATAAATACTCGATTAGCTTGATTTAACTGAGAAACGAAATCTATATCAGACGAGGCCCACTTCACACCTGTGAATGGCCACAGTTGTAGGCGGAGAGACTTCGGGTGACGGAGGAAAACACTGACAAGAAGTCCAGCAGCAAGAAAGGTGGATCAGAAAAGCTGCAGGACAGCGACAGCATGGAATGCATCCTTGTTGGCAACAAGAATGTGATGTCTTATGTTCTAGCCTGTGTGACCTTGTTCAACAAGGGAGCAATGAAGGTTGTCATCAAGGCGAGAGGTAGACTAATCAGTCGAGCCGTGGATGTTGCTGAAATTACTCGTCACAGGTTTATATCCGACCTCACGGTGAAGAGCATAGAAATCGGTACTACAACAGTCCAAACGGACAAAGGTAGCGACCTCAACGTGTCAACCATCGACATCACGTTGACAAAGTAGTCACAATATCTTATGATTCTCGCCCGAAGAGCTGTCTTCACTGAGCCTTCGAGATTGGCGAGGATTGATAGATGCGATTACCAGTATGTAACTTCGATCTTGAATCGGATATGTTATGCACAAGTTGTCAGGCAAAACTTGACCGTGGAGAGATTACAGCTTTTGACATAGATTTCAGCAAATGGTTGCTGGAAAAGGAGAAAGACCACCCAAATCTACAAGGTTTCACGCTCCTGAGAGCAACGAGAACAGAGAATCGTCTAATCCTTATCGTGAAGAAGAAGAGCAATGATCTTCTTCTTGCGGAAGAAGATATTATGGATGAGTTGCAGGAGAAATATGGAGAAGTAATGATTATTGAGGGCCCAGTCAAGCTAAGAACCATCATCAAGAAGTTCATCGCACCTGCAAGCGAAGTGGGCGTAAATAGTCTATACCTCCCAGATGGATCGAAAGAAAGTATAGTGATGCTTCGGGGAGAGGACAGGGAGAGAATCAAGTATAGCACAGATGAACTAAGAACAATAGTGTCCGCAATAGTAAGAGAGTCCGTTCTTTTTGAATATCAGGAGGACAAGTTAGAAACTAAAAAAGAAAAGGAAGTTTCGGACGAGTTTGACCAACGGATGGAAGAAATGAGCCAGAGAAGGTCAAGGCGGAGGTAGGCTAGACTCGATTTATTGGATGGTTCTTCATAAGCTCCCGCATAACCACTGTTGCATAGGAGCCTTTCCTTAGAGAGAATCGAACCGACAGTCCATCATCAGTACAAGAAGCGACTAAATCTGAGAGTCTTATGGATGCTAAATGCAACCCCCCTGCGGAGTCCAATGGTTTGATCTTTGGATTTCTGAAGTCGGTCAATTCAATGTCTTCATCGTGCAATATGTTTCTCACATTATCAGACTGCTTGGTTTCAGGAAGTCGTGTTGAATATCCTAGAATTGGAAGGGCAAGACCATACTGGCTTGTTTCTACTTGGCGTTGACGCTCTTCAATGGTGGAGTCTGTCACATAAAGCCACATATCGCGACCTGAATGGGTTTCATCAAGTTTGATGAGAAAATCACCTTCCTGTGGAGTTTCTAAAGACATCCCCAATTTTGCACGCTTGCTTAGTAGACGATTGAAAAGGTACGACTGGTAAGCATGCACCTGAAGTGTCAGCACCCTCGGTGGCATCTTCAGCATGGCTCTTTGGAAGTCACCGGGATGCTTCAGGAGCTCATTCATAACAGTCTTTTCATAGTCCATGTCTTCGGGAAAAGACTCAATCATCTTATCAGTGGGTACGAGAGATTCAGCTAGCTTTAGTCTGGTTTCAGTCAACTCTTCGGACTCATAGTCGCTTGTAGTCGTAAGCATTATTCGAATGGCCCCTTCGTAGTCCTGTTTAATGAGTGCCTTTCCAACAAGATGAGTGATTGGTCTTGTGATTCCAAACCTTTGTACTCCAAAATAGTTCAACAGGTGTCTTCCTTGAAGCTGGTGTGCTCTCTCAAGGGCTGAATCGCAATCATCTGTGATATTTCTAAGAAGAATAGTAAACCTGTTGCCCCAAAGGTCGCCAATCTGGACTGGATGTCGCGAGTAGTGAATGTCGCGAATGCCTATCCTAGAGAGAACTAACGAGGATAAGGAATCTGATGCTTTCGCAGGAATGCTCATACTTTGAGAAGTAATGGCACGCTTATCCTTGAGTCCTGCATAGGTCACCCAATTTCGCGACAGCTTGAGAGAAGACGCCAATATGTATGCAACATCCAAAGTTGACAGGCCCATTTTCTGTAGGGTAAACGTGACAAACCTATTGGGCTCTCCCTCAGGTGCATGTTCAGTTTCTTTGAACTCAGCCCAATCTTGGATGGTCAGTGCCTTCAAATCGGGTGCGATCTCTTCTACAACAAAATCCTCAAACCGGACCTTCAGTTTGCCTCCAATTCCCGGAAACTCTGTGGAGTACAGCTCCATGCCAAGAGACTTCTCAACAGGGGGAGTATCCATCGAATCTCTCAACCTATAGGAGTTTTAATTCCCCCGTCACTTCATCGATGATTTCAGCCTTGGCGGGGCCGATACCAAGAACTGTGACAGTTCCGGGTGGAAGCTCGGTCATTCCAGCATCTCGAATGAGCGCGTTGGGTAGACTATGACTAATGGCATTGCGGCGCAGCTCAAGGAGCTCTTCTTCCGAGCTCACCTTAACTGCAACCTTCTTCTGACCTTCACGAAACCATGCCTTCCATACATCTTGCTTGAGTACTCTTGTCTGTTCAGCTGAACTCACAGCTCCATGAGCCACCTGCACTGCGATTTTGCCTTTGCTCATATCAAGGTCTGTACGTACAGCAATCACCTGCTTATACTCAAAGGTTCTCTCAGCCATTGAATTTGCCTCCACACTGACTTGGGATTGAGGGGTCATCAGAGGGGAGAGTTAAAAACGTGACCAAAGCTCATTCAGTAGGGGTTTTCTCATGGAATATGACGCTATCATTGTTGGTGCAGGACCGGCGGGTCTCCTTTCAGCCACAAGGATAGCAGAAGGTGGGGATAATGTCCTTGTGCTTGAGGAACATAAGAGGATTGGAGAACCAGATCACTGTGCAGGTCTCCTAAGTTCTTCAGGGTTGGAGTCTCTAAATCTAAAGCCTCCTGATGAAGCGGTCCAGAATCTGGTATCAGGAGCCCGAATCTTCGCTCCATCGGGAGATTCTATTCTCATCGAAAGAGGGCAACGTGAGGCTATTGTCATTGATAGAAAAAGGTTTGACCTTTGGCTCTCGGAAATTGCAAGAAAGAAAGGGGTAGACATTGCCACAGAGAGCAAAGTCAAAGAGATCGCCAGCTCAAAAGCAGAAACTCGCCTTATCAAAACGCCAGCGCAGACCTATGAAACCAAGGTCTGTCTGATAGCAGAGGGAGCTCGTTCAGTACTCTCAAAGAGCGTAGGTTTTCCTATAGTTTCAAAGCATAGTAGACTTCCAGCCTATCAGTATGAGGTCAAAGGAGTTGATATCGAAGAGGATTTAGTCGAGATGTTCTATGGACGCCGGTATGCACCAGGATTCTTCGCATGGATTATTCCTCTTCGAGATGGAAAAGCACGAGTTGGCCTAGCCTCAAGAAGCAAATCAAAAGTCAGACTTGATTCTGCCTTGAAACATCATCCCATAATCAGCGAACGCATGAAGGGAGCTGAAAAGGTACGAGGGTTGGGAGGTATTGTACTTGTAGGTAAACCTGTTTCTAGACTGTCATCTGACGGCCTTGTCATTGTTGGAGATACTGCAGGAATGGTGAAGGCCACCACAGGTGGTGGAATAATAATTGGAGGTCTGACAGCGCGAATAGCAGGAGAGTCAGTAGCTGGTGCTCTCCAGCAGGATGTTGTGACAGCCAAGACGCTTTCAAAATATGACAAGCTGTGCAAGTCAATGTATTACCGAGAACTCCAGACGATGTATTTAGCTCA
The DNA here is from genome assembly GCA_011364905.1 of Candidatus Thorarchaeota archaeon. Taxonomy (GTDB): domain Archaea; phylum Asgardarchaeota; class Thorarchaeia; order Thorarchaeales; family Thorarchaeaceae; genus SMTZ1-45. The sequence goes on from RDNZ01000042.1 coordinate 13,241, forward strand.
AAAAGCCCTTACATCACTCACTGACAAAGGGTTAGACTCGGTTGTTCGGGATGCTCAGGATATGGGGCTTCTTGAAACCGTACGAAAGGAAGGAGATATGGATCTTCAAGGAAAAGTCATTCGAAAGCTCCTCTCAAATCCGCGTACATTCTTGCTGGGACTGAAGGCAATAAGGTACATCAACCCATTCCTCTAGCTTTATGAAGCAAATGATTCAACGCCTAGGAGAGGTCAAGACAAGTGACAGCACCTATCCAAAGCAATCTCTTGGATACATCTATCAAGATGCTCGAGCAGTATACACTCTGTGATAGGTGCCTCGGTCGACAGTTTGCGTGGTTGAGTACCGACACATCAAACAGCAATAGAGGATTTTCATTGAAATTGACCCTTTCGATGATGGCTGATGATGATTTGAAGTCGGGGGATCATGACAGAGGTGAGAGGGTAATTGGACTGTTGGCCAGTCATGGGCAATTCGGACCAGCACAGATTATTGCAGAAAAAAACGGGATTGACTACGATAAAGGTGGTAACTGCCATCTGTGTACAATAGAGGGGCAATCCGTTTTCAACAGGATTCAGGATATATCACAACGAGCTGTGGTATTGGCCAAGGAGGTGGAGTTTGACAATTTCCTAGTGGGAACCATTCCGGTCCCTATACTGGATGAGAGGCAAGACGAGATTAGAGCTAAGTTCTCGCTTTTGCATGCTGAGATTGTTAAATCAGACTTCAGTAGAGAACTAGGGAAAAGTATCTATGAAGCCATAAAGAAAGATGTTGAGTTTGAACGACCGCATCTTGTGTTTCTCTATGATATGGTCAAAGACGAGTTGAAGATGCAGATCAATCCGGTCTTCATATATGGGCGCTATCAAAAGCTAGTTCGTGGAATTCCACAGAGTAGATGGGACTGCAAAGAGTGCAAAGGCAAGGGTTGTGAGGAATGCAATGGAACAGGAAGACGATATCCTGATTCCATCTCAGAGTATGTTGGAACTGTCGCACAACAGTTCTTGAAGGGAACACGGTTCAAGTTCCACGCGGCTGGACGAGAGGATGTGGACGTTCTCATGCTTGGTGATGGTAGACCATTCGTTGTTGAGATTTCAGAGCCACAGATTAGGACTCCTGATTTGTTATCTCTAGAGAAACGGATTAACAAGGAATCCAAGAAACGTATCAAGGTCGGTCATCTCAAGATGTCAGACCGGGAACAATCTCAAAAACTGAAAGAAAACGCATCAAAAAACATCAAGGAGTACTCTGCTATGATTGTAACAGAAGACCCGACAGAGATCGATCAACTTCGGAGAGTTGAAGCTGAGTTATCAGGAAAGGAGATTGCGCAAAGGACTCCTATTCGTGTTGCTCACAGGAGAAGCGACCTTGTACGAAAGAAGATGGTCTACGAGGTTAGGCTTAAGAAAAAGAAAAGCAACAGCATAGAAGCTTTCTTCAAAGTACAAGGCGGCACATATGTGAAGGAGTTAATCTCTGGAGATGATGGGCGGACAGAGCCTTCTATAGCTAGCATTCTTGGCGTATCCTGTGTATGCAAAAAACTGGACGTGACAGCAGTTTATAGTAGCGTTTAGCAAACGATAAGTACTAGATGCGATTCGCTCGTAGCTGTTGCGAAATCCTTAAGTGTTGACCAAAGAGGTCATGCTGGACCTCGGGTGCAGGTTCTACTGAATTATTGCATTTCGAGGTATAATCCAAAGCAAGTGATGCCTTATGGTAAAGAAGAGTCATGGTTACAGAGCACGAACTCGTGCCTTGATGAGCAAAGACGTACGAGCAAAAGGACTAGGCTCTCCAAATAGGGTGTTGATTAACTATGAAGTAGGTCAACGCGTGGATGTAGTGATCAATCCCGGTTTCCATAAAGGAATGCCGCACCGCAGGTATCACGGCAGAACTGGTATAGTGAAAGGCTTGAGAGGGCGAGCGGTAGTAGTCGATATTGGTCTGGGCGACGCCACTAAGACACTCATTATTAGACGCGAGCATCTCCAACCTAGTAGAGGTTGATTGAAAAATGCCAAAGGAGATTATCAGTGAGGAAGAAGTGACTCTACCTCAGGTCAAGAAGCTTCTTGCCCAAAGATCCAAAGAAGGAGAACTATCGTTCCAGCAGTCAATCACCTTGGAGCATGCAAGTACCTTCTCAAAGATGGCTCCTGCAGTGGCTACAAAGCTTGTTGAGAAACTGATCAAGAATTATGAGATCACTCGAGCGCATGCAGTCCAAATTGTCAACATTGCTCCAATCACGATTGAGGAACTTAAGACAATCCTGGAAACCAAGTCTTCCAGTCTCACTGAAGAGCAGTTACTTGAGATTGTTGATCTTGTAATAAAGAACAGAAGCTAGTTTGAATGACGCAGGATGCTTCTTAGTCCAAATAGTTTTTATCCAATCAGAACTATTGCAATCATAATGTGCCCTAAAAGCGATAGGAGTGTTGAACAATGGAAGGACCACAAAACAGGATGTTTGAGACACATGCGTATGTCCTGTCCGTCGTCCCTCCAAAAGAGTTCCTAAGGGATTCACGACCTCGCGGAGACACCATAGTACAGGGCATCGGCGAGTCTCATTTTACGCTACTAGAGATGATACCTCAGAAAGGATTCAAACCACGCCCTCAGGAACGACTCTCTATTCAACGCGATTCAGCAAACAAAATAGACCACGTCAAGAGAAGGATATTCTACGAGGACTTAGTACCTGAGAGCGTTGCAGAGCTTGCTCTTGTGATTGAAATCATTGTGACGAAGCACGAACACAAGTTTGTTCAGTTCTTTAATGAGGCTAGTCCGATAACAACGCGAATGCATTCACTCCAACTTCTTCCTGGGGTGGGACAGACGCTCATGTGGGCAATCCTAGAAGAACGAAAGCGTGAGCCTTTCAAGAGCTTCAATGATATTGCAGCACGCACAAAACTGCAAAATCCAAAAAAGGTCATCACAGCTCGTATTATTGACGAACTCAGAGAAGATGTCAAGAGGTGGCTTTTCGTGCGACCACCGAAACGCGACGAAGACGAACGGGACCACAAAGACCGTCCACCAAGGCGCTAGAACGAAAACAACGCTGGTGAGTGCTCTGGCAGACGATATTCGTAGGCTTCTTCAGAAATACAATATCAGACCCAAGAAAAAACAGGGGCAGAGCTTTCTTAGTAGTCAGAATATTGCCAGGGATATAGTAGATCTCGCCGACCTATCTGACAAGGAGGATGTTTTGGAAATCGGAGGTGGCTTGGGTGTTTTGACGCAACATATCGCTGAAAAGGCTCATGCAGTGTTTGTCCTCGAGATAGATCCAAACTTGGTGAAAGCACTACATGATTTGATGCAGAATTCCTCCAACGTCAAAATCATCGAGGGTGATGCGCTTTCTTTAGACCTGCCCGAAGTGAGTAAGATAATTGCCAATCTCCCATACAGTATCTCCTCAGAGATTACCTTTCGGATACTCCGAGAGATAAAGTTTGAGCTTGCAATCCTGATGTATCAGAAGGAGTTCGCCTCAAGACTAGTTGCTAATCCAGGAACGTCTGAGTACTCTAGGCTAACAGTCAACGCGAGGTATTATGCTGAAGTTGAGAAAGCCTTTGATGTTCCTGCAGGTATGTTCTTTCCCGTTCCAGCGGTAGACTCTACTGTCGTTAGAATGGTTCGGAGAACAAGGGGCATATTCGCCAAAGACGATTCTGTGTTTCATTGGATGATTGGAGGAATTTTCCCATATCCCAACAAAAGCCTACGAAATGCTCTACGTATATGGTTTCGCAATCTGGGACTTGATAAGGCCCTTCTTGAGGAGGTCTTAGAACGTTCTGAAGGGGTCTTGAGCGGTGATGATCATCTTCGCTCCATTGGTATAGATGAGCTGGTGTGCCTTGCAGACATACTCCTTGAACTAATGAAAGAGGGAAAAATCATGGATTCAAGAGTGTGAACCCAGTGGATGATGACAGAACGAATCTCACGGTTTTTCCAGGAGTGTATCCGCCGTCCGAAGACACATACCTCTTGTTGGATGCCATGCAGGTTGGACCAGATGATGTGTTTCTGGAGGTTGGAAGCGGTGCGGGACTCATCACACTGACTGCTGCCAAGACTGCCAAGACTGTCGTAAGCATTGATATCTCATTTGATGCAGTCCGGAACACTAAGGAGAATCTGGAAAAGAATGGCCTGTATGATCACTGTCAAGTTATCGAATCAAATCTTTTGGATGCCCTGTCTACTTCTTTCAAGTTCTCGCTCATGGTATTCAATCCCCCGTATCTGCCTCAGGATGATGAGAATACTGACTTTGATAGAGCTTTCATTGGAGGGCCTACAGGAGCCGAACTCACCCTGAGATTCATCAGACAAACAGTTGCCCACTTACTGCCCGCTGGGCGAATTCTAGTCGTGGTCTCGAGTCTTGCTGATGTGGATATAATCCAAAAGACGATGACTGAGTGCGGTTTTGTTGTTGAGAAGGTTTCTGAGAGTTCTATGTTTTTTGAAAAGATACAAGTACTCGGAGGAGTCCTAAAAGAAGACCACAGGGAAACCGTTTTATGAAACTCCGAACGAGGCGGTCAGAAGCGTTCTTGGAGTCTCGAGAGGGAACAAGATATGTCGAAGAAGAAATCGGTAAAGCCAAAGAAGAAACCAGCCAAGAAAGATGCGGCAAAAAAGACAACCAAAAAACCAGCAAAAGCTGAAACTGTTGTGGGCGAGAAGAGCCTGGTCTATGTTGACTATAGTGCCACCACAAAGGATGATGGAGTAGTATTTGACACAACTATGGAAGATGTGGCCAAAGAGTCTGGGATCTACAAGGATGGCGACCGATACGAACCAATGTTGGTAGCGATTGGATGGAATTGGCTCCTTGCTGCCTTGGAACAGGAACTCATTGGTATGAAGGTGGGTGAGTCAAAGACCGTTGCAATACCACCTGAGAAAGGTGCGGGTCTGAGAGACCCCAAGAAGGTCAAAATGATTGCTAAAACCAAGCTTGCAAAGCACAAGACCCGACCCATCAAAGGAGAAAGGATAACCTTTGGCAACGAACGAGGCGTAATCACATCTGTTTTTGGGAGACAGGTCCGAGTTGACTTCAACAGTCCATTAGCTGGTCGAACACTTGAGTTCGATGTCACGCTTCGGAGCATAATCTCAAACCCAGAGGAGAAACTACGAGCCATCGTCAAAAGACGTATGCCTGGAATTCCCGATGATGATTTCAAGCTCTCAATCACAAAGAAGACTGTCACGATAGAGATGCCAAAAGAGACCCGATATATCCAAGACGTCCAGTATGCCGAGATTGGTATTGCTGCAGACACTCTGAAAGTCTTTGATGATGCCAAAGAGGTCAAACTTGTCGTGACATTTGATAGGCCCAAGCCGCCCGAAGGGAACACGACATAGTTTCCTGTATGGTTCAGACGCGTGATGGTCACTGAGAAAACCTTAAAATGCCAAAAATAAGACGAGAACTCGTCACTAGTTCTCTAGAATTCATCTCCCACACGGAGCTTATTGACATGGAACCTAATAATCAACCCCCAGCCGAATTGAAAACGGGGACAACCACAATTGGTCTAGTTGCCAAGGACTGTGTTGTCCTAGCCAGCGATCAGAGAGCCACCATGGGCTATCTAATTGCAAACAAGGAGGCTAAGAAGATCTACAAGATCACAGACCGTATTGGCGCAACAATAGCTGGTTCTGTGGCCGATGCTCAGTCAATAATGGATCTTCTCAGAGCTGAAGCCAAACTCTTTGAGATTCAAAGAGGACGACCCATGCGGGTTAAAGCCCTGACACGTCTTCTGAGCAATATTATGTTCCAAGGACGAGGACTCTATATGTTAGGGTCTCTAGTAGGAGGATTTGACGATGAAGGTCCTCAAGTCTTCTATACAGACTTTGTCGGTAGTGTGTTGCCAGACAAGTATGTTGCGAATGGTTCAGGCTCACCTGTAGCACTTGGTGTTTTAGAAGCCGGATACAAGGAGGAGCTGCCAAAGAAGAAAGCAATTGAACTGGCGGTAAGCGCCATTGCGGCGGCAATCGAAAGAGATGCTGCCACTGGGAACAACATACTCTGTAGTGTCATTGACAAGAGTGGATACCAAGAAGTCGATAAAGAGACCATCATGAAGATCTGGAAAGGCCAGTAGTGACAGTATTTGTTGAAAATCTGGCGATATGATTTCGTCTAGGCCTGCCCAGTACAGGTGTACTAGGTCAGACCAAGGCCGTTAGGGGAATTGATAGGCCAAGGATTGTGATGACTATCCATGCAACCCAGTGAGGAACAACAACAAGAAGAGTATGTTGATATTCGCGATGTCATAAAGAAAGCATTGCCTCGCTCTGCAGCAATAAGCTCAGTTGAGTATGAAGGTCCAGAAGTGGCTATCTATTCAAAAGCGCCCAAGATTCTGCTTGATGATGGCGACAAGATTAAGGCCTTAGCTCGAAAAATGAGAAAGCGAATAGTAGTCAGATCTGCACCAGAGGTCAGACTGACTCATGAAGAAACTGAGAAAGCAGTTCGAGAACTTGTTCCGAAAGAGGCTGAGATTACTTCAATTGACTTTGATATCTCAAGAGGAGAAGTTATAATTGAGGCACAAAAACCGGGTTTGGTGATAGGTCGTAGTGGTACCACTCTCAGGGAGATTACAAGACAGACTTTTTGGCGACCCAATGTGATGCGGACACCTCCGATTGAGAGTAAACTCATCAAGCAGATTCGATACATCATCCAATCTGAAGCGGCTACTCGAAACAAGTCTTTCAGAGAGATTGGACGGCGAATTCATAGACCTATGCTGATGAACAATGGCTGGATCCGTCTTACAGCCATGGGCGGGTTCAGAGAGGTGGGCAGAGAATGCATGTTCTTGCAGACCTCCGAGAGCAATATCCTGATTGAGTGTGGAGTGAACGTCGGTGCTCCATCCAAGGCATTCCCACGGCTTGATATGCCAGAGTTCAATGTTGACAATCTAGACGCAGTGGTGATAACTCATGCACACTTGGACCATTGTGGGATGGTACCCTTTCTCTTCAAGTACGGCTATCGCGGGCCTGTATACATGACTCATCCGACACTCAATCTCGCCACGCTTCTCCAACTTGATTATCTTGATGTTGCTGAAAGAGAAGGTAAACTAAGACCATACAGAGACCGTGATGTGAAGGAGTCAATTCTACACACCATCCCTCTAAACTATGGAGAGGTGACAGACATAGCGCCAGATGTGAGGCTTACACTTCATAATGCGGGTCATATCCTTGGATCAGCAATTGTCCACTTTCACATAGGCGATGGGCAGTACAATATGGCGTACACTGGGGACTTCAAATTCGGACGAACTAGGCTCCTTGAGCCCGCAACTTTTACCTTCCCACGACTCGAAACACTGATCATTGAGAGCACCTACGGACACCCAACAGACAAAATGCCACCTAGACAGGAGGTGGAACGTAAGTTTGCTTCTATTATTAAGCGAACGCTGGAGCGTGGCGGCAAGGTGTTGATTCCTGTTCTTGCGGTGGGCCGAGCTCAAGAAATCATGCTTGTCATCGAAGACCTTGTTTCAAAAGGAAGAATCCCAAAGGTGCCCGTCTATATTGAGGGGATGATTGCACAGGCAACTGCGATTCATACTACTCATCCAGAAGCCCTTTCCAAGAAGATTCGTGAAATGATATTTCATCAAGGAGTGAATCCATTCCTATCAGATATATTCGTGCAGGTAGACAATCCTGATCAGCGTGAGGAGATAGTAGAAGCAGAGCCATGCATAATCATGGCTACATCAGGAATGCTCGCGGGAGGCCCTAGTGTCGATTACCTAAGACTCCTAGCACCTGATGAAAAGAACATGCTCTGTTTTGTCAGCTATCAAGGTGAGGGAACGATGGGCAGACGCATCCAGAAGGGATGGAAGGAAGTGAATATGAGAAACCGAGAGGGGCAGACTACTGTTGTTCCTGTGAATATGGAAGTGGCCACTGTAGAAGGTTTCTCAGGACATTCTGATAGAAAACAGATTCTGAATTTTGTAAAGAGGGTGAGTCCAGTTCCTGAGCGGATTCTAGTAGCTCACGGAGAGGCAAGTAAAACAATAGGACTCGCATCAACAATCCATAAGGCGTTGAATATAGAAACAAGAGCACCTATGGTGACTGAAACTGTGAAGCTAAAATAGCCTCTAGAAGCTCACAAACGATGGTGTGACAATCATACATTCATCATTAACAAGTGCAATCTCAGCCTGATACCCGCGGGTTTCTCCACGGATTCGCTCAATTATACGTTTCAGCTCAAGGTGAGTCTGGTCATTCCCGTCATTGAGACGTGAGATATCAAGGAGGACAATATTCCCGTCTCTTATTGCATCCACAATCTCTGGGACATCAGCAAGGGACTCTAGCTTTCTGGTCCTTATGAATATCTGTTCTAATTCTGCAAGACGTTTGATATCATGCTGTGGATCTGTCTTTTTCGATTCAGAAACTGGGGCAAAGAGACCGAGACTCGGGAGTGACCGTTTGGCGGTTGGTTCCTCGGATGAATCGGTTCGTTTGATACGACTAAATAGGGACCTCACGGTAATCACCTTTGTTCATGAATATGGATTACAGTTCGAAGAAAAGACCGAGTATTATAATTGAGTGTCAACCTTTATCACAGCTGTAACGCAAAAAGTCGGTGATTGTAATGCCTGCGGCAAGGAAGGAGGATGACGACCTCGCAAATCTGAGAGAACAACTCAAATCTCTCAGCAATCGATATGCCATCGAGATTCTACAAGTATTGAGCCCTCGAGCAGGTGAGTTTGTGCCTACGCTTGGATGGGATAACATAGTGGAGGGTATGTTAGCCCTAGGTGGCATAAAGAAACCTTCATCCAGACCCAAAGGAGAGAGAACTGGGGACCAAATAGAGTATGAGTCCCTTCGGCAAAGCCTGATGTCCGGAGGAACCATCTATGAAACAATGAATAAACTCATTCGCTCTGGATTTGTTATTTCAACTGGAGACAAAGGGCGAAAACAGAGAGGATTCATGATCACGCATGATGGAAGGCTTGCGTTAGTAGCCATTGGAAAACTGAGCGGCCCTATCGGAACAAGAACAGATGTTCAGAGAGCAGCTAAGATTCTCTTGAAGCATAAGAATTTCGTGAGCTTGCTTCCGGCTCAAGACAAGTTTGTACAGGAGATTGGAGATGTAGAAGGTAATCTGGTGATACAGATGCCTCCCGGATCTGGAAAGACGTTTCTCGCAATGATAATCATCCTGCTAAGACTCCAGAAAGGAGTCAGATGTCTCTATCTCAGTCCCTATACATCTCTAAGTAGACAAATCGTTGAAGAATATGGTACACTTCTCAAGGAATTGGGATACTCCGTCGTTCGGCACGACGGGCTTAGTAAAGCCACAGACTCCGACCTTGAAACAGGCAATCTGATTATAGCAATGTACGAAACATTTTCCTCTGCAATCTTGGAGAAGAAGAAATGGACTGAGAATTTGGGACTTGCAGTCGTAGATGAACTCACCGAACTTGATTCCAGTGCAGCCAATGATCCACAGTCTCTAGGAACTGATCGTAGTACGAGGTTGGATTGCATCATTACCCTCTTGAAGGAGCATTCACAGATAGTAACACTCTCTTCGCGTTTTGGAGAAACTGAAGAGGTTGCTAATTGGCTCAACGCACAAGTGTTCAGACCAAGCGTTCGTCTTGTGCCTGATGAGTTCATTGTGAGTAAGGTCGATGACAAGTTCGAGATAGTAAGTAGTGATAGAACCCAACGTGCAAGCTCAACTAGGAAGGACGTACTTGATGCAGTGATGGACCACCTTGAAGACTATCAAAACAAGTCAATACTAATTGTTGTCGGCTCTCGATACCGGTCTCAGAATGTGGCCAGGCGCTTAGCAAGGAACTACACAAGAGAAGTCCCACCAGATGTGGTGGATAGAATCATAGGTCTTGGAGAGAGACTCCCTTTGAACCATAGGCTCGCAGATGTGCTAGAGTTTGGAACTGCATTTCATCATTCAGGATTAGATGCTGGTGTTCGCGAGCGACTAGAAAAGGAGATCAGAAACAGGACAATTAGAACTGTTGTATCAACAACTGGAATCACACAAGGGATTAGTTTTCCATTTGACTGTGTGATAATACTCCTCAACCAGAACCTCTACTACCTTGAAACAAGGGCACGATATCTTCAGGTTGCTGGTAGAATTGGTGAGAATCATTTAGCTCAATTCGGAGGGAGAGTCTACCTTGTCTTTGAGGGACCCTACAGTACCATGCCGGACTCGCTCGTGATGGAGGAGAAACTACTCCATGGACCTCTCAAGCCTCTTTGTCCTGGCATTGTTTACCCAAGTCTAGCTATTAGCATAATCACAAGGCGCGCTGTTAATGGAAGGAAATTCACACGGGACCAACTAGAGTCCAACTTCCTTGATTTTGTAAATGCCACTTTCAGAGGAACAATAGACAATGACTATAGTTCAGGAATGAGGAGATTCTTCAAGACGCTTTTCAGTTGGCTCGTGAAACAAAACGTGTTCGTGGGAGCAGAGAATG
>RDNZ01000043.1 GCA_011364905.1 Candidatus Thorarchaeota archaeon
TAGCAATAATCCTCATAGGATGGGCACTCAAGGAAAATAGAGCAGGGGATAGAAAGGCATATAGTCCAAATGTCAAGGCGATTTTTGGTTTTATAGCAGCTATAGATTTTGTAGTTTTATCCTATATGTTGGATTTTGGATTTCAGAAGGGAATTCTAATTTCAATGCCATTTGTAACACCTTGGTGGGCATATATTCCTTGGATTCCATGGGCCATGTTATCTGTAGTCATTGGGAGAGGAAAGAAGGTTGAGTGATGAGGCTTCCTGCCCATTTATTGAATTTGAGGGCTTGTTTCTTTAAAGTTCAGTAGAGTTATTCCACTTCTTGTTGAAAGAGCAAGTCTGAGTGCTTAACTTTCGATTGCTTACGTATTTCATTTATCCTGAATTCATTTATTGGGAACATCCGTATAATTTCTCGCAAAGCTTATACAGAGCGACATGTTGTACTCAACTATCTCAGTTGCAGGGGAAAACATGATGTCTGGGAAAAAACTCACCGACAAGGAAAAGACTGCACTCGATGATGCTCTCAAAGGAGCAGCACTCTCTGACTCTGAGCTTGAAAGGCTGGCAGAAGGAGTTGATGAAACTGGAGAAACCGTCATGCCAGTGGAAGATGGCGAAGACTTGATCTCAGCGGCAGCCTTTGCTTTGGATTTTGTCGAGAATCTAGAGACCTCCGCACCCAGAGAGGTTACCGGTGAGGAGGATGCAGTTAGTGGATTTGATGCGCTTCTAAGAAAGTTGGAAACCCTGAGGGCTGATATTTCATCCTTGCAGCGTGGAGTTGTTGGGGTTTTTGCAGCACAACTTTTAACCTTCAGAGGAAATGTTGTGGACCTAAAAACCCGAATTTCTGAAGAGATGGTAGAACGGCTTCGTATGAAATTCTACAAACAATTCATTGAATCGATGTTTGTCGATATTGTTGATTCTGAGTTCTCTGCGTTAGAGAAAGAATTGGTCGACAAGATTGTTGAACAGACCCAGGAACGATTCAAGGAGTTTGCTTTGCGAGTCAGAGAATCTGAAGTAGATCTTCGAAGGACAATCGTTGAACAACAGGACATTGTCAGGTCTTTCATGACCAGTCTGGAAGAGGAAACCGTAGCACAAAGAACTGAGTTAGCAGAGAAGCAAGCTGAGATAACCAAGCTTGAAACGGAGATCCGAAGTCTTCAATCTAAAGTGGATACGAGCATGGTAATGGGAGTAGCTAAAGAGGAATATGAGCGGAGAATCGCTTCATTAGAAGAGGAGGTTAAGGATCTCAAGGATGATATTCTCCTCAAGGATGCCCTGGTAGAGAAGAGAACACAGAACACTGAGGAGGCTCGCAAAGAGGTTGAAGAATTGAAGCTTCAACTTGGCGAAGCTATGAGCAAGATTGATGTCTACAAGGAGGAAGCGGCACTAGCCAAGCCGCAGACAGAAAAGACGGAAGCTGAAATTGAATCATTGAAATCTAAGATTGAACTTCTCGAAACCACTTTGGAGGAGAAGCGAAAGGAAAGCGACACCACGGCTGCTAAAATAAAGGAACTGGAAACCCAGATTGAAGACTTGCAAGGCGATAAAGCTACTATAGAGAAAGAAGCGGCTGCACGTCTCGCTGAAATAGACGGCATGCAAGGTCGTTTTGCTGAGGTCAAAGACTTGGACGAGAGAATCCATACGCTTGAGAAAGACCTCAATGAAGCAAAGGAACAAGCAAAGATTGTTGAGATGCAGAAAGAGGCTTTCGAAAAGGCCACACGTCTGATGGAGAAAGAACGAGATATGGCTCTGCAGCAGAGAGAACTCTCAGAAGCAAGGACGCAGCGCTACATCAAGGTTCTTGGAATGGAAGGAAACACAAAGGTTCTGCTTCTTGTTGATGAAGTGGGATCAATTAGCTTCACAGAACTGGGCAAGTCACTTGGCGTTCCAAAGGGACAAGCAATGAAATGGGCAAGAGAACTTCACAAACTGGGAGTCCTCGATATTAGTGGCGAAACCGTGAAGTCGACCCTGAAGGCATTAGATATTAAGGAAGGCGAAGTGAAAGTCGACAAATGAAGCTAAAACTTGATAGAGCGGTCGCCTTCTCCAAATGATTTTACGATCTGTGACCAATAGTCAGCAAGCTTTGTCATTGCTTTTGAGAAGTCCTCAGCAAGGCGAAATTCACCCATTCTTTTCTCAACAAGACCCACATCACGCAGCTTACGCATGACCTTTACGTATAAGCCCCTGCTCGAGATTTTGAAAATCTCCCAATCAGAATCTTTCACAACTCCGTCCTTTTTCATGATTGTATTGAGAATTTTAGATGCCTGTTCGACTTGCGCCTCAGTGAAGAAGATATAATGCAAAAGATGTCTAGGACTGATTAGGGAAGGTCTACGTACAAGGTCTATCTTTGCCATCTTCTTGCACCTTGTGCAAATTGCCCATCTATCAATAAGACACTAGGTATTACACCTGCTTTCTTAATGACTTGGACATAAGCATCGGCACCGCGATAACAATGAACACAGCAATCGAGATGATGGTCTGCATTGCAAGAGAGACCACTGCCTGAAACGCTGGACCCTGCAAATAGAATATTATTCCACTTAGAATACAACCTAGAAATGGAACTATCTGAAAAGGAAACCTCAGTTTTGCCATTGCAACCACAAGAATGAAGAATCCATAGCCTACTGCAGCAAAAGCAAGAGCAAGCGAGAACAGGACAGCCAGTGCTTCATATAGCCCATACAGGACCCATCCTGCTAGTGGGAAAACAAATCCAACTACCAGCCATATTAGATTGAATACAACAATAAACTTCAATCCAGTAGATGCATTTTGAATGTCAACATCAGAAGGGGCATTTGAAAACATGATGGTCATTGCTAAGAACGCAATGATCCAGAAGACCGGATTAATGACTGTAAGGCCAGCAAAAGTGTACAGGAATGTGTAGACGAATCCGCTGATGGCGTTCAAGGGATACATCCAGTTTGCCAATGACTCGCTAGTTGCTTTCACGTTAATGAGGTTGTTGAGTAGGTCTAATGCATTGGTACCAAGCTCCGGTCTATTAGGGACAAGGTAAGTGGCTCCAAAGGCAAATGCGATAAGAAGTACTAACGAGACTGCAATCGGAGCAAGATTGATGATGGCATTCTTGAGTCTGCTCTGTGGTTTGATATACTTGACATAACCTAGGACAATCTGGTCATCTTTTCGCTCGATATTAATTGGCTTGAACTCAACAATCTTTGTTCTTGTGAAGACGCATCCAAGTGCGTGCGATGACTCGTGGAGAGCAACTCCCGGACCAACGAGCATAAACCATGATCTTGTTCCAGGATCTTGTGTTGTTCGAAGCATGATATGAGACAGTCTCTCAAGCAACCAGCCTAATCCCCAGACCACGAAGAATAAGACAAAGCCAAGTAGAACTATTGTAAAGTATGCGTTCATCTCGTGCTCCTCATTGGTGTTTTGCACTTAAGTCCATGTTCTCTCTACTCTCATTGCCCCATATCAAGCACTTATGTCTTTCATTTGAAAGATATCGAGAATCAATCCTTTGATTTTGCAGCAAGTTTCTTTTCGTCTTTGTTCAGTTCACGAAATCGTTTCTCCTTGGCTATTTCTGCATTACGAATTCTCCTTCGGAGTGTTTCAACTTTCTTTCTTAGGGTTGAACGTGTCTTGTTCTTCTGGTTCTTGGCGTTTCTGTAATTCTTGTCTGCATCTTTCCAAATTCGCTCTGCGTCTCTGAGTTGAGTTCGCATTGATTCATAGTTATCCATTCTGGACTTTGCCACTTTTCGATAGCTCTCTATTTCTGCATCTAGACGCTCGTCCAAGGTAGCTAGTTCTGCCTCCGCGTTTTGAAGATCTGTCTTGAAATTGCCAATATCCGCGTCTATTTTCTGAACCTTGGAGTCCTCTGAGTACTTTGAATCGACCATCGCAATCACTAGCATAGATGTAGTGAAACCATATCACTCTTGCCAATGGTTGTCAGAGATATTCGCTTTCGAATTGATGCATTATTGTTCTCTCAGCACGTCGCAGTCGCTCCTGCATGGCTACACGTTTTATACTCAGTTTTTTCGCAAGGAACTCAACATCACTTTGACGGGGCATTTCATAATAGCCATGTGAAATTGCTAGCTTGACAGCCTCAAACTGCTTGGCGGTTAGGTTTGGTCCAAAAGATCCTCCGGGAGATTGTCGAACACTAAGGACTCGCACTTTTGAAAAGTTTCTGCGAAGATTATCGAAAGCGACTTTGAAGGCTGATTGGGATGGTGATAGTATGTGGTGTATTTGTTTTCCTCCTTCAATAACTATTGGAAACCTTGACATACAACCACTTTCAAGAATTGTTTCGTGAATTGATTTTCCCTTCATTTTATGTGTGACTTTAGTCCACAGTTGTTCCTGATTTCTGTGAGTCACTACAACATCAACTATACTCGGCGATTGCTCCAGACCACTTACATAATCCTGTAGGGATCTTTCCTTTCCGTTTAGGCTCTGAATTATACCAAATCCTAACGGTCCATTGATTGATACAAGCACTACCCTGACCGGAATCTTGCGGGTCAGGTCGCAGGAGTAGTATCCTTCAGCAGTGATTTCGAGCTTTGCCTCTATCATTCTTATAAGCACCCGTCTTACGACGGCATAACAATTATTCCTACTTCAATGTGTCGGAGTGATGGGAGAATCCCAAATTTGATGGAGATAGAAATTGAAGCATCGAGGTCTGAAAAAAAGACCAGAATCATTGCAGTCTTGGAAGCTCTGTTTGTGACTGTGCTATGGTCTTCATCCTTTGTGATCATCAAAATTGGCCTTCAGGACATTCCGCCATTAATGTTTGCGGGATTTAGATATTCTATTGCTTCTGTTATCTTACTAGCACTGATTTTTGCGCAACCAAAAATGCAACTTTCCTTAAGAGGTAGGTCAAGAAAGTGGTGGAGCATGTTGACGCTCTATGGTTGCATTTACATCACCGCAACACAAGGCACACAGTTTCTAGGGCTGTACTATTTGCCAGCCATCACACTCTCTCTTCTCCTCAATCTTACACCGATGATTGTACTATTATCAGCTATACCAATGTTAGGCGAGAGACCTTCCAGAAACGAAACTGTCTTAGTTGCTGTTGGAATATTCGGCGTGCTTCTTTACTTCTCTTCGGAAATTCAGATTGGTTTTCTTGGAGTTTCCATATTAGGCCTGCTTATCGGTCTTGCTAGTCTTCTGGCAAATTCAGCCTCAGCGCTAATTGGCCGAGCGATTAATCGAACTTTGGACACACCACCACTTGTAGTGACTGGAATCATGATGTCAATTGGATCGATCTTCCTGATGCTCCTCAGCTTAACTATCGAAACAATTACCCCCCTGTCCCTTACGTCATGGATTTACATTCTATGGCTTGCAGTAGTGAACACTGCTCTTGCTTTCACGCTGTGGAACAGAGCTATGCGCGTACTCCGTGCTGTTGACATGGCACTCATCAACAGTACCATGATGCCGCAAATCGTTATCCTCTCAATAGTTTTTCTGGGCGAGTTTCCTGAACTTCTCGATTGGCTTGGTTTGATTCTTCTCGCAATTAGCGTGGCTGCTGTCCAGTATATTCAGACTAGAAGACTGAATAATTCAAATAAAGCAAATAAGAGAAAGGCTAATCTGTCATAGTTACATACCATGGTATGTTCGGGAGGAACGATCTTGATGAGCTATGAAGAACTCCGTAAGACCGACCTTTTCTCTTTCTTCAGTTTCACTGAGAGTTGGAGGAAGCCAATGGCAGATGGGATGCAAGAGATTCATCTCAAGCCAGGTGGCTTTCCAGAGTTCATTGATGTGAAGATGAAGATAGACAGGTCACAAAGGGTGCATCAAGGAGTGCTTTATCTTGACAGAGAATGGATTGGCGGGCCAATGACAATAAGCCCTTTTGGAAGAGACTTGGCCAAAAGTTTCATTGATGCCATTACACCTTCCTCAGACAGAAAGAAGGCCGACAGTATTGTGAGCACAATCTGGAATATTCAAGGTCTAAACGATAAGTCGATTGCTGTACGACCTCAAGACTCCAAAGACTTGGTTCCTGAGGCACCAATTGAGGAGCTTGAGCAGGTCTATCTAGGCTTTTTGAATTGTTTTGAGATGAAGCTCGAAAAGTCACTCATTAAAGTTGAGAATGTCACAGATGTGGGGCGCAAACGTCTGAAGATCTCGATTGAATCTATTTCCTAGTCACTGCTAGACAAAGCCAGCATGATTGTCTTCGCAATATCTTTCGCTGTCGCACCTATGATTATGGCATCTGATTCCGTTAAGCTTTTTGAAATAACTCTCTCAATTGATGCTTCATCCGCTGGAGTTCCTCTGAGAGCATCTTCAATTTTCTGCAGAGTTTCTTCAGGATGCATAAAGAAATCACCCAAGATAACGATCTCCGCGACCTTGCCTGCTTCCACTCGGACTTTGGCTTTAACGAGTTTGCCCCCAGGAACTTTGTAACTGGCTTCGTGCACGTACGGTCACCTCGAAAAATTCCAATCATGTGAAGAGTACTTCTCTTGAGCTAGGCGTTTTGCTGTTTCTTGTTCCTCTGTGGTCAATCTTGATGGTTTCAGCTCGATCTTGAGGGCCTCTGAAAAACCCTGCTTGAGTGCCTCTCGAAGTTCTTCAACCTGTACTTCTTTCCCGAGAATCTCACGAATTGATGTGACCCTCTCTTTCACATCAGCAATCATCTTGTCAGATATTTTCTCCTGAGGCACTTTCAATATTGAAAACATGAGACTAACATCCAAATCCAATAGAGTAGTTCCATGCTGTAGCACACAACCATGACGTCTCGTCATAGCGTTCCCAGAGATTTTTTTTCCGTTCGCATTGACATCATTGATTGGCTTGAACTCCCCTTCAATGCCGAGGTATTCCAAAGCCTTTACTATTCCACCACACAAGATTTTGTAAGACTCAATGATATCCGGTGGAGCTAGCCTGTGGCCTTTTGGAATAATGATACTGTATGTGACCTCACCATTATAGTCATGATAGACAGCTCCGCCCCCTGTGATTCGTCGAATGAAATCGATTCCTCTCGACTTGCAGAATTCCACATCGACTTCGTCAGTCAGTCCTTGAAATGTGCCTATTGAAACAGCAGATGGATTCCAACGATAGAGTCTCAGAGTAGGTGGTACATGATTATCCTTCATTGCCAGCATGATGGCCTCATCAATAGCCATATTCTCGAATGCTGTGTGGGTCTCTAGGTCAATGAATCGGAACTCTTCCATTCAAACCACCAAGTTTGTTTCACTAATTGCCTGTAACACTTCATCCTCAGTTAGTTGTCTAGGATAGTTGTACATTGGTCCTCGAGGTCTCTCGTTATAGAAAGGTCGATTGCAGCCTTTACAGCCAGTCACCTGAAATGCCGCCCCAGATGATAAGGCTTCTCGAATCTTCTCTTCCCCAATATCCAACAGAATGCTGCCATCCTCTGTTTCATGAATCTGAGTGGATGCAAGGAGCCCTTTCGAAACCAGATGCCTAACGACCTGGATTCTGCGATAAGCCGAGAGATTGGGGGGTGAGTGGTCCTCAAGAGCTGTCCCTTTGATGTTCGTGAAAGCAAACAATCCCACACTGATTCCCAACTCATACATATCACAGATGAAATCAGCTGCCTCCTTCTCAGTTTCGCCAAGACCAACAATAAGATGAGTGGTAACATTTCCTACTCCAAAGATCTTCAAAGCATTTAGTAATCCGGCACGATGCGATTCCCACCGATACGCCTCACTACGATTCTTCCCCTTGATGGCTTCAAAGAGCTCTGGAGTACTTGCATCCAAGGCTATACCAATGTTTGAAACTCCAACCTGTTTCAGCTTGAGCATTTCCTCTGTTGATATGGGATGAATTGCTATAGATATTGGCAGTTCCGAGGCGGTCCGAAGTTCTTGAACAATCTCAACAACATCACGTACAACATCTGGGTAACATATTGTCTGGATGCATATTCGTCTGAATGTGTTAGTAGTTAACCAGTGGTCAATAACATCTCTCAGTCTATACTCAGGCCATGAGATCCGTGAGAGCCGGTCAGAAGCAGAAGTGCTCTCTTGAGCTTGAGGGCAAAACGCACAATTAGCCTCGCATCCTCCTTCTCGATAGGTCATTAAGAATGCAGTGCTGAAGTTCGGGTCCTTCTTTCCAGATTCTAATCCCATCTGGATTGCGGTTCCCAAGGATATCCGAACTACTTCAACCAACTCTATCAATTCTCACTTTGCCAATTCCGCTTTAACCGTGTTGTTACCACCAGCAATCCGGAGCTCACATGTATCTCCCTCTTTGAGTACTCCTTTGAACTCACCATATTGTTTTGGGATGAGTATTAGCTGTGGTCTACCCCTTTTTGTAAAATGCTGGGTGTAAATGAAACATGACATGCCATGAATCTCGTGTCCATCTAGAAATGTCTTGATAGATGGCCCTCTCCGGAATAGACTGGCTCCTGGTTTTGAATGGGCCACTCTACCCAGAGGATGCTGCATCAAATGGATTGATGATCCAATCTCCAGACTAGATGCACCTATTACTCCCCCAATCTTGTAGTGTGAGAAACCTCCATCGAGAATTCCTTCTATCTTCGTTCCTTCGCTCACGGCTGGATGGCCGATCAACTCTCCAATCCTTGCGTGCCCTAGATCGTTTGCATAGCCAATGATGTTATCCTCCGTTACTGATCTTACTTCGAATTCAAGTAAATCATGAAAAACACTCGCGACTTTAGTTTCGAAGTGATATTCTAGTTCAAGAGGGATAGACCTACTGGAGCGCAGAAAAGCGTCTTGAGGTACGACCTCAACATGAAGGTGTGGTCCTGTCCAGTAGTTGAAGAAGCGCGAACGTATTGCAGTCCCTAGTTCATCTCCAGCGCTAATGCTCTCTCCATTTTTCACAGCAGGTTCGCAATGCATTACTCTAACAAGGTTTGTTTCTGAAGTCTCGGGCTGAATACCGATTCCGTAATCTACATCGCTTGTCGGAAATTGTTTTGGTTGTCCCATCTTCATTTTTCTGGTTCGCACAATCCTTCCAGATATAGGTGCGACAACTGCTCCTCCCCACTCTGTTTGTTGTGGATAGATATCTACTGCAGAACCAATATCGTGTCCAATGTATGGACTGTTGAAATAGGAGAAATAGGCATCTTCAGGTGCGTACAATGTGATTCCTTTGGCAGTCCCAACGATGCGCATCAGATAGACCTCGTAGTATTATGGGAGGCATACTCCATCGCAGGAGCGGGCCGTAATGCCACTTATGCCTGTTTGGCTGCAGTATAGATTGGAACTAATCTCTGTTTCCATGCCTCGAGGCCTTGCGGAGTAGAGGGATATTCACTATAGACTCTGCGTATATCATTCATCAGTCCTGCGACTTTTGACACACGCAGCAGGAGTGGAATCTTGCCGAAACCTGCAACGAGCCGCTTGAACTTCTCACCCGCACCAAACTTCACCTCGCCAGTCATCGAGGTGTCAAGAAGATCACTGGCTTTGATCACGTGCTTCTTGAAAGCAAAGTCAATGTCCTCGTTTGTCACATTAAGTAGGAACCATCTGAAGACATCAAGAGCTGCCTGTTTCCTTCCATAGCTTTTGTGGTACCTGGGATTGTAGTCCCACAGTGCTTTGATTGATGTGTCGTTGTTGTCTAATGCTTCAGCTGCCACGATTCCAGCATGTGCACCGCCAAGCATTGACGAGCCTATCCCGCCTCCATGAATTGGATTGACCTGACAGGCTGCATCACCCACCAACATGAAGTTGTCATCGACCATGGTATCAATTGGTCTTCGTATCGGTGCTTGGCCTCCACTGCTATCAAGCACCTTGAGTTTTCCCCATGTGTCCAACCAGGTCTTCTTTACGAAGTCATACTGAATGTCCTTCGGATTGCGATGTCTTTCAATGGTCATGACACCATTCCCAACATTGACGCGGTTCTTACCCTGCGGGAACACCCAAACATAGCCTCCCAGGGTCTGTTCCTGATTCCAGAAGATCTCTAGGATGTCAGGGGTCTCGAAGTCAAATTCAGGGGTCTCATAGATGTCGCGCCAGGCTACCATCTTGTCCTCACTTGCTATTTGACGTTCTACAGGTGATGACTCAGGGAGTTGCATCCGAAGCATACCTGTGGCACCAGTAGCATCCACGACAATACGCCCTGTGACTTCCTTTTCCTGTCCTCCTTCCTTGGAAATCCTGATTCCCGACACCTTGCCATCATCAAACAACAGTTTCTTCACACGGGTTGAGGCCATTAACTCGGCACCAGCGCTCTCAGCTAGCCCAACGAACCATTGACCCATCTTGAGCCTGTTGAAGGACATCCCCGTAGTGGTAGGTCCCTGCATCCTCAATCGGTGCTCTCGATCCGGAGAGATGAGATCAATCCCATTCACGTCGTATTCAACAATACCTGCCGGGAGTTCAGGAATGCCAACTAGCTCCCGAAGTTCTTCGATGTGGTGAGAGCCTAAAGCATCCCCGCATGTCTTGTTCCCAATATTGTCGCGTTCCTTTCTATCTATGAGAAGTACTGAATGACCTCTTTTGGCAAGTGTGTAAGCAGTGGTTGCTCCTCCGGTTCCAGCACCTGCAATAATAACATCATAGTCTACCATGATTCATACCTTCCTTGACATTTGCCACGTCTGTTCGAGAAACCCTTCGAGTTGCATGGAGATCAAAGGATTGTCCGTCCACCCACACACACTCAGGTCCGGCATCGAAATCAAACCTTCCTCTGAATCTATCACTATATCGATAGCGAGCGTATCCTCCTTAATATGCTGTTGGAAGTTGGGAATTCTTATGTCGCTTTTGATTCCGAGAATTGAACTAATCTTCACGCCCCGATTTGCGGCATCCTTTAAGGCATCAGATACCCCCACCCCAAGATCCTCCAAAATCGGAGCAACAAGCAGAATCGTCTTCTTGGATTTCGAAATCATTGAGATGATTTTTGCCATCACATCACCCGCGCCTCTTATTGTGTAGATCAATGCTGGGAGTGCATTGGTAGACAAGCGGGACTCCTGAAGTCTTGTCAGGTCCTCGAAGAGCTGTTTAAGCTTTGACGCCAAAGACTCCTTCAGATGCGACAGGGGGGCAAATCGATACACCTTGGGTCTTCCCTGTTGTACGACGACAAACCCTTTTCCTACTAGCGCATCGAGTATTGAATACAGGTTGGCATGGTGAATCCCTGTTTCATCTGCCAAATCAGAAACTGTGGCGCATTCTCTGGAATTCAGAGCCAGTATGACAGCGGTCTCATGTGCTCCGAACCCGAGTTCCCGCAAGGTTACTCCAGCACGAGTACTGATTTCATCAGCAGTTTTCAATCCCGATAGGTTCATTTTCGTCAGAAATTATGTGCAATTACTACTTAAAATTGTTATGGCTTAGCAAAACCAGTCAAAATCTCCTTGACTATGTCTCGAGCTGCAATCGCTGTGATGCCAGTTGTATCAACCAGAGGATTGAGTTCCACAACATCCGCGTATCGAACCTTGCCTGTCTTGAACGAGAATCGGAGCAGGTCTACGAGATCAGCCATAGATAAGCCACCAGATTCTGGATGACTCACTCCTGGAGCTATTACTGGAGACAAAACGTCTAGGTCAACCGAGAGATACAGAATGTCGATCCTCTTGATCATCTCTTTGACATGCTCAAAAAACTGATCCTTTGATGATATGGGTGATGTTGTCCCTGTCAGTTCTTCTCTCTGAGAGGGCAGAGCAGAGCGAAGATCGTATGCGGCGATGTCTTCTGTCGCCACCAATCCGTCATCAATCATCCTCCTTACCCCAGTTGCATGCGATAACTGATAACCTCCCATGTCGGAGTAGAGATCCGCATGGGCATCGAGATAAATAAGACCATAATTAGCAGGGCGTCCTCTCTTGAGACCCTTAAGTATTGGATATGAAATGAAATGGTCTCCTCCCAGAAACAATAGCCGACTATCTTTCTTTGCCAGTTTGGTGCATGCTTCAGAGATATCGATGGCTGCAGCCTCGGGCAACCTCAACACTACTTCTAGATCCCCAACATCCTCCAGTGTAATTCTCTTTGTCAAAGGCTCGTCAACCACTTCCTTTCGACCTATTGAGAGTTCGTGACTATGGGACCGTTCGCTGTCTGTCGCCTGACGAATAGCATCTGGTGCGAAACGGGGACCCGGCTTATAGCTCGAAGTCATGTCATATGGAACACCCACAACACCTACATCGGGATCTCCTGATTTCGGAGCTGGAATTCCAAAGAATGTCCTAGGCAACCTCAGATATCCATTTAGTTCGTCTTTTAGAGGCATGTACAAACTTGACCGGAATTTCAAAATAAAGGTGGTGAAAAGAACAGAAGAAAAAGAGAGTGGGAATCCCTGAGAATCTACTCAGGGATTACCTGTTGAATCTATACTTGGTAGGTTCCGCCGCCGCCTCGTCTACGAGCCATGAGAGCAATGTTGACAATAGCACCGAGTGCTACGCCACCTCCAAGAATCGCAGTGTACGGATAGCCATCCCAGAACATCTGCTGGAGAAGTCCTATTGGATCTGCGGTCACTGTGTATCCATCCGTATGGGTATGTTTCGAGAACGTTGTACTATTGTAGTCATAGGAGAGCTGAGCAGGTGCAAATGCATAGACACCCTCATACTTGAAATTCACAGTATAGGTTATGTTCAGCATCTCACCAGGCTGCAAGGTAGCGATAGACCCAGTTTGGTCTCCGGTAACTTCTACTGAAACAGGGTAGTTGGTCTGAATCATATCATCGACCACACTCACATTCTGCACTGGTTCAGTTCCTTGATTGTACACTGACACTGTTACTTCAGTTGATCCTCCGGGAATAGTTGTATCGGGATCAAAGGTTCGTGCGATTGTCACAAGAGGTGGAAATGTTCCAGGAGTGAAACTCAGTGTGTAGTCGGACTGATCTTCAAACGCTGTTGCGTTCCAGAACACGATTCTCGAATTATTGTCGTAGTACGTGTAGTTTGAGGCTTCATTCTCTGGAGAGTAACCTGTCAGTTCCATATTATCAGGGAGAAAGGCTGCCACGAGCGACTGTCCTCCTGAAATACCATTCACAACGGAAGTACTAGGCTTACCAAGGAGATCCCCAAAGATATTGAGCTCATCAGAGTTGGTCGATAGGATTTGATCTCCGATGTAACCTGCAGCTGCAATGGCCACAGGACCCTGTAAGTCCGGCATCTGCGACAACAGGAATGAAGCTGGGAGCGTAGTGTTTCCGCCGCCACCGAAGTCATTGATGAGATCCATCAAATCGCCCATGTCTGGAATTGCCAGAAGACCGGCACCCGATGCACGAGCTTGAGTGAAAACGGTTCTATCAATTGATGAGATGAAACCACTTGGGTCCATGACATCAAGCACACTATTGACCGCATCTTCAAATGGGTTTGTGACCTTATAGACGAATAGATTGATTCCGGAGAAAGGAAGTGTGACATTTTCCCCAGTCAAACTATAAATGAAGTCCTGATCAATACGGAGATTCACCAACTCAGAGAAGTCGAAGTTGAATCCTGTATGAAGGTGTGACCTTATTGCGGCCATATTCGTCTGAGCCACAGTATCATCTACATTAATGAAGACGTTGATTAGCAGACTGAAGTCAGTACCTAGCATGTCGAATATCGAGTTGGGGTCAAATCCTCCTCCACCAAATTGCTGTGCCATAAATCCGCCACTTCCGCCATCAGTGAAGTTGAAGAGGTCACCGCCAACAAGATCCAAGACATAATTAAGGAGCTCACCGTGCGTGGCTATCAGCGCCATCAAAACACATCCTTGATACATCGGATCACCGAGAAGCAAATCATCACTTGGAACGCCGAGTTGTCCATAGACAACTGATGGTGCTCCCTGCTCATCAATCGCAGTGAAAACAACCTCAGCTCCATTGTTAATCAAGTTGAAAAAGAAGTCTTGATTGACATCTTGAGCGAGAACTGCACCGCTGCTGTTCGCAGCTACAGACACTGGGACTGAAAGCAAGAATCCAAGTGCAATTATTACAAATGCGTGCTTTTTGTTCAGTTTCATTCTAGAAGTCCTCCTTTGGTCTAACTACAGCTCCGACAATCGCCGCGACAATGACCACTATGACTGGCGTAAAGAACCAGACAAGTAATGGTGTAAGAAGCAACATTAGTGAGGCAGGATCAAATGACATTGAGCCTATTCCTGATACCAGAGGTAGAATCTGGTCAATCATCCCTTGAATCAGTGGAATACTGAGGATATCAACAATGGATGATCCCGGTGGCACGATAAACGAGCCGAACGTAAGTGCGGTCTGAAATATGAGAAATACACACAAGGCAAGGAGCACAAGAGAAGAGAGCCAGGTCATGAGACCAACTACAAAGGCACCCTTTTTGGTCCCAGCCATCATACCACCTACAAAGCCAGCTCCAGCCCAAACGGCAATCATTGTGAAGTTGCTCATGGGATTCACAAGCAACAGGTTGACGAAGACAACCGTTGGCCTCAGGTAATTTCCGAACTGAGGTGCAAAGATTGCAACCAATGATTTGTAGCCATCTGGTAGTAGGAACCAGCCGCCAGCGATGACAATAGCTAGAGCAAGAAGCCATCCGAAGTATTTGCTTGAAAATGATGAAATAGCATATACCTCCTAACTAGTTAGGTTCTAGTAGATTTGTGCTGAATTTGTATTATTAACACTTTATCTGATGTTTCCCCTCGAAAAATCGGAAAATGCGCCAATGTGGAATCAGTAACAGAGATATAGGAGAGGACTTACTCCACAAGTGTAGGGCTTTCGAAAAAGTCATTCAAAGATTCAAAAGAATGTGTTCAAAAAGACACAACAATCGTAATAGTAGGCTGGAAGAATATGGTGACTGACACCAACGACGCGACAGTGTATGAATTGATCCAGCTAATGGCATCACTGAATGATACCAGAAGGGCAATCCTTCTTGCGCTGGCTCATATCTATCCCAGAAGCGTTAGTGGTGTCCAGTTAAGCCGATTAATCGGCTATAGTGGAAAATCAAGAAGTCTGTACAGAGGTGTGATATCTCATCTGCAAGAGAACGAAATGATTCAGATTGACCAGCTTACTCCAAAGCTTTACGCAATCCGAATAAATAATGAGCATCCGTTGCTAAATGTTCTGGTCGATCTCTGCAAGATACATGGGAAACACTCTCGAAAAATGTACCTGAAGGCGTTGGAGGAAGAATAAACATGGAGAATGAACTCCTGTTGGAGGCAAAGGCCCTTTACAAGGATAGAATAAGGATTGCCTTGTCTGCCTTTATAATCGTCTTCTCGTTCACTTTCTTTGTGTACTATACAACAGGGATTGCAGGTATTGGAGAACATTACCCCGGACATGGCATAACACAAGGTCTCCAAGTAGTTGCTGCTTTCAACAACTTTGGGCTTCTTGTCGCAGTTGCACTCATGGTTTTTGCATTCCGTTTCTGGTCGTGGGCTTTTCTGCCCGGTCCTGCTTCTCTTTTCACGATGTCGGTACTGAAAGGCATTCTTGGTCCCTACGCGCTTATTCAGCAAAGCATCGGAAAACGGTTCAAAGTGACACTTGATAATGGCCTTTCATTCAGTCTGAGATGCAGTATTGAGGAAAAGGGAACTGACGAATGGTTCACATATCGACTTATGTCAAACAAACTCCAGAATGGCAATCTGAGAGATGTCGCATTGCGTCACGGATTCTCGTTGAAAGGAAACAGATTCGTGGCAAGTGTGAGCAATGATGAATTACATCACAGGACACTACTCCTTGCAAAGGCAATGATAGTTGCCACGGCATCTCTTTAGTCGTAGTGATGTCTCAAAGCTCTAGGTTCTTTGTGTCTTTTTCTTGCATATTTGTCAATGTCTGTCATCCAACGAGTGAGCATGAAAGGGAATGGCCTGTATTTCGCAGGAATGGTATTGCCAAGTGATGAACGTTTCTTCTTTTTTCTCACTCGGGTATGACGACCTCGGCTATAACGATGATGATGCATCCTATTTCATATAATAGATGTCTTGAATTCACATCAACCTTCTGCAAGAGGAACTATATTCAGCAAAGATATTTCTGCAAAAAAAGGAGAGGTACTCCGAGCTCACTATGGTAATGCGAATCAAACGTACTATCGACATTGCTATGAGTAACTACACAGAGATTACTGGATTTTGCGTTTTCACCTATGAAGGCAAGGTTGCCTACGCGAGTGAAAACATGGACATTGCAGGAGAGATCAGCACGATTGTGGAAGCATGGAATGGCCATCTCCAGAGCTTCACACTAAAAAACATTGAATTCCTCAGAGCACTGGCAACCGAGCAGGGTTTTGTAGCAATTAATCCCGATGGAGCAGTGAGCCTTATCTGCGGTACAGGAAAAGGAGTCTGGTTCGTTGCAGTGTTCACAAGGATGGATGTTGACAAAGAGGGTATACTGCGTGAATGCATTCAAGCTGCAAAGAATCTAGAAACATCAGTATCAATATTCGATGTGTGAGGCTTAGCTGTCAACAAGAGGTTTCTGCTCAGCTATTATTCTCGCAATGAAAGCCATGATTGCTCCAATCCATCCTAACGATTGTTCAAGCTGATCTATCAATCCCATGACAAAGACTCCAGTTGATGCCATTTGCACCAGAGTCATTAACAGCCCGACTACGCCTACTATTATTCCAGCACCAATCAATATCCGACCGAACCAGACTTTCGAAGTGGTGATCACAATTCCACCAAAAATAACAACTGCTCCTCCAAAGATCGCCCATGCTGCGAGTCCAGCCATGAAATTCTGGAATGTTTCAAAAAATTCTAGTCCAAATACATACTGAAGAATCTCGGTTAATTCCCCAATGACGCCAATCGCTCCACTTACTCCGGAGATGATCATTAGAATCCCTCCTCCCAAACACAGGAGAAGCGAGTTCCGATTGTGAATCTTCATTTGAAGTCCCTTCGCAAAATATCTTTGATTTAAAGATACCTTCTTTGTATTCCAGTTATCACTGTAGAACATTACAACCTCGATTAATGTTTCGTGTTTAGGAAGATACTCCCGTCAATGAATTATTGGTTCTTAGGTGCTTTGCCAATCATTTTGACTAACAAATTTTGTTTGACCTTGAAAGGGGTATACTTAAGTTTGGACCACTTGCAAGAGAAGTTCCCTTTGAAATGCTCTGAATGGCCTTTTGGCAATTGCTTCTCTGACTAAGAGTCTGCAAGCTTGGAGATATCAAAAAACCGTGGTATACGAAGATGAAAGTTTATTATGAGGAATCTGGATCTCAAACGAAGAAGACGATTATATTTGTACATGGCGCTGGAGGATCATCTGCGACCTGGTTCATGCAACTCAGAGGGCTGTCTACTCAGTTTCATGTTGTAGCTATTGACCTCAATGGACATGGGAAATCTCCAGATAGAGCGGACTCAGACACACTTCATTCATACCTCGCAGATGTGCATGAAGTAATTTCAAAGATTGACCGCCCAATTCTTGCTGGTCATAGTATGGGTGGCGCACTTACACAACTTTATGCCCTTAATCATCCGAATAGCATCAGTGGTATTGTCTTGGTCGGAACTGGTGCCAAGTTGAGAGTCGCACCTGCCGTGTTCAACCTCCTCGATAACGACTTCGAAGGATACGTCGAATCATTGGGTGCTTTCATGTTTCATGAGAATACTTCAGAAGAGATGATAGATGCCTCCAAACACGAAGTCCGGAAGTGTCCGGTCCAGATTATTCGTAGAGACTTCGAATTATGTGACAAGTTCGATATTATGGAGGAGGTAAAAG
Source organism: Candidatus Thorarchaeota archaeon (assembly GCA_011364905.1). Classification (GTDB taxonomy): domain Archaea; phylum Asgardarchaeota; class Thorarchaeia; order Thorarchaeales; family Thorarchaeaceae; genus SMTZ1-45. Next base: position 17,961 of record RDNZ01000043.1, read on the forward strand.
AAATCAAAACTCCAACATTGATACTTGTTGGTGAAGCCGATGTGATGACACCGGTAAAGTACTCGCAATATCTCAAAGATCAGATCAAAGACTCAGTCATGCATGTTATCAAAGAAGCAGGCCACAGCGTTATGCTTGAACAGTTTGGTGTCTTTAATGACTCATTGGGAAACTGGGCAAAAAGCATTGATTAGAGATTGATGAGGCGTCGATCACGGCGTTTCTTCTCTACAGCTGCAACCAATCGTGTTCTATCAAAATAGACCTCATTCCTTGTGATCTTGTCTCCGTCAATCTCGACAATATCCAATCCGATTTCGTGAATTGTTTCTTGGCCTAAGGGAATTGTACATTCCCACTTCACGATAGCTCCTGAATCAATCGGGAAGACCTCAATCGGTTTCCAAGTCCAATCATGGTATACATCTAGGAGCCGTTCGAAGTACCGTCTGATTTCTTTGTGCCCTTTGAGTCCATCACGATTTGCGGGATCGATATAGAGTGCATCATCATGATAGTACTTGAGGAGCTCTTCAGGATTGTTTCCTGTCCATGCTGCAAGCCAATCTGTGCAAAAAGAGAATAGTTCAGATTTATCCATGTTCATCACACTGAGCTTCAGAATCGGTGTAGCTATATCCACTGACCCCTCTTATTCTTTATCCAGTGTTGGAAATTCCGCACTGTTAAATACTGGCTTTAGTCATAGCGAGTGGTCTATCAAGACGAATCAGGAGTAGAAACACATGGGAAAAGAAATCCCAACGGACAGGAGAGAACGATTTGGCTGGTATTTGTATGATTTGGCAAATACAAGCTTCACCGTTCTGATTGTAACAGCGCTGTTTCCAATTTATTTCAGAGTGTTAGTATGGAATGAAACACTTGGAGATGCCATGTGGGGATATGCAGGCAGCATTACAATGTTGATAATTGCAGTAACAGCACCAGTTCTGGGTGCAATCGCTGATTTTGGAGGAACTAAGCGTAAGTTCTTGACGTTCTATACATCAGTATGTATTGCTTTTACTTCAATCATGATATTCCTTCCAGGTCTCACATATTCTCAGATTGATGCTATTCCAGATGTTAGACCTGTCAATCCATTGCCAGGTTTTGTGTTTCCACAATTTCTGGGACTTGACTTATGGGTATGGGCATGGATTATATTCATCATTGCTAATGTTGGTTTTCAAGGAGCGCTGCCTTTCTACAATGCTTGGCTCCCTGAAATAAGCACAGAGGAGAACATAGGGCGAATTGGAGGATATGGTTACGCTGCAGGGTATATTGGTGCCATGGGTACAATCGTCATTGCACTCATTGTCATCTTGGCTAACCAACCTTACACCTTGGCATTCCTGCTAAGCGCAGTATTCTTCTTGATTTTCGCCATACCAAGTATCTTGTCGCTCAAGAATAGACCCGCAAGAGCTATTCCTGGAGGTGAGAGTAAGTCGCTCCTCAAACTTGGCTATCGGAGCGTTGGAAACACTCTCAGGAATATTAGAAACTACAAGGGTCTACCTCTGTTTCTGGTTTCATACTTCCTTTTCAGTGACGCAGTGACAACTGTTATTTATTATGCTGCGATTTTCGGAGAGGCAGTGTATTCATTCAATACAGCTGAGATTCTCATATTCTTCGCAGTAACCCAACTCACGGCAATTCCTGGAGCGTTCATCTTTGGTTCCGTTGCAGACAAGATAGGTACAAAGAAGACACTCATCTTCACTCTATTCATCTGGATTATTGCTTTGTCAATGGCTTATTTCCTAGCAGCCTTTGGCGCTTTTATCTGGTGGACTGTAGGTATGATTGCTGGTGTTGCCATGGGATCATCTCAGAGCACAGCACGTAGCATGTATGGCCAGTTCATCCCTGAAGAGAAAAAATCAGAAATGTTTGGCTTTTATGCTCTTACAGGTAAATTCGCAGCTATTCTTGGTCCATTTGTATATGCAACAGTTCTCCTTCTAGTGAACCCATTAAAGAATCCTGCTCTAGTCAGGCAAGCTCATCTAACTGCTATGTTGTCAATTCTGAGTTTCTTTGTTATTTCAATAATTCTGCTTCTCAAGGTGAGACAACCTGTGAAGGGTGAGGCAAAGATCTACTTAGAGGATGATATACCATTTGCATAGTGAATTAGTTTCAATACAAGAGAAGGGTCACCCTATCGGACCTCTCGATTGGGAATAAGACCTTCTCTTTGTGTTTTATATTGTGTACTATGAAAGCTGTCTTTCATGTCACGATTGATATCAAATATAATGAAAAAAAAAAATCAATGAGATAGTTCAGCAGAACTTTCCAAACAGCTGCGCGGATTGAATCCTTGCATCCACACTAGAGCAGAGGCTCTATATTGTTCCCAAACAGACTCAATTGTTCTCTCTCTTCTCCATATGGAAACATAAGAACGATATTTGTGACTCCTTGGTCTTGATACATACCAAGCCTGTCAGCTATAATCTCGGAAGTTCCCCATAGTGAATTGCTTACCCTCTTGCGATAGTCGTCTTCCGAGATTCCACTTGCGACTGCTCCTGATTTTATACGCTCATCCATTTCATCCTTAGATTTCAGAATCCTAGTCCAGAGTCCAACAGACTTTGAGATATCCTCAGGATTCCTCTCATGCTTGTCCGCAAATTCTTCAAGGCGTTGAAAGATTTTACTTGTCCTCTCAGGCGAAAAACCCCATGCTACATTGATTCCATCGCCGTATTGAGCGGCCAGCTCTATCATCTTTGGTCCTGCGCGATTTGTACCAACCCAGATTTTGGGATAGGGCTTTTGAACTGGTTTCGGGAATGAAACAACATCATGCACATGATAGTGTTTACCAGCGAAAGAGAACTTTTCTTCCGTCCAGATTCCTCTAATGATTTGGATTGCCTCACTCAGCTGTTCTGCTCTTGTGGAAAAACTCGAGAATTCGTAGCCCATTGCTCGATATTCTAGTTCCTTCCAGCCGGCTCCAATTGCGAAGTCAAGACGACCGTTCGAGAGGGTGTCCACCGTTGCAGCCATCTTCGCATGAAGTGTAGGCATTCTATAGCTATTGCAAAAGACCAAGCTACCAACACGTATCTTTTCATTATCTCTAACCAGAGCAGCCATCAAGAGCCATGGATCGAGAAGTTCCTTGTCAGTTGCATTCGCATCCAGCATAAAGTGGTCAGAGAACCGCACTCCCTTGAGATGATTCTCAAGAGCGACATTTGCGATTCCTAGAACATCATCGTAGCTATATCCAAACTGCGGTTCAATCTGAACATCAAAGTCCAAACCCATCACTCCTGTGTGAGTTCTAGGACAATCCTTACAGCATCTTTCACATATCCTGGACATACTTTTCGGAACGTTCCATCTTTCACCGCCTTGTCATGAGCTGCCTTATCGGCAATAGCAATACCTGTAAGATCATCGCAAATAATGGATCCATTCCTATCTTTGAACAAATGCATTAATTTCTCTGCTGCCTTATAGGTGGCTTCTTTGTGTTCTTTCGGGTCATCATACTTTTTGCCATTGATGACTCCTAAAGAAGCAACTGCACCTGAAACCGCTCCGCAGATGTGACCCTGCAAGCCCACGCCTCCACCAAAGCCCGCAGAGAGATGGAAGATCTCATCGAAATCCAGTCCTTTACTTACAAGAATTGATTTCATTACGGATTGCGCACAGTTGTAGTCTGTTGAGAAATAATTCAATGCAAGCTTGATTGTATCTTCAGTCATAATTCTGATGATAGACAACTACCATATCAGGGTTCCGAGATGACATTTCTTGCTTCAATGATAACCTCTTTTGACTATCACATGGTTATTTGAATGAAATGAAAGAATATCCTGAAAGAATGAGCTTGAACGAGATTTGGAAGAACTTTGAAGGATTCCCGCTTGCACATGTGGCGACTCTAGATGGTAATCAGCCTCGAGTTCGTGCGATGTCGTTGATTTCATTTGACCGGGAGCTCTGGTTAGCGACAAACACTCATTGGGGCAAAGTCGAGCAGATAAGAAAGAATAATCATGTTGAATTTACTGTATCGCTAAAAAGTCAGCTCGGAACAGGCAGTGTTAGAGCTACAGCAAGAGCTGCATTGGTGGAAGACACTGAAACTAGAACCAAACTTGCGTCAGCCATCCCATGGTTTGATCAATATTGGAATGATGTTGATGATTCTAATTTTACCTTGATTAGGCTTGATCTCACGCGTATCCTCTACGATCATCCATCAGACCGGAAGAAGTACACAGTGACACTCACCTGAGATTTGACGGAGGATCTGCCCTTGTTATCATGAGCCAACCACCGATAAGCACAACAAATCCAATCATGACCGCTGCAGAACCGACCGAATCCATTACAGTAGAGATTGTTGTGAGCCCTCTTGCAATGTATCCTGCACCCATCATGACCAGCCCTGACATAAAAACAACCTTGCCGAGTTTCGTGTCCACCTTTTTTACTGAATAGCCCTCATCCTGATTAGGCGCCAATGGGGCAGATGAGACCTTGATATCTGACAAGAAGAATCGTTGGCCATCTTCGGTGAATGCTCCTTCCAATGTACCTTCGTCTACTAGTTCTTCCAATATCGACCGTATCTGACTTTCATCAGTCTCAGTCAAGCTTGAAATCATATTCAAGGAACTAATCTTCTCATTTGTGATTATATGAAGTAGTCTAGCCTTCAAGTCAAATGGATTGGGAGAAGGGTTGCCGATTATCATGACTAATCCCATGAAAACTCACACCATGTTAGTATATAACCTAAAGGCACTACGCAGGCTCTCATAAAAGGGTCACAATACGAGAACTTCTGATGTTACCTAAAAATGGAAAAAGAAACTCAGAACCAATCTTGAACAAATCGCTGGCCAAAGCGACCGTCTTGCTTTTTAGTGTGTTTTTCATACTGAAGTCAGTCGCTTACAATAAGCATCTGCTATTGTTGACGATGAAGATGGAGTGAGAAAAATGGAAACAAGAACTACAGCAATTATAGTGATTGTTATCATCTTGGTTGCTGGAGGGGCTGCCATAGTCTTCTTGGGTCCGATGCTCTTTCCGCCAGCTCCCAGTGTCGCTATTGTCTTTGCGACCGGAGGACTAGGCGATAAATCATTCAATGATGGATGTTACACAGGAGCATCGAAAGCCAAGGCTGAATTAGGCGCCAATTTTACGTATGTGGAACCTACGGCAACTTCAGAATATCTCGGCTATTTGACAGACTTTGCGTCTGCTGAAACTCCTTATGACCTAATTATTTCAATCGGGTTCGATCAATATGATGCCCTGTTGGAGGTCGCAGGAGATTATCCAGACCAAAAGTTTGCCATTGTCGATACGGTTGTTGATTTACCGAATGTTGCTAGCCTTGTGTTCGAAGAGCATCAGGGTTCAGCTCTGGTTGGAGCAATAGCTGGCGTACTTACCCAAAGTAACAAAGTCGGATTTGTTGGCGGAATGAGTATTGATCT
>RDNZ01000044.1 GCA_011364905.1 Candidatus Thorarchaeota archaeon
GGTTGTCTCCATCCTGGTCATCATAGTAGTCCGAGATCCCGTCTGAGTCACTGTCAACATCGTTGGGATCGGTCTTTGTGGTCCGTACCTCTTGGATGTTGGTCAGACCGTCCCCATCATTATCATCCTGTGCATCATTTATCCCATCATCATCACTATCAGTATCAGTGGGTAGAGTCAGGGTGATGTTATTCTCCTCATAGTCTGTGAGTGAATCTCCGTCAGTGTCGGCTTGATTCGGATCGGTACCGAGATAGATCTCCTGCCAGTCAGTCAGCTTGTCCCCGTCAGAGTCCTTGGAGTTCGGGTCTGTGCCGTAGGTGATGACCTCTGCAAAGTCAGATAGATTATCTCCATCTGTGTCCGACTTCAAGGGATTAGTGTCATAGGTCAGCACTTCTTCTCCATCGTTTAACTTGTCTCCGTCAGTATCAGGATTATTGTAGAGCGTGCCCTCCATGATGATCTCCCGTGCATCCGCCAGACCATCCTTGTCAAGGTCTCGCCCATAGGTCGATACCCCGCCTATGTTGGTGCCATAGGCATACTCCTGACCACCGAAGTTGTCGAGGTCTCCCACGCTCAGTGCTCCAGTGAATCCGTTAGCAGTGATCTGCTTAACCCGCCATCCGGTGGAGTTGTACGTGGTGAGCGTGTTGGGTGTCCCCACAAGCACCTGCGAGTTGGTCAGATTCCCGATGTTTGCGAACCTGATGTCGTTAGGTTGTCCTCCCATGGTCTTGTTCCAGGACAACACACCGTCAGACGTGTATACTCTGAGTTGGTTTGATGCAGTCCCAAGGGCAAACTCGTGCCCTCCATCGGTTACGAGGTCTCCAATCCTGAGAGCTGAGATACTGCTACCGAGTTCAAGTTTCAACGCTGGGCTCCCCGTGCTATTCCACGCGTTGAGGGTCCCATTGGTGTTGCCGTAGAGCACGTCCCAGTCTTTAGTAGTCGTGAGGTTTCCCATGGCCACAACAGTGATGGCGGTGCCACTTGTCTTCTCAAACACAATCGAACCATCGTCCTGCAAGAGGGTGAACCGCTTACCCTGAGAGGCCACGACTAGTTCTGTTTGAGGGTCGGTATCGATGTTGGCACCAGCAATCAGTCTCACCTTGCCATTACTCAGATAACTCCAGAGTTGCGTGGTGTTGGTATCAAAAGCATAGACGTAGAAGTCGTCACAGCCCACAACGACCTCCTCGAACGCATCGCCATCGAAGTTTCCACCTGCAACAGCATAGACCGGCTCTGGCAGAGACATGTTCATCTGTACCGTCTTGTCAGCACCAATCACAAGCACGCCATAGTCTGTGCCTATGAGTATCTCCTGACCATCGGCAGCTGTGCCATCAAATGATGCCAGTGCGTGTGGTGTCGAGCCTAGGTTGAGTCTCCACAGCAGGGTGCTGTTATCATCAAGCAAGAACAGGGTACCATTCTGCGTAATGACAGCCACCTCGTCTCGCGAGTCCGCATCAAAGTTGTCGACAACAAGGTCCACAACCTGGTTCCCCACACTAGTGGACCAGACGATGGCCGTGTCGAACGGTGCGATCTCTGCGAGAGCATGTGGAACCTGTTGAACCTGTGGGTTCGTGATTGTCACGGGGTGTACACCCGTGTTAGACGTCTGAACCTGCATTCCTGCAACTGCACAGACGACCAATAGGGCTATGATCACATGATAGGTCTTCAAGATGCGGTTCCTCCTATCTCTCTAGGATGTTGTTTCCAGGGCTTCACCTGGAAATAGTCAAAGAAATCAGCCTCTACAAGGCTGACCTCCTCAAATGGTACTTTCATCTCATTCAGTCTGTGAATGATGGGCAGGAGCTGTTCGCTTGGGTCGTCTATGAACAGCTTCATTGCATTCCTGCCAGCTGCTGCTGTGTATTCTACGCCTGGGAGTGATTCGATCCGTTTTATCATATCCTGGGTCATTGTGTGGAGCACCACTCGAATGCTCTCTCCTTTTCCAGGGAGTGTCGAGATCAGTTCCTCGGGAGTTCCGAACTGACTCACTTCGCCCTCCTCAAGGAGGACCACTCGTGTACAGTAATCAACAATCTCAAGGTCATGGCTGATGATGACCATGGTCGTACCGAGCTCGTAGTTGAGCTCCTTAAGGTAGTTCAGGGTCTCATGCCTCAGGTGAGCATCGAGACCAGTTGTGGGCTCATCCAAAAGTAACACAGGGGGGTTGTGAATCATCCCAAGACAGATGGACACTCTCTTGCGTTCTCCGCCGGAAAGCCTGTCTATCCTTTTGGTGATGAGTTCCTCATCGAACCCGAGAATCGTGAGAACATTTCTGGCACGCTCTTCGATCTCCTTTGACCGTAGACCAAACATGCGCCCAAAGAACTGAGCATTCTGGAGAGCGTTAAAATCATAATACAGGCTCAGGTGTTCCAGCTGAGGGACATAACCCACGAGAAGACTGATCAGCTTTGACTTCTTGGTTACATCATAACCACCAACGAAGGCCTGGCCATCAGTGGGTTTGAGTTGTCCTGTGAGAACTCTGAGAACCGTGGTCTTGCCAGCCCCTGAAGCTCCAATGACTCCTAGGAACTCCCTTTTGTTTGCAAAGAATGAGGCGCCTTTGAGCGCATAGAACTTCCCGAATGCCACCTTGAGGTCTATGATGTCAATCTCTCGATAGGTCTCCTTGGGTTCAGCCTTCGCCACATCACACACCTCCAACCTTCTCACTCACGCTCTGGAACATCTTGCGGCCCATCTCGATATCCTCCATGAGCACACGTAGAGCCTCAATCTTCTGTATCCTGTCAATGTCCTCCCTTTGGATTAGTTCCTCCAATTGTGTGAACGCAGCAAGGAGCGCACTGAGCGTGTTGTCAATCTCGCGGACAAGCTCATCGTCAATCTCCGGTATCCTGAGACGTTTCTTCATTCTTCGTCTGTTCCAGAAAAGGAACACAATCAGTCCGCCAAATATTGCGAGTGATGTAATTAGTGCCAGCTCTGCCATTGTCAGAAGAGTGAATGGCGGAGGCGTAGTTGTTGGTGGCTCAACCTCATACATATAGAAGCTGACACTGGCATAGGTCATGGCATAATCTTCATCTCCCAGAATGAGGAATATCCCATTGATCCTCCCCGCCTTTCTCCAGTAGCTTGGTGCGAACTGTGAGGAATAGAGACCATCCTCCACAAAACCTGCGATGAAGAATGTCAGACTCCCATTTGGCAGCTCATAGGCAATCGCGACGAATAGATCGTTCACTGGGTTTCCATAGTAGTCTGAAATTTCCAGATTGACGTAGACACTTCTCCCAACTTGATAGTACGAAGTGTTTTCTGAGAGACTGGTCGAAGTGGTCAGCGTGTTTCGAAGGAGATACTGGTTGAGATTGTCAAGAAGCATGCTATTGTTGCACTTCACCAGGTTCTTGTTCATGAATATCTTTGATGAGCCGAATAATGCGAGTTCTGGGTCCGTCGTGTCAAGCAAGGCAATACTCTTGCCATTGAGCCTAGCATTGGCTAAGGACTGATTGTTCATAATGTAGGTCCCGCCACCAAGCCAAATGCTCTCCAAACCATTGCCCAGAATGGTACTAGTCACAATCGCAGTCGTGTTCTCCTCATCATGTGTCCCATCAAGATAATAGCCGTACTCCATCAGAAGAGGATTGAGGACTGTGATGTTTGCATTGTCATTATTATCACCTAGGATAATCAGTGTTCCACCATTGTTTGAGAACTCTCGGAGGGTATCTATCTCTGTCTGGTTAAACATCTCTGTTGGGGCGACGATGAATACGGTCGAGAATGTTGTTAGCAGATCTGAGTCCAACTCCATCCCAGGCGTTTCGACGAGGTCAAGGCCCACCTCCGCCATGGACTTCTTCATATTGGATAGACCCGAGAATGTTGTCATTCTGAAGGCATCGAAGAGACCTGAGAGCGAGTCCAGACTGCCTAGATCGTTGAGACTAAAGCCAGTAAGCATGTCCGATTGGCTGGAGCCGCCCTCCTGAGCAAGTGGGAATCCCAGACCTCCTGCTTCACCCGTGAGGTTTTCGGCGCTTCCGAAACCTCCCGCGTCTCCGAGCAGTGATCCGAATCCTCCTCCATGGGATGTGTCAAAAAGCATCATTGCCCTCGGATAATGGAGGACTCTCTCAAGGGTGATATTCGTACTCCACCCATACTCTGTTTCAAGCACATAGTCACACCTATGATATCCATCCATGCCAATGGGTGGTGCGAGCAAGAACAGCGAGAAGTCGTAGAATCCCTCAATCGTTTCTGCGGCGGTTAGGGACATGTTACCCCACATTGACGCATTTCCGTAACTCGTGATTGTCAGGTTCCCAAGTGACTCAGTGGTTGACAATACGAAACTATAGAGTCCGAAGTCTGCTGGAAATCTGATGTCAAAGGGTGCAAAAGGCAGTTTCTTCGGGAACACAGATGTCGATGGAATTGGTTCGATGATGAACACATCACGCATGATGAAATCATCCAAGATACCCACTGTTGCAGTTGCCAACAGATTAGTATTGGTGACCAGACTGATGATTTGACTCAGTCCTGTTGATGCTGCCCAGGCAGCAGTTCTGATTCCTTCAGTTTCAGGACGCCAATCGGTTACGAGTTTCTTAGCTTTGAACGGCTCAATCACATCGTAGTTGAAGTATCTGGAGAAAATAGTCCCATTGCTACCACCGCCTTCAAGCACTAACATTGCGGCGAGGGCGGACGAATTGTACTCTCCGATGTTCATGATGATTGCCGATGACTCATAGGTGTTCCCAGTTTGTGCAATCCTTGGGACGTCTGCATCTATTATAATGAGGTCTCCCTGATCTGTAACCGTTGAGGGCACTTCGCTTTCCCACATGGCATCAATTGATGCATCAAGGACAGTACGATTTTCGCCAAAACCAAGCGCTAGGGTGACATTAACAAGCTCGTCTACATCCAGCGTTCCAAAGTCCCATTGTAGTGCCAGACCCACATCGCCATCAAAGGTGGTTGAACCGGTCAAGTTGTTTTCGGACACATGATTCGATATAGTGGATGAATTGCCAACCTCGAATGCCGATAAGGGGATGCTTGAGTTCATACCTACATAGAAATTCCCATAGTTCTCTGAGAGACCATAGGCGAAGAGCTGTTCGTTATCTAGGCCGTATTTGCCATGGTCACTCTCGCCATCCAGATAGAGGTCGAGTGAGTACGAAACGTAGAGACTTACGTTCTCAACCGGCTCACTTCCTAAGTTCAGGATAAAGGGGGTTATTCTGAAGGCTGTCAACGGGAGTGGTGAGTAGGTTGTGAGATTATATGACTCAACCAAGAAGGTCACATAGATTGAGTCGTTATAAGATAAAACACCAATATAGCGGTTGTAGGGTACACTAGCAGAAGCCATGACCACCTGATGGAATTCACTCTTCACATCAAACATCATCAGATTCATAGGGTCCTCATTGTTCCATTTCAATGAGAACATTCCCATCATGAGATGAGTCCCAGAGTCTTTTGGATTACGTTGATCGAGGGCGACGAGTGTTGTGCCATAACTGCTCATCAACATTGACGTAGATGCATCGGTCCCACTGGCTGATATGAGACCAAGTGCCAACAAAGGCAGACTTGTTATTCGTGCATACGGTTTTCCTGGGGTCTGCTGAGTACTCAGATAATCGAAGGCTGCCTGTAGATTGAGAAGTCCGGCGCCTCCATCATTGGCACCATAATCAATCGGAGTCGCGGTGTCACGAAGGATATTAGCTAGAGCGATTGGGGTGACCCTGTCAAATGCCTGCAGTAATATTGCCGCGGCACCCGCCGTGATTGCTGCAGAGGCAGCTGTTGTATCAGCTATAGTATAGTTCTCATCTATGGTCTCACCGAGGGAACCCCCTAGTAGTCCGCCAAGACCGCCAAGGCCTCCCAAGTCGCCAAGACTCAAGTCACCAAAGCCAAGACTTGCAAGTCCTACTCCTGCTTTGGCTCCAACAACTCCTACACCAGGAGCTACCAGATCCGGCTTTGTCAATAGGGATAGAGATGGCCCTCTCCCAGAGAAATCGGGAATCTCACCTAGTTCGGTGTCATAGGCACCGACACAGAAGGCAGCCGCATTTCCACCGGGGGACATGACTGTCAAGTAATCCGGTCCGTCGTCTCCTGCTGCAGCAATAACGATAATACCCTTCTTGGCTGCTACCTCAACAGCCTCTGATACTGCATCATCTGGTGCTCCGAGCGTGTTGAATGGTAGAAGGATAATGTCTGCTCCTCTGCTGCTTGCCCATTCAATGCCAGATACTATCCAGCTTGGTGCTGCGAAGAGACCCCCAAGGGTCACCTTTGCAGAGAGCAGTGTCGCGCCTGGTGCAATCCCAGAATAGACGCCACCAGACATATTCCCTGTACCGACAGCCACTGATGCAGCATATGTACCATGGCCAATCAGGTCAAGCGGAAGAGTATCTGCTTCAACGAACGATGCAAACGCAGACACACTTAGGTCCGGATTAGCCGGGTCCACACCAGTGTCAAGGACTGCTATCACAGATCCTGTACCATTGTATCCTGCATCCCAGAGGTCTCGTGCATCTATCCGGTCGATGAGCGGAACATAATCCTCCGTTGAGGTCGCGGCTGTAGCTGATGTCTGCACTTGCTCAATGGGGGTCATATCATTGGACCAAATCTTAGTGATGAACTCCTCCTTGGCTAGGTCCTCTATGGCTGAGCCTAGCATCTTAACATGAAGCATACCTATCGTTTCGAAGGCTTCTATCATCTCTGCTGTGTGGTCCGCAAAAAAGACAGCGTTCTCAGCTTTGAACTCACCCGCGCGCTCATCATACCCCACAAGAACATCAAGGTGCTGACCCGTCGAAGTCTGATTGAGAAGCGAATCATCGATCTTATCCATTGGATTCACAGTCTGCGATGTCATTCCAATAACTGGCGTAAAGGTGGAGAATCCACTGACCATTATGATGCAGACTAACAAGTAAGCCGCTACCCTCTGGGTCACATGCTCCAGTGTTAGTTTCACACCTGTCATTGAATCACTTCTCAATTGTGCCTTGAATGAGGCCTCTGGTGATAGCTACATAGTAGTCCACCATGTCCGCCACCGATTTTGTCTTAACAATCTTAACTGGTATATTCTGTTCTTTCAGAGCTCTGACGCAGTTCTCAGCAACTACTTCGAGAGGCTCATCGGTGAACACCTTGAGAAGCTCTCCTCTCTGAAGCACAAAACGAACACCTTCAACTTTCTCCAGCGTTACGCGAGCTCTTGGGTCAACCTCCTCTAGGACGATACCTACTGAGAATCCCCTCGAGGGCATTGATTCCTTCAATTTGGCAGGACTGCCGAATGCGACGAGACTCTTTCCTCGAATGAAGACAGCCACTTTGTCACAGAACTCCGCTTCTACCGGGTAGTGCGTAATGACAATTATTGATGTTCCATACTCTTGATTGATATAGGTGAGGTAGTTCCACAGCTCGTTTCTATTATCTGGGTCCAGCCCTGATGTTGGCTCATCCATCAAGAGCACTTTGGGCTTGTGAGCCAGTGCAATAGCTATGGAGACCCTCCGTTGTTGGCCCCCGCTAAGTTCCTTTGTGGGACTATTCCCCTTCTCCAGAACTCCAAAGTCTCTTAGGAGAGTCTTTCCTCGCTGGATGAGTTGCCATTCGGGAATGTCGTACTGTTTTCCAAAAGCAATGATGTTCTCCAGTGGCGTAAAGGTGTCGTACATGTAAGACAGGTCCTGAGGGCAGTATCCAAAGAAGTGTCTCACTTTCTGAGTTTGTCTTGAGTCAATGCCTGCTATCCGCGCAACACCTGTTGCAGGGATATCACCAATTAGTGCTTTCACAGTGGTTGACTTACCGGCTCCTGACTCTCCGATAATAGCCAGCATTTCCCCTTCACGCATCGAGAACGACACATTTTCGATGAGCTTTTTCCCACTTTTGACAGTAACAGTTAGGTTTCTGGCAGCCAATACATCTCTGTATTCAGGGGCTTGTTTCCACGCAAATGGCATGATATAGACTTTGCTTGCCATGATTGTGAGATTGGGATTGTAGCTAGGTCCAATCAATAGCTGGGGCTGAGCAACCATGTATATCTTCGGATCTCCCACCTCTTCTTCTGGTGCAATCCTAACCTCAAGTGTGCCTTCAGGGAGAATGGGTGCTGGCCTAGTTGCAGCGCCAACAATTGTGCCTTTGATCATGATAGGCGTCTTGTCCGACTCCCTCCGACCCCAGACTGTACACTCCACCTCTTGATTCTTCATCTTTTCTAAGTCTTTCACAGCCTGTTGGAGGTCCCGACCATCATAGTATAGGTCATCAGCCATGTTTCTCTTCAAATAATTCTGAACCGTTACCTGGGTGGCGGCCACATCATCCTGACCTGAACCCTCTCCGCCAATAGTGAGGACCTTATCAAGAACACCCGCTCGTTGTCTCCGGAGATCCTCCTCGACGTATACTGCAATTCGTCTCGTCAGGACTCCTTTCTTCACTTTCAAGATACGCCCTCGAAACTTCACATCCTTGCCTGTTGAGTTCAGTCTTCCCTCGACTTCGCAGTGTAGTTCTCGTGTTTGTCGAGTGATGCACCAATCAATGGCCTCTGCCATTCGGGCTCCAGAGAAAAAGCCTTCCTCAACAAAGGCTGGTTTTTCCTCAGCGAGCGATTCCAAACGGTCTGTATCTTGAATCATCTTTGTCATCACCTAACCCAGAGTTGGTTTCCTAGAGAATATGAAGGTGGCTGCGAGAATGGCTGCAGCCGAGAAGGCAAACAAAGTGAGTATTCTATCCCAAACTTCCAGAAGTGAAAGACCTTTGAATGCTGTGTCAATTAGGAGATTCAGTCCTTGATTCATGGGTAGAATTCTGTCCAATACTCCGACATTTATGAAGAAACCTGAGAGAATCAAAGTGGCAAACAAGACAAAGAGGAACATCTGATTTGCTTGTAACCTTGTGCCTGCGACAGATGAAATCAAAATTCCTGTTGCTGATCCTGTGAGTGAGCTCAGGCTCATAATAATCACAAGAGAAAAGAAGCTTGTGTTTAGACTCAGGTTAAATGCTAGTACCCACAGTGTGACTAGTAAGAGTGACTGGAAGAACCCAATTATCACATATCCTATCACCTTAGCAAGGACAACTTCCAGTCGATTGGTCGGAGTTAGTAGCATTCTCCGAAGAGGAATATCGCCGACGATTGATTGTGCAGATGTCATCGCAATTCCGAGATAGCTCGAGAAAATGACGATGAATCCACCAAAGATGCTCTCGAGATAGCCGCCTTGCGGCGTGAACTCAATAACGACTCCTGGAAAAATCTCTGATCTAATCCACAGCTTTGACGCTCTGAACATGATTGTACCGGCTTGCACAATCCCTTGAACCGTTGCTGAATTAAAGAAGTCATTTCCATCATAATGGACCTCAACATAGGTTGGCACGTTTTCAGTGAGATTGTACTCAAAGCCATCAGGGATTACCATATACGCATCAATCTGTTGTTCATATAGTGCCCTATATGCCTCGTCTGTAGTGTTGAACATTGTGACGTTAGCCAGATTTTCGAAAAACGCGGTAAAGTTCTCTGAGAGGTCATCTTGGCCACCATGTATTGAGTCCAAGTCTACTATGCCCATTCGTAAAGAGTCCTCAGTGATAGTGGCGTTACCTATGTCACTGCCTCCACCATCGCCTGTGCCACCACCAATGCTCATTCCGCCCATGCTACTGCTATTAGTGACATACCAAATCATACCGATGAGGGCAGCAGGAAGCAGGAAGATCAAGACGAGAGCAACCTTGTCCTTTATTATCAGTCGAAGTTCCTTCATCACCATGTTTCTGATGCGTCTTGATGGTTTAGTCAGAACTTCTGCCATTTTAGCTCCCTCTTTTAGTTGATAGGACCTGAATCGTCCAAGACTCTTTCTTAACTTGATAAAGCCAACCTCTTGTTGAACTCTATTAAGGGTTTACCACCTATCATCCAAATCGTAGATAGGGGCTCAGGGCGTTTTTTCGTTAGCTAGCCTAAACAAACAAATAAAGGGCTTGAACCTTAGACCTCCTTAGCCACCATGATGTATGAATACATTTCCAACGAGGTTCCACGATTTGGCTTATGATGACTCTGCTCGTTTGCATAGATTCAGAAGTGCTGCTCAGAGCCGTGAGTTGCAGCTTCCAACATCAGACATGCCAACGTATGCAGAAACAGAGCTCCTACAAAATCAGCTCAATGCAGCAGTCTATCTTGAAGCCAAACCATGGATGCTTCCCTCTTGGGTAGCTCTTATACTAAAAGGGATCGACACTGAAAAGTCTCTGATTACAGAGCTCCCAAACAGTTCTTACAGAAACTGGTCTCTTGTTGGAGGTGTAGGCTCGAAGAGATATGGAGTGACTGATTCTCGAGGACTTGTCACAGCATCACCTGATTGTGGCTCAATAGATATCTGGCTTTTGGGAGAAGATGGCCTCATCTTTCCAGCACTTATGGGAAAGGATGATCCGCAGCTAAAACTAGTATCAACGAATGACCAGCTCTATGAGTGGGATACCTATGTAGAATCTGTGCGGTTCACTAGATTGCTCTATCACGTGGAGAAGGAAGGTTTCGAGTTTCTGTACAATGAAGTCGTATTGAAGAACATCGCTCTTGAGGAGGCCAGCATTTCTTTCTATGTGTGCATTAGGCCCATGTCTGCTCTAGGTTTTGAGCCAATTGAGGATTTGGAATTTGACGCCGAAACGAACCAAGTATTTGCAAATGGGCATCTTGCCCTCTGCGCTGAATTAGCCCCCTCCGCACTATACTTTGTTAGGGCTAACGATGTCACTATACCTGAAGTCATTCAATCTGACAAGATCAGGTACGATTACAAGTTGTCGTCAAAGGAAGGTTTAGGAACAGCAATACTCAGGTTCAACATCACCCTCTCACCAGCAGGAACAAGGCATATCGTCTTTTCTTCTCCACTTCAAACAATTCCTGAGGATTTAATCACTCAGATTAGACCGGACAAGCAGGACCGGGATCGATCAATCGGGGAATGGTATAGCTTTTCTAAAAAGAGAGGGGAAGCCCTCTTCCCTGATGAGCGATTGGACAGCGTACTCTCCCAAGCAGCTGCTTCTCTGGTTATCCAATCAAACTCTGTCTTACTCCCAGAGAAGACGAACGACAATCAGAGGCTTTACAGTTGGAATGACCGAGTAAGAATTCTCTACGCCTTGATTAAGGCCGGAGGGATTGATGTTGCCAACAAAATTGCCACTAATATCATACAGACATCTCAGGACGTTGATGCTCTCCTTGATACGCGAATTTCCAGTCCGCTTCTCTGGATCCTTCTCCAGTTACATGGATATTCAATACAGAGGGAGTCAATCCAAGAGCACAATGAATACCTCAAACTCTTGACTGAAAAGCTAGTTACAGCTCTTGCAATTGATCGACCCAGTGAGAAACGAAAGATTACACCAAATGGCACACCGATAGAGGAGGACCATGACGTCCCCCTGGAACACTATTCTGTTTTGGACAAGTCCATGCTGAAGGAGTTCAACACACTGATATGGGAACTTGCTGCTCTCCGTGAGGGATTGAGCTATTTTTCTCTGAGTGAGGTAAGCTTGGCTTCAAAGATTAGGAACACAATTCCTCGCATCCAGCATCATGCTCAGAAGATGCTGGAAGAAATCCTCAATGCAAGATGGCCTAGGCCACAGGATCCCGTTATGGAAGAGATTGATTATGCTATTCTAGATATTCTGACAAGTATTGTTCAACTCAGAATTGATGACTTTGAAGGCAAGCATCTTCGAGATTTGTGTAAGAAAGTCTCTGAAAGGCGACTCATCCGAAACCTTTGGAAGATTCCGGGTAATTCAGATACTTTCTCGAGTCACTTAGCTTTGAGACTTGCTCAGTTTCATGTATGGGACAAACAACGCGATGCCGCTGAACGCCTTCTCCTCAGAGCACTCGAATTCCTATCGCAGGACTATCTTCTTCCAGAGTTTGTGAATCCTCGAACCTTTGGAGGTAGCGGAGGTGATGGCTCGAGTGTTTTTGCAGCTGCAGATCTGATACTTCTCTTGAGCGACATGTTGGTCCATGAGAGCATGGGTACCTTGGTTTTCCTTGCTGGAATTCCAAGCGAGTGGTATACAGAGAAGAAACCATTAGCAGTCAGAGGACTCAACACCAAGTTTGGAAAGGCGCACATTGATATCGGACTGTCTTCCAATCAACACCAGATTGAAACAGGAATGGACATTCTCCCAGACGAAATTGAGATCCATGTTCCGGAAACTGTTCCAATACGAATGATAAAAGCATATGGAGGGAGCATCATCGAAAGGGCTGTGAAAGACCGATCCCCGCATGTCAGATTAGTCCCTCTTACAAATGAGGTTGTGCTAACCTATCACAGATGAGAGAGGAGTCTTAGAAACAAATCAAAAGGTAGTCCTCCCCGCATCCTCATGACTTCAAAGATGCATTGTCCTGTCTTGTTTTTGGCTCAATGCTCGGCTAGAGTTCAAAATTCAACACGTTCAGGGTCCATGTCGTCGTGCCAGTTCCAAGCATCAACAATACACCTAGTTTCCTTGGGGATTCCCTTCAGTTTAAGCCCAGCGAAAATGTACGCTCCGTCAATATACTTACCCTTTTTACTGCTTGGGAGTTTGTTCAGAAAATCGATAGCTCCTTCATCAAACTCTCTAGCCACGATTATGGCTCTCGCAGGAAAATAGGGCTCTAGAATCATTTCATCCTTCTTCATCGAAAGAACTCCGAAGTTTTCCAATGAATCAAAAAAGTCGATTACATGAATTCTACCAATCCTTGTGTCAACAACCTTCACGAAACTGCAGTTCTCACCAAAATGCACAGGTGATCCACCATCATTAGCACCTTTCTTGCCAGCTTCAACCATCATATCTACAGTTCCTTGAGAGCCATCACGCTTCATCAGACTCGGTCTTACTGTGACCTTGCCTGGGTATTGCTTCTGAATAAACTCTGAAACCCGAGTAATGAAAGGGTTCTGTATTTTTCTTAGGTACTGGTCTGCGATCTCTGAGAACTCGTCAAAGTCTTGTCTTTGATCAGGGCTTGTACCAATGCCGCTCTCTTCGAACTGTCTTCCGAGCTCATTCGCTAAGGAATAAGCCATCTCGTACTCTTTCTTCTTAGGTGCGATGAGTGCTGTGATTATTTTGTCTCGTGGAGCTAGATAGATGACTTTTTCCTCAGTGGTGAAAGAGGAGAGCCCTCCAAACTTGAGTTCTTTAGAGAAGAGACCTATTGCTGCTATGAAACTTGAAAAGAGGGAAGGGTCAATCTTTGTTTTCATCCTGGAGAACAGAGGCACTCCTGCTGCCGCATCGAAAATCACAATTCCCTCGATATCCATTCAGGGTAGCTCCAACGAACGCTCGAATAGTAGATATTTAACAATATCTGAGATTGCAAAGAAATGTTAACTCTCAGGTTCTGGGAAGAGCGCCTCTGGGGTTTTAACAAGTTGCTTGAAGAGCTTCTGATCATAGAACGGTGCTTGCCTGTTTAAGCATGGGACCACGGCGCATCTTGAGCAAATGAACTCTACGACTACTCTCATCTCAGGGTTTTTACTAACAACCATTTCCAGCATGTTCATTGAGGGCACAAAGAACGTGTCTTTTTTCTCGCCAAATGGAACGATTGCTTTACGATAGATCTCATCCAAGAAGTCTGGTGTGGTGCCCTTTGTTTCATGGAGATTCGCGACAACGACCATAATGGTGGCAACAGAACATGAGAGCGCATAGTGCTTTGCATCCCATGCTTTTTCAAATCCATCCTCTATTACTCCCGTTTCCCACATTCGGAACATTTCGAGACCTTTCTTCTTCTCATGCTCGAGGATCGGTGTGACGATTTTACCACCCTCTCTGCCTGGACCTGCACGATACGGAACTCCTCTGGGAATATGTGAAGGTCTACCACAGAAGCAGTACCACCCACCTTGTTTTGCTTTTTTGTTGATTAGTTTCAAGAGTGCTTGATTTTCATCAAAGGGGCGATCAATCTCGTGTGCAGGGACCCAGATGGCATGGTCCTCACATCTAAGTTCACCACATAGCGCACAAGGATACGCTATTTGGTTGGTCCGAGAGTATCCATACCGTTTACACTCCTCACAGGTCGTCATTTTCCATCAGTCCGGCAACTTCTTAGGTAGTAATCCTGAGGTTAATGTCTTCCTACTACATGCACGAAGCCTTATGAGTTCCATGTGTTGAACGAAATACGGAGAAGTCAAGATGTCTGAAAAAATATACTCATCGGACTTCCTAGTAATCGGCAGTGGGCTCTCTGGTCAGCTGTTCTCTCTGAAAGCAGCAAAACATGGATCAGTCAACATTGTTACGAAGGGGCGTCTTACAGATTCAGCAACGGAGCGAGCGCAGGGTGGAATTGCAGCTGTTGTGTCAGCGGACGACTCAATCGAGTTACATGTCGAAGACACGATTAGGGTTGGCGATGGTCTCTGCCATCGTGATGTGGTTGAGCAAATTGTCAAAGATGGTCCTGCTAGAATTCAAGAACTTGTGGACCTTGGGGTTGACTTTTGCGAGGATGAGGACACTGGTAACTTTGAACTTGGTCTTGAGGGGGGCCACAGTAAGCGTCGAGTTTTGCACGTTAAAGACTACACTGGAGAGGCAATTGAACTTGCTCTGGCGAAACGACTGAGGTCCCAAGAAGGAATTACCATCCATGAGAATCACATGGCCGTGAATCTAGTTGTCCGTAACAACCGCGTATATGGAGCATATGTGCTTGACATCAACACTAACGAGGTTGAAAGATTCGTCGCGAAAGCTGTCATACTGGCGACTGGGGGGGCTGGCCGCGTCTTTCTCTATACAAGCAATCCGGACGTTGCCACTGGTGATGGTATTTCAATGGCTTTTCGTGCTGGAGCGACAGTGATGAATCTTGAGATGGTTCAATTTCACCCAACTCTACTCTATCATCATAAGATTCGATCATTCCTAATATCAGAAGCACTGAGAGGTGAAGGTGCAAGACTTCTTGGTCCTGATGGTAAGAGATTCATGCCAGAATATCATGAGGATGCGGAGCTCGCACCACGTGATGTTGTGGCTCGAGCAATTGATACAGAATTGAAGAAGACTGGCGCTGACCACGTCTGGCTTGACATCTCCTTCAAAGACTCCAAATTCATCAAGGACAGGTTTCCGCACATATATGAGACCTGCCTTGAAGGTGGCATTGACATCACTAAGTCACCAATCCCTGTGGTGCCTGCTGCACATTACATGATGGGCGGAGTTAAAGCTGATATCAATGGTCAAACGGATGTTGCAGGACTCTATGCCATTGGCGAAACCGCATGCACAGGTTTACATGGCGCGAACCGACTTGCTTCAAATTCACTCCTTGAGGCTGCTGTTCTGGCACACAACGCATCTGTCAAGGCGTCTGAAGAGCTAAAAGAAAAGATAGAACCCATGGATATCCCTTCCTGGGATCCTGGCGAAGCAACAGATCCTGATGAACTCGTTGTTATCTCGCACCTTTGGGAGGAGATTCGGCGTATGATGATCAACTATGTCGGTATTGCTCGGTCGAACAAACGACTCATTCGCGCTAGAAACCGGATTGAGTTCATTCAGAAGGAGATTAACGAGTTTTATTGGGACTTCAAAATCACTCCGGACCTTGTTGAACTCAGGGATATCTCTACTCTCGCTGAGCTTATCATCAGAATGGCACGGATGAGAAGAGAGAGCAGGGGCGCTCATTATAATATTGACTTTCCTGAGGAATCTAAGGAAGTTGTGGACACTATCATGCGTAAAGGCTACACTGCTGTGGAATGAAAAGCGCTACTGAGCGATTATGGTAAATTTGTAATTAAGTCGCCTGCGATAAAGAGCGATATCGACTCCAAATGGCCAATCACTACTATCTGCATGCCATCTTGGAAATTAGGGATTTCAACCCCTCCATCAAGAAGAACAAGGATGGAATGAGTGTTGCCGTAGATTGTGAATGTCACATTCTCTGGCGTAATGGTGAGAGATCCTGGTGTATATTGACCCATCACCTGAATCTGCTTGCCGAGGTACTGAGATGGATTATCAACGATTGCATCCACAGAAACATATGAGTCCTCAAACACTGTAAAATTGAAACGGACGTAGATAGCAATTCCTACAAAGATTGGTACGAGAATAATCAAGAGGATTACTAGCACACGTGTCGGTTTTCTTGGTCTGAATGTGACCTCTCTTGGTTCAGTAATCATAGATCCGCCCTCGAAGGGGTATTGTGCGCAGCATCAATTAATCTGTTACGGTTACGAGCCAAATATCCATCAGAAATTAGGTCTTTGATGTCAATCGCTTGAATTATTTGGGGGTTATGACTCAATACTACACAATGATTTGCGAAAACTAGGAGACGTAGTGTCTTGGCTGACCAATCACAAATCATCGAATTGGAACAAATTGCCTTCAATGCGTGGGTTGCTGAAGAAAATGAGCGCTTCGGTGGGTGGCTTCTCCGTGCTAATGGCGGAATCACACGTCGTGCCAACAGTGTTCTGACTATTGGTCCACCTCCTCCACCTCTGGATGATGCAATCGAGAAAGTGATCTCTTTTTACAAAGATCGAAACTTGATTCCTCGATTCCAAATGACTGAAGCCAGCAAACCGATCGAACTGGATCGAGACCTTTCCGAGCGTGGATTTTCAGTCGGATTGCAAGTTGAGGTTCATACTGCGGCAATCAATCATCTAGTACAGACTGAAACAGCACTCGACGTATTGGTGTCAAACAACATTTCTGACGGATGGATGTCTGTCTACAGCGAGTCGTCAGGCTACGATATATCAACCATGGAAACTCGCAAGGAGCTGCTAAAACGGACTACATATACCAAAGGCTATGCTCTTGCGAGAATCGGCAGGGAGCTTGCAGGAGTAGGTTTTGGGGTGGTAGAAGGCAAATGGCTGGGTCTGTTCAACATTGCAGTTCATCCGAGTATGCGTGGTAGAGGTGTAGCTATTGCTATCAACACCGCCCTTGCGAAATGGGCACATAATTTAGGCGCTAGATCTGCGTATCTTCAAGTGGAAACCGAAAATCTTCCAGCCCTAAAATTGTATGAAAAGTTGGGTTTTCAGTATGCGTATGCTTACTGGTATCGAAAACTAGACGAAGAAAAGTAGATGAATAGGTGGGAGAAAGATCCCACCTCTCTGGTTCTTTGATGTCTTTAGAGCTTGCTAGCCAGACCTTCATACTCCGACTTGATTTTGCGCCCCATATCGGAGCCTCCAAAGTCCCCGGGTGTGATTGTCAAGTCATTACCATCAATCACAGCTTCAAGAACCATGACTCCGGGCGATTCAATCTTTAGACCCGGCTTTCCACCTCGCTCGAATCGCTCTGTGTACACAAGCTCCGAATTTCGGGTGACCGAAAGCATTAGGTATGCCATCTTCTTCTCTGCGAGAGACACCGACGGGGCAGGCGGAGGCAAGTCTTCTACGGTCTCAGCGACAAGGATTGGTTTCGGTGTGGGTTCTGGAGCACCAACAATTGGTTCAGGTTCCGCCTTTGGTTCAGGGGCCTTGACCACTGGCTCCGGTTCTGGCTCTGGAATTATCTTCTTCTTGGGAGCACCAGCAATTGGTTCTTCGACTTTTGGCTCTCCCTTGTATGCGAGCACACCATCGTCAAAAGCCCATCTACCTTCCAAGACTCCACGAAACTCTGCAATTCTATTTGCTACATCTTGGTCTGCATCATCTTTTTCCATCATCTCGACAAAACGATCTGACGCCATACCAATAGTAGTAATTCCCACTTGATGTCCTGATTTCTGTAGACCCCTGGCTATTCTGAGTGCATGCATTCGTGTTGGCATGTTGACATTACGGCCAACCCAGGCCCAACAAGCGTCATTGTACTCGTCTAGCACAATAATCGCATTGTCACTGTTCACCAGCGCAGTGTCCAACTTGACAGTGGTTATTTCTCCAGAATCATCTCGCAGCATGAGCATGTACGGTTTTCTTGAAAGGGTCTTCATAGGAATCTGATACCTCCGAAAATGTAATCCCAGTCTTCTCCTGCTCGCACATTGCATAAAAGAAATTCTTGGATGTAAAGAACGCACTTAAGAACCCAAGCTCGTAGAGGTCATATCTATCTCGCTGTCAATTACAAGAATTGACTGTGTTTCCTCTATACCCTTGATCTTTCGAACTTTCGCCGTGATGATTTCCACTAATGTTTCCATATCGCGGCCCCTCACTTCTGCAACGATGTCATAGGGCCCAAATACTTTGTGTGCCTCTTCTGTGACTGAGAGGGCAATCATGTCCCTGAGGACCGAGTCCTCTTGTCCCACAGCCGCTTTGATCAGAATGTAGGCTTTTACCATATCTGTCACCCAGAATGACACGGTTTGAGTTTGTTGAACTGATAACTCTTACTCTTAGTTGAGAAAATAAGTCACAGTCTCGCAAAAATCGTGCAGGTGTGAGAATTGTGGAAATCGCAATTTTTCCAATATTAATTGTATTTATCGCAATATTCTATATATAGGAATATTTTCGAATATATGTTGTTAGTTTTGCGATAAAATCGCAGACTATCAGCGCGAAACATTGCAGATGGTTCTGCAGAGGTGACCGATATGGGAAAGATGACTTTGAATACCGTTCCATGCCCTGAATGCAAGGGATCAATTGAAGGAATAGTCATTGAGGAGGACTCAATCACTAATGCCAAGCGGATTCCGGTCTTAGTTCCCGCGAAATGTAGCAACGGTCACAATGTGATTCTTTTCGTCGATAGGAAATTCACGGTTCGAGATGTTGAAACAGCTGGAACAGTGGTTGACGAAGATGGATCAGTAAACAAAGCCATGAAATGGATGGATGGTTTCTAGGGGAGGCAGCGAAGTTGATTCAAAGTGTGTATCTAGTGAATGAGGGCGGTGAAACTATCGCCTCAGTACCCATAGGAGAATTCCAATTAGACGAGGCTCTCTTTGGAGGATTCCTATCAGCGATTCAGATGTACAGCAAAAAAATCTCTGGCAAGAATGTCAGTGAGTTATCTTTGGAGAGCTATCGCATCATCATCTCCAAGGCTGACCGTGTTTTTCTGGTCACCATTCATGATTTGGGTGACAAGAATGCTGCTGAACTGAACAACAAAATCAGTGATTTGTGTAAGGGCACGCTCGGAGAAGTAGTCACCGATGAGACAATCAAACTGATCAAAGCTGCAGCCAGCGAGGCGCAGAGTGCAATGAAACGCGCAAACGAATGGGCATCAAAGATGCTGTAGGGGTGTAGACAATGCAACTAGTCGTACAATATACGTCAGAACTGGTAACTGCAGTTGGCCTTTTTATTGGAGCCATACTGCTAGCCAGGTTTACTTGGAATCGAGTCAAGGACCTCCCTCCTGAGGAGAAACACTTTGGACGCCCGCTTTGGGTTGCGGTAGGAAGTGTCTTCTTTTTGGGTCTTACCTCATTGGTCAACTTTTGGTATGGATCCGGGATAAGTCAGCTAGAGGTTTATTGGTATATCACTGCCATTCTTGGTTCAGGACTGCTAATGATATCTGCTTTGATGATTATGGGATCAAGGAGAATGGCCATTATCCCAATCGGCATGATGGCTGTAATCGCTGTGATTGCCTTTGCTGAAACAGTGATTGGCGCTGGGACTATCCTGGGTGGATTCACCGATTACGCGGTCAACTTCTTTGCATTAGTCCTTTTTAGCATTCCATTCGCATTGTTTTCATATCTGACATTTAGTACTCGGAGAATCACGAGCTTTGCATTGGCTGTACTCTCACTCACCTACCCTTTGATTCTTATCGCGACTGCATTCACAGATCCTTCCATTGTAACTGCAATTCTGGGACTACGTCTATATGGACCTGCGATATTAATTACAGCCCTAGCTCTGCCTAAGTCGAAGATTGGTGCTGAGCTGATCGCCTATTCATTCACAGTCAGCTCACTGTTATACTTCATGACCTATCTATTGGTGTCTCCATTAGTTGGAGATGCTGCAATGATGACATCAATCACACTCATTGCGTTGGGAGCGATTCTGTCTATTGGAACCGGTGCATATGCATTTACAAGGTGGAGTCAGAGTAGGAACTCAGCGACACTCACACTGGGAACCTTCTTTTTCATTTCGGGTTTCTCCTGGTTGATAGTAGCATTGAACCATGTAGATTTTCTTGGAGGACTTAATGCAGAGTATATCGCACTACTACTAGGCCTCATTTCTCCAATGCTTCTTAACTTGAGTTCAGTTGTCGCATTAGACTGGAAAAGAGCTCTACTTCTCCCCCTGCTAATTATGGCTGCACCATTCATCATGATGCTTGGAGGATGGACTGCTCAAATCTTGCCAGATGCAATACCAAATCGTGGTATTATAATGGCAATATCTGGCATACTCCAAACAATACTCCCTCTCGGACTCTATGGCCTACTCTGGTGGAGAATGAGAAAAGCCGGAGCGCCTGGACGGAACAGAGCTCTGTTTCTAGCATTAGGTGTCGTTTTCCTAATCCTAGGAACCGCAGGTGGAAATGCTGTATCTCTCGTTTCATCAGCATCCATTCTAGCCGCCTTTGGAGTCTGGTGGTTAGGTGTCACTGGTCGTGCTGACCAACTACTTGGCACTATGGTCTAAGAGGTGGCCCAAGATGGCAGGGAGATTACCGATCTACAAGACTGTGCTTGTTGGTGAGGGCGGTGTTGGTAAAACAAGTATCACCCTTCGCTACACAGAGGATCGCTTTGACGATGCAATGAAGATGACCATCGGAGTCAACTTTGCATCCAAAAAGGTGACTATTGGCGAAAACAATGTCACCCTTATGCTGTGGGACCTAGGTGGTCAACCAAGATTCCGCGAGGTCATCTCAGACTATTTCAAAGGGGCACGAATTGCCATAGCAGTGTACGACGCGACGAGAACCTTCTCACTCCAGCGATTATCTGATTGGCTTGGTAGAGTGAAGGACAATGCTCCCGACTGTCAGATTATCTTCGTGGGCAACAAGATCGATGAACGCGATGACGGAAGTGGTGTTACTCTCGAGGAGGCCGCCGTGATGGCCCGTGAATACGGTGCTGGATGCATGGAGGTCTCTGCAAAGACAGGTGAAGGTGTATCTGAGATGTTCGAGGCTGCTGCCGAAATCGCGCTCACAAAACACAATGAACTAGTCAGCAACTAGCCCTTACTAGGCAGTCCTTCTTGGACTGCCACCCCCTCCTTGTTTTTTCCCATTCAGATATAGGGCACCAATGGAGAAAGAGAAAGTCGAAAAACATAATAATCCTGCATCGATAATGGCCGACCGGGGTAGTTGGCATGAGTGATAACGTGAACTTGACAGAGAAACTTCTCAAGAAGCTCAGGGATGTTGAGGAACAATATGGTGCGAAAACGGAGCAATTCGAACTAGATGGGATCGATATTTTGCGTCAACTAGTTATGGCAACAGGTTCTGCAGAGCGACAACATCTCTTTCAAAGATACTTGGAATCTGGACCGCCTGAACAGGTAGAACGTATGAAGGAAAAAGGTCTTCTCAATACATTTGTACAATTTGCAGATATGCTCTCGCTTACTCATCCCCTGACAGAGAGTTTCTATTGGGTACTGCTTGAGAATCTTGTTGATTCGACCGTGAGTAGAATCGAAAAATATGCCACTTAGTTCTGATGTGATTGTCGAATCAGAGATTAAGAATATCTATTCATGTATGAGAATACAAAGAACTGTAGTGGGCAGCTCATGCTGCCCAACTCTTACTAGTAAAAGAAACGGTTGCAGTGGTTTATCCGGACATGGCAAACCTAGGACACTTGTCCTTGTTTATGCCAGGAGTTTCACAAGGTTTGTTCATGCCTGTGTAGAACTTGAAACCATCAACACCGCATTTTCCTTCGGCCGCATTATACTCTGGACAGGTCATTGCACATTCATCCGTTTTGGTCTTTTGTTTAGTCCTAGGTCCCATAGTTCCCGGACTGTTATCAGCTCCACACTATAGGCGCATATTAAGATTGTTCGCTTGATTGTCTTCTAGTAGACCTCTCCTCGTATCATAGAAGTCCGCGGTCCTCAAGGACATCTCTTAAGACAGCCGGGAAGTCTGTAAAAATGCCGTCCACTTCCATATCTAGTAGTCGCTCCATGTCTGGCTTATTGTTGATTGTCCACACATGGACTGCTATGTCTTTGTCATGGGCCAGTTTCACAAATTCCGGTGTAACAATTTGAAGTGAACCGCTCCGCTCAGGAACTTGAAACGCCTTGTATGGCACATTGCGCACAAGCAATTTCATTGCTCCCATTCTAGATCCTATGACAAAGTTACGAATCTCATTGGGATGAGCAGAGGTAGGTATCATAGGAGCTTTCTTTCTGAACCTCTTCAGTTGCTTCGGATGAAAAGAGGCTATCATAATATTCTCGGTTCTTCGATTCTCTAACAGAATCCGTGCTACTTCATCAGGTGCTTCTTTGAAAGTGTCCTTGATGTCTAGGTTGAGGATGATGTTTGGGAACCTTTTGAGTACCT
>RDNZ01000045.1 GCA_011364905.1 Candidatus Thorarchaeota archaeon
TGTATATGTCCGGATGAAACATATGCTTGAGTACAAAAATAGTCAATTTCACGAGTGCACTGGGACGCCGACAACTCCCATTACTCTGACAGTTGACGAATCCACGAAGAAGCTCATTCTCGTTGTTCCCAGCGGTGCGAGCATGATTGAGCGAAGAGCCGCAGAACGTAATGCTCGCGGTATTGAGAAAGTAGGTTTTCAAACCGCGTCAAAAGGCCGAATAGGCAGAGGCTATGAGCTTGTCATAGAAGGTCACGGTGGAGGACTTCCTGATCGCCTCAGGCACTCTCCACGAGAGGTATACTAGGGATTCATCATGACTGCAGGGCTCATGGGTACCGAGATTTGCTTCTCACTGAAAGAGCGTTGGCACCCGAATGTCCACAGTGCTAGTAGGAGAGAGGTTCAAGATGTCTGAAGAACGAGCGAAGAGATGGATTGAGGAGTCACAGAGGGATGTCATTAGACAGTCAGCTGGAAGTCAGCACCTTAAGAGAGCTGCAGAGGCCGAAAGGTCGGGCAATATAGCCTCTGCTGAACAGGAATATGCTTTAGCTGCGGAAGCTTTTCTGAAGTCCGCAGGCGAATACCGTGGCGGAAAGAGCTACAAAAAGGCCGCAATCAATATGTGTGCAGCTGGCGATGTTTACTCAGATTTAGGTGATTCGACCAAAGCGGTAGAGAGCTACACTGGAGCAGCAGATGATCTTCTTAATGCCTCTACAGAACATCTCATGTGGGGCGAAGATGCTGAAACAAGCAAAGGCACAGCGCTTGCTATGACTGCATGCATGATGTACATCATGGTTGGAAGAGAAGCTGACGGATTTTACAAGGCTCGTGGGTTTGTAGCTGAAAATGCTTCAAAGATACGCCTGCCTGCAACAGTTCGACTGAGTCAGATTCCTCAGATGCTAGAGAGTTCAATTCAATCTGTAAATCTGGAGTCCTTTGCTTCAGCAGAAAACGCTGCAGTGACTGAGTTAAAAGCTGCGCTGGCAAGTGCCAATAGTCCGGAATTCTCCAAATATGTAGACAAGGGTCTCGATATGGTCCGAGAGCTACTTCGTGGAAAGCTCAAAGTACCAAAGCTATCATCACAACTAATACTCCCAAATGATCTCACCTTCACAGAAGAGTTCCCTGTTCGGGTAATGATAAAGAACGCTGGCTCTGGGGAGGCCCTAGATCTCACGATTGAATGGCACATCCCAGAGGGCTTGAATCTAACATCTGGAGAGCGTAAAAAAGCAGTCAGCCTCTTACCACCAGGAGAAACACTGGATATTTCGGTTGTTTTGAAATCTGCACAGCCAATGGTTGGTGAGAAAGAATACTCCATCCTTGTTCGTGGTTCCTACAGTGACAAGCTAAAGACATCATATAGTTTGCAAGCTGGACCCGGTTCACTGCTTCTACGTGACTATAAGGTCAGTCAGCAGCTTTCACGTGACGCAGATCTCACTGACGGTCGAGTAGGCCTACTAAAAGAGGCCATCGAAGCATCAGAACTCGAAGCTGAACCTTTGATACGTATTGTCAACAGTATGATTTCCACCATTAAGCAGAGTCGTATAGACATTAATGAGGGTGATTTGGATCTTGCTAAGGCAAGAATTCGAGTCGTCAATGAAATGACTGACACAATCGACTCACTCCTTGGCGATGATGAGCTGTTGAGGAATCTCTCTGAGAAGAGAGAGGCAGAGAAAAAGGAATATGCGATGAAGACACTCACTCCTGCTTTTGATGAGGTTATTTCTTTCCTTGCCAGTCAGGAGAAGAAGATCGAAATGGAGTCACAAAATGCTCTTGCTGAATGGGATACTGAAGCCGCGAAAAAACAGAACCTGAAGGCAACATTGACTCGTATCAAAGACGTCGCTGGAACTCTCGCTACCTCCGGCGCCGATACCTCGGTCCTTGAGGATGAAACCAACAAAGCTCTCAGTAATTCCCTTCTCGTTATTGGAGAACGTCCTTCCTCTCCGGAGAAAGTGGAGATAGCATTAGTTATGGCGCGTTCAATACGAAATGAAATCACCCAAATGCTTGAATCAAGAAAGAATGAACTAACATAGTTCAAGATTGTTTAGGAAATGAAACATGCCCTGACTACTGTCTTGCCATGTAATCCTCCAAACGATTCATTGCATCCTCAATCATTTCTGGTGGTGGGAGAAATACGCTCCGAAAATGGCCTGAACCGTATTCTGGTCCAAATCCTGAACCCGGTACAAAAACGACTCCTGTATTATCAAGTACATTAAGAACATACTCGGTGTCATCTCTCCATCTGCCGCGTAAGTCAATCTTCGGCATAATGTAAAATGCAGCCTCAGGTAGCATCGTAGATACGGAATCCACATCATTGAGGCGTTTGTAAATCAAATCCCGTCGTTCTCTCATCTTTCTCATTGTTTCTTTGAGATAATCTCCATTACTTCGGAGAGCTGTGGCTGCTGCTATCTGAGCTGTTGCATTCAGGCATATTCTCACCCTGGCTTGTCTGATCATTGCATCGTAGAGTGGATCAAGCTCTCCATTATTGTCATGGAAATATGCATACCCCACTCTCCAACCGGGCGCGAGGTAGACTTTACTCACACCGTTGAATCCAATGACGGGGACATCACTTGCAATCCGGACCATTGGAGTCTGTTGTTCATCATAGGTCAACTGGTCATATATCTCGTCTGAGATTAGGGGTAGACCATATTCTCCGGCAATTGCGACAATCTCTTTTAGAGTCTTTTCGTTCCAGACAGCACCTGTAGGATTGTTTGGATTGATGACGAGTATTCCAATTGTCTTGTCAGTTATCTTCTTTCGAAGGTCTTCAGTATCAGGATTCCAATCATCTTCTTCTATCGTTCTATAGGCTACCGGTCTTCCACCGAAAAACCTCACATAGCTTAAGTAAGGCGGATATGAGGGTCCCGGCACCAATAGTTCAGAGCCACTCTCCACCAATGCTCCGGTAAGAAACTGGATTGCTTCAGAAACCCCTGAGGTGACAATCATGCGATTAGGGTCGACATCAATCCCATTCACACGTTTCTCCTTCTCTGCTGCAGCAAGTCGAAGTTTCTCTTCCCCTTCTGATGGTGAGTAGCCATTCCAACCTTCATTTGCAGCCTTACAGATAGCATCCACCATGTACTGCGGGGTTTTCCAATCATACTTTATTGGGTCTCCAATGTTGAGATAGAGCGGTTTCTCTCCGGTTCTCTTTTCATATTGTTTAGCTGCAACTACTATATCTCGAATTGCATACTGGAGGTTTGCTGCTCGTGGAGTTATGTTTAATCTCATTCTTACCCCTGCGTGCGTTGCAGTCTATCCATCGTATATTGTTTTCCTTCTTGCACCTGCAAGCTTCGTTTCAATTATTGTGGCTATGAAATGACTAAAGTGGAATCTCAAGTAATGGGATCCCTGCTAAGCCCAGAATCAAAATTGTAAGACCTATTTCCAACCACTTTGATTTTGTTTCAAGAGAAAACCAGCTGCCTATCCGAGATCCGATTGTTGATCCAATTAAGACGATAGCTCCCGGGATCAACAACAAATGGCCATGACCCCAGTAAAGAAGGACACCAACAATTGAAGTGAAAATTGCTGCAAAAAGAGCTGTTGCTATTGCTTTGTGCATCTCAATATTAAGCAGTCTTTGCAGAGGAACAAAAAGTGATCCTTCACTTCCTCCCCGCATGCCTGTGAGTGTATTGAAAACAAGTGTTCCTGAAACCAGGTTGTTGAATGATGGCGAAAACTCTTCTGACACCTTTGGAGCGAGGTTGTGCAGATTCATGGCAACAACAGAAACAATGGAAACAAGAAGGAAAATGAGCGCTAGAAGAAGTGCCGATGTTGCAAAGTCGAAAGCTATCAATGTACCAATGACTGTGCCCAAAATTCCTCCCAGAATCATGTATCCCCCAAGGTGCATATCGATGTTTTTCTTCTGAGACATAGCCCCAATGAAACTTGAAACTGGTAGCGCGATGAGATTCATTCCATAAGCCGCAATAAGAGTGAATCCTAGCAAATTCAGAAGTGGTATTCTGATGGCTCCTCCACCTATTCCGAAGAACCCACTTGCCAAGCCGGAAACCAATCCAACAATTCCAGCTAATATCAGTAGAGTAGTATCCAAGTTTCTAATCCTTCTATTTTCTTATATCAACCGCGAAATTACATTCTATAAGGATTAGGATGTAGGATGCGAGAGTCTATTCTAATCAGCCATCAGTTGTTGATTAAAAACGCAATTGTTTTCCAATCTTTAGCTCAGGCAAACTATAGGACATTGAAGTTATCTTCGATACGGACTGTATTTCAATTCCATTCCGCCATCAATGAGTCGCATGTTATAGGGGAACAATCCGATACGATCTCCATTTTTTACGATATCTGAGTGATGGGCCAATCTCCCATTGATGAAACAGTCGCCAATATTCGAGATCTCAAGTCCGAGTCTTTCAACAAGCTCCTGAAAACTTTCTCCCTCTTCAAATTCAATCAAGAGAATTGTGTCTTCATTGGCTTTGCTATCTGGGACCATCTTTCTCAAATGTCCATAGAGATGAACATCAATCATGTGTGTCCTCTCTATAACATATCAAATAAATCTAAAGAAGTGACGACTTGTTTCAAGGAACAGACGACGACTTCATAATCCTGCGTTTTTACGTAGTAGCGAATCCAAAAAAGAGGATTCAAGTAACAATAGTGTATGGCTGCTTTCAAATTTGTTACACATGTCTGCACAGATGAGCATGAATGGGCAGTTGCTCAAAGAGAGCTGGCAATTATCGATCCTGAGATGGGTGCCAACATCACCGAAAAGACCGGTATAACGAAGTTTGGTCCACCTATAAGAGTCATCATCAAGAGCGATACAGATGAAACCGTTGGTGGTGTTTTTGGAGAGCTATTTGGGGGTTGGTTATACATCTCCGTTCTTTGGGTAGCGAAACCGTTGAGAAACCAAGGTCTTGGCACAAAACTGATGAATAGAATAGAAGTAGAGGCCTCAAAACGTGGTTGTACAAATGCTCATTTGGAAACTTTCAGCTTCGAAGCTCCTTACTTCTACAAGCGTCTGGGCTATGAAGTGTTTGCTACTCTTGATGATTATCCCAAGGGCCATTCAAAATGCTTTTTGAAGAAGTGTCTAAAAACCTAGCATTTCTTAATCTGGATTCAGACCGAGTTTTATTTCGCCAACTCCAATCCGCACTTCTGACAGAATTGCGAGCCTGCCTCGACCACTGCTCCACACTTGGGACATTTTCCTGAATATCTACTCCAAAGAACAAGTAGTCTCTCTATATCATCTCGTTGCAGAAGTCTTCTCCGTAGCAGTTCTTCCAATCCCTCAACCAATAGCTGCTCCGCTTCAGGAGCTAGGAGCATATTCCCATTGACGCACGCCTTGTCAAATGCATCTTTGAATGACTTATCATTCTTCAACCAGTCGTCTATAGTAGCATTAATCGCAACATCGAACTCATTGCTTAGGGAGCTCCCCTTTCCCATTGTCAGAAGATTATCATCAGGTAAGAAACAAGGAGTGAGTATTCTCTGGGTCTGATCGTCATATTTGGCTACAAAAGTGTGCACATCGATGAGTGTCAACGGGGCTAGATCACCGATTGAATTGTTATCTAGTGTCCAATTCATCAAATTCAGAAACTCTTGCTGAAGAGTCATGACCCTGTTTTCGATAGACTGGTCGGCTTTGGCAATTGCGCTGTTCACTTGCGTCTTGAGATCATCCAACTCGGCCGACTTCTGCTGCATTTCGTTTCTTGCTTCATCGATCCTTTTCTGACGTTCTTGGATTTCTGCTTGCAATAGCGACTCTGCTTTCATCTTGTTTGATTCGTAGTTTGATTGGGCCTCGGCGATACGTTTCTGTAAGTCCGCTTTCTTCGTGTCCATCATATCAATGGGCTGCTGGCTATTCGCTACAGTCGATTTCAAAGAGTCTATGAGACTGCTGTAAACCGAGATTGCACCTTCGGTGTCTGCTTCTTTCATACCAATCTGAGTTCTGGCTTTTCTTATTTCATCCACAATGCCACCAAAGAACTGCTCAAGATCATTTACAGCTCTTGAAAAATCTGCAGTCATTGCACGCAGGTTCATTTTGTGTTTCTCACGCAACTCATAGAGCTTGTTATCTTTGTCCTCTGTGAGCTTGGCAATCTCCTGTTTTGTTCGCTCCTCCATCATTCTAACTCTTTCGTTCCCTCTTTCTTTTTCTAAGTTGGTGACATTATCAAGAATTGTGGTTTGAGCTCCAAAGTTTTCTCTGATTAATTTCTGCAGAGTTTCAGCTGACTCAATTCTCATCTTTGCTGAATCAGATACCTTCCTGAATTCCTCAGATCTATTGAGCGCAGCGGCTGAGTCTGAAGCAATATCAATTCTATTTGGCCTTGCATTGGGATCGGAAACTGTAACATACCTTCCGACTACATTAAGAAGTGAAGGCTCAACTAAGTTGGCCACATCTGCCGTATGTGTGTCAACGTTCTCAATAAGCGGATGTATCTTTGAAACTACCTTTGGGATATCAGCCGCTTGGGATAAGTCTGAGCTTACGATTCTCTTTACTTCACTTGCACCCTTCATCTCAGTGAAATGAAATTCCTTTCTCCTGCTGCTCGTTGCAGTCAAAACGATTGATTTAGTGGGCGATGTCTGAACAATCCAAAACGGAAAAGATACACTACTCAGACTAACGATCCTCGAGCTTTTCCCCTTCTGTGATTCAGCAGATGCAAGTGCTGCAGCAATGCAAATGCTCTCAGGTTCTGCTTGAATTCTTGTGCCATCTTTCTTGAACAAGTAGTTTAGATTTAAGTTTCTTACCACGGCGAAGCCACCTTGAAAGAAGTTGACGACTCAGTACCAGTTATGCCTTTTTAGCACTCGTTATGTTTCTCTCATATTGCCATTTAGAGTTTCATTGTATTAAACCCACTAACACTCAATGGCTCCAGAGCTATCCAACTGAAGAATTTGAATCTCATAACGAGCTGTTTTGAAAAACCATCACACTCATGTGCTATCGCGTCTAATCAACGTAAAAGTAGTTGCCTCATCGATTGATAGCTTCTCTTCTGTTAGAAGTTCTCTGAGAATCTCTAGGTATTGATTGTTCAGTCTGAATCCGTCTCCCTCTACGACCCTTAATGTTGCTCTATGATTCCACTCAGCATCTGGATCATCTACGGAATGGAGGGTCACAACATAATTCTCTCCTGCTCTCCCCATCATCAGTCTTATAGTACTATAAGTGAGACCTTTCATCTCACTGCCAATAGAACGCTGAGCATAGATTTGAATTGCAGACATGAATGAACCAAACAGCTCTTGATTGACCTTTATGTTTTCAAGGCCAACTGACGCTTGCCGAATACCTGCTTCATCAAATACAATTATGCCCTTCAAGATGGCAACAACCACATTGTACTCTCGTACATTCTTTTATGAAAATCTGTATTATGGATAGCTCGTATAGACAGATGTGACCCAGGTTGACCATAAGACAGGTCACTGACCAAGAAGATCTCCGACTTCCTTTGCATATTTTCTCATTTGAGTAACTGCAAGACCCATGGATGTCAGATCCTTTGCCGCTCCCATCAGCAGAAACTCACCTGCATGAGAAAGAACCACAAACCCATCCTGTCCACGAACCACAACTTCGTAGAGTTCGCTCAGATCAAGTTTACTTGCTGCCATCTCTCCAGTCATTAAGAGAGCAGCACTCACCGCAGCCATGAGGTCTGGGTCTGCTTCAGAGTCTTCCGTAGCAAAATAGGCGAGCTTGACTCCCTGTTTGCTTACCACAGCTATTGCATCAAGGTCCGCATAGTTAGTCAGACCCATCAATAGTTCAACAAGTTCCTTTTCCTTTGCAGGATCAAGATGAGATGACATTTCGTTTACCTCTTTTCATGCGAAATTGATTATTTAGCTACTAGCTTCTTGCCTTTTGTTTTGCCCTTCTTCTTTGCATCTGCGTCTGGTTCTTCTTCCAGCTCAGATCTGAAGAAGCTGATGAGGTCATCCAAGCGTTCCTTCATCTCAGCTTTGATTGGGCTTAAGATTGCATCCGGAGTTCCTTTGAGTAGCTCTATTCCTAGAACCCTGCCGTCTTTTACAATGACACGCGGAATGAATCCCTCAGCCATGAATGTTCCCTCTGGTGGATCCTTCACTTTCTCAAATTTCCGCTCGACCTTCTCCTGGCCAAACACTGCTATCTTGTGCTCTGCAACAGTGAAAAGCTCATTATAGACAATCAATAACTCCCTCTCATATCCCTCTGGCGGCTCAACGGTTTCAAGGTCTTTGATCATTGCTTGGATTTCCGCAGAGAGAGCTTGAGAGGATGAAGATGCGGATTGCGGTCTTGGAGAGGGTGCAGTCGTGGTTGACCTAGATGTAGGTTGTGTTGGTGGCCTAGGCGATGGAGCTGCAGATGTTGCTGTTTCAGGAGTAGAATCCACAGGTCTAGGCTTCGGTGGAGGCGATGAAGATGTTTCTGCTTTTGCTGTTGGTGGTTTCGGAGGCGGAGCTTTTTCACCTGGTTTTAGAATTCTCTCTGCCGCAGTTGAACCATCCAAAGCAGTGAAGAATGTGGGTGGCTCCTCGCCTTCGTCGAGGGGGCGTACCTTGAAGTGAAAACCGTACTCAGTTCTCAGATTAGTTGCAACTCGTGCTCCAATAAACTTCCTTCTGATACCTGCTTGTGTGCCCTTCCATAGGTAGATGCTCTTTGTTTCATCATCAACGACACAAACTACCATTGTAGATTCAAGGTCATCTTTGCCTATCTCGACCTCATTCAAGGTTCCATCTTCCAAAACCTCGTAGCCTAGGACCATGATCAATCACAACGCTGCTCATTAGATTTGCACTGCTAGGAATATCGGATATCTAGCCAGCGTGGTTATTGCCTTTTTGTGGTATATGATTGTTATTGTGTTAAATATGCCGCCAGATTCCTGCCTCAACGGGTGTCAAGAAGGCTTATGAGTGAGGCAACCATAGGATTTGTGGTCGTTTGAGATGGAAGAAACACAGAAGTATGTAAGCCCATACAAAAAGTTGTTTGATGAAACCAAGGACCTTAGTTTTGCAAAACTCCTTCTGGGTCTTGCTGTGTCAACATTGATAATGCTCGGCTCAACTTGGGGCCTTCTTTCTTTATTGAATTTTTCAGGCGTTTTCAGCTTTGAGCCCTCAAAGTTTGTTTCATATACAACCTATATGCTGGAGGCTTCAGTTGGCTCTATTATTTTGGCACTTATTTTGTGCGGGATTCTGATCAAATGGCCACGAACCGTCAGCTTCTCACTACGATTACATAGAAGAGTGAAACACCATGCAGGAGATTATTTCATGTCTCCAGAGCCGGAGGATGAGAAACTTGGAGATGCCATTCGGAGATCCCTTTATGGATCAATACTCATTGTAGGCATAGCTTTGACAATCCTAGGACTGGACATGATACACAATACAACTGGCGGCGAGTTAATCTTTCTTGGCACAGTCCTGATGATAGTGAGCATTGTCATTCTTCCAATTACTGTTATGTTATTCTATTTTGGTCCGTGGTTAATGAAGGAAGCCGGCTTGTTTCATCTTGATACAAAAGACAGGTCTCTAAGCAATGTTGGAGATGATGTTGAAGACATTCTAGAATTCTTTGCTGGAGTGGACATCGTTCTTGTATGGTTTGAGCTAACGTTAAATGTTGGTCAAGATGCGCTTTGGATTCCCATATTCATTATTTTAGTGGCACTTGGACCACTTTTCTCAATCATTCTAAACTTCACAATAATTTTCGTCTTTGTCAAGAAGAGAGCAACTCTCGCAATGATGCGTTATCTATCCGAGCGATATAACATACCCGATATGTTGACCTCACCTGGCTACATCAGAAGCCAAGTCATGACACTTGTTGAAAGAGAGGTATTCATGGTGGGTCCGGCGACGCCTCCTGAATCAATGGCACCTGTGGAGGAGGAGGTTTCAAAGGAAGCATCCAATGAGGAATCTCTACCCGAATCAGAACCAGTGATGGAGCCACCTCCGGAACCCAAACGCGATCACATTCCTCCTCCACCAGGTGATCATGTTCCACCACCTCCTGGAGACAATAGTGAGTCAATCGCTGAGGATGATGGTTGAATCCTTCCTGAAAGAAAATGTAACAAGCTTGTTTCCATTTGATCTTAGGCGTTTCACAAGGTCCTCATCATAGGTGAGTGCAATTATTGGAATACCATTCAAGTCTAGGATTACCTTGAATGAACCAACTTGAGGTATGATCGACACAACATTTGCTACAATCTCACCTTCCGAATACGAATCGGAAATCACGACATCCTCAGGCTTTACACTAAATGTTAATTTCGAGCCCATGTTTCCTGAGGTAGGTATAAGGAATAGGTTATCATTTACCGAAACAGTCACATGCTCTCCTGAAACTTCAACAATTCGTCCAGAGAAGATGTTTCCACTCCCAAGAAAAGTTGCTACAAAATCATTTGCCGGGAAATCATAGAGTTCCTCGGGAGTTCCGACCTGTTCAACAAGTCCATCGTTCAGAATTGCCACTCTATCAGATATGGCAAATGCTTCATCTTGGCTGTGTGTGACGTAGATTGTCGTAACACTGAGTTTTCTCTGAATCCGTCTTATCTCTTTCTGAAGCCGCTCTCTCAATTGCAGATCCAACGCAGACAATGGTTCATCAAGTAGGAGTAGATTTGGATTGGTCGCTAGAGCTCTTGCAAGTGCAACCCTTTGAGCTTCGCCGCCACTGATTTCAGATGTTTTTCTCAGCAACAAATGTTGGATGTCCAGAAGCTCTGCGAGCTCTTTCACTCGATTTACGGTGTCTTCTCTCGACCACCCAGCCATATCAGGTCCAAATGAGATGTTGCCGAAAACAGTCATATTAGGAAATAGCGCGATTGATTGAAAGACCATTCCAATGTTTCGTTCACGAGGCGCGACAGTAATCATGTCTTTCCCATCGAAAAGCAAGCCTCCATGAACATTTTCGATAAAGCCAGCTACCATCCGTAGAGTTGTAGTCTTACCAGATCCACTGGGACCAAGAAGAGTAAGAAGTTCACCATCTCGCACTAGAAGGTCAATTGGCCCGACTGTCGTTCCGTCGTCAAATTCCCGCAGCAATCCTCTTAGTTCAACTTCCACCATCATAAAGCACCTCCCGTACTGCCCTCTGAGATTCGTTCTATAGTCAGAAACGCGATGACACATACAATAACAAGAAAGAATGCAGATGCTCCAGCCTCAACATACGCTCGCACACCAAGATATTCATAGATTGCAACCGCAAGTGTGTAGTTCTGTGGCAATGCAATGAATAGGGTCGCTGACATCTCACCTATTGCCATGGCAAAAGCAAAAACAGCTCCAACCAGAATGCCCGGCGCAAGCAATGGGAGTTCCACAAAGAGGAATCGCTGAATTCGTGATGCGCCGAGAGAGTCTGCCTGTTCTAAAAGAGCTGGATCTATCTTACTCATAGCTAACTCAATTGCTCTTGCACTAAAAGGCAGTCCAATTATGGTCTGTGCTATGATTATTATTGGCCAAGGGTTTGTAATGAGTCCCGTAGGAACTGCTATTGCCAGGACAAGTCCATACGCTACCGTAATCGATGAAATTCCCAAAGGGAGTAGGATCATCGAGGATGCAAAAGTTGGTACGAATCTATGGTGGGACCTCATATCTAGGGCAAGAAGAATCCCAAGGATTACTGCAAAAACTGTGGCGAGTCCAGCATAGAACAGTGAATTAACAAGATAACGGAATGCTCCTTGGCCACCCAGCCTAAATAGATTAGTAAAGCCCTCCAAGGTATAAACCTTCGCAACCGGGTCATAGACGGAAGCTCGAGCAATCGTGGCAATAGGACCTAAAACTAGCACCACAATCAAAGAGAGATATGCGGCAATGGCTACTCTCTCTCTCAAAGGATATCTATTGAAAGAGGTGGTTTTCATCGAGGCTGTTTTGCCGGTTTCGTTTTCCCGTTTTGTGAGTCTTACGTATGTGAAAGCTAGACTCAAGGTGATTACAATTTGCATGAGGGTGAGAGAGCTAGCCTCTCCGTAATCGAAAAGCCTGAAGGCATTCCAAATCTGAGCCTCAATAGTAATGAATCTCCCTTGACCGAACGCTAGTACGATTGGGAACGACATAAAACAGAACATAAATGTTAGAACTGCTGATGCTAGCAGTGAAGGCATCACATGGGGGAGGGTTATGTACCGAAGCCTCTGACGTGAACTCGCACCGAGTATCTCTGCGCTCTCCTCTATCTCTGGATTGAGACGCTCCAGGGAAGCAGAAACCATTAGGATTACCAACGGAATATTGTAGAAGGTATGTGCCAGAATGATGCCGGGAATTCCTGTTGCTAAATTGAACACAGATGTGCTCGAGCCTTGAATCCACATGAGAATCGAGTCGATGACTCCATAAGATCCAAACATTTCAAGAAATCCAACCACAACAACAATGGGTGGAAGGACAAAAGGAACTATCATCATTGCTCTAACCAATGATTTTCCTCTGAATCTCAGACGTGCAATCAAAAAAGCTCCGGGCAGACCGATCAAGACGGCCATGAGTGTGCTCAGAATCGCTTGACCGATAGTGAATTGAAGTATGAACCGGATGGATGGTGACATTATGGTTTCGAAAAATGAGGGTCCAGTAAAGAGATACAACGCGTTGACGAAGAAGACTGGAAAAACTAGGAACACGATAAGTAGCAGGAAAGGAAATGAGAGTATTGCATAGTTCAGGATTGTTCGTGCGTTCAACCTACTCCCTCTACGGAATCCTTGTGGCAGTCCATGAATCTAGCCAATTGTTTAGGTTTGTGGAGATTTCTGTTCGGTTGAGAAGAAGATTAAGCAAACTCACCTCATTGGGATTGACAGCATATTGGTATACACTTGGCAGACTCAGGTCAGTCCGTATTGGATAGACCCATTGGTTGAGAGCAATTTCACTCTGAACAGTTGCATTGAGGCAATAGTCAATGAATGCTTTTCCCAACTCAGGATTAGGGCCGTTTTTCACAAGCCCAACTCCTTCCACCTGCATCCATGCCCAGTGCTGATTATCATAAAAGAACGGAGCCGCTGCTGTATCAGGAGGGCTTCCATAATAATAAGCCGAATAAGCTGGGTCTGTTCCATAACTGACAAGCAGATTTCTGCTCGGGTCCCCCGACCAAACCTCCCAAGCTTGATCCCAACCTTCTTGTACATTTATCTGATCCCTGACATCATCCCACCATGTGGTCCAATCTTGATGCAACAGCTTCTCATAGACTGCAATCTGCGAGAGCAAAAAGGACAAACCGGGACTACTATAGCTAGGATTCTCTGTAACCAGAGAAGAGGCAAACTCAGCATCTGCAAGGTCTGCGAAAGTTAGATTCCCAAGCTGTGGATGAGTTGTCGTGTTGATTGAGCTTGTTGAATAAATCAAGGTGATCAGACCAAAATCAAAAGGCGTTAGGTAATGCTCTGGATCCAGCAAATCTACAAAGGTTTCATTAACTAAACTTAGCATTGGCGATGTGTAAGGTTCAAGCACACTCTTTGCTGCATCTTGCAGAATGAGGATATTGTCTATTCCAATCACAACATCTGCAAGGGGCCTAGACTTTTCAGCAACAAGCTTCGAGATTATGCCATTTGCATCAACATCGAGAAGTACAATATCCACATCGACTCCATATTGCCTTTCAAAAGGTGCAAACACGCGTCCTAGAACAGTTTCAGCCCCCTCATCTCCATAGTCAAAGAAGCTACCATATGTGTAGACTACAAACCTGGGTCTCCACCAAGTCACAGCGGCATAAACTGCAATAATGATGATTATACTGACTGAAGCCACAGCTATCATCTTTCTAGGGTCTCTTCTGACTGGGTACTGAGTCAAGCTCTGCCTCACCGAACTCATTCAATGCAAGCATTCTTATAACGCTTCTTATAACAGTGTTATAGAATGCGCGAGGTGTATACCAGTGAGACCGCCATGTGAAATTGTACAGAGGGACTTTCTACCTGTCGTCAGAACACTAGTGGCTAGAGGCTTAAGGAATGCAGGATTTTCACAGACTGAAATCGCTTTGAAGATGGATCTGACACAAGCTGCTGTAAGTAAATATCTGAATACACGGCTATCAAAAACACGAATGAACAGTGAATGCGAATCTCTTGCTCAGAGATTAACAGAGATGATTAGGACCGGGGAGGTTGAGAGCGACCAGATTGTACATGAGGTTTGTTCAGTGTGCATGCGATCCCGCATTGGCTCTACTCTTTGCGAGATGCATAAAGACAAGGTGCATTCACTACAAGTGGCTAATTGTCAAATATGCTCTCAGCTTCTAGGAGGCCAAGATGAGGCTCTTTCTGAGAGAGCATCGGTCATAGGTGACATTCTTGAAGCTCTAAAGATCATTGAGGCTTCTGATTCTTTCGAAGTCATTGTGCCTCAGGTTCGAGCTAATTTTGTTGTATGTAATGACTTGGCTAAAACGTACAAGGAGGTTGTGGGAGTGCCAGGTCGAATCACTATTGTCGAGGGTCGAGCCCGTGCACTTGTTAGTCCTCAATTTGGCGCGTCACAACATACTGCTCGACTTCTGTTGCAAGCCAAGCAGACTTGGCCAGGAGTTCGAGCCTGCCTTTGTGTGAGCGGCAGAGAAAGCGTTGTAGAAAGTGCAGGTAAGTCTGGTTTCAAGATTCTCTCCATGGAGAATCCTGAAAGCGATGCATCAAAGATTGCAGAATCTCTATCTAGGACAAATCACCTTCCTGGTCCAAAAACCACGTTTCCATCAATCCACATACCAGGCGGTTATGGTGTAGAACCAATTCTCTATCTTTTTGGTCCCAGTGCGGTTGAACTTGCACAAAGGAGTATCAAGCTTAGCGATATCGTGACACTGTGACTCTGCTAAGCCTTGTCTTACATCAGTTTATTTTACTCCAACCAGTGACTAGACCTGCAGCATGCTAGGGGTGTCCAGCGATGGTAACCATTCGAAATGGAATGATGAAGGATTGTACTGACCTTCTGGAGGTCTATCAGGGAACACGCTGGTTTTATCGCACCAAACAGGGTGGATACACAACTGTTGAGCAAGTCAAAGATGAGCATAGAGGAGCTGCGTTTGAAAGGTGGGGTTGGCTCGTTGCAGAAGAGAAAGGAAAAGTTGTTGGCGAGATTGTTATCAGGGCTGAGAAGAATCCAGTATCAGGCAAAGTTGGGATAATCCGTAATCTCGATATCGATGTTCGGAACCAGAAAAGCAAGATTGGAACGAATCTCACGAGAGCTGCAGAGAACGTTCTCAGGAAAAAACGAGCTGTTCGCGTTGTAGCAACGACACCTCCAGCTGCATACAACTACTGGATGAAAGTCAACTATTTTGCAAGGGGTTCAATCATGAACATCAGCCTTTCGACAGCAAAGGTGCCAGTGATCAAGTCCACTAAGATAAAGATAGTTCAGTTGAAGGGACAGGAAAAACTACCAAAATCCATGCGTTTCTCAAATATCGCATACCCAGGCTCTTTGGCAGAGCTCACTGCCCGAGTGATTAATGGCGAACTCAGAGGTAATCTAATTGAATATTACTCTGATGGACGACTAATGGGAGTGGGAGCTATTGCTAAGAGTAATTCCAAAAA
The DNA here is from genome assembly GCA_011364905.1 of Candidatus Thorarchaeota archaeon. Lineage (GTDB taxonomy): Archaea > Asgardarchaeota > Thorarchaeia > Thorarchaeales > Thorarchaeaceae > SMTZ1-45. The sequence goes on from RDNZ01000045.1 coordinate 15,786, forward strand.
TGCTGAATTTGTCGCTGATGTGACAAAACGTGGCACGCCTTTTGCAGATTTCATCCTATCTAGAACTGCTGGGATGGCTCGTAAATGGAAGGTGCGGAAGGTAAAGTCAACAATCCCAAAGGACTACCTCGGTGTTTACACTGCTTTTGCTAGGTGGTCCTCTGAGGTGTCGACTGACATTCCTGTAACGCGACTTTTGTAACTACTGCTCTTCGTCAGTCATAAGGAATGGGAGGACCCAATTAGCAAATACAAGCGAGCTTCCGATTGCCCAAACGCTAGCTAAGTTCACATGCCACAGCAAGAAAGCCATGGAGTTAACACCCAGAATGAAGAAGGTGCCAGCTACAACCGCGAAGAATACAATATCAAGTATAATTACTGGTCGAATTGGATGTCCTTGTCTTTTCCTGTAAATAGGAATAAGCAAAGCCACCCCGAGTAGCAACAAACCACTCGCTATCTCTTCAACTCGCAGAGAAGCAAATCCAAACACCCTTTCAACCTCTGAACTTTCACCCTCAGGTGTAAACATAACGACCTTGACTGTATGTTCAGCTTTTGTGTAGTTGCCCACATCAATATAGAATGTGAAGGTTGCATCTGTGATATTTATTGTGCGATTCTGATAATTCTCTAAAAGAACATTATCGACATAGATGGAGGCTTGAAGAGACGACCAGGTTGTGTCAACATCAACTACGAATTTTGCATTGCCAATAACCACGTCTGCAGTCGTTGCGAACCTTAAAACAGGCGGACCGTGGTTGTTGACAACCAAGACCATTGTGAAGGAATATGAGTGACCGAAGTGGTCGTAGGCTTTGAAAGTCACATTATGCTCGCCTTCGTCAAACGGAGTTGTGTTGAAGTGAATTGTATTCGTCCCTTCAAACACAGTCACATTGTCTACATCAGGCACAAGAATCCCATCGACATAAAGGCAAAGAGTACCATCATTGTATGGAGAAGCGATTCTAACTTCTATATTCGCATCGCCTGAAATCTCATTGTAGTTTGCTAGACCTATTACATAAAGGCGTATGTTATCCAAGAATATCAATGCAATATCAACTGAAAATGACACTCCTTCTTCGGTAAACACAGTGATGTTGACAAGATGATTTCCGTTTTCATATCGACTAGTGTTTAGGGAGTAGTTACCGGCTCCCACAGGCTCCATCTTTGCAATCCAATCAGGATCTAACTGGCCATCCACTGATATATTCAGGTAGACATAGCTATAGGTCGATGTTATGTTAAGCCACAGGTCTGTGACTCCACTGACGGTGTCTAGCTCTTTAGGGAGAATGATTTCCAGTCCCGGCAAACCATGATTGTTTACAAAAAACTCAACATAGTATGTACCGCGAGCATATGTGCCAGACACATTGTACTCGCACACAAGCGTGAAGTTCAGCATTCCCTCAGGAAGGCCTGTAGTATTTATCTGAATTGTCTGCTCTCTTATCCCAATCGATGTTTTGTTGAAATCCGGATCGACAATCCCGTTAACATATAATGTTAGGTTCAATGGTTCATAGTTCGAACCTATCAAGAGGGTGAGGTTGAACACACCTGATACCGTAGAACCATAAGCTGGCGCTTGATGATCTATTGTAATGGGTTTTCCATCGTTGTCAATGAGATATTCAAGGTACATCTCTGAGTAAAAGCTCGTTGCCAGAACATGGTACTCGAAGATGAATGTGAAGTTGTTCCAACCCTCCCATAATCCACTCGTGTCCACTATGACACCTATGTCACCCGAGCCTATGAGTAATGGTGTGTACGGCGCTTGTGGAACACCATCTACAAGTAATGTCAGATTCAAGTTGCCATAGTCGTGAGTAACATTGAGATTAATGGTCTCAGTGCCACTGAGTGTGCTTCCATTTACAGGCGTATAGAGCGTTGCTTGAAAATTGAAACCGTTGTTATCAACAAAATAGAGGAGATAGTATGTTTCCTTCTCCGCGAGATATTCAAAGAAGAGTGTGAAATTCAACATCCCTTCCGGTTGCCCAATGGAATCAACAGTAATGGCTTGGGCGCCTGTTGTCAGATTTGCATGGTCATATCCACTATAGACTGAACCCTCAATTAGGAGAGTGAGATTCACACTTGAGAAATCAGATGTGATAACGATGTTAATATCAAAGGTTCCTGACACCGTACTCCCATTTGCAGGGCTTGTCAGCGCCACAGTAATGTTGGGTGAGTTGTATCCTGAAACAGTAAGGGGATCGGTAGGTTTGATCAGATTATGGTCATTTTGTGTGGCAAATTGCGCTTGCATCTGAGTGTGTGCGGCTCCCACAAACATTATTGTTACTATAAAGAGTGCAAGCAATCTACTCGTTGTTCTCATTCTATAGCCTTCCTGATACCCAGTACTCTGTTTTCGGGCGATTAAGGCCCCGAGAAGTTGTACTGCTTAAAAGGCTAGCGCAAGTCACACGGATGTACTCAAAAAATATCCTAACTCAGCTGGGAATTCTCCTTTTCTTCTCTTCCTCGAAGGGCAATGATAAATCCGTAACTAACCAAATATCCTCCGAGGGGTGTAAAAACTGCAACAAAAAAAGCTCCCGCTGTAAACGCAGAAGTTAGATCAGTATAGGGCTGCGGTGTGATTAACAAACTTGTCCCTAGGAAAATCGTGCTTCCTAGCGCGACCATCAGTAATAATATCCCAAAAGCGCAAATTATCGCAATATTTTCTGGATGTTTGTTCATGAAACTCCACCGATAATAAAATGATATGAACGCTTTTGAAGTTGCGTAGAAATTTTTCTACAACTTATCGGAATATGTAGAGTTATTAGAGTGAATCGACAGGTCAAGGTACTAGTTTGGCGGTGTCAATTATTGACCGTTGATGAAAACAATGCTCCATTGGTCAAGATATGGTCTCCTTCTGAAACACTCTCTAAACGTGTTCAGAAACTCCGAGATCATTTCTATTCATTCAATGACCGTGATGAAACAAATGAACCATACGCATTTACAACTGGCACTGAGTGGGATGAGGTTTACTCAGTTCATGACTGGGCGAATGAACCCGCAATCTATCGATTTATGCCTTCAATTGACCAGACCCTCAAGGCCATGTCAGTGAAAGTTGATCTACCTGAAGATTATTGGGATCATAGCTTGGTTCTTCGACGTGCGATTTTCTTTCATGAGGTCATGACCAAATACATGCCTGTTATTATATTAGATGGAGAGCTCATTGTTGGCTTCAACTTCAACACTGCTTTGTCCCGGTCTCTCAACAAATCAGAAACCAAGTCCAGAAACAAGGAAATGAACAGATGGTTCAAAGAAGCCTCCAGACTTAATGCAAATGGAGTTGGGACTGCCTCATCCGTTCCTGGACATATCATTCCAAACTATGCCAAAGTCATGAAGATTGGAATGAGAGGATTGGCAGAGGAATACACGCAGCTTTTGGAAGATGATATCACCAAAGTGCACAAGGAGTTCATTGAAGCATTGATACTTAGCTGTGAAACAGCTAGAGATGTTGGGCTTCGCTACTCGAAGAAAGCCCATGAGCTTGCCAAATCCGAAGCGAATCCTGTTCGAAGGGAGGAACTGGAAAAGATAGGAGAACTTTTGAAACGAGTGCCTTGGGAGCCCCCTAGAACATTCTGGGAAGCGCTTCAATCCTTTTGGATCGTTCACATACTTGTCATGGCGGCTGAATCCTATCCGGGTGCTGGATTGTCACATGGACGATGGGACCAGTACATGTATCCGTTCTACAGGAAAGACCTTGATGAGGGTAGACTGACGCGGGATGAGGCAAAGGAACTGCTACATTGCTATTGGATTAAGCACAACTACGTCTATGACTATCAAGGCCGCCTGGGGATAAATCAGGGAATAAATTCCAGCTTTGGTCAGCTCATGACTTTAAGTGGTTGCGGCGCCAATGGGGAGGACCTCTCCAACGATCTCACTTGGCTGGCTCTGGAAGTCATTGAGGAGATGAATCTGTTTGAGCCGAAACCGAATATCCGATTACACAAGAACACACCGCAAGATTTCCTACTAAGAGTAGCACAGATGGTGTCAAGAGCTCAAGGGTCTCCCTTCTTGATGAACTTCGATGAGCACAGTATCGATGGATTGGTCTGGCAAGGCGTTCCGAGAGATCGAGCTTGGGATTATGGTATAGTTGGTTGTCTTGAGAACACAATGCAGGGAAATGATCGCTCAGATACGGTTGATGTTAACATCAATCTAGCAAAGGCAGTTGAGCTTGCTCTGAGTGATGGAAAAGACACTGCTTCAGGTATTCAGTTTGGCCCAAGAACAGGAGATCCATTGACCTTCACAACTTTTGATGACTTCATGAATGCAGTGAAGGCGCAACTCAAAGCGCTTGTTACTCTTCTCGTCAATGCTGGAAATATGGCAGATACTTTACGCGCTAAGTATCAGCCTGTCCCGTACCTCAGTGCGCTCATGGATGACTGTGCTGTGAACGGGAAGGATGTAAATGAAGGAGGGACCACTTGGAACTTCAACACATTAGAGGGCATGGGGATTGCCACTCTTGCAGATTCGGTCGCAGCAGTCAAGAAGATGGTCTTTGATGAGAAGCGTATTAGTATGAAAGACTTACTTACCGCTATCGAAACAAACTATGAGGGCTACGAGGAAATAAGACTGTTATTGAGGTCAAAAGCTCCCAAGTTTGGTAATGATGATGAGTATGTCGATGAAATTGCTAGGGAGTTATCGGTTTACTGGGCTGAGGAAGCAGCGAAGCATGAAAATCCTTTGACAGGCCGCAAATATCGCGCAGGATACCTATCTTGGAATTACTATGTTCCACTTGCGCCATTGACTGGAGCGACCCCTGATGGACGACGTCGTGGTGACTTTCTCTCCGGAGGTGTAGGCGCAGTCCAAGGTATGGACTCCAATGGGCCGACTGCATCGATCCGTTCTGTTGGAAAACTGAATCTTCAAACCGTACCCAACGGAGCTTCTCACACAATTACAATCAGTCCATCAATGGTTCAGACTCCTGAGCATATTGAGAAACTTGCGGCACTACTTCGTGCTTGTAATGAGGTTGGGGGAACAGCTCTTCAGATTAATGTCATTGATGCAGAGACTCTCCGCGACGCTCAACGAAATCCTGACGCATATTCAAACCTCATGGTGCGTGTGACCGGATACAATGCATTCTTTACCCAAGTCGGGAGAGAACTACAAGAAGAAATCATCACCCGAACGGAGCACTCAATCTGATGCCTACATCTGGAATCGTTACTAATATTCAGCGGTGTTCAACGGAGGACGGACCGGGTATCAGGACCACAGTCTTCCTGAAAGGTTGTCCAATGAAGTGCCTTTGGTGCCATAATATCGAAGCAATTGATCCTGAGTCTACACTTGTTTGGTACGCGGTGAAGTGTATAGGCGCCCAATCATGTGTGCGAGCGTGCCCAGAAGGTGCTCTTGAGCTGACACCCGACGGACTTCAGATAGACAGAGAAAAGTGTGCGGTCTGTGGGGACTGCGAGGACGCATGTCCTACAGGCGCAGTCAAAGTGATGGGAAAAGTCTGGTCTTCAGAAGACCTTGTGCAAGAACTACTACGCGATAAAGTGTTCTTTGAAACCTCAAATGGTGGAATCACACTATCGGGTGGTGAAGCAACCTATCAAGCAGAGTTTGCCATAGAGGTTGCTGAAAGGCTCCAGAGTCAGGGTGTTCATGTGGCTCTTGATACGTGTGGTTATTGCAGCGAGAAAACAATGAGGGACTTTCTACCGCATGTAGATATGGTTCTTTACGACATGAAGACAATGGATCCCGTTAAGCACAGAGAGTATACGGGTGTCCCTATTGATAGGGTGCTATCGAATGCTCTGATTGTCGCTGAAAGCAGGAAACCAGTATGGATTCGAACCCCCGTTATTCCTGAGCATACTGATGATGACAAAAACATCAGAGCAATAGCGCGTTTTATTCTTGATAATATGCCAACAGTAGAGCGGTACGATCTGCTTGCTTTCAATCGGATGTGCATTGACAAGTATGCATTGTTTGATCTGGAGTATCCTCTAAAAGACTATGACCTCATGACGAGAGACCGCATGGAGAGATTGGCTCACATTGCACGAGAGGAAGGACTTGAGAATGTGTTTTGGTCGGGGATGACGAAGGATTCGAGAACAAAGGACTATTCGGATGACCAGGAGGTTAAGACCTGTGGGTAATATTGTTTTAGATCAAGAACTCGTTAATGTAATGAAAGAATTCGAGGTGCCAAAATTCATGGCCACTAAGGATGTGGAGGGTGAGCCCAATGTTGTCCCAGTCTTATCGTGGACTGTTTATGATAACAACACCCTTGTTTATGGCGACTTCATGACATACAAATCAAGAAAAAATGTCAACAATGGTAATAGACAAATCTCAATTCTTGTTGTTTCATCAAACCTAGATAGCTGGTTGATTAAGGCTGATTTTGAGTCATATCACCACAATGATGAAATCTACGAATTCATCGCACAGACACCACTATTTCGCTATAATCAATACACAAATGCTCGCGGCGCTGGTGTCGCAGAGGCTCTTTGGGCGAGCCAGAAATATGGCATATCCAAGATAAA
>RDNZ01000046.1 GCA_011364905.1 Candidatus Thorarchaeota archaeon
TATCTTGGTCGAGGTGAAGGATTTGCTTGAGTTAAGAAAAGTCTATCATTATTATGAAAAAGCAAAAGCTCTAGAAGAAGTAAATCTACTCGTGGAGGAAGGTTCTCTAGATGCTGTCATAGGACCAAATGGTGCTGGAAAATCAACGCTGCTTAGATGCATTTCAGCGCTGGAGGAGATTGATAGAGGAAGGATAACCTTCCTGGGAGAGAGAATTGATGAGCTGGAACCTCACGAGATTGCGAGGAGAGGAATTGCTCATTGCCCTGAAAGACGTCGGTTGTTCTATGATATGTCAGTAATGGAAAACATAGAACTTGGAGCATATACTCTAAAAGATAAATCAAAATATCCAGCGCTCTTAGATTTTGTTTTTGATATATTTCCTCGACTAGATGAACGACGCACTCAACGCGCAGGGACTCTCTCGGGAGGAGAGCAGCAAATGTTAGCAATCGCTAGATCACTCATGTCTAGTCCAAAGATGCTCCTTCTCGATGAGCCTTCATTGGGATTGGCTCCAAAGGTGAAGACAAAGATATTCGAAGCGATTCAACAGATTAAGGAAGAAGGTACAACAACTCTTCTGGTTGAGCAGGACGCAGTCTTAGCTATGGAAGTTGCTGACAATATCTATGTGCTTGAAGAAGGAAAGATAGAGATGAGTGGAACACCAGAGGAACTCGCAAAAGAGCCTCGAATAAAAAGGGTCTACTTGGGAATATAGGGGGGATCAAAAATTTCAGCTACTCTTGAACAACTTCTACGAGATGCAAAAGTCGAACTTGTTGTCGCCAGGTGTGAAAAGGATCCATCTGTCATAACAGAGCTAATTGAGCATCTTAATAGCGAGATTCGTACAGTTCGGTTTAATGCTGCCTTATCTCTCGGCGAATTGGGTGAAAATGCTGCTGAAAGCGTTTCTAGTTTAATCACATGTCTGGAGGATAACGATTGGAGCATTTGCAGAGAAGCTACGAAATCACTAGGAAAAATAGGTTCTTCTGCAGTCGATGCAATTCCAAGACTCTCTAATTTACTCTCGGATGATGAGCCATCGATAAGAAAAGAAGCCGCAATTGCATTAGGTAAAATTGGTGTTGCGACAGATGCTGCCGTTTCTAGTCTAATTGCATCTCTGGAAGACCGTGATGAGGAGATGCGAACCGAGGTTGTAAACGCCTTGGGAAAAATGGGGCCGGGAGCAGATGCAGCTATCCCGAACTTGATTGAATGTTTCAAAGATCCTAGTTGGACTGTGAGAACTGCAGCTGCTTTGGCAATTGATGGAATTGGAAAAGGTTCAGCTGCAGCTATTCCCGCTCTTGTCAAAGCTCTTGAAGACCCAGACTGGAGAGTACAACACCGATCTATAAACTCACTAACTCAGATTGGAGAATCAGCAATCCCTTCGCTTATGGAAGTCGTTAACCATCCCAATCCCGTTGTAAGGCAGGGAGTTGTTGAAACACTTGGGGAAATGAGAGTTACTGATCCGAAGGTAATTGATGCAGTTGCATCTTTACTCTCTGACAAGGATGAGAAAGTCCGAGGAAAGTCCGCGGACTCTCTCAGAACCATAGGAGCAAATGCAATACCAGCACTGATCAATTCCTACGATATTGCAAACAGCAAGATGAAGGTACAAATCCTCTCAGCCTTAGGGGGCATCGGGAGGGATGCAGAGACTGCGATTCCGCATGTAATTGCGTTTCTCAATGAAGGTGGTACCAAGATTCGAATTGAAGCGGTCAGATCATTAGGTAAGATAGGAACAGCAGATGAAAATGTAATAAGTGCTTTAGAGGAAGCTCTTATTGATTCTAATACAGACGTACGCCGCGAAGCTGCGCTCAGCTTAGGAAAACTAGGTTCCAATGCATCAGGTGCTATACCCTCACTGTTGAATGCGCTGAATGACAAACATCCTGAAGTTCGGTGGAGAGCATCAGAGGCCCTTGGGTATATTGGCGTCGCAAGTAATGAGGTCGTATCGGGATTGGAACTACGCATGCATGATGAGAAGGACTTCGTAGCTGAGGCTGCACAGGAGGCACTCGACTTAATAGGTGGAGAATAAAATAGGCAGGAAGAACAACAATGACAGACGATCCATATGCTGCAAAACCTTGGTTGAAATTCTATGATGAAGGAGTACCTGAGAGTATTGACTATCCTGAGATTAACCTCTATGAATTTCTTGACAATACTACTAAGGAATTCGGAAATCAAACTGCAATCTGGTTCCAGAAACGTAAGATTTCATACAAGGATTTCAAGGACATTGCAGACAGACTTGCGACTGCTTTGAGAGATCTAGGTGTGAAAAAAGGTGACACAGTTGCAATTATGATTCCTAATTTCCCACAGTTTCTGTTTAGCTTCTATGGGATTCTAAAAGCTGGCGGAATTGTTACAGCATGTAGCGTGTTACTGACTGAGCCAGAGTTGGCATATCAATTGAATGACTCAGGAGCTGAAACCATCATAGCATGGGACGCTCAGCTTGAAAAGATTAACAACATCAAGGACAGAACAAGACTTCGGAACATAATCATCACAAGCGTAATGGACTACATTCCAAATGCTCCCAGGGACCCCCCTGAGATAGCTGGTACAATGCAATTCCTTAATCTGATTAGTAAAACAAAACCAGACCCTCCAAAGTTTGAGATTGATCCTAAGACTCAAATTGCGGTGCTTCAATACACAGGAGGAACGTCAGGACTTCCGAAAGGAGCCATGCTCACTCATTACAACTTGGTATCAAACGCTATTGCTGTCTATAATTTTGTGGCTTCTGCAATGCACCGAGGAAAGGAAACGGGTTTAACCAATCTTCCGTTATTCCACATCTACGGAATGACAGTTTGTATGAATCTCTGGATATACAATGGATCTCGAATTGCACTGAATCCTGACGCACGGGATCAAAAGTCATTATTTGAGATAATTCGCGATACAAAACCAGCAATGTTTCCTGGTGTACCAACGATGTACATGCGACTCTTAGAGCGCGATGACCTTGAGGACTATGCAAAGGATTTGAAATCAATACGTTTCTGCAACACAGGTGCAGCGGCTATGCCTCCTGAAGTTTTACACGAGTTTGAGGATAGAACTGGTTGCATCATAGTCGAGGGGTACGGACTGACTGAGTGTTCGCCAGTCACTCATACCAATCCTCTCGGTGGAACCAGGAAAATTGGATCTATCGGATTACCACTTCCTGACACTCAAGTTAGAATTGTAGACGTTGAGGACTATACAAAGATCTTACCTATCGGAGAACAAGGGGAGATTATGATAAATGGTCCACAGAGAATGCTGGGATATTGGAACAAACCGGAAGCCACCGAAAACCAGATCAAAGATGGTTGGTTGTTGACTGGTGATATTGCGAGAATGGATGAGGACGGCTACTTCTTCATCATGGACAGGAAGAAGGACATGATTAACGTCAGTGGCTTCAAGGTCTATCCAAGAGAGGTTGAAGATGTTCTGTTTGAACATGAATCAGTTGAAAAGGCAGCCGTTGTTGGTCTCCCAGATCCCAAGACAATAGGAAGTGATATTGTCAAGGCCTATATTGTCCTGAAAGAAGGATACAAGGCTGGTGACGAATTGATCAGTGAGATCAAAGACTTCTGCCGGACAAGTCTGTCGCCCTACAAAGTTCCTAAGGAATTTGAAATAAGAAAAGAGCTCCCTGAAACGCTCGTGGGCAAAGTTCTCCGGAGAGAACTGGTGGAACAGGAGATGGGCCCTGAAGAGTAGAGGCTCTTCAATCGACCCTCTCGCAGAAGAAGGAGTCAGAGGACCATAAAAGGAGCAAATTGCCTTTGTAAGCGCCTTTCGAAACGATTATATAGAAATTAACTATAGTGAATTCAAGTGATAATCATGGCTATGTACATGTTATATCGATCATGTTCAAAATCTGCAAAGGACATGAATGATTTACGAATGAAGTTTGAGGATATCTACAATAAGTACGATGTGGATATTGTAGGATTCTGGGTAAACGCTAATGATGAGAACGAACTTTACTACCTTTCGAAATACGACGATGAGAACGACTACAAAATGAAAGTCGAACGCCTTCGTAAAGATGAGGAATATGTTCGACTATCTAAGGAGCTTAATGAAGTTCGTACATCAATTGAAACAACGAAGCTTCTGCCCATGATGGCTGGAGCATAGAAGAAACTTCGCATTTTCGGAAGGTGGCAGGTGAAAAATACTCCACCTTCTTTTTTCCTCACTAACCTAATTCCCACTATCTTTTGATTTCACCTGACAGTTTGTATGGCACACCAATAGACAATATAAGTTTCTCCATTCAAGCATCATAAGTGAGAAGGTTTATTAGCCAAACCATTAAGATTCATGCAATTTACATTTTCAAACAAGACTGAGGAGATTAGAAAATGAATGTCGTTTACAAAAAATGGAATCCTGATGAAAAATTGGAGGAAGTGCAAGCAACAATCTATACTGAAGTATCGGGTCTGCCAGCAAGACCTGAGGATATCAAGCCACGAAATATTCAGCGAGGTGAGGACTCAACTCGCTATGTTCTTTCGAAAGATGGCGATCCTTTAGCATATGTCACATCTTGGATTGATGATGAGAAACCAACAGAAGGTGGCATAGGATACCCATGGTCACTCCCCAACTGTCCACATGGGGCAAAAGAGAAGATTTTCAATGAGTTGTTCGATCATCTGAAGAAGGACAAGAATCTCAAAGATATACGCACTGCAATTGTCGTATCGTCGAAGATAGCTGAGGACCAGATCAAATGGTTTGAAGAGCGAGGTTTCAAGGAATATGAACGGGCCTATAGACTTACAAAAGACCTCGATGTTGAAAAGATAGCTTCGCAGAAGTTGCAAGGGAAAGCCGCCGACTTGAAGAGCCGTCCTGCGACGAAAGATGATGTTGATCTTTTGGTAGATGTCGCACTTTCAGACCCGCAGTTGAAAAGGGCATTTCCTGATGAGGAAGGCTTCAGGAACTACTTTGAGAATAGAGTCCTCAAGGATGGTAACGCAGTTCTGCTATTTGATGGTGACAAGGTTGTTGGAGCAAGTGCGCCACTCAAACTCAAACCAGATGGCGTTTTTCTCTTTGGCGATGAAGAGCGAATCTTAATGCGATTCACAGCGATTAGACCAGGCTACAACTACGCATGGGAGAGACTTGTGGTTGAAGTCGCCAAAGCAGTAAAGACTGCAGGATGGAAAGACACCCCAATACGCGTAGGATTTGGTTTTTCAAATCAAGGCGCCATTGCTAGCGGAATGGCCGGTATTCTGCCAGACATGGAAGAGTTTGAGATCTTCATGCAGTACAAGGTAGAGTAAGACTTGTTTGTCACTCAATCCGGGAACCGTGAATGAAGTGCCTTACAAAAACAAACATGTACTTGGAATCGTTGGTAGTCCTCGCAGGGGCGGAAACACCGAGACCCTAGTTGATACGATACTCAATTCTGCTGCGGAAGAAGGCGCTATATCTGAGAAGATTATCCTCAATGAACTCGATATAGCTCCTTGCCAAGCATGCGATCGATGCCAACGTACCGGTTCGTGTATTCATGACGATGACTTGAAGAAACTATTGCCTTTGATGTATGAATCTGAGGTTTGGGTATTAGGAACACCAATCTATTGGTGGGGCCCTACAGCTCAATTCAAGGCATTTATTGATAGATGGTATGGTGTTGACCAGAGGAAGTTCCAAGGAAAACAGATTATCATTGCAATCCCTATGGGCGGTGGAAATGGCCATTACGCACGTCATATCATTGGCATGATTGAAGATATCTGCAATTATCTTGGCATGACTCTAGTTGACACAGTGCTTGCACCGGGAATGATAGATCGAAGTTCCGCACGCGAGAGTTCACATGTGATGGACTCGGCTCGAGCTGCCGGGATGAGAATCATGCATGCTTACTAACATGTGTGCTGAGTGATGTACAATCTGCATTTCCTAGAGTGTCTTCTTCCAGAGATGAACATCTTCCTTGATGAAACCAAGAGACTCGTATAGTTTTGCCGCAGCTTCAGTTGGAGCTGCGCCCAAAATGACAATGCATGTCGGATTGTATTTCTGAACACGTCTAATTCCTTCAGCACAAACTGCCTTTCCGAGACCTCTTCTTCTGTGGTCTGGGTGTGTGCCAACAGGTTCAAGCTCTGCCATCCTAGTGAGCGGATCGATTCTCACTGTGACAAATGATGCGAAGCTCCCGTCAGGTGCCTCAGTGACAAGATCAAGTTCATCATGATAAAAACCAGCTTCAGTGTAGAGCATCGCCAGTTTCTCAGTCATGCCACAATGCGAGAACACAGTGTTTACTACCTCACTATAAGGCTCGAAATCTTCAGGTAACTTGACATGCCTTACAATGTATCCCTCTGGAGCCTGAAAGACTGGAGGCGGGGTGTCATTGGGCCAGACTTGATTGTGTTCACAGACCCCTCCATCCTCATACTCGAATTCTTGTAAAACTTTGATCCGCGATTTGAAACTGACTGGAACCGGCGTTCCAATTTTCAGTTCTTCCTCGTCATTCTTGCGCATCTGTTTCCACTGTTCTTCTACAGCAGGAATGAGTTTTCTGACAAGGTTTTCGTGATCAGGGTGTACATTGATCCAAAAGTAACCATTGGATTCGAAGAGAGTCAGCGCCGCTATCAATGCAGAATTTTCATCCATGTATTCCCAGATTCTGATTCTCGAATCATCCTCACGCTCTTCCTCAGAACCACAAGGACCATGTCTCTCATTTTCCAATCTTGAGGGCACGAGGGCGTAGTGTTTTTTCGACAGATTGAATATGTTACCGAGGAATCTACGCGCTTCATCGATGTCATCGTCATAGTGATAATTACGCATCCTGTATGTCATCTAAGCACCAACCACTGGCAGATTCTAGACAATAAAATCGTACGTATCTGCGTGTTTTTGCTACTTCAGAAATCTCGTTGAATCAGAAAGTCTGATAGACCAATGAGAAACTCCTTGTACTTACTATTCAATGGTGGCTTTGCTTTTTCAAGAGCTTTCTGACCCGTAGTAAGTAGTTCGCTCATTTTCTTCTTCGTGGATTCCAAAGCACCGGTTTCGCGAAAGAGGTTGCGAACCCTCTCAATTTCTTCATCAGTAATTCCTGGTTTGCCTAGAAGTGAATCTATCTCCTTTCTTTGTTTGGGACTTGCTTTGGCGTAGGCTTCGAAGACGAGCATAGTCTTCTTTCCTTCTCTAATGTCTCCCGAAACAGATTTGCCAAGCTTTTCTTCGTCACCAAACGAACCGAGAATATCATCTTGCACCTGAAATGCTTGACCAACCTTGATACCAAACCCCTCAAGCGCTTTGAGCTGAGACTCTGTGGCTTGAGCTATAGCGGCACCCATCATGAGGGATCGGTCAAACAGGACTGCAGTTTTCATTCGGACCATTTTGAGATAGGTCTCTGAAGTGGCTGATGGATCAGTGATCATGTGCATTTCGAGCAAGACGCCATCAACTAAATTCTGGAATGAAAATTCATAGTAATGGTGTACGCGAGCTGCAGCATCTGGGTCAAGTTTTGCAGCTGTGATTGCAGATGCGCCGAGGTTAATGAGAGAGTCTCCCCCGAGCAGTGCCATAGTCATACCATAGTCAAAAGCTGCATTTGCATCCTTGTTCTTTTTGAGGAAGACGTCTCGATAGGTTGCATGGAATGTCTTTCCCCCTCGTCGAGTTTCATCATGGTCGATGAGGTCATCATGAAGAAGCGACCCATTATGCAAAATCTCTACACAAATTGCGGCGTCATAGAGATTCTTGGGAACAGTGTCGCCTTTGATAGCTTTGTATCCAAGCACAACCAAGACCGGTCGAAGTCGCTTTCCCCCTCGCATGATGTACTCCTTGACATTTGAGTAGTACTCCTCATGCCAGTGACCAAGTTCACTAACATTGTTGATCCTGTTGGTGAAGAACTTGTCCAAGGTCTTTACAACTGTGGCAATTTCTCCCTTCAGAGTTTCAAGATAATCTGTCAAGAAATTTCTCCTCGCCTCGCATTTTCTGAATCTTACTTAAGAGCGTTTCTTATTTTGTCGAGATACATTTCGTAAAACGTCGAACTCCCATTTGAAGAGCTCTCCTTCTTCGTTTCTCCATCGTCATCAATGTTGAGCAGTAGTTCTTGTAGGGGATCGAGCTATCGCTATACACAATCTATCCTTTGCTCAATCAATATGATGCTTGCATCCAAGTAGGCACCAATGCGAGTTGCTCAATCACCGATATACAATTGATACAGTCATCGAAAGCACACTAGCTGTGACATTCACTGGTGAAGTGATGTAGTGTACCCACACATAGTTGCCAGGTGCTAGAGTGATAAAATCGATAACCTCATCATATGAAGTCTGGGTTGTTGCCCCACTTGCTCGTAGGGTTAAGCCCTCTTCACCCATCATCCAATTGACTGTTGAATTATCCGGATCATGATAGGTATCTAAGATTGATATACTACTTCCTTCGTAAATCACAAAAGTGAACTCGGTGTTTTCAGTACTGGAGAGCCCATTACATACTAAATTTATCCGTGGGTGTGCATCCAAGCCCGGATGATCCGGTACTTCAAAAGCTGCTCTGAAATAATACGGATATGATTTGACATTGTACTCCGTGTTACTAAAGATCGGGACTTCATGATTCTGAGTTTGTACTATGAATACTCCAGTGATAATGAAAGCACTGACAATAATACACCCAACGATGATACCGTACTTCCATTTCTTAACGAAACATTCCGCTCCCATACTCATCCATATACAAAAAGGAATTTGAACTTTTACAAATTATATCGGTAACTCCGAAAAACTTGGAATGGTGATCGCCACAATTGTCATATTCGTTTTTTGAGTATATCATTGCCGTTCTCTTGTTGGATTTTTATCAAAAATTGGTGACTCAGAAATTGAGTATAGCCTCTCTAGAACAATTCTAGTTGACTTTTGGAGGGTAGGAAAAATGATGGTTAACTTGTTAACCCTGTATCCTCCCACTCAGGCGCTGTTCGAAGGTCAACTTTGATGATTTTGAGACCCCACTCAGAAAAAGTAGGTTCAAGCTCCTCTTCAACCATTGAGTTCAACTCTTCACGCTCACTGAAGACTGCATCACTTGTCAGAGACTCCGCCACCTTTTTGACATGATGTTGAATGGTCATCATGACAGTGCTGTAGTGATTGTCGATGCGCAATGCATACTTCTCTATATCGATGATTCTCCACTGAACAATGCCTTTCAATCTGCGAGTTGAATTATCAGAAGAAATGTACTTGCCCGTGTCAACTTCGGTTGATTGCGCACGAAGTGAAACCTTCAGAACAACCTTATCCAGTATAGGTGTCTTCCAAATTATTCCCGGACCTTTGACTCCATAATACTTGCCAAGTCGAAGGATCACAACGCGCTCCCATTCTTTCAACACCTTGATTCCTGAACACACAAACAAGAGAACGAATACCGCAAGGACCATCATCAGCATCATGTAGAGATAAAGGTTGACGTATTGCAATCGCGAACCTCCTTGACTAGTGTCAGTAGTTCCCGCCGGATATTCTTATTCTTATGAGTGCTATTTAATTTCTCGCACTGAAGTTGACAGGAGTTTATCTATACCGCAAAGGTACAGACTATCATGACGAGCAACTTCCAGACCAAGCTATCTGATTTCAGTGAGGTCGAGGAAGAACCCCCAAAACTCAAGTCCACTGATTCACCCAAGCCAATAACAAAACGAACGAAACCCAAGAGGATTCTCTGGAAGAAGACAATTGGCAAGAATGGAGAGTGGGGTGTCATCAACTTCGACGACACAGTGCTCTTCGTTCAATTGATTGATGGACGGATGCATGTCCATGGAATGGCGGCTGTCTGCAAGTGGTGCGGAGGCATACTGGAGATTCGCGAAGAGACGAAGGTCTTCTGCGCAGGGAGATGTGGCAGATATCAAGGCGAGTTTTCGCGAGACCTGAATGACTTCCTCCGTTGGGAGGGTGTGAAGTCCTATACGCTGCGGAAGATAGTAGCTGAGGAGGAGGCACTTGAACTGGAAGCGAGAGACCTCGAACCCATCTCCTATGCACCAAACTGGTCTATTCTTTATGAGTATGAGGATGACCAAGATACTGAGGATGCTACGAAAGAGTAATATTCCCCACCGTGATGGGTCTAGAATCTTTGGTGATAACCATGACTGAAATTCCGATGGCTGACTCAGGTGCAGCTGCAGGAGCAAGACCAAAAGAAGTGACAATTGCCGGCTGGCTGATCTTGATTGAAGCAATCACAGGTCTCATAGTTGGTGGTGTTGAGTATTATATTTGGGAGAACGAGCTTTCACTTCTAGGCGTTGTCCTTGCAGTCATTGCATTCTGGTTATATACAATGATCATAAAACAAGATTATTCCGCTTGGATGATGGCAGTGATTTTTAATATCATTGCGATTTTCCTCTATCTTGCAGGTGACAACTATCCTGGTGTCGCCCTCAGTATACTGTGTTGGGTGTACCTGATTATGCCCTCCACAAGGGTACACTTCGAACAGAAATAGGACAGGCTGGTCTATCCAGCCTTCTTTTCTTTCTTTAACCATCATTGCAGTACAATGAGTCGGTCTTTCCTGAATCACTCAGAAACCTACTTCTCTACCGGATTTAACTCGAATAGGAGTTCTCTTCTGTCCGTATACTCATCTGACACGTAGCCAAGGCCTGATGACCATTCAGTCGCTCGAGGGCCAAGAAAGAACACTGCACGGTCGGCATCTAGAGATTCAGCATGGTCGATCATTCGCGACATAATGTCGATAAACACAGAACGATCTGTCGAAAAGACTGTGAAGGTTGCTGTCTTCTCTTCGTTTCTGTCTCTCAGAGCATGGCAATAGATAGCCTGTACATAACCAGTATCATCCACAACACTCCACACATCAGCATCATCGAGGAGTCTTGTTAGCCCCTCTCGAGTTGTGAAGTCAAAGTGCCATGCGAGGGGGAATGTCTTACTCTCCACCAATTCAGGTCGTAGAGTGAGTGTTTCAAAAAGTCGGTCAGGATTGGTCTTAAGTGGGATAATGTTTTCGCTTGGTTTGGGATGAAACGGGTAGGGCTTGTAGAGCCGGAAATAGCCAACACTATCAGCAAGGTGAAAACCACACCCTTCGGCGACCTTCATTGACGCTTCATTTCTCGAACTCGTGACATACCAAAGGTGCTGGGTTCCAAAGTCTTTTGCGATTTCAATCAGTTTTTTTGCGACAACGGTTGCATATCCTTTTTCCCGATGTCCATCCTTGACTCTGAGACCCTGAACCCACCCGATATTCGTTTCAGAAATTTTCTCGAAATTCCCAATGGCTACAAGCTCGTCTGTTTCGAAGAGACCAATTGTCCGTGCCAGAGGATTGCTTAACCATACCGGGAATGTTTCTGGAATGTAATCATTACCTTCCCAGATTGTTTCGCATAGAATCTTAACCTGGTCATAATCATCCATGGTCAATTCACGAGTATCATTAGACATGAGAAGTTTCCTAAAAGAGGTGCCTTAAGAATCGTGTGAAGTGTCAACATGAATCTCATTTGGGTCGACTAGAGCTAAGCAATTCTGACATTCGACTTTTCCATCCGCTGCAACTCTTAATATTCTCTTAGCGTACTGAGCCTTGCATACAGGACACACAAAGACCTCATTGGTGTCATGTTGCTGAATAATCTGTTCAAGATCCTCGTAAGATATCTCCTCTAGCATTTTTGTAAATTTGAGCTCACCTGATTTGTAATCGGTTGGTGAAAATATTCCTGTAATTGTTTTTGCAGTGATATTAAATACAGCAAGTTTAGCATCTCGGATGTATTCAGTCAAAATTACGAATATCGTTGATGCATTCCCGTATTTGAAAATATGAACACCAAAAACGAGAGTTTCGAAATCATTGAAGCTCTTGAAAACCGGTTTGAGACTAGACTGGTAGAAACTAGTGTTTTTCTCCCAGAGGTTTGGAATCACATTAAGAAGAGCTATATACTGGCTCTCATCGATATCGTAAAGTTCCAACTCTTGCATGCGAAGCAATCCCACCTTCAAAAGAGAAGTAGGAATTGAAGGGATATAGCACTAACGGTATTCAGATGTATTTTGATTCACTAAATTCGCCGTTTTTGAAGATTAATGCAATAGTGATGGTGAACATTTGAAACGTATGTAGTGGGGTAGCCCCAACAACCCAGTTTTTTGTTGTCTTGACACCAAATCATCTCTTGGCGAAGGTCGTACTCATCTGAGAGTTTGCAGGCTAAATCCCAAGCAATTGGTTTCAGTATCCCATCGACATCTCTCATGTTCTGTACAACTATTGTGAGATAAGCTCTTTCAGATAGCACAGGTTTCAGTCCTGTCACAATTCTGCTGACTTCTTCAATGTACGCCTGGTAGTCGACGATATTGCCGAGGTCATCTGCTGAATCACTGTAATATTGCTTTAGTCCTTCTTCCTGTCTAATCCTATGAACAGAATCATTCCCCCCGCGTGACTTCCTCAGCATGTTCCAGTACGGTGGCGAAGTGATGACATAATCAAACAATGGAGGCTTACCCTTAAAGTACTGAGATATCAGCTTAGTCGCGTTGGCCGAATTTCCAAGTAGAAGTGCCTGATGTCCGATGCCCTCAACTTTCTGAATCATGTTCTGTCCGATCTCGACAAACTCGCCACATAGTTCAATGCCAATTGCATTTCTACCTGTTTCTTTGCATGCAACAAGAGTGCTGCCAACACCAGCAAATGGGTCTAAGACCCAACCATCCTCTTTGGTGAAGTAAGTCACTAGATGTCTGACTAGTTCTTCTGGGAATTTCGCCGGATGACTCATTTGTTCTCGAGACCTGGATCGAGGATTGATTACAAACCAAGACTTCGTAGCTTTCACCCATGACTTAGCATCTAGATCATTCAAAGTGTTCTTGGCTCTCTGGACCATAGGCCTCACCGATTACAGATGAAGTGATACGTGAGTCATAAGTCTAGCTTATTGCCTTCCATAAGTCGGGGATTTCTATATTTGAAGAAGAAATAGTATGAATCCATCCATGGAGTGGACACTGAATGGTAAAGATAAGTCCCTTTGTCAAGCTTCTCCGCGGTGAATATGAACTCACGGTCATCCTGCTACTTACTCGACTTAAAGGTAAGGCAAGAGCAGATGAGATAATTAGCGCTGGAAAGGATACAAAAACCTTGCCGGCTCTCAATGGCGCCAGAGTAGCAAGTGTCAGGAAGTTTCTCCTTGAGAATGACCTTATTAAAGTTGAAAAATCAGGAAATGAGCTGATTCACATATTGACAAACAAAGGACGGAAACTGGGTAGGCATCTTGATGCAATTGATAGTTTCATATTAAAAGACCTGAAATGGAAACGCTAGATTCTAATCGCGAATGCTTATTACTCGCAAAAATACTGCTTATATCAAAACAGGCGGAAAACCAGAACGATATGAAAACTCTCTCCTTATCGCGATTGCTTTAATTCGGGAGTGTTTTTGCCGTTCATCTATGTTTCAGAGGGGTTCATGATGACATCGATTTGGAAACAGAAGAAAGGGCTTTTATCCGGAATGATTATCGGGATGCTCTTAGGAGTGGGTGGTCTTATTTTCATCAGTCCTCCTCCGGGAAGTGGACCTCAGGGAACTATCGCCACCGCTGGTTCCACAACAGTTTACCCTCTTTCACAAATATGGGCGACGGAATTCCATCAGGTGTTTCCAAGTTTGACTGTGCAACCACATACAGGGGGATCAGGATTGGGACAGTCTCTGATTGGCCAAGCTCTAATTGATATTGGAGCGTCAAGTGCCTATCCAAACCAGGCATATATCGATGCGAATCCATCTGTTGAGATATTACCTGTGTCGGCCGATGCTCTTGGAATAGTTGTTAATCAAGCAGTCAATGGCTCTCTGTTCAAACTGGATTGCGACATGGCAGTCGCTATTTTTCAACGAAATGTCACGACTTGGGATGATTTCTCTACAGTTTTTGGAGTCACAATTCAACAAAGTGGTCCAATTCATCTATTTGTAAGATCTGATGCTAGCGGGACCACTGCCACTTTTGCCAAATGGCTTGAAACGTCTGATGAAAATGCCAATCCAAACGGAGCTGATTACGAGTGGCTTCTTGGACATGAAGAAGCCCTATCCTTCCCAGCTGGAGCAAATGCTGTCGACGGGAATCCAAGTGTGGCTTCGGGCGTTGAGACCGATCAGCAGGCAATTGGATATGTGGGACTTGCTTTCATAGGGGAGTTAGTCGCTGCTGACTTGTATAATCCAAGCAACGGAGAATGGATCACGCCCTCAATTGCTAATGCTGTGAAGGCCATACCAACCAACTTGACATCCCCTGGTCAAGATATCATGAACTCAGAGATTGCAGGGGCATATCCTATAGCTCGATTGTTGTTCTATTTAGTGAATAAGAGCCATCTAAGTCAAAACACAATTACGTTTGTTGCTTGGTGTCTTGTTCAAGGTCAGAGGTATGTGAGTACAGTTGGTTATGTGCCTATCAATGGTACTGCCGCGCAGAGCTATTCTCTTGGTATGATGAGTGTTCTTTCGCCATCAATATGAAGTCAAAATGGAGACATGCCTAATGAGTAAGGAAGAGATCCAAGCAATCGATCACTCTGAGAGCGAGAGTGAGGTCTCTTTCATTCATAGGTTGAAGAATCGCATAGTCGATCCTTTTGATGATTTCCTCAATGCTGATAGGTCCGGAAAGACCGACAAGGCTGGGAAGGTATTCCTCTTGGTGCCTGCATTTGCGAGCACCTTAATCATCATTCTTATTCTTGCGTTTCTCCTGTTTGAATCCACGCCTATCCTGACTAGTCCCGTGGGCGGACCGGGGATTATCGTTAATCCAACTTGGGATCCCAACAGAAACCTCTATGGTATAGCTATCTTTGTCGTTGGGTCACTCTTGTGTACAACAATCGCAATCGGAATTGCTGTACCTGTCGGAATCGGTGGTGCTATCTTTCTGTCTGAGTTTTGTCCCATGAGGCTGCGGCAACCAATCAAGATGATAACTGAGATGATGGCTGCGATACCATCTATCGTCTACGGTCTTTGGGCCTATATCGTGCTTGTCCCATACATCAAGAACGTTCTAGCTCCAAGTCTTCAGAACAACCCCTTAACCGGATGGATCCCTCTGTTTCAGGGCGACACCAACGGGTTGAGCCTTCTTGCTGGAGGAGTAATCCTCGCTATTATGTTGCTCCCGACTGTTGTCACTATCACAACCGATGCGCTTCAGACCGTCCCGACTAGCCTTAGAGAGGCCTCACTTGCGCTTGGTGCGACCCAGAGCGAAACCGCCCGCAAAATTGTGATTTCTGCCGCACTTCCCGGAGTTGGTGCTGCTATTGTCCTCGCACTCGGTCGCGCAGTGGGAGAAACAATGGCTGTGTTGATGGTCACAGGCAACTCTCTGCAAATTCCTTACACACTCTTTGATCCAACCTACGTCATGACCAGCATCATCACGAATCAACTAGGATATGCATTTGTATTCCCGCTCTGGCGGTCCGCCCTCTTTGCTGTGGGTCTTGTATTAATGATAATGTCAGTCTGTTTCACTTTGACAGCCAAGTTGTTCATCCGGTGGGGAATGAAAACACGGGGGTATATCTAAATGAGCAGTCGAGTTGGTGCATTGTTTGTATACTTCAGGACCGTGACCCAGTCTCGTCGTCACTTCTTTGACTTCCTTTTCAAGTTTCTTCTAGCCATTGTAATCCTGATTGTCATTTCGCCATTTTTCCTTGTCCTCATTCAAGTTGCCAGTATTGGATTCCAGCAGGTCTTCGGTAGCGGTCCTGGGCAGGGACTTGAATTCTTCACAACTTTTCCAGGGGTCGGATTGGCAGGCGGAGTAAGGAATGCCTTTGTGGGCACCGTAGAGCTGGTGGTTCTTGCAGGCGGGGTTGGGATTCCCCTTAGTGTATTCGGAGCGGTCTATATCACAGAGTACACACAAGCTGGGTGGACGCGCGCAATTGTAGAGTTCACCTCAGATGTGCTTGCCGGGATTCCATCAATTGTTTTTGGTGCGTTCGGATTTGCATTTCTTGTGGACTTCCTTCATCTGGGAATGGGCATAATTGCTGGAAGCCTGACGCTTGCGTTCATGATGATTCCTACCGTTCTCCGAACTACTCAGGAGGCACTGCGCGCAGTTCCCATGTCTCTTCGAGAAGCGTCTCTCGCACTCGGTGCCACCAAATGGTCCACAACTTGGAATGTCACTCTCAGGGCGGCATTCCCAGGTCTCATCACAGGAGTCTTACTGGCAATTGGTCGCGTGATGGGTGAAACGGCTCCACTGATCTTCACTGCAGGAAACAATCTATCAGTCCCCACATCGTTGACTGGTTCTGGTTCATGGGTCGCATCGATGCCTTATACCATATGGGCTTACATTAGTGACCCGCGAGAGTATCTCCAAGCCAAGGCTCATGGAACTGCTCTTGCCCTCATGATAATGGTTCTCACGATTGATGTTGTTGCTAATTTGGTCTCACGGAAAGTCACAAGGAGGCTCGTTTAATGTCTAATTTCAAACATCATATAGAGGTTCACAATCTCTCAACCTGGTTCGGAAAGAAAGCCATCTTGAAGGACATATCATGTTACTTCGAGGACAACACTGTGACAGCGATCATGGGTCCGTCAGGCTGCGGCAAGAGCACACTTCTTCGAACCTTGAACCGTTTGAATGATCTTGTTCCGAATTTCCGCCGTGAAGGAGAGGTTGTATTCAGAGGGGAAAATATCTATGACATGGGGTACAGCGTGTATGATTTGAGAAAGCACATTGGAATGGTATTTCAGAGACCCAATCCTTTTCCAATGAGTATCAGAGAGAATATCACTTATGGTCCGAAGCTGCACGGCGTAAAAGATGAGGATGAACTTGAGAAGATTGTAGAGACCTCGCTGAAGAAGGCAGCCTTATGGGATGAAGTCCAAGACGATTTGGACAAACCCGCTCCGAATCTCTCAGGCGGACAGCAGCAGAGGCTCTGCATTGCGAGGGCACTTTCGATAAACCCCCCTGTTTTACTGGCAGACGAGCCCGTTTCAGCTCTAGACCCCATCAGTGCGGCCAAGATAGAAGAACTGATTGTTGAGTTGAAAAAGGACTACACCATTATCTTGGTCACGCACAATGTGCAGCAGGCCTTCAGGGTTTCTGACCAGGCAGCTTTTCTTTACTTGGGCGAACTTGTGGAGTTTGAGAAGACCAAGAGAATCATTGAGGCTCCCGCCGACGAGAGAACCGAGGCATTCATTACAGGAAGAATTGGATAGGTGAGTAAAATGTCAAAACAGCTAGATTACTATTTGAAGGAAATCGAAAAGAGACTCGGCATTCTATACAAACTAACAGCCAGGTCGCTTTCAGAAGCGATGACTGCCTTCAAGACGCTGGACCAAGAGTGTGCGACAAAGGTGAAGGAAATGGCTACTGAAATCGAAACCTTGTCTGAGAATATCGAAGATAACGTGTTTGAGACCATTGCGCGAAGGCAACCAGTAGCAAGAGATCTGAGACGATTGTCCGTATATCTGCAAATCACTCACAGTCTTTTCCGAATCGGTAGGTATTCCTACAAGATTGCTCACATCACTAATCTCTGCCAAAACATGGAGCACTTCAAAGAGCTCCAGTCACTGCCCTATCTAGCTCAACAAGCTATCATGACTCTTGATATTGCAATGAAAGGGATACTCGAAGGGGATCTATCAAGAATAGACGAATTGGAAAAACTGGAAGCTGAAACTGATAGAGAGACCTCTGAGATGTTCGATGAAATCGTGATGTATCTTCGCGGACAGGAGGGAATCGAGAAGATGGCACTGTTCTACATAATTGTAGGAAGATACTATGAGCGAGCCGCAGACCAAGCCTTCCTAATAGCCGAGAAAGCTGTGTATATGGTTACTGGGAAGAGAAAGAAGCTTGGAGTCGCATACAAAGGAAGCGCAAGTCAGGCGCCCCATTAATCGGAAAGTCTTAATCTCTATCCTACAAACAAAAGTCGTCGGTGTATAACCATGAGTTCTGAACTTGCTCTCGAGATTGTCAAAGTCACCAAGCATCTTGCAGACCTTCAGGCCTTGGTCGCCAAAGCTCTGACACAGTCAATAAAAGCCTTCGAAGACCTCGATGTCGAGCTCGCTTCTGAAATCATTTCAGTGTCTGATCAAGTGGAGGAGCTTCACCATTTCATAGAGAACTTTGTCTTTACTACGGTTTCAAAGTATCAACCCACAGGGATTGACATCAGACGTTTGATTACATACTACCATACGTCCGGTTGCCTCCGAAACATCGGCCGCTATGCTGGCAAAATTTCGAAGATTGTAGAGTTCTGCGAAGATCTTGATCACTTCAAGGAACTCGAGTCACTACCGTATCTTGCAGAGCTGGCTATCTCTGCGATTGATACCAGTATGAGAGCTGTCTTTGATGAAGACCTATCAGAGATCAATGAGATAGAGAAGTTGGAGGCCCAAAGTGACAATGAGGCTGCTGAAATGTTTCAAGAGATTGCGGAATACCTCAGTCGACGAAGGGATATCAGTGAGCTTGCAATGTACTATGTTATTGTGGGACGATACTACGAACGGGCGGCAGATCAAGCTATCAGTATAGCTGAATATGCCATATACACTATCACTGATGAACGCAAACAACTTGGACTAGCGTATGAGAAAGAATCAGAAAGCATGCTCGATTGAATAGTCTACTTATTCCTTGGGTTTGCGAATTTCTCGAACCAGTTCCTCGAATGCCTGGTTCACATTCAGGTTCTCCGTAGCACTTGTCCGAATCCACATTAGCCCTCGTGACTCCACCATCCCCCTTATCTGCTCCTCAGAAATCACAGACTCAAGATCGATTTTGTTTTCGACCACAACCACGGCAACCTTTCCTGCAGCATTAAAGAGCGCTGTGAGCCAATCATCCATGTGCTGAAGTGTCTCTATGCGTGTCCTATCGAAGACAAAGAATGCACCAGATGCGTTAGCACAATACTGTTCTCGCAGTGCAGAGAAGGACTCTTGACCTCCGAGGTCCCAGATAACAAGCTTATACTTCGATCCTTCAAATTCTAGTGACTTGACATGCAACATTGCTCCGATTGTTCGACCGATATCGGGAGCTAGACTATCATACACATAGCGCTGTACAAGTGAAGTTTTTCCTACACTGCTGTCTCCTAAGAAGACGAGCTTATGGACGAAATCGGGCTCGCCGCCAATCACATTACATATCTCCTTTCCCAAGCTTAGCTAGATGCGCCTATCACGTGCTTTGACTAATATATCACGTGTCATTTGCCTAAAAGCTTCTTCTACATTTGTATCTTCCTTTGCACTTGTGGCAATGATTGGAATATTGTGTTTTTTCTTCACAGCTTCTTTGACCTCAGGCGGTACAGCACTCTCAAGATCCACCTTGTTTTCAAGCAAGACTAATGGAATCTTCCCTGTTACTGTAAACAGAGCATTTAACCAATCATCCACACGTTCAATGGTCTCAGGTCTCGTGGTGTCAAACACAAAGAAAGCTCCAGATGCATTCATGTAATAGGCTCTCCTGAGCTGAGCGAAGTTGTCTTGTCCGGCGATGTCCCAGATGACCAGCTTCACTACAGTTTCGTTAAGGTTCACCATCTTCACATGAATGTCTGTCCCAATTGTGGCTAGATAATCCCCCTCAAAACTGTCATACACATAGCGACCTACCAGACTAGTCTTGCCTACAGCTCCTTCACCCAAAAAAACCAGTTTGAAGAGGTAGTCAACGTTGTCGGGCAGGGTCCGTACGCTCCATGGAATGGCGTGTTTGAAACTTGAAAACGCTACTCTTCTAATAACACTATCGCCCATGTTTTCTGTACCAAAATCCGCACCAAAAGTCAGAAAAGGCGGAACCATGCTTTTCGAAGTCAGAGGCCAAGAGAAATGGAAGTTGGAACCTTCGCACGCAATAATGAGCAGGTCCGAAGCGCCATCAAGAATGAACCGGATTTCATAGACCTCCGCATGGATCTGAACTTCAGCATCAATTTTGGCGAAGCCAAAGCTGATCTGAATAAGGCGGGGATTCC
The DNA here is from genome assembly GCA_011364905.1 of Candidatus Thorarchaeota archaeon. Classification (GTDB taxonomy): domain Archaea; phylum Asgardarchaeota; class Thorarchaeia; order Thorarchaeales; family Thorarchaeaceae; genus SMTZ1-45. The sequence goes on from RDNZ01000046.1 coordinate 20,277, forward strand.
TTGCACACTTCATCTTCCAAGTAATCCTGACTGGAAGCCGATTGAACTAAGCCGCGGAATCGTTCCATACATTGATCTGGGGCGGCAAATTGACGCAGAAGTGGTGACATTCCATACAATGCTTTCCACACTCTTCTATGATGACTATGACATTGAGACATTCCTGAAAGCATTACCTTTGGCGTGCGAGGCGTCGAAAGAAGCTGGAGTTACATTGGCAATTGAGACTCTAGGTCTATACTACACTGAAATGCAACTACTCTTCGACATGTTCCCTAATATGAGAATGGCATTAGACATCGGACACGGGCAAATCTTAGCAAGAAGAAATCGCGCACTTGACCATATAGCCTCATTTTACGACCAGATTGTCATGGTCAATGTTCATGACAACAATGGATCTCAAATGGTTGATGACGTCCAGAAGATGAAGAAAGAGAGAGAGGTTTCTCAGGGAGAGATTCGCGAGCTTGCAGTGCGGTATGACACCCATCTCCATATTGGCGAGGGTGAGATAGACTTTCAAACAATCTTCAAAGAATTGAAACAACGAGGATACAGCGGCAAGTTCTTGATGATGTGCGAATGTCCTTCAGACTTTCCACGTGAGAGAGAGAAGTTTATGGAACTATGGCTGACTTCCTAGCCCGATTTTGCCAGAGACTCAACGAGTTTGAGGACATCCTTCAAACCCTTCTTATCATCCGCCTTTTCATAAAATGCGCGCGCTCTTCTGACAGCATCCATAGCAAGGTCGGGCTTTCCTTGTACGACGAAGAACCTGGCTTGCTTAAGACGGGCTGCTCCCATGCCGCTATAGACTTCTTTCGGATACTCGAACATGTCAACATTGATGACCTTCCCACAATCCGGACAGGCAATAACCAGATCTAGATCGGAGTCGACAGGTTTCTGCGGCGATGCTTGTTCCTGGGCTTTGGCTGGTGCTGGCTCACTTGGAGGTGGAGCCTTTACTGGAGCTGCAGGAGGTGCCTGGGCTTTATCAACTGGTGATGGTGCGGAGGGGCTATCGACAGGTGTCTCGACTGTAGTTGCTTCAAGCACGGGGACCTCACCCTCCATTTCAAAGCCTGATGGAGAAGTCCCAGGCGGGATTCCTGTGTCAGGAGAAGGAGGGATAACAGGTTCTGGTTCTGGCTCTGGGGGATGCTCAACATAAGCAGACTTGGACCCAAGGATTGATTCCTCAATCTGGGATGATGTTGGACCAGCCTTGGGCATAAAAGCGGCAGCTTCAGGAGGAAGTGGTTCACTTCCTTCCATCATAGTT
>RDNZ01000047.1 GCA_011364905.1 Candidatus Thorarchaeota archaeon
CAGGTCATATTCAGTAATGCTAACGTTATCCTCACCTTCTAATATCCCCACAAATATGCCCTATCGTGGATTCGGATGGATCGAGATGACATGGCAGATAAGGTGGGTCTACCTCCCGGAACAGTGGTTCATACCGGAATTGATCGAACTGAAGAAGTCACTATCAGCATTATGGAATTTGCAGATGGTCAGATGAGGGAATACGTTGCTGATTGCATAGATGACTGCAGTCCTCCACCTAGTTTGAACATAACAAAATGGGTTCATGTGTGCGGTGTGCATGATGTTGATATTGTGTCGAAGGTCTGCGAATTCTATGGACTTCATCCTCTTGTCATTGAGGACATTCCTAGTGTTGGTCAGCGTCCCAAGTTAGAGATAATGCCAAAAAGCGTGTATATCGTTTTGCGCAGTTACGACATCACGGAGGATGCAGACCGGTTTCATTCAGAACAAGTATCGATCGCGTTTGGAGAGAACTTCGTCCTATCATTTCAAGAGTCACCTGTTGACATTTTTGGTCGCATAAGAGAAAGAGCCCGAACTCAAGATAGTCGAATAAAGACCGAAGGTCCCGATTATATAGTATACACTATTCTTGATCTTTTAATTGACAAGTATTTCGTGGTCCTTGAGCGGATGGGCGATTTGATTGAGGATTTGGAGGACGACTTGATTGAACAAGTGTCCAGTGATATTCTCACCAGGATTTACAGGGTCAAGAGGAGCCTCCTGGCTTTTCGTAGACATATATGGCCTCTGCGCGAAGTGGTTTTCAAGATGCAGAGGGACACTCAACAATTCGTAGATCAAAACATGCAGGTCTTCCTGAGAGATCTCTATGACCATGTGATTCGAGTGACGGACCATGTAGAAACTTTCCGTGAGTCCATAACTGGCATGCTCGATATTTATCTTTCAAGTGTGAGTAACAAGATGAATAATGTGATGAAGGTACTCACTGTTATTTCAACAATCTTCATACCTTTGACATTAATGGCTAGTATATATGGAATGAATTGGCACTGGATTCCGGAAATCGAAATACTCGGTGCCGCTGGATATCCTATTTTTCTTCTAGCGATGTTGACAGTGACAACATGTCTCGTGATATACTTCCGGAGAATAAACTGGATCTAGCATCTAAGCTAACAGAACAACGAATATGACTCCTGTGACAGTCAGAATAGCTCCAAGTATGGATTTGTGGGAGAATTTCTCTTTTAAGAAGAAAATCGACATAGGCAAAGCGAAAAGGGGCGACACGGACCCGAGAACAGCTGATACAGTAGCTCCGATTAGTTTGACTGCATATGTGTAAAGAAGAGTCCCTAATGCCATTCCAAAAAAGGCTCCTATAAGGACGATTTTTGTGGCTCGTTTACTGGGTTTTGGCATTCCTCTGTGAACAGCTCCTAGGAAAATCGGTACCATAAGACCGGAGCCAAAGATCATCCGTACAAAGTTGGCATCGATTGGGTCGATATCTGCCACTCCAAGCTGAAGAAGAACTGTTCCTCCTGCCCAGCATATTGATGAGAAGAGAGCTAGAGCCAAGCCCAGACGATCAAGGCTTTTGAGTCCCTCATCTATTTGCCTGTTTCTGTGTTCTTGAGAGATTAGCATAACACCTACTACTGCAAGAAGAATCCCGACAACCCTTGTGACTAGAATCTCCTCATTAACTACATAAATTGAAATCAAATAAGTCGCGATAGGGAAAGTAGCGGCAATTGGGTACGCATATGACACGCCGATTCGGTCCTGTGCTGTCAAGAAAGCAAGATCGCCGATTACCAGCCCAACTGTGACCGAGAATGCAAGAAATAGCACTGACTGAAAAGGTACGACAAAAGCAGTTGTTCGAAATGGCAGAAAAACAAGGACCGCCATTACTGCCAATGACAACCACATTTTGAGTGCATTTATTGCGAGTGGAGTTGCTTCACTGCCTTGTGATTTGTACACATTGACCCCTACAGCCCATAAGAAGGCAGTGACTAGAGCGATAGCACTTCCTAAGACAAATTCTGGAGATATCTGCATTTGTAGGTGTGTCAGGTTATTACCCATAACAAAAATGTAACTGAAGCGGACTATTCTAGCCATCCATGCTCTCAGTAAATGTTTCCACTTTTTAGATCCTCAAGAAACTGACGCTTGCTTTCTTCGTCAGCGCAATTCAAAACGCAACCAAAGTTTGGACACTGTGAGCAGGCCCAGTGTCTTATTGTAGTCATGAAGGATATTGCCACTACCAATTGGACAAGTACAAACTCCCACCTTGTAATGACGTAAACAATTGGGAACAGTAAGAAGAAACCAGTAAAACCTAGGAACGTGGCCTGCGCAGGACGACTGATATGACCTGGTTTGTGTTTGAACAGCTTCGGACTTCCCCAATTTCCCAAACAATAGAAACGGTTTTCGTTTCCATGTTCCGCTCCTGAGAATTCGTAGCATGGACAATGTCTGCATAGCACATACCACTCCAGTCCCCCAGCAAAAAATAGCATGGTAATTACGAAATAAAGGATAAACATCAAAAATCCCTCATTTAGGACAAATGGACCAAGTCCGAGTAATGAACCGATGTCAAAACTCCATCCGAAATAGCTCACATTGGATGTGACCATTCCGGCAAATGCTATGAAATATGGTGCAAAACCAATTGTTGCGAACCATCTCGCATCGTGCCAGTGATACCTAGCAACTATTCCACCGAAGGTCTTCTGCTTCACTTCACTCATCTCCGCACCTTCTCTTCTTGAAAAGAACTATCTAGTTCAGAAGTGTTCCACGCATTTAAAGAATCTCGATAAACCTCTTCTAAGAGCACTCATAAGAAAAATAAGGAACAAGTTACGTGTATTTCGTTCGTGTTGCATTATGGGTATATTTCAACTGATAAAATCAAGCAGAAAAGCAAAGACATTGCTTGTTGGTGTAGTCATCCTGGTAGTAGGTGTCGTGTCGACTTACACTTTGACTTTCAATGCCGACATTAATCATCCCTATACAATCAGACATTATACTCTTGAATCCGGCGACGGGGTACTCATTCAAGCACTAGTCTATACACCCGTTGATACTTCAAGTAACTGCCCAGGTGTTGTGGTTGGACATGGGTTCTGTGAGAACAAGCAATACATGCAACCACTGTCGATTGAACTTGTGAAGCGTGGCTTTGTGGTTGTGAACATAGATTTCCGTGGTCACGGGTCTTCAGGAGGCTATCTGAGTGAGTTTGGACGAAGCAATGGGCTCGTTCTGGATATGTTGGCAGGGGTGAGTTACCTAGAAGATCTTGGGTTTGTGGATAGGATTGGCCTTGCAGGTCATTCAATGGGCGGCGGGACTTCGATGCTTACCGCACTACAAAATCCCACGATGATTAATGCAACAGTTGCCATTGGAGCGCTCTCCACCTTCTCTTCGAGCGGCAATATCTCAGATGTGCGTAATCTTCTTGCTGCATTTGCCCAGTACGACCAAGGAATATCTCGGGATGATGGATTGAACTTCCTGAGGTCATACACGGGGAGTGAAGATGTAGAGATTGGAACACTGTATGGAAGTTTTGCTTCAGGGACTGCCACGAAGGTTTCCATAAGCCCTTTCTCTGAACATCTAATGGAGCCAATTGATTCAACCATTATCTATGAGGCAGTTCAATGGTTTGAATCTGCTTTCAATGGTGCGCCAGCTTCAGATGTCCATATCACGGCACAATACCTTATCACATCTCTCATTACTACGCTCATAGGACTGCTACTAGTTCTTTTCACATTCATTTCATACTTGGGAAGTTATGTCTTCAAAGCAGGACAGGTACATTCTCGTCCCTCGATGAGCAGCGAGAGATTCCCCTTCCGCCCCATTTTGGCTTACATGCTTGCGGCTTTCATAGGCTTTGTACTCCTTATTCCCCTATCTGCGATTTTTGTGGATGTCGCACCTATTACCATGTTCAATTCTGTTTTCGGTGGGCAAGCTGTTGGACTTGCTACCGGAGTGGTATTGGTGCTTCTCTTTTCATCATACAATAATCGCAAATTACAGCTGGGGATGATAATGACAAGGATCAAAGAGATGTCGTTAACCTCGCCAATCCCTTCACTTCTTTATGGTCTCATCGCGGGACTAGTGAGTATAGCGGCGTTTATTGCCGCATTCGATTGGAGCATAGTGGCTTCGCTTCCCACTATCAGAGAAACTGGTGTCATTTTCTCATTGACGTTCTTGTTATTCCCATTCTTTTTCCTGAAGGAATTCTATCTGCGGGGGTCCATTCAAGAACGTCTAAGATACTCTAGTAGAATCAAGGAGTACTTCGTAATGCTAGTCATTGCCATACTCATCGACGTTTTCATATTCTTCCCTGTCATGATGATTGGATGGCAATCAGTTTCCCTGTCCTTCGTTGCATTAGCACTGACCGCTGTGACTCTGTTCATTATCTTTCAACAGGTGTTAACAACATGGGTCTACATGAATTCAGGTCGGAATGTTCTTGGTTCGACAGTCTTCTATTGCATTCTCTTTGCATGGATGGTGATTTGCTTCTACCCATTCGGTCAACCAATGATGCTCCTATAGTTTAACGGAGATGATACTAATCGTGAGGGAGCAATCTGCCAGGATACACATTGACATCGGTTCTCCAGAAAGACTAAAGTTCGAGGTAATCATGTAATACTGAGCTAGGATGTCAGAAGAAGAAGAAATCGATCGGATTGCCGAGGTTGCAAATAGAATCTATGATGCAATCTTCGGTGGCCTTGATTCTGTTGAAATAGAGGGAGAAAACATTCCCATAACTCAAACGTCACGAAGTAAAGTGCGTCTAGTCGAACGAGATGGTTACACCTACATCGAACAGAATCCTCACAAGGAATCACATTGGGCCAAGCTAGCACAAGAGGGTCATCAGATCATGTGGGTCATACAAGGCAGAAAGTATCTTGCTCAAATTAAAGATGGTAAGTTCATTAATTTGAAGAGAAAGTAGTGCAGTCCAAAAATTGGTTCTCTATTCACGAATGAACGAAAGCCACGTGCTGGCTTCAGGGTATTCAACCACCAACTGATTATGAGATGCCCAACTTCTGTTTCCTTTGAGGGTCTTCAATAGGCATCCCGCCAACCACTCCTTCATCTGTGTCCTGGCTCCAAGAAGCCTCTTCACCTGCTTTGGAACCTGTTCAGCTAAATGCTTCTTCACGAATTGTGGTTCTAGGATATCGGTTATCAGAGTTGGTCGCTCATCAATCAACCACGCGTTCAATGCAAACATATACGCAAGTAGACATTCCTGATGAAATCGAAACATCCTATTGTACAATTCATGAGGCTTATTGAAACTATAGACAAGAAGAAGAGAATCAACATAAAATCGCTCGCAACAGGAACACTCTGGATAACTCTGTCCTCTGACAGTTTCTATCTCCTTATCACAACTCATGCACTGAATCAATGGCTCTGCAAATACTCTTTCACTATGTTCCTTGTAAATCTCCCTCAACGAGCCAGTGGAAGCAAGAGTTGGGATGAGATGACTTCTAAGCAAGTCAACAAGAGCAAGTTTCTCCCGAGTCATCTCCCCGAGATAGCCAAGAATCTTTGCTTCCATGAGACTCTCAGGCTCATTCTGGCCAATCCAGGATCTAAAGGCTAACTGGTACGAGTTGAAAAGGTACACCCTTTGCTCTAGTCTATCATCAGGGTTTGAGTGAATTCCTAGCGCTTCTCTGAGTCCTCTCCCTTCACATCCGAGTTTCCATGGAGTTGTGATCTTTTCATTTCCGATTTCTGCACAAAGAATGTCAAGACTGGTTGGAAATGCATCATTATTCCTACACCACTCAGCCATGTGAATTCGAACATATCGCTTGTTTCTGGATAGAATCCCCGATTCTCGCTGCATTGTATTCAATGCGCGTATCTCTTTATCCCACTGCATTGGGTCATCGGAGAGTTGGACATTCCACCATAGATTCCAAATTCCTCTGCCAAATCCAGGGGTAATTGTATACCCATCAAGTACAACTTCAAAGCCAGGTTGTACATGTTGATATGAGAGTAGACGTGGCGAGGCTTTGTCCATTATTTTCATCTATTATAATGATGCAGGAAGTGTATCAAAAGCTTTCTCGGCTCTCTATGTCTGTATCACTGCTTCCTAAGAATCCCAACATTATACCTTTGTCCAACAAATGTATGCTCCAAATACCATCCTGCTTTCTCTGCAAGTTCTGACATTAGTTTCTCTCCACACAAAAGCAAGTACCACCAGTCATCAACCTCTCCTTGAAACACATTTCTGAGCCTCACCTGACCTATTGGTTTGCCTTCTTCCCTATTTTTCGCATGATAAGCTAGATGCAACTCGTTGTCCGTGTCAGCAGGGTCTCTTGATCCCGCCAAAACTACCGCATCATTAGCAGTGAATTCATGGAATCCATTAAGCATCCTTATGACACCTTCAGGAGTACCCATTAAACCAAAGTTGTTTCCAAAGAGAACGACTGTCTTGAAGTCTGAGCGGTCAAGTTTGATATCATCTGCAGACATCAAGTGAACATTTTCAAAACCACGCTTGTGACAAAGTTCAACGGCAAGAGGTGAAAGGTCTACTCCATAGTACTCGATGCTGTTCTGTTTTACATACTCCCCAATTCTAGCTAATCCACAACCGACATCCAAGAGAGGACCTTCAATTTTTTGCAGAGCCTTTTGTTCGGCTTCGGGCCACTCCTCATATGGCATGATGTAGTTGTAACCTGATGTATGCCGGATAAACCCGTCATCTCTCTCAATGATATAACTGGCATCCTTCCCTTCCAGAGCTGCCTGCATGACTTTACCAAATGTGTCGGCCATAGTTTCAACGCACCCTTTCTATCCTAGAAAAAACCTCCTATCGGCAGTTTGTCCATTCCAGTTAATACGACACAATAGCTCAGTTGCCCTAGTTCCTTCAAACAATTTTGCGTTCTCAGTATAACAACAAAGAGTTGTTAAGACTAAACGTTTGTGAGGGCTCGTAAGCAATGCCATTGTTTTCTAGAATTTAAAGGATTGAACAAAAATGACGAAGGACGAAAAGAGAGATCCATCAACAATCCAATCTACAATGGCAGGGGCGCTATGGGCACGAGCAAAATATTCTCAATTGTATCCAAATATATTGACAGACGAAAGAGCACCAGAACTTCTTGAGCAGGTTATGAAACTTCATCCGGATTCGGGAGATGAATTCGCTCTGTTGGAAGAGTTTATTGATGAGTTCCTTGGCCTTGCCTTTATAATCCGAGCAAGAACCTTCGATGATGCAGTCAAAGCATTCATTGCTGAGAAACCGCTCGCTTCAATTGTGAATCTTGGCAGTGGACTTGATACTACTTTTTCTCGAGTTGATAATGGGCAGATACGATGGTACAATTTGGATCTCCCGGATGCTATCGAGTATCGAGTTAGGTTAATCCCTGAAACAGATAGAAGCACATGCATCCCGAAATCTATCTTCGATTTCAGTTGGATGGATGAGGTGGATTTCAGTGAGAAAGGGGGATTGTTTATGTTTGCAGGAGGACTCTTCGCGTACTTTGAAGAGAATGCCATTAGTTCTCTATTCGATGAGATGGCAAAGAGATTTCCAGGCGGGGAGATTCTTTTTGATAGTAGTTCCTCAAGTGGAAACCGGATAATCAATCGACGGTTTAAGAAATTCCAAGTCACAGGCATCGACCATAAATTCGATGCGAAATCTTCGAGGCAGATTGAGAGCTGGTCAAAACGCCTTCAAGTAACGGACTGGTTCACATTCTTCTCCCGCATTGAAAAGAATCCGAAATGGAAATGGCGAACCCGATTGATGATGAACTTGAATTCGAAACTGGGTCTAGCTAAGTTCATACACGTGAAATTCAAAGGGTCCGATGAATAAAGAGCAGATCTACTCTCTTAACAAAGCTAAGAAAAAAGTAACAACCTGTGTCCGCAAGATGTGTCCCTTTGATGTGCCTTCGCATTATATACTAATTCTTGCGCTCTTCTGATGGTTATTATTGACTTGAAGAAGGGAAAAGGCACCGATGAGTAGGACTTCCAGTTTTATGGGTTTCACCGATGCAGACGAAAAAGCACTGCATCTCGGCAAAGTACTGATGATTCTTATGCCGACTGCAAACATCATCTTCACACTCAGTACAACATTCTATATGATATTTATCGCTGAAGCGCTGGGCGGCGGAGATTACATCGCTGGGCTTGCACCTCTAGGTGTGCTCATAGCTATTGAGATGATTTCCCAGACAGCCCTCGACTATCCTAGCGGAGCACTTGGAGACGCCATCGGTCAAAGGTATGTCATCGCAATAGGAAACACACTCTACGGAGTCGTCTTTTTCATGGTGTCCTTTGTGACATCATCTACACCCTTCTATTACTTAGTGCTCATTTACATGCTTCAAGGAGTTGCTCAGTCTCAGATTAGTGGAGCATGGGGGGCTTGGTTTGACAATAACTACAGGGTGGCAATGCCTCATGACACTGAACGGAAGCAATACGGTGTTTTCTGGGGCAGAATGGGTATGATTGCCCAGATTGCATCAACTGCAGCTCTCATACCCGGGAGCATTCTAGCTACAGTCTTCAGTAGGCCATTTGTGTTTCAGATCGAAGCGGCGGGAGCAATTGTATTCGCAATGATGGTCATGAGATATATCCGCGACTTTCCTGAGGTTGAGGCTCAAAGAGAGACTCGTCCATCAATGACTGAGTACACCTCTCTGCTGAAAGAAGGAGTGAGTTATCTTTGGAATACACCTTATGTCAAATACCTGTGTATTGGTTCGATGTTGACTGCCAGCACAATCAACGTTTGGGGCAACCTGATTCTCTTTCCGCTCTACTTTAGTTATCTCATCACTGATGTCGCTGTGGCTTCATACCGAACAATCGCATTCATTCCAGGAGTGGCAGCAAATGAAAGGTCAGGCATCTGGTCACAAAGGTTTGAACCCAAGAAGTGGATCCCTCGCTTCAGACTCCTCCAGGCATGTGGATTTGTCTTCTACATTATTCTGGCGGCGATGATGTTCTTTTTCCCTCCAGTGGGTGATGCAGCAGTGATGGCTACAGTTTATCTGCCATTCACCTCAATCGTGCTCATCGAACTACCCGTTCAACATATCGTTCCAATAGTCCTGCTGTTCGCTCTCTTCACAGTGACTATGTTCTTCGGAGGCTTTGCGGAAATTCTCACCCAGAGAGAACTTCTTGATGCAATCCCGAATCGTAATAGAAACTCACTGTACTCACTTCAGCCAACGATTCTTTTGCTTTTATCGACACCTCAGATTGTGTTCTTTGGTTGGCTGATTCCACTCGTTGGTTTTCCTCCAACCTTACTGATCTGCGCGATGATCTCACTTGCCGGTGTCATGATCATAAGGCATGCCCTTTCACTTGAGAAACCATTTGTTGCCATTGAAACTGAACAAACCGAATCAATAGTGACTACCAAGGAATCATCTGATGCTTATGAAGCAAAACTGCTTCTAGAAGAGCTTGCTGATGAAGCTGAGCAAGTTGTTTTGAGACCAGAGTGACGAACCTACTCTCGTCACTCACCCTCAAAAAGCCTGAATTAGTTGAGGCTGAAACCTGTTTCTTCAAGAACTTGGTGAACTCTTCTCACACGGGGATCGGGGAAAGTGGTCCCCGGAGAAAGAATCAGAGGTTCCGCTATGACAGCAAGTCCAGACTCTACTATTTTCTGAACGACCATCTCAACTTCTCGCACATCTTTTACAAAGAACTTGAAGAACAACGTTGGTTCCGTGGCTGAAATAAAATCATCCAAATGCAGGAGGGCAAACTTGCTCTGCAACCAATCCAGCAGTTGTTCCTTGTTTGTCGTACCTACATTCCACTGCACTTTGGCAAATACCTCTATGCTCCCTGCATTCAGGGCATCCCCAACTCCGAGTGTAAAAAGAACTGCTTCACTCTTCTTCATCAAATCAATACTCTCTTTAATTGCGTTTGAATGAAATCCTGTTTCTTTGGCAATTTCACTCACTGGCATTCTAGGGTTTCTGACTAGACATTTTAGTATCTCGCGGGAGATGTTTGTGAGTTTTATTTTTCCTCCCCAATAGTGCAAGAATCTTGAATGCAACTCTACATTCCTTAGTCCATGATGCTCGCGCAGATGATGAGTTAGGGACTTGAGTTCTTCTTGATTGAAGTACACACCAAGCACGAGATATCTCCCATCATGCACTCTGGAGACCCTGTGCACCAATGGGTTACTTCCAAGTTTTTTGAATAGATGTTTTTCGTCTGGATCAATATCGAAATTGAGAATGGCAATTACAGAGTTTTCTTCAGTCATAGGGGGGCTTAGAATCACAAGAAACTCTCTGATAATGCCTGAGGATTGCAGATTCTCAATGCGTTTCTTTACCTCATTTGCTGATACTCCAGAGAGTGCCGCAAGGTCTTGTAAACTTGTTCTGCAATCGACCTGTAGCTGCTTAAGGATTAGTTGGTCGATGGAGTTTATCATGCTTCAAAGATTTGCCTAAATCGTATGATATGAATCTAACGAACAATACTCCAAGAGATTTTTTAAGCCACCTAGGTAACTTGAAAACCATACTACGGGAGTCGAATGGAATGCCAACCAAAGAAGAACTGATGGAATCACTAAAAACAATGGTTGGAAAGGTCGAACTTCCAACGAATAAGAAGCGTTTTGCAAAGTACAATAAAACTCTGCAATTGGATTTCACTGACATTCCAGAAGCTGTTTGCTATATTGTTTTTCAGGAAGGTTCAGCCACCATCAATGAAGGTGTCAACGAAAGCGCTGAACTAAGAATCACAACTACATCTGAAACTATGATGGCAGTTCTCAATGGAACTTTAAGTCCCACACGCGCCTTTATGTCAGGTCAGCTAAAGGCCAAAGGTCCGCCAAATGACTTGATGAAACTGCAAGCTCTAATGAAGTAGGCACTACCTCTCATAGAAGAACTTGCCTTTGGAATATATGACCTCATCACCTGCGATTATCTCGCCGTCGTGCATCGTCTTGATCATGTCGACGTGAACTGCAGACTCATTTGTTCCGTTGCATTCTTTGTAGGCCCGACCCAAAGCACAATGGACTGTGTCTCCAATTTTCTCGTCGAAGAGCATATTCAGTGTGTGCTGCTTGATGCCTCTATTTGTGCCAATAGCCATCTCCCCGAGTCTTCGTGAACCCTCATCAATTTCAATGATTTCTTTAAGAGTCGCTTCGGCTTTTTCAGCAGAGAAGTCCACGACCTCTCCTTTTTCGAATGTGAGTCGCACACCCTCTATGACCTTACCTTGTTGAAGGAATGGGATGTCAAAGAGAATCTTTCCTTCAACTGTATCCTCCACTGGGGCAGTGAAGACTTCGCCGCTTGGCATGTTGTGCTTTCCATCAGAGGCAATCCATATCCGTCCTTCTGTGGATGCATGGAGATCCGTTTCAGGACCAATATATCGAATATCTTTGTGCTGTTCGAGATGCTCCTTAATCTTGTTCATTATCTTACTCTCAGCTTCCCAATCTAGAAGCGTGGCATTGTAAACAAACTCCTCGTACTCGTCCATACTCATGTTCGCTTGCTGGGCCAAAGCAGGAACAGGATGTACAGTTAGACACCATCTTTTGGAGAGGTAGAGGTCCATCACTCTTTTCATTGCGACATCGCGTTGTATCACTTTTTTAGGATCAACATTTGCCAAGGCTTTCGTATTGCCTGGGGATCGCAATGCTATTATGACGTCAGCCTTTTCAAGAAGGGCTTCGAAATGAGTTGGCGCTCTTTTGATGGTGTCATCATCAGCCCCATCGAAGAAAGCCCTGTCCATCTCTTCTGTACTCATTACAGTGATAGGGATTGCCCCTTTCTCAGCGATCTTTTTGTAAAGTGCGACAACAAGTTCATGGGCTTCCGGTGTGGCACGGATACCGACCATATCTCCCTTTTTAACCTCAGTGCTCCATTCGACAAGTATCTTGGCATGTTCCTCTATACGTGGGTCCATCGTGAGTTTCCTCGATTTTTTCACGAGGCTATGGTATCATATAGCTTCCGGACTGAGCCACTAGACTTGTTTCTTCTTATACAAGTAGACCGCTATCAAAGCAGCTGCTGCAATACCTCCGCCTACGACCACTATAGTAAACGTATCAGGTCCAAGCGGAGGAAGAGAGTATTCTCCAACGATATATGCTTGGGTCCATACATCTTGAGTCATAGTATCAAAGGTAATGTATGCTAGTCCTGTTGAGGTGACATCTACATGGAACGGAAAACCGCTTGGCACTGGCCAATAATCATCTCCTATAGTCCATGTCTGTTGAAGGGTTCCATCAAGACTATGCTTTAGAAGGAAATACGATTCATCATATCTTTCTCCTCGCATTAATACCAACAGTTCATCATTTGGTGTCAAAGCAATATCGTATGCCCGTAGATCCTCAAGCCAATTATTTTGATACTCCATTTCATCGTTTGCAAGAAGTGTTTCGTTTCCTTGTAAGTCGACTTTTTTGATTAAGACCCCAATACCCGTTGTTTCGGCTATATAGAGTGATTCATTTCCATCATAACATGCCGCATGAGCGAAACTATTCCACAGGAGGTTTCCGTCAAGGTCAAAGCATGCGATATGTCCAGCTACATAGGATATTATCTGTGAGTCGGTGACCCAGAGATCGCCCTCCGTATCAAGGTACGTGCTTAATGGTACAGGTTTGGTCCATAGAAGATCTCCCGAACTGTCAAACTTCAGCAAGATCGAGTTTTCGAATGTTGGCTCACTTCGGATGTTGTTCTCTGAAGCCATTACATAAATTGAACCATCGCTATGAACACCAAGAGCGACTCCAATTTGGTCATATTCTTCTCCCCACTCCTTTTCCCAAATCTTCTGACCATTGGTGCTCCATTTTGTAAGCATGAGATTATGATAGTCCGGACCTTCGAAGCCATAGAAGTAACCTGTGGTAAATAAATTGCCATCATGAAACGCGATTGCTCGCGGTCTGGTAAGATTGTCATTCCGTATCAACCATCCGCGCCTCAAGACTGGGTTGTACTTGTACAAGAATTGGCGACTGGCGTATAGTCCATAGGTTTCACGAAGTTCAAAGGATGTGAAACTTTCGCCTGTGACGTATAAGTTACCCTCAGGATCAAATGTTGTTCCTCGAAATCGGTCCCAAACATCTGGATCTTCTTCAGAAAACGATGGAAAGAAATCCCTGACCTTCGATCTGAAGGTATTGTTATACAGAGGAGTAAGATACGAAGCAGGATTCGGTTCTGCTTCCATAAATACATAGAGACGTAGAGAAGTTACTTCAATGGCGACTGATCCATTTTCTAACGAGCTACTAAAGAAATATGTTGGAGCCAATCCCACTCCCAATGTCAGAACATCTTGGGGGTCCTCTTGGACACCATCCTCATCTTCAACCATTCCCCGCCATCCTGCCACGATGTCGAAATAGTTCAGATCAACGCGCTTTTGTTGGATAACGCTGGTATATGGCGGGTCGGAGTAGAATACCCTATCCCAATTGTCGGATGAATCAGTTAACCAAACATACAGCTTGAACATGTTGCTTGCAGACTCTTCTGTATTAAAACTGCCTGAAAGGGTTGTACTGAAATTCAGATATATCTCAGCATCCTTGGGTATTGTTTCATAGGGCCAGTCAAAGGATTGAACGAAATACACAAAGTCATTGAAGCTTGGATATGTGCTATCCTCAATAGATCGAAAGTCTAGCTCTGTGTCCTTAGTGTGTGTCCAATTCAAAATCATTGAGCTTCCACTATAAGTGTGCGAAAACTCTCCAGAGCTGCCATTGACAAATGCATCCGGTTCGGTTTCGAAATCCGGATCTGGCAAGACCTGTGTGATGTCTATAGCTGACGGTGTTGCTCCCTGGTCGCGGAAGACAGCTGAATGATTGCCAGTTGTTACTTCAAATGGGATACCGAGTAACATGATACAGGCAAAAACGATTCCAATGATTTTTTCGAGATTAACCATCTAACTCACCCATCCGAAAACTTTCGTCACGAACTCGCAAATAAATTCATCGAATTCAAATAATGGTGTAGTAAAAAGAAAGCAAACTAATTTTGGATGGCGCTAAGAGAGATAGATATTCATTATTGCGAATACTTGAATTTCCTAGGAGTGAATCTACGGGATTCAAATCTCACGTTTCTCTGTAGCAAGAGTGGCTCCACAGTATGGACATTTCACACTCAATGGCCCTACCCATTCTATCTGTTCAGAACTGATACTTGCTCCACATTCGGTACAGAATCGTGGGGGTTCGTAGACGTATGACTTTTCCTTGGGTGCTTCCGATGCTGCAGCCCTCATCATTCCAAACATTCCAAACCCGCCTGTCGATAGACTATCCCTCATCCCGTAGAGCATGATTCCTGCACCGACTAAGAAGCTGACCATTGGCACAACCAGCACGTAGAACAGGATTGTTCCGACATTTGATGTGTCAATCCAGAAGAACTGAATGAATCCACCAAAAAATCCGCCAACCATGACTATCATGCCAATGACCATTGTGGCAATTCGTTTACCTGAGGACATGTTTGGTCTCCATCAGTTTCTCGACTTCTCAAGATATAGGTTTCACTGTGACAAATATGCCTGAAACAATGTTTTTATCCTTCCACAGCTCTACGCTTTTTCAATTCCTGCTATCACGGGATGGGAGATCGTAAATTTGTCGCTTTCAGATGAGCGTTTTTTTCTACAGTGCCCTCACTGCAATGCTAAGTACGTATACAATGTTGACAAAGTAGATGCCAAGGGAAATGTTTCTTGCCAGAATTGTGGCAAGCCGATACCTGCAGAAGGTCAACCTGTGATTGACATTCCAGAGGAGCCATATGTGCCATATGAGAAGAGACAAGAGGAAACTAGTATAATAGTAGCCAAGATTTATGGCCATGGATTTCTATTTTCTTTATTGTCGCTCATCGTTGTTATTCTTTTTGCCTTTCTAGCTAGCTTTCTTTCCTTTTTTGGTGGGATAATTGGGCTCATTCTATCTTTCGTACTTCTGTGTGGAATGATTGGATCTGTGAACATCGGACTAGCTAGTGCTCTTTGGGATATCAAGTGTAAAACCGAAATGAAAAGTGTTTTCGCTCAAGGAGGTGTCATTTTTCTAATACTGCTTGCTATGAGTGTCATTTTCCTACCTGTCGCGTTTTTGCCGTATCAAATCGTTCTTCTTCTAGATTTCTTGGTCTATCCCTTCATATATGGCCTTGTTTTCAGAAATATTGCCCTACAATTTGAGATTGGCAAGAATGAAGAATATAGAGCTGTTTCCTCGGGATTTCAGAAAGGCGTTTGTCCTCACTGCAATGCAGAATATGCATATGCAATATCGTCCCGGGACAGCGAGGGCAACGTTAGATGCCAAAACTGCTCACAGATCTTCAAGCTCGAGATTCGCCCCAAACTCCAACAAGGTCCAGATATTGACTGAACTCCTAGTTCGTTGAAACTTTAGGAGATGGTGCTTCTCTGACTGAAACAGCATAGCCTATTCAGTCGCTGCAAAGCATTTCGTCTATTCAATGGGATACATTTCGGTGGGACGAGAATTTGCATTTCCAATGGTCTTCGCCATGTAGAAAACTCGGTGGATATTTAAGTCAGTAGAATTCTACTGCGTAGATATCTACCTAGACTGCATGAACTCAAGTTTCGCATTTATTGAATACAAATGTGCATGGAGTGTCAAGGAATGAGGCGAAGAACTAAGGGACTACTGGCGTTTCTGGTTATTGCTGCAATTACGGTTTCATCGGTACTTTACATCATGAATGGAATATTGAATCGGCCTCCTCCAGAGCCTCTCAATCTGGACGAGGCACCAGCTGAGATTCGTGTCATAAAAGCTGATCTCAAGGACAAGCTGTCCAAAAGTATGTTCACCTGGGATGATATGACCAATTTTACCGTTTTTGCTGAATATGTCGCTGAACATCATCCCGAAGCATTAGGCATCACAAAAGATTGGGAGATAACTGCTGTTCTGGAGATCATTGACACTGGATACTTGTGGTTCGTAGTCGAAAATGATGCATTGAATCTAACTGCTGCAGCAGTAGCACCTGCTGATCCTGATGTTACAATAACCCTTAGATTTGACACTCTTGTGGAAGTATTCAGTGCCCAGACAACCGCTGCCACTGCATTTCAACGTGGAGATGTTGATTTCGATGGGACTCTGGCGATTGCGCTTAAGATAGACCGATTGAATACGATTTTCTCGTACACGATTATGGATGCAAAGCTCTACTACTCTTCTGGTATTATTGACTTCGTACTCACTGAGAACATAGAGGGATCGCACACTCCAGGCTACACCTTGTTTCCATGCATCGAGAGCATCATCACAAATGAATCGATGGAGACCGGGGCTATGGGTGTAGGAAAGGTGCTCATTGTTGATGACCAAGGAACCGTCGTGAATCAATTAGATGATTCTCAACACAGCGTTCACAAGTTCATTAATTCAACAGCAGTCATGATGGGTGGATCTGACGGGTTGATGGAGATCTGGGATTTCGTTTCTGATACTCGAGTGGAACTTGATGTTCCCGCTGGCCATCATGAGTTGGACTATAATCCGATAACTGATACCTTCATGGTTCTGGAGACTGCAACCCAGGGAGAGATCTGGAATGGGCTCGAAGTAATATATGATACAATTAGTGAATACAATTGGGATGGAGACCTTCTCTGGCAATGGGATGCTAGGGTGCATCTTCCATTCAATTCAACAATTTACACAGCTATATGTAACAATTATACCTTCAGGGGCTATACCGATTGGATGCATGCTAACAGCTTTGCTTGGGATAAGGTTGAGAATACAATATGGCTTAATGTAAGAAATCAGGACACAATCCTGAAGATCGACAAAGACACTGGCGAGATTATTTGGCGGGCTGGACGAAATGGCAATTTCACAATACTTGACATAAATGGCACTGAAATTGATTCGATTGCGCATTATCCTCATAGCCTAGAGTGGCTGGGGGGCAATCGTTACATTTTGTTTGATAACGGTCTCTTCGACCCTGATGTTCCATCATCTATGACTCGGAATGGAACTGGAGTATCTGGCTTTGTAGAGTTTGAGATTGATGAAGAAAATCAGGAAATACGTGAGGTCTGGTCATGGCATGCAACAAATTCGACCTATTACTTCTCCGAATCAGGGGGCGATGCTGACCGATTGCCTGATGGTAACACTCTTGGTATCTTCGCAAATCAAGCATTAGTACTTGCTCAACCTGATCCCGTCATCTTTACAGAAGTTACTCAAGACGGTGAGATTGCTTGGGAGCTTCAAGTCCGTGGTGGGAACGGTACTTACTATTGGGCTCATAGAGTTGAGAGATTCTATGAAACCCCCCTGGTCGAAATTCAGAATCAAGTCCTAAATATCAATGCAGGTACATTGTATCTGAATCTCTCAACGTGGAATTGTGTGAAAGAGATGTTTTCAACAGATGGAGAGATTCGCGTTATTGTGGATGGCACTGAGCTTTACCAAGATGCATTCGAGTTTCAACCTCAGTGGATAGCAACAAATCTTGAGGTTTCAGTGAGTGACCTTCCAACAAACATGAAGTATATCGAAATCCAAGTGGAGAATAGTGATGGGATTCTCAAGTCAGTAGTCATATATGGGTCCATAAACCCGCCATCGATTAATCCTGTATTCTATGTATTCGCAGGAATTATGGTAGCTATTCCGGTTATCGTAATGATAAGTCTGATACGAACTGGAAGAATCAAATTTGGTAGAGAGTGAAATATTGAGTAAAGATTTCAAACTATTCCTGCCTACTCCAGAGAAACTGACACCAATTCAAGCGCTTATACTGATTCAGTTGCTTGGAAACTCAAAATATGGCTACGAAATACTACGCAATCTTCGAGACGCATTTCACGGGTCTTGGGAACCAAAGACTGGAACCATATATCCTTCACTTCAAGCTTTGGAGAAAAAGGGGTATGTTTCAAAGAGAGTTAAAGATGAAACAACACACTACAGTCTTACAAAACAAGGAAATGAAAAGCTTAGAGAGATGAGTGATATTATTGCGTACTACCTTCTGTTCAACTCTCGCTTCATTGAATCAACTGTAGCGAATATGCCTGCGTCTTTCACACAGGAAGTCTTTATGAAAATACACCTAGCTGGAATTGACGAGATGATTCCTGAAGCTCCTATTCTGGAAGCAATTCGAGAGCTTCCAGACAAAGACGTGAAGAGAGTTTTCCTTGAAAGGAGAATTGAGATCTTGGAAAGAAAAATCAAACTGGTGAAAAAACATCTGAAAAACCTGGATTCTTGAGGTGATTGAGTGAAGGAGTATGATATTGTTATCGTTGGTGCTGGCCCAGGAGGATCAATTGCCGCGAAAGAGGCTGCAGAGAAAGGCCTCAAGACTATTTTCTTTGAACGCGGAAGAAAACCTGGAGAGAAGAACTCCTCTGGTTGTGGATTAGGTCCACGTATGTGGCGAGATTTCGATATCATGAAAGAACTAACACCTGAATCATGTCCTTCAATGAGACCTGGCTCTGCTGCTCGGAACTACTTTGTAAACAGCGAGGGTGAGGTGACTGGGTACATCATGACTAGACCCACGGAGTCAGTCAGCTATGAACCTGCAAAGAGCTGGATCACAATGAATTGTTATCGGAGTGAGTTTGATCCTTGGCTTGCAAAGTTTGCTACCGACGCAGGGGCAGAACTAAAGACTTCGACTTTGGTTACAGGTCTCCTAAAGGAAGAAGACAAGGTTGTCGGAGTCATCGATGAGAAGGGAGAAAAATACAGAGGATTTGTTATTGGGGCTGATGGTGCCGTTTCGATGGTCGCCCAGCAGTCAGGATTGCGTCAACGCTGGAATCAGGAGCAGGTGACATTAGTTCCGCAATATGACTTCAAGTGTTCTCCAAGCAAAATTGATGACATAATGGGTGATGAGGCTCTGGCTGTCTGGTGGTCTGCGACATTCCCAGCAGCTTATCATGTGTTCTTTCACGATGGTTTTCATGTAGGTCTTGGTAACTGGATGACTTGGTGGGATAGGACGCCCATTTACTATCTAAATAAGGTTGTCAATCTGGAGTATTTTCAAAGGTTGATCAGAGTTCTTGATGCCAAACCTAGAGAGTTTCAAGTTCACCTTCTACCTTGGCAAGGTATGCCTCACGATACTCATACCGATAATGTGATTCTGATAGGCGATGCTGGGGGATTTCCTTGTCCATTAGAAGCCGAAGGCATCTATCCTGCCATGGTGACAGCAAGAGCAGCTATTGAAACAGCAGCGGAGGCAATTGCATCTGGTGATACTTCAAAGGAATTTCTCTCTCGCTACGATGAAAAATGGAATTCAACATCAGTAGGTGAGGAGTTTAAGACAGGTGTGGAGCTGGCAAGCATCTGGAAGGCTCTCCCATTTAGCCCAAAGGAGACCATGTCTTGGTTTGTCCCGATGTTTATGGAGGTAATTGGTGGGATAATTGATTGGTCAGAGCCTCATGCTGTTCGAGTTAGGCAAGTAGCACGCAAAATCAAGCAATATTTGCCGCAGGCTGTCCCCTTCATAATGAAAGAAGTGATTCCTCTCTTGACTGCAATACTTGGTGAAGAGAAGATGGACCTTCTAACAGATCCAGAGAAACTTCTGACTGAAATGCCAGAGATTGAAGAAGCCATTTCTAAGGCATTCACGACACCTGATGAGGAGGG
>RDNZ01000048.1 GCA_011364905.1 Candidatus Thorarchaeota archaeon
CCATCACAAGCTCACGGGTCGGTGAACTCATTCCAAAGATAAGCATACAAGTCTGATTGGTCAGTGAAGCGAGCCGCTCAGCAAGAGTCCGTACCAGTGTACTATCAATCTCCTTTGTGAAGAATCCAATCGATGTAGGTCCAGAACGACCCTGTCCTGCTGGAATTGCCATGGCAGACAGACCAAGTCTAAACTTCTCTGAATCAGAGATCAGAACTATCAGACCGTTTGTCATGTTCATGATGCGTATCCTAATGGTCCCTGCAGTTGTTTCTGATGAGAACTCCTCAATATCATCGAATTCCATGACCAGTCACCTACCTAAGAACTCTGGCAGGATAAATCACTAGCGTTAGCAGTGTTCAGAAGCAACAGGATTATCAAGGTATTGTCAAGCAGTGCATAGAGGTCTGATGACTGAAAGTTCCTCGAGCTATACGGACTTCTTTCCGTATCCTGAAGCACGCGATGGTCAGGAGGAGATGATGGCCAAGATTCAGGAGTCTGTCCGTCTGGGTATTCATATCTGCTCAGAGGCACCGAATGGCTTTGGAAAAACCTGTGTTACACTAAGTGCTATTCTACCATGGATTAGGGAGAAGGAGGGAAAAATCCTCTATTGTGCACGTACGCACAGACAGCTTGATCGTGTTATTGAAGAGCTTGGAGCGATTTCGCATCACAAAGATGTGTCTGGTGTTTCATTCCGCGGACGACGACACATGTGTTTGAACTCGTTTGTGCTTGAGAATGCAGATTTTGTCGCACCAATTTCAGAGGTCTGTGGTCAACTAAAGGCAACAGGGAGATGTACCTACTATGAGAACCTTCGACGTGCTGGAAGTCCAGAAGACCTCTTAGAGGATATGCCAAAGAAGGTGCTCTCGGCACCCGAAATAGCAAAGATTGCCAGCAGTAAGTCACTATGCCCATATGAACTGACAAAACGTCTTGCCAAGGTAGTAGATGTCGTTGCACTATCATATCTCTATGTCTTTGACCCATGGATACTCGAAGTCTTCCTCCCTGAACTTGACACGCCTCCTTCAAAGATGGTACTTGTACAAGATGAGGCGCACAACGTACCAGCCACAGCATTGGACTCAGCAAGTGACTCACTGCCGATTGCCACAATAAGGCAAGCCCTTCGTGAGGCAACAACCTACAATGATGAGCCCTCCAAGGATTTCGCTCGAGCACTGGCAAAAACAATACTTGAACTATCTGCAGATATGAAACAGGTCGAGGAACGTGTCGTAGATCCTCGAAGAATAGTAGAAACTACAATCAAGGTAGCTCAGTTAGAACATCAACCTCAGATACTTGCTCATATGAAGGACTTGGGGGCAAAGATAAGACGAGGACTACTCAAGGCTGGCAAGTTTCCACGCTCGTCGATACACAGGGTGAGCGAGTTTCTGATAAGGTGGCTTCGATGTACAGAACGGAAGGACTATGCATTCCTTCTGGTATCAACAAGAGGCTATGGAGAGAGCAGGAGAGTTTCACTGGACCTTGTGGCACTAGATCCCATTTCAGTTACAGGAAACGTTCTGGACATGGTTCATAACTCGGTGGCAATTTCTGGAACAATATCCCCTTTGGATGCTTACGCTGAGATGTTGGGATTCGGGGCAGATGCGGTCAAAGCGACCTTTCAAAGCCCATTTGCAAAGAAGAATAGGCTTGGTCTGATAATCAACGGCCTAGACACATCATTTCAGAACCGGAGTCAGACAACCTTTGAAAGAATGGTAGAACACTGTGTTGCAGTCGCAAACGCAACTCCAAGCAATACAGGTATTTTTGCATCGAGCTACTCTATAGGCAAATCACTGATAGATGCAGGTCTTGAAAAGCGGCTCCGACGTAAACTCTTCCTGGAAAAACCTGGCATGAAAGGCACTGAGAATGATAGAATGATAGAGGAGTTTAGAAGACAAGGAAACAAGAGTGGTGCGGTGCTTCTTGGTGTGCAGGGTGGGCGTAATTCTGAGGGCGGCGATTTTCCGGGGCCCACCATGGAGAGCGTAGTCGTAGTAGGCGTTCCTTATGCCAAACCCACTCCAAGAATGGAAGCGCTGATCGGTTATTACGATCTTAGATTCAATCAGAAAGGTCGGGACTATGCATATGTTCTCCCCGCAATGACCCGGGCGATTCAGGCTGCTGGTAGACCTGTGAGACGGTTGGATGACAGAGGTGTGATTGTGATGCTCGACCAGCGATTTAGTACACCCTATCTTACTAGATTCTTTCCATCTTGGTTGGCTGATGTTACACAGGTCATTCCAGACGACCCAGAAGTGACCTCTCATCAAGTTGAGAGCTTCTTTGTCCTTTAGCAATTGTCTGACACTATGCAGTCCAATGACAACTCTCCCAACAGAATGGCTCGAGCCTGCTCAGAAGAGAGAGAGGTCCCACCTCTCGAGAATCGTTGTACAAATGTCTTCAAAGACCGTATATACCCTGCTTTGGGTTCAAGAATTATGTCTTTCTCCTCCTGCGGTCGACCGTTTCTTCCTGCAATAATTATCGCTGATGACTGGTCAGATGTGACACCGCCTGAGATGGTAGTGTGATGTTCATTCACGAGCTCTATTTTGAGACCGGGGAACTCCTGGACCATCCTTCTTAGATACAAGGCCAAGTACAGTTTCGAACCAGTTCCAGCGCGAACAATGGTTTCACACTGAGGAAAGAGACGCGACACATACGATTCCAGACGCGATGTCATTCTGGCTGCAGTGCCTGGAGTGGATAACGAACTTCTGAAAGCGACAACCCCATCAATGACAAGTACAGCTCCAAATCGCATTCCAGGATCAATACCAATGACTGCAAGAGAGGGATTGAACACATTCTCTAGTTTGGACATGACTTCAACTGATATGAAATCTGGATCCATGTCCTCATCGACGAGAACTATCGCGTCATGATTGTTAAAGTCATCAAGCGTTGTTATGACTACCTTGGCATCCTCGCATTGAGAATCGCCAGGAGGGCAGACTACAAACTTTAGATTGAGCTTCTTCAGAAGTTCGATGACAAGATAAAGAACCTTGGGGTTCTCTGTGGCAATTGCAACCTGCCACCTGAGCATGATGTTTTGTCCTTCTAGATATGCTTATCACCCGAAAGTGATGACAAGAAGACAGTGAGATTCAATTTGATTCTTCCGTCTGGGGTATCCCTAATCGACCGTATTCTAAATGGGGGACTCCACACGGGTCTGTTTACACATGTTTTTGGGGAAGCAGCTGCGGGAAAGACAACACTTGCTCTGCAGTTCGCAAAAACCGCACAGAGACTCGATTTGGGAACAATCTATGTGAATTCTGAAAACTCGTCTCCAATCAAAAGACTTGAACAGATGACTACTCAATCATTCAGCGATATTGAAGATTCGGTGAAGATTCTGCTTCCAAAAGGGTTCAAAGAGCAAGGTGTGTTGATTGACGACTTGGAGTTGTACTTACACGACAACACGAGACTCGTCATTATTGACACTCTAACGAGATACTACAGACTGGAGCTTGAGGATAAGAAGACCAACTATGTCAAACATCGAGAACTCAATAGACAAGCGGGTGTTTTGAAAGGGTTGGCGAGAAATCATGACATCGTGGTGCTGGTACTGAATCAGGTAAGAGCGAATTTTGAGGAGGGTACTGATTTTGAACCAGTTGCTAAGAATATCTTAGATTATTGGTCAGATTATTCAATCAAACTACGTGTTGCACAAGGAACTGGTGAGAGAATTATGGAACGAATAAGACCTGAAGGTGAGTTCTCTGATGGGCGGTTGTATCTCGTTGAGAGTGGCTTCTCACCAAAGAAGGACAAGGAGAAAGAGTGAAATTGGTTTACTAGAGGGCAGATGTGGAGTATCACTCAATGTACGAAGAACTTGCAATCTTTGAACTTTCAATCTGGCTTGGTCTGTCAGCATGGTTTGCCAATGCAATCCCTGTAATAGGTGGCGGCGGAAGACCTATTGATGGTGGGAGATACTTTAGAGATGGACGGCGTATACTGGGTGATGGGAAAACGATACGGGGGTTTGTTATCGGAGTCTGTTTCGGCACGTTTACCGGTGTAGTGCAATTCCTAGCAGCGCCACACCTGAGACCAATACTTGCACAGTATGTCATGGTTACGCCAGAGATGGACTACGTGCTCAGTATAGGTGTCCCGGCAACGTTTCTTATGTCAATGGGGGCCTTAACTGGAGACGCGATTGGTTCGTTCATCAAGCGGCGAATTCACGTAAAGAGCGGAGACCCTTCTCCATTTCTTGACCAAGTGGGATTCATAATCATGGCATTGATCTTCGCTTTTCCACTCATGGCACCAAGCCCCATTTTCGTCATGATTTTGATCATCACTACTTTGGGTATACACTGGGTCAGCAACATACTGTCATACTTGGCGGGACTGAAAAAGAATCCATGGTAAATGATATGCAAGGAAAACCATAAAAGGTGACCCAAAGGACAGTATGCCATCTACATCAATTCCACTGGACTGCTTCAATGTCCAAGTGACTTGATGGGTGTTCAAGTTTCTACAAACCGGAGTAGTCCTAATAATGATGGTCAAGGATTGCATGCGTTCGGACGTAGTGTACGTTTCTGTACCTGGGACAAGGGAAGATGTTCTTCAGCTGATGGCTGAGAAACAGGTTAATGGTGTTCCAGTAGTGAAGAAGGGGACCAAATCACTTGTGGGAATTGTCACACGAACTGATTTGCTTCGCAAGGCTGATGAAAATCAGTTGGCAATGCTCATGGTGAGAGACCCAGAAACTGTCACTCCTAGAACTGATATTAGAACTGCTCTCAAGATAATGATTGAGAAGAGATTCAGAAGACTTCCTGTTGTTGAGAAGGACAATCTTGTTGGTTTGGTTTCCATCCCTGATATTCTTGGAGCCACACTTGAGGGCAATGAGAAATTCGGATTGTTGGAACTATCTGAGTTTGTTAAGCGAACAGTGACCGCAATATGGGAGAAGACGCCTCTTCCACTCTCCTATGTGATAATGGAGATGGCTGGCAAGAATGGTCTTGTTGTGCTTGGTGAGGGAGGCAACGTTTCGGGCATGATTACCGTGAGCGACTATATACGCCTCTCAGAGGTCACTATTGAAGACAACATATCACAAACGTTCAGCGGCACTGATAGCAGCGTAGATTGGGGATGGACATCGAAAGACTTCCTTGTTGTTACCAAGAAACTTCTTCGACTACCTGGCACCGCGGTCCAAGAAGTGATGACCAAGAATATCATCAGTTTTACTGAAATTACCACTGTAGAAGAATGTGTCAGAACTCTCCGTACTGAAGATATAGACCAAGCACCTGTGTTGTCAGTCACTGGTAGCCTGGTAGGTATGATTGAGGATCAGGACCTCCTGCCTCTTGCTTTGAAGTCCCTCGACGAAGATTAGGACTCAAAGAAGTCGGTCAGGGTAGTTTGTTCTGAAACAAACAATGAGTCCAGAGATGAGACAATGAGCTTTAGTCGCTCCTGAAGATATTGATCAAGCCCATGGTCTTCAATGATCTTTCTTGTCACATCTAGATACTTGGAGATGTTTTTTTGCCTGACTGTCAATGATAGCTTATTCCCACAGATGCAGTTGCCGGAGAGGGGAACTCGCCTGTAGATTCTTCGACATTTCTGGCACTGTATCTTCTGTGTAGAGTATGCTCTCAGATTACCACGTATGTCCCGGAAGAAGTGGTGAGAGAGAACGCGTTCAGCAACATCCCTTGAGTCAACAGCTGATATCAGTGTGGCTAGCTTCAATTGAGCGCCTAGTTTTTCTTCCATGCTACCTAATGTCTTGTATCTCGAGTTTCTGGGGCCACTGTCGAATGATGAGGTGCTATGCGTGAAACCAAATCCCTCATACTGCATCGCAGAATTGAGACGCGACGCGACGATGTCAACGAGACCCTCCACGTCCTTGGGATGCCTAGCTTCAGCAACCATGCTATAAAACTCAGCAGGATATCGCCTGCAGACCTCCATATTATGACTCTCGTCATCCACCTCAGTAGGATTGAGGATTACCGAAAGGACTAGAGGCGCATCCATTAGACCGCCTCTGCCAGCTGGAAGATAGCTCTTGGAGAAGTTCAGAAGTGCGTCAAGGACAAGTATGATAGCATCCTCATCACCATCACAATTTCTCCTCTTCGCCGCGTGCCAATAGGGATGAGCATAGCAAACACTAGCGTTCGTGAATCCAATGATTCGGCCTATGATTCCAGCTGATGTGTGTGGTGCAAGACCAATGATAAGCTGTCCTACAACATCTTCTTGAGCATCAAAGTGATAGTACCGATCTAGACCATATATCTTCTCTAGGCAGTCGTCAATGAATCTGCCAACTCTCACTAGATACATTGCGCAGTTCTCTGGAACAACTATGTCCTGAACCTTGAGTTCCACGACCTGATCATCAGAGATTAGAGGTTCTCCATCCATATCAGTGATATATCCCATCTCGCGAAGACGGCTGACCGGTGTTCCTATCTCCTTAGGTGTAAAGTGTGTTAAGGGAGCATCAGTAGCATCAAACCGGGCTGTTCCATCACGATAGCAGTACACATCATGTTTGGCTCGTAAAATTCCCTTACCGAGATATTCGGGGATTTTATAGTCGCTAGTGAGTCCGAGAACTCCTCTGACACCGTGCGCTTCAAACTCACCCACTTCAGACTTGACGCGATTGATTAAAGCAGTGATGTCAACAGGTATCTTCTTCGTCACCCGAATCAGGTTCACGTCATGACTATATCGACACATACCCGTGTTGGGATCGACAGGTAGTCCACAGTCCTCATGGGAACACCAAGGCTGAATATCAGTATGAACACCGCATTGAGGACATCTCGATTCAAAAGTTGTTAAGGAACAATTCGGGCATACTCGAGAGACCATCTCAAGCTCAACACCACTGGATTCAGGTGTTTCAAGATTCATCGAACCGTCTTCGAATGTTTCAAGTGTTGAGATATGCTCTACACTCTTGGCAACCTCTTCTATTCGACGCTCAGTCCCTTTAGTACGGCCAACAGGGAATAGCACTTGGACCGGGGGTCGCATTCTTCGTTCTTCTGCTTTTTCAGGTCGACCCATTCTAGCGCCAATCGAGAATCCGACCTTGTCTCGTAGCTTCACAGATGCAACAGAGTTCATCAGTTCAAGCGAGGTTTTTCCTTTTGGTTTTACTCCTTTCTTTCCAAGTTGCGCTAAGATGGAAACCGAATCATCACTGAGATGAATTCTCTTCTTTTTGGATACCAGAGTGTGCGGTATCCCTGCTTTCTCTAACAACTTCTTGTACTCTTTCTTGAAAGGTAGGACAACTGAGGACTCTTTTACGGTGTGCTCTGTAAGAAGCCAGTTTCTCAGCTTTAGAGTTTCTTCAGGAGTGAGTGAGAGCCAACGGTACAGATAGAATGGATGCAGTGGAACTCCGAGATTCTTTGACAAATATACTGCCTGTGATGCACTCGGAATCTGTGTGAGTGGTTTGTTTACGAACTGAGTTACATTCTCCTTGGTTAAATCGGACTTCGAGAGAAGTTCCTCAAACTTAGGCACAGAGATTCTAGAAATGGCGTGGTCAAGGTCATGTGACCACCATTCTTCGCAATATCCTGATGGGACAAGTGGATGGTTATTCTCAAGGAACTCTCCTAGAGCAACGAGAACATCACCTAGATACAGAATCTTTTCGACCTTGCTTTCTAGCCTCCTAGCCTCATCGGAGTTATTCACTCGGACAACAGATCCATCCTTGAGGAGGACTGTTGGTCCTTCGATGGAGTCAACTGGAGTAACTATGGATCCTTTCCCAGGTCTCTCTGTTCTTATATGGGTCCCAGGAGCTAGAAACTCCTCCACGATATACATGGTAGCAGGATGAACACCAACCCCAGCGAGACCGGTATTCCTGGACCTGCCATATCTCAGTCTGAACCCACCAATGCGGGAGGGGTGCGAAAATACAGGTCGACCACCAATGACATCAGCCAAATAGTCTGACTTTGGCTCGAGTTTCTTATCTGCTGTGTCTTCCTCCTTACTGGAGGCAACTTTTGACATTCTAGATGAGAGTTCCTCAAGCCACTCCCACCCTTCAATGTGATTACTGCTAACAATCTTTGCTAGTTTCACAGCTCTTCCAATAACACCATCGTTGAGAACTAGTACAGCACCTCCACGCACCCTATTTGACTCAATGCGGTCAAGGTCACGACTTCCCGACACCTCGAATTCTTCTGTCGGGTCTCCAGTCAGCATTATTGGCAAGCGGGATGCAGCGAATCGTACCAATTCAGGGTAGACAGGATACTGAAAGTGAACATTGCGTGCGTAGAGCTCAACCTCCTCCAAGGCACGCTCTGTTTCTTCCGGTGTCGCTTTAAATGCGGGGAGCTTGAGCACCTGACGTACATAGTCAGCAACAAGAACAGTCATTGCAGCCTCGGTCCCCCCTGCTGCACGTATTGGACCAGCAAGATACAATGCAAGATACTGCTCATCTCCTGATCCCCTGATCCGGACCTTGGCTATCCCCTCAAGTGGTGCTGCTGTGATGCTTTCAGTCAGGATAGAGAGAGCTACTCGAACAGCCTTATCTGCAGCCTTTTCTGCGTCTGTGATACCACCTAGCTTCCCCTCGGCAATCTCCTTAGCAACGGTGAAGGCAACCTCCTCGCGGGTTTTACCCTCCTGCAGTTCGCGAATACGCTTCGCAACTCCTATGGGACCCTCTAGAGTAGCTTCGACACGTGCAGCCACATCATGAGCAGGAGGAATCTCAACCCTTGTGGTGGGATCAAACCCCTGAAACCGGGCTGTGTCTGCAATCGCATAGAGTGTATGAATCTCCTCATTTAGCGCTGCAAAATATCGGTCATAGAAGATGCTATGCTCAGGAAGAGTGAGTTCAGATTCTGTCACTAAAGGTCAACCTACCTCTGTCGCAATTGCGTATTTTGTGTTTCGCTCTGTGAGGACTAGAAATTCTCCAAGCTCGTGCATATTGAGGTATGGATTTAAAGCAGCTAGACACGACCATAAAATAGCCTAGGCCACCAGATAGGCAATGGAAGGTGACTCATTTGCTCACTCTTGAGGAAACAATTGAACTGATTCTAAAACATAGGTCTGACTATGAGCGTAAAGACATATTGACCATGATTGAGGAAAAACGGGAGGAGCTTGGAAAAGAGGTGATTAATGATGAGTCGGCGGCCATGATTGTTGCCAGAGAACTCGGGGTCGATCTTCATCAGATGTCACCAAAGGCACGCCAAAGAATTGAGGATATAACTGAAGCCACTAGAAGTATAGCCATTACGGCGAAAGTCATCAACATAGGGACGGTCCGCACATTCTCCCGAAAAGACGGAGGAAGTGAAGGCAAGGTCGCAAGTATAATGGTCTCAGATGAAACTGGAAAAATGAGAGTGGTCTTGTGGGACGACCTCACAAGTGCAGTTTCTGAAGATATCATCTCTATCGGAGATGTTGTGCAGCTCCGTGGAGCCTATGTGAAGAAAGGACTTGGAGATGCCCTAGAACTGAACCTAGGTAGGACGGGACAGATTAGAGTGCTTGAGGACTTTGAGATAGAGGACCTCGGGATAGACTTCAAGGAGTCAGCATTAGGAGAATACAAGATTTCTGATCTTGAGGAGGGTATGTTCAACATCAATCTCAAGGTGCAGGTTCAAAGGGTGTTTCGTCTTTCCACATTCACAAGAAAGAGTGATGGTTCCGAAGGAAGGGTTCTCAGCATTGTTGGAGCCGACGAAACCGGAACAGCAAGACTTGTCTTTTGGGATGACAAAGCCTCTGAGATGGAGAACGCAGAGGAGGGTGAGGTCATTCAAATTAGTGGCGCTAACACCAGAATGAACCGGGACGGTTCAAGCATCGAAGTGCATGTTGGACGTGCCGCTACAATCGAACGAGGACTTGATGAAGAGATAGATGCCGTGGAACCAGATCAACTTGGAGGGGGTGCTGAACCACAAGGGCTGAAGCAGATAGCTGACTTGACAACTGAAATGAGGGATGTCGACATCGAAGGAAAAGTCGCAACAATCTTTGATGAGAGATCTTTTACTACTGAAAACGGTAGAGACGGACGAGTTAGGAATGTCGTTCTGGTTGATGAATCCGGTTCAATAAGGGTGACATTCTGGAATGATGATGTGGATACAATACAAGAAGTCAAAGAGGGAGATGTCATCGAGGTCCTTCACGGCTATGTGAAAGAGGGTTACAGGGGTGGTGTGGAATATCAGGTGGGAAGAAGGTCTGAGATTCATATTAACCCAAAGGGCTCAAAACTCGCAAAACTGGACCTGTCACAGAAACACTACCCTGGTGGGAGTGGCACAGAGCCACAAGGCCTGAAACAAATAGCTGACCTGACAACTGGAATGTGGGATGTTGACATTGAGGGAAAGGTTGTCACAATTTATGACACAACCAACTTCACAACCAAAGACGGAAGAGATGGGCGAGTCAGAAATGTGATACTTGCCGATGAATCAGGAAAGACTCGCGTCACATTCTGGAACGATGATGTCGATAGACTAGAAGAGGTCAAAGAGGGAGATATCATCAAGGTCCTTCACGGCTATGCAAAGGAAGGTTTCAGGGGTGGTGTGGAATATCAGGTGGGAAAGAACTCTGAGATTCATATTAACCCAAAGGGCTCAAAACTCACAAAACTGGATGTGTCGCAGATTTCCCTGCAACCTATGGCAAGAGCCTCAAGAGTGCTTATTGGGGATATAGGTGACAGTATGGAGGCTACAAGTGTTGAGATCTGTGGTATAGTTGTGAACTTGAATCAGACAGCAGCCCCAATCTACCAAGCATGTCCAAGCTGTAACAAAAAACTCGAGGAAACAGACAATGGATATGTTTGCAAGTCCTGTGGAAAAGTCGACAAACCAGAACCAAGGATGTTATACACAATAACTGTGGACGACGGGTCTGGTTCGATTAGAGTCACACTCTTCGGCAAGGTTGGCGAAGAGCTGCTTCAGATGACTGCAGAAGAGGCCAATGAGATAATCAAGAAGACTGGAAAGGCTGAACAACCACTCATAGAGAATGAGAACGTGGTTGTCGGAAGATACCTTGCAATCTATGGACGCGTGAGAAAATACCGGGACTCATTTAGCCTCTCAGCAAGTGGTTTTGAGTTTGCAGACGCCGTGACAGAAATAAAACGGCTGAAAGGGGAAATCCAGAAAGAAATAAGCTAAAAATGGGATTTTATAATCCTGCTTCGCTTTTTTGGTCAAAAGGTAATATTATTCGTGTTTATAATTGATAATACCTTAACAAAATGTGTAATGAATCCCACACGTATGGTTGTTGCAGAACGCAACTATCTAAGAGGTGTTCTTAGAGCATTTTTGAAAGGGAAGAAGAATCAGAACTATGTCATAGGTTGTTTCCGGAATGTGCCCATTTCTATTTTTGATGAAGTTGCGCAGAGCCTCTCAGATTACTCCGAAGAACCGCGGTTTGGTGAGCTTTACGAGATAAGGAAAGAACTACTACATCATCTGAAAGAAAGACAAGAGAAGACTCGATGGAGTTCTTGGGCGATTTCCAAGTACTGAATTAGTATCGGCTCCTATTTGCTTGCTTCGATGAGTGCCTCTAGTCCTGAAAGAAAGGTGTCGACATCTTTTCGGTTGTTATAGAGATAGAAACTGGCTCTTACCGTACCTTTCTTCGGATCGATTCCCATCTGATAGTGAAACGGACCAACACAGTGCCAACCACTACGGACCATGACATTGAACTCGTCATTTAGGAATGTAGCTACATCATGCGCAGACGAAACCGTATCTACGAGAAATGTGACCAATCCAGTCTTGATATTGATGTCCTTTGTCCCCAGAATCTGAACATGTTTCATATCGCAAAGCCGCTTGAGTGCAATATCAAGAAGGGAACGTTCATATTTTTCGATCTCATGCATCCCAATCGCCTGAAGATACTCAGCTGCTGCTCCCGCACCAATAGCACCAGCATAATTTTGGAGACCAGCTTCAAACTTCTCAGGTGGAGGCAAATATTCCGGGATGATTACACCGTTCTCGAATCGAACATCGCTCACTGTGTCACCACCATATAGGAACATGTTCATTGATTTGAGATGTTCTAGCTTGCCATAAAGAACACCCATGCCAGACGGCCCACACATTTTGTGGGCAGAGATTGCTGAAAAATCAACATCGAGCTTCTGAACATCAAGTGGATGGTGAGGGGCATACTGAGCGTCATCACTCATGACTAGAGTTCCCCTGTCATGAGCGATTTCTACGATTTCTTTCATGGGTGCGACTGTGCCAGTCACATTAGAGGAGTGAACAATAGACACAAGACTCGTGTTTCGGTCTATGGCCTTCTTCCAGTCTTCAATGTTGAAAGTCCCGTCTGATTGAGCCTTGACTATTTCGATCTTCAGACCATCTCTTTTCGCACGTTCCACAAAAGGAAGTGAGCCACTATGGTGTTCGAGAGAGGTCGTGATAATCTTTGATCCCTTTGGGAGTTTCACAGAACTCGCAACAATATTCAGTGACTCCGTAGCATTTCTAGTCCATATGCATTCGGCCTCTTCAGCAGCATTCAGGAATCTGGCAAATTTGACCCTGGCCTCGTGATAGGCATTGGAGACTTCTTCTCCGAACCTATGGATGCTTCTCCCTCCACAAGCGGGATACTGCTCATAATATTCATTCATGGCATTGATAACCTGACGAGGTTTCAAAGCCATACATGCACTATCCAGATAGACTACTGGACGACCATTAATAGTACGAGTAAGTGGAGGAAAGTCATTTCTAATCTTAGTCCAGTCTACCATATTGATCAGCCTTTTACCAGTTGCCACCTGTAGCCTCCTTTGCCAAACTTCTTGGTGATTAAGCCATTTTCTACAAGCTGGTTTGCTGCTGCGACAAAGGCATCACCACCTGCACAATCTGTGCAAAGACTGGCATACTCGTCAGTGCTTGCAATCTCAAGAATTTCTTTAGTTGTCAATGACTCATTACTTCCAAGAATTTTGAGAACACACTGAGCGTTTTTTGAGAGGTCTGACATGACTAATCGGAGGCGGAACATTGGATAATATGAAACCTTCGTAATAGTCCTAAAAGGCATTCAACAAAACGCTTAAATTAACACCCGAGCCGAAGAGCCCGCTCTATTTCTTTCGGGGCTGTTGCTCTGACAGGTGTGAAATAGGTAAAGGGTGAAACTTCATGGGAAGACGACGAAGACAGAAAGTAAGACGGCGACCGCAGAAGCGTATTCCGGACGTGTACCCATGTCCAGATTGTGGAAATACTGCTATCAAGATTGAACTTTATCGAGACAACGCCATAGCCACAGTGAAGTGTGGTTCATGCGGGCTAGAAATGACTGTTGATGACGTCAACCCTCTGACAGAACCAGTGGATATCTACGGATCCTTCATCGATAGATTCTATGAAACTCGAAAGGCTGAAGTCTGACACAGTACAAACCCTAACATTCAGCAACGGTTATAAGTGGACTCAGTCCGGAGGCACAAGATTCTGATGCAGGCCATTGAAACATACATTTCTATTCTATTCATTCTACTCGCTGCAATGGGAATCATAGCACTCCTTCTCACTATGGGCTATATGGTCTATGGTGATGAGGAGGAAGAAGAATAAATCACGGGATGTTGTTCCCGAATGACGAATTCAATTTTACGTACTGCGTTTGAAAATGTGGCACCGCATATTTCCAATCTTGATGAGATCAAGACACTTATTGATGAGGTTGAGGAGAAAGCTGACTCTCTCGAGATGGTTCTGAGGGAGTTGGAGTCGAAACTAGATGATGCGGAAGTCACACTTAAGACGGATATACGCATCTTGATTAATGAGTGTAGACATTTGGGTGGCAGGAAGACACTCAAATGAATGCGTTTTCGCCCCTTAGTGAGGAGATATCCGAGTTCCTCAAAGCAAATGGCATAGTTCAGTTCACCCCAATTCAGAAAAAGGCTGTGCCCCTGCTTTTCAATGAGAGAGGCAACACACTTCTCCTCGCTCCCACTGGGAGTGGTAAGACTGAGGCTGCATTACTACCTCTTCTCCATCGTCTCCAAAAGATGAAAGAGTCTAAGGAACTCTTTGGGTTTTATCTTCTGTATATTACGCCCCTCCGAGCGCTGAATCGTGATGTCTTCAAGAGGATTGAGGATCTCTGTACACATCTTGGACTCAGTGTTGAGGTCCGTCATGGTGATACAACACAATATGCTAGGAGAAAACAGGCCATCAAACCTCCGAATCTGCTCATTACTACACCTGAAACTCTTCAGGCAATCTTACCCGGGAAGAGATTGAGATACCATCTTCGGACAGTCTTTGCGGTAATCATAGATGAAGTGCATGATTTGGCTAGTAGTAAGAGAGGAGTGCAGCTTAGTCTCGGTCTCGAGAGACTTGATCGACTAGTTGGTTCCTCTGTGCAGCGAATCGGACTGTCTGCCACAGTTGGAAATCCAAAAGAGGTTGCAGCGCTCTTAGGAGGAGAGAAGTCGGCGAAGACTGTTTGGGCAGGATATGAAAAGCGGGAGATGGACCTGGCTGTTGAAGTGCCGATTCCTACAGAACTACATTATGACTTGGCCAAAAGAATCTCATATCCACCTCATTCAGTTGCTAGACTAGATAGAATTGTGAAACTCATCGATAACCACCAATCGGTCCTAGTATTCACAAATACTCGTTCATTTTCAGAGGTGCTTGGGGCAAAGATGCGTACGTTATCACCCCCCTTTGAGTTCGATGTTCATCATGGGTCGCTCTCAAAGACTGCACGACTTCACGCAGAAGACAGGTTCAAGACCGGACAATCAAAGGCCATAATCGCTACATCTAGCCTAGAACTTGGAATCGATGTCGGACAGGCGGATCTAGTTATACAGTACTCATCGCCAAGAGAAGTGGCAAGACTAGTCCAACGGGTTGGAAGGTCTGGTCACGGAGTAGGCAGACAGTCTAAGGGCGTTGTCATTGCGACCGTGAATCTGGATGACATTATCGAATCGGGAGTCATTCTCAGGAGAGCGCGTCAAAACAAAGTCGAGGATGCCAGAATTCCAAAAAAAGCATGGGATGTGTTAAGTCATCAAATTGCGGGAGTTCTTCTTGATATCAATGACATTGAAAGGATTGACCTCATGAAACTCATCCGGTCATCTTACCCTTTCGCGCATATTGAGAACGAGGAGCTGGACAGTCTTCTCGGGTTTATGGATGAAAGAAGGGTGCTAGAGATTGATGGTCCCGAGGTGAAGAGAGGAGCAAAGACCAGAATGTTCTACTATAACCATCTGAGTACGATTCCTGATGTGCGTCAAGTTAATGCAGTGGATATGACAACTCGTACTTCAATTGGGGTGCTTGATGAGGACTTCGTTTTGTCCAACGTTGAGCCAGGCTCGCTCTTTGTGATACGCGGCCGACCTTGGAGTGTTGTCAGTATAGACGATGAATCAGGAGAGGTCTTGTGTGCTCCAGCTGGGGGAACTGACACAAATGTCCCCCGTTGGGTGGGAGAGATGATTCCAGTCCCTTATGAGGTCGCTTCAGAAGTTGCGAAAGTGTGGAATTCTGTCTTGGATAAGAATTCAAAGGCTGCAAGCAAATGGCTGAGAAGTGAGTATGGAATATCTAATGACTCGTTTGAGTATGTGTTCAGTGTTTTGAGAGACAGCAAGTCAATGCTTGAGGTGCTTCCTTCAGTAGATCTGTTCGTGGTTGAGAGTTTTGACTCTGGCTTGGTGCTTCATGCACCACTGGGTACAAAGGCAAATGAGACTCTTGGCATTGTAATTGCCTCACTTCTGACCACACGTTTTGGTTTAGAGGTTGCTGTTGAGAGGGACCCCTATCGTATACTATTTACCGCCAGTAAGAGAATAGATCCAGATTGGGTCCTGGATATACTTCGAGAGTATTCAGCTGACCAGGTATCAGTCATTCTTCGATTGGCAATGAAGAACACACAAAACTTCGCCTCAAGATTCGTTCATGTTGCTAGGAGAATGGATGTGATAAAGAAGGATGCCAAGCAAAAGGAAGTACCTGTGAAGTATCTTATCAAATCACTTGAAGGAAGTCCTGTTTTCGAAGAAGCAATGAGAGAGGTGTTGGATGACAAGATGGATGAAATAAGGGTCAAAGACATTTTTGAACGGTACTCGAAAGGAACCCTCAAGGTCCATGTCGTGACTAATGAAAATCCTTCACCACTTGCGCGACTTCTCATTGAAGAAAAGACTAGGTTTGAAGTCATGGGAGAGATTACTGAAGAAGATGAGGTTCTTCGGATGATGGAAGAACGGTTACTCTCAAAGAAGTTCAGACTCATCTGTATGGCTGAGAACCATTGGAACTCGGTTAGGACTCTTTCTTCGCTTGAGGAGAATATCAAGTGTCCGATTTGCGAATCAGGAATGATTGCCGCAATATCACCAATTGTAGAGGGTTTCCCAAAGATAATTTCCAAACGAGTGCGGGGCGAAAAACTCACAAAGAGTGAGGAAAAGGAATTCAAATCTGCAGCACTTAGTGCAGAACTAGTGTCACAGTATGGAAAGACTGCTCTATTGGTCCTAGCAGGAAGAGGGATAGGAGTAACTACAGCATCAAGAATCCTTAGACCAGGATTAAAGGACCGCCTAGAGATTCTTCGAGCAATAGCTAAGGGAGAGTTGCAATATGAAAGGACACGACCCTACTGGTAAGCCAATGATTGTGTTTGCAGGCAGGAGTAATGTTGGAAAGAGCAGTACAATTAGAGCTCTCACTGGAAAGAGAGTTCGAATTGGCAAGAGACCGGGTAGTACTCGTTCGGAGTTGATGATTGATTTTGGCCCAGTGACAATTGTGGACATACCCGGGTTTGGATATATGGCAGGGCAAAGCAAGACTGCAATAGAAGAAACGAAGACAAACATTGTTCAGAATCTTGAGTCTTGGAGAGGGAAGATAGCACTGGCCGTTTTGATCATTGATGTTTCACTCTTCAGGGAGCTACACGAGAGGTGGTCAAACCGCGCTGAGATTCCAATCGATGTTGAGTTCTATAGTTTCCTGTCTGAGATCACACCCAATGTAATTGTAGCAGCAAATAAGGTAGACAAAGTAAAGCCACGTGTTCTACAGGAAGAACTGAATTTCCTTCAGACAGAACTCAAGGAGGCAGTACAGACAAAAGACCCCATTGTAGTACTCACATCAGCACCAAAGAAACGAGGGATATCAGAGCTGAGTTCCTTAATCGATAAGATTCTAGTGGAACAAGGTCTGGAGAAACCTCGATGGGTTGTTACCTGATTTTCTTGAATATGTAGAAGGCAACTCCTACCAATAGTATGACTGTTGAGATTATCAACATTGGAACGATGGCGCTCGGAGCTTCGACGAATCCTTCAGTTAGCCAACTTATGACGTTCATGAAGAGTCGCGAGTTGTCACCCATGTAGAACCACCGTTGATTCGCATCAGGGTAGTCAAGGTTCCGTCCTGTGAACATAATAGTGGACCCGATGATAACAACCCTGCTTGTATTGTACTCAAAGGCTGACATCCAAGATGGGAATGTGCCATTCAAGGCAGAGTAAGACAGAGGATTTTGTTCGAACTCTGTGAGGGTTATGTTCGGAGCAGAGTAGTTTGCCCAGGAGTTAGGTCCACGCCTAAACTGCGCAAATGATGAATCATAACTTGAGGCAATTTCACTTGATTGCCCTATTGGTTTCAGGGTAGCAGTCATTGTGTAAAGCTCATTGATGTTTCTGAATATCGGGTTGTTCGCTTCCCAAGTTGTTGTATCAAGCCGGACCATCCAGGGATATGTTGCGTTATAGGCGGGATGGTCATAATCAAACAATGTATCCCCGTAGAAGGTCCCTGTGCTAGTTTCATTTAAACTAAAGCGGACTCCAGTCATATTGAGATCATCAAGGAGTGTGTTAATCGCCAGGTTATCGCCCATATCTTGCATACGTGGATCTGACCAATAGCCCGAGGTCTGTCCTATCACGGGGTCACCCAATAGAAACAATGAACTTCCATTGGCTAACATCTCTGATATTGCATCGACCTCTGAGGCTGTGAACGGTGAAGCTTCATTGGGACTGGCTATTATAAGAACATCAACATCATTGAGAACGGCGTCGGTCAAATCATCGGTGTTTATTCGTACCATGTATCTGGTTGATGCATTGACTGCATCGAGCATGAGCTTCAAACCATTTTCTGCATCAAGCACATCATGCTGAGGGGTGTGGCTTGCATCATAAAGTACGAGGATGGGATTCAAATTAGCCTCAGCTCTCACACTGGTCTGGAGACTAGACATGACAATCATCAGAGCTACGACAACTGCAAGTACTCTAGGGACATTCCTGAGCCCATTCATTTTGATTTTCCGACCTTATTGCTCAGTCAGCGTGCCTGACCTTAGAGCGTGTTTTAAAGTTATCCTCACATACGACAATCAATCAGTTCTACGCCATTCAACATACAGCTTTCGTCGCTCAGCATCCGTGGATTTCTGAACTTTGAACTCCCCTCGAATCTTTGCGATTCTTTGTGCGAGAAGATGGTAACACATGTTAGTTTCTCGCGAGATGACGACTTCTTGGTAAAAGCTCCTACATGTACAATATATCTCTGGGATGATGAGATACTGACGGCTTCGACCTTTGGCAATCCATGTCGCTGACTCGCTTGGACTGAAGTCGTATCGGATGATTCTTCCTTCCTCAACTGCCCTTAGTGCCTTGACAAACTTCTTTCCATACTTGTCTTTAAAGTACTCAATATCAGCTTGTGTGAGGCTTTCCTTTGATAGTCTTTTCACTTCAGATTGTGGAAGGGACATAGTACTCACCCTGTCCTTTAGCATAACGAGGTTAAAATGTTGTAGATTAGAAGTCAAACTAGCGATGGAAACGATTTTCGATGACAGAGGCATGGTAGTCACATATGATAATAGATCAGTACTACTCATATCGGACATCCATCTTGGTCTTGAGGAAGACTTGGCAGAGAACAAGGGCGTCCATTTCCCGCCTCAACATCCAGCCATTCTCAAGCGAATAAGCGGACTTTTGAAGAAACACAGCATTTCACATCTCTTTATCATTGGAGATGTAAAACATACTATTCTGACTGATAGCTATTACAATTGGGAGATCATACCAGAGTTCATGGAAGCGCTACTCAAACAGGTAGAAACCACAGTAATTCCGGGCAACCATGATGGGGACTTGAAGGCGTTACTTCCCCGAGCTGTCAACATCGCTGATGTCCATGGTATTCTAGTAGGTCCGGAGAACGAACAGATTGGGCTATTACA
>RDNZ01000004.1 GCA_011364905.1 Candidatus Thorarchaeota archaeon
GGGCTCTATCCATTATTTCCCACAGCCCAAATTCTACAAGGTATCGATACAGTGAACCTACAAACACAAGTATGAGTAGAGTCAGCAGTAGCAGTATGAGTTCGCGATAGACACTTGCGGTCTTTAGTCTTGAGAGTATGCTCTTATTCTCGGCTGCCAAGAACTGCGTGACGAACATAAAACCATAATAGATAGAGAATAGTCCGACAAACAACCTGAGGTAGTTGGGAATTCCTGGGAACCCATATACAATGAACGCGTCACTCTCGGGATCGATTAAGATGATGGCTGTTGACGGCGAATCACCCACGAGGATCCAGTCCTTTCCATCAATGTTGACATAATCTGCCTCATATGGCTGGGCTAGGTACCAGCCACCGAACTCCTTTGTTATCGTTTTACTATCCCGATCAAGAAAGAACACTCGACCGTTATTGGAATCCGTGATCATGTAGGTGCCATTGCCAATATCATCGCAGTCTCGTGCCCATCGAAGCTCGCCATGGGGGAAACTAAGATGGAACTCCCAGACGACCTCTCTTGTGGTATAGTTTACCTCTATGATGCGTCGATTCTCGCTATCGCAGATGATTATGTTACCATTATCTCTTATGTCTGGATTGTGCTGGTGGTTCAGCGTACGGAAATCCTCAGGCTCTCCGTATAGCCAAATGACCTCTTTGGTGGATGAATAATTAACCTCAAGAATCAGATTGAAGTTCCTTATTGAAATCAGAATCGAATCGTAACTACGGCCACGTTTTGTTCCATTGACCCATCCGGCATAGTTGGTATGAGTCCAATCACCTGTTGGATTCTGAACATACTCCAAAGCCTTCTGACTCCAACCCGCACTAATGGCTAATTCCGTCCAATCTATGTCCGTCTGGTTTGTTGGGTCCCACTCCCATACAATTTTGTTGGGGTCATTGATATCAATCTCGATAGCACGACCTGAACCGGTATCTGCCACCATGATATTTCCGTCAGGAAGCATCTCGGCCTCATGCACAAACCTCTCTGGTAAGTCACTCTCCCATAGCACATTGAGGTCTCTATCAACAATCAATACCTTACCAATATTATCACATACCAAGAAATTTCCCGCGTACGGGCCCTCGGTGAGATAGTCCACATCCAGTGGCATACCTACCGATTGATGTGATGGTATGACAACCAGAAAAACAGGTAAGGCAACTACTCCTATAATGGCCAATACTATGATTAGTTGAGTCTGATGTTTCACGTTCATGCCCCCCAGTAAAAAGATAAAGTTGCCAACGCAATGAACGCGATGAAGTATGTTCCTGTATACATTATGGATCTTTTGAAAATCCTCTTCCTCGGAAGTTGAGTATCATGCCTTCTATCATATACTACTACTATGATCACTGAGATGAGAAGCGCAACGATAAGGAGCAGCGGCACAACAAAGAAGAATGTCAGATCGCTCAATCTCATAATCATGTAACTTAGAAATCCGAAAAGCATTCCCATAGACAACTTAGACCAGTAGACAATATTTGTCAAATCCTGAAGAGAATCGGGATGTGTTGTCTGTGGACCATCCTGCATTTTCCAGTTTGCCTCTCAACACTCGCTGTCCATAGGCCAATAGAAGTCCTTTATCACTCTTGCCATTGTTTAAAGACTGTGATGAACATAAACTCTTTTTCAGTTCACTGACCCTGATGCGAATCCTTTAGTAGTACGAAACCACATGAAAAAGAGGTGGGCGTCCGTGAGAAGCCATGGTAAACTATCTTCCATTAGTTTGCCACACCCAATGACTTCTAACTCTCGCCCACCCCTTTTGAAGTCGTATATTACTTCTGGACTTTATCAGGCATTTAAGCAGATGGAGGTGGCAAATTGACAAACTCGCTCTATTTTCTAAGGCATGCAGAGTCAAAGGTG
The DNA here is from genome assembly GCA_011364905.1 of Candidatus Thorarchaeota archaeon. Classification (GTDB taxonomy): domain Archaea; phylum Asgardarchaeota; class Thorarchaeia; order Thorarchaeales; family Thorarchaeaceae; genus SMTZ1-45. Next base: position 1,918 of record RDNZ01000004.1, read on the forward strand.
GACCTTGCGGTTCCAGCTCGTGATTGGTCCATAACTCCGAATGGGGCAAAGTTGACAAAGGACTTGGCTAACTCTCAGAAACTCAGTGTGATTGATGGAATAATACACTCGAGTGAAACCAAAGCCAAGCAAACGGCTGAAATCTTTGCTGAGGGTCTTGAAGTTCAGATGTACCAGCTCTCAGGACTGGACGAGCTAGCTCGTGAGCATGGTGGCAAATTGACTGACGAGGAGTATAGAAGTAGGGTACGTCAGACCTTGACAGATTGGAATGACAATAGTCCAGGGTGGGAGTCTGGAGCCTCAGCACTTGAAAGATTTGAAGATGCAGTCCAGAAGATAGACATCATGTTCCATCGCAAGAACGTCTTGATTGTATCTCACGGCATAGTTCTCACAATCTACTTCTGCAAACTCAAGGGATTTGAGTCGATAGCGTTTGAACGTTGGAGTCAGCTTGAGTTCCTATCTTGGGGATTGGTCAGGGATGGTCGTGTTCTTGTGGATCTAATCTAACCACCTAATCTTTTTAGCGCAACTTCTCAAGATGCTGAAATGATGTAGCATGACAAAGGTCACAAAGAAGATGATTACATCATTTGCTAGGTTCAAATCCGAATGGGAAAAAGAGGCTGGAACACCAGAGAACTCTATCATGTATTATCTCATCGCTGCACTCAATATAGAGAAGGACCCAGAGCTCGCAGAAACAATGATGACTGTCGTTGTGTCTAAGAAGGACTGTTATGAGGATGCGAAATCTCCTTCAGGCCTAAAGCTTGGTCGTAATGCGAAATACTTTGTAGGTCAGTTCAAGCAGAACAAGAACATCGCACGCTCATACGTTGGCGGTACTCCTCAGAATGGTTACAAGTATTCTAACGACAATCTCGTAATGACCGTTACAAAGTCGCAGGAACACGGTAAGGGATTGAAGATCTTTATCGATAGTGGGGGAAAAGATATGGACACGCCAGTGCAGCTCCAAAAGAACAATAATGGACAGTGGAAATTGACCGAGTATTCGTCCATATGCACTGGTGTCCGAAAGACAGTCGAGGAAGAGGGTGACTTCTAAAGCCAAATGGGTCAAATGACCCGTGGCTCATTATTTCACTGCTCATTCTTTTTGAATTGTGTTTAGGATTACAGTCATGTCCGGACATGTTCCGACTTTGTCCGACAAGACCTCAATATACCGAATGATACCCTTCTTGTCAATGACGAAGAGCCCTCGTTTGCCATATCCCTCATCGGGCACCATACAGTCATACTTGAGAGTTACATCTCCAAGTGGGTCCCGGTCAGATAGTATTGGGAAGCCAAGACCATGCATGCTTTGGGACCAAGACTTGTTCTTGATGGTTGAATCCATATTGATGCCTATGACTTGAGTATCCAGTTCCTTGTACTTCTTAAGATTCTCTTTGTACAATATGAGATAGTTCTTGCATGAATCGTTGAGGTCGCCCGGATTGAGGGCCAATAGCACATTGGACTTCCCTCTGAAGTCCGAGAGACGTACCATATTCCCATCCTGATCGGGAAGCTCGAACTCGGGTGCTTCAGCTCCAACATTGAGACACACATTATTCTGACGAAGAATCATAGTTTTTCACAATATAGTAGTATTAACTATAGCAAATATGCCTTTTGTAAGATACAAAACCATTTGAAATAAGTAACCATAATACTTAAATAATGTAATACTATTACATATTACTTGCCAACCGTAAGAGTTCGCGACGGTTGGAGGAGATGCAAGGAAAAATGGCTGATGAGAATTCGAGCAACGAGCCCTTCATCATGAGAAGGAATCGGAATCCGAGACTCAGATCGCTTGAGTCCCTGTACTACGACTATGCTCGCATCAAGTGAGCAAGTGGAGGTGAAGTGTAATGGCACTAGCAAAGAATGAAAAGAAATTGAACAAAGCCAAAAAGGCTTGGACAACTGAAGCACTGGCTTATGCTTGGCTCTACAACAAGTAGGTTGGAGTCGTAGCATCAGCCATGTGGATCAACCTACAATGAGTCTGTGCCCGTGTCTGGTGCGGGCACACTCATTCTCATTTTGTTGCCTGCTGATTTTGTGGGGGGATTTTATACCCCGAGTGATGCACTGAAGACTATGGGCGTGCAAGTCAAGACTCATGCTCCGTCGTACATGGTCTATGATATACGAGGAATCTCTGAACCTGATGAGGTCTACGAGGCTGCAACGAAAATAGCAGATGAAGTCATGGGAGGGATTGAGCGACTATCATTTTCGAACACGATTGAAACAGCCACTCTTTTCATAACGAATACTGGCGCGCAACTCATTCTCCTTGCTCATTCATTCGATGAATCTCTGATTGCTTCTGCATTTCGAAGCACACTGAAGGGTGTTTCATACGACCCTGAAACTGGATATATCCAGCGATACGTGATTCCGATTCTTGATGTTGATCTTCCAGCAGGACCTACCTAAATCGATAGGCTTAACCGAATATTCATTGAAATCAATACATTCGCGAGGTGCTCGTTGAAATGGAGTTTGAGTTAAAGCCATTTGATTTCGCAAAGGCAACTGGGAAAGAGTGGAGAATGTACCATGATTACAGGTACAAGCGCTATCCTGAAGCACTTCCAGGCGATCCCATTCTAGCTGATAATGTTGTTGAAGAAAACCTTAGAAATATGCTCGACGAGTTCGACTTGAAAACCCAGTTTGTGTATTTGAAGGACCAGATTGTAGAACCCGTTGGTATGGTCCGAGTAGCTGCACTCAAGGAGTCATCCGCTTCTTACGAAGAGAATAAACATCTTTGTCAAGTGATCAATCTGGAACTACTAACGCCATATCGCGGAAAAGGGATTGGGCGGCGACTGCTTGAGGTTGTACTTAACTTTGCCAAAGAGCATGAAAAGTCCATCATTGTTGCTCAAGTGACGGAGGATGATGGAAAACGGTTCATTAGAAAACTTAAGGCCAAAGAAGCTCTCTCAGCAGTTGAGAACCGTTTAGACTTAACCAAGCTGGACTGGAACATGGTCAATGAATGGGCTGAGGAAGGACCTGTCCGATCCCCTGCTTCTAAGATTGAGTTCTTCCAAGACGTGCCTGAGGAAATCATCGAGGAATACTGCAGAGTGTATTCTGAAGTGGGAAATCAAGCACCCCGCGAGGACCTTGAGGTTGGAGACTTCATTTTGACTCCGGAAAGGCGACGCCAACACGAACAATCTCGGAAAGCCGGTGGTGGTGTCTGGATCACTGCAATCACACGAGAACCCAATGGAGACGTTTCAGGTCTCACAGAGGTCATATACATGCCATCCAAAGACCCGCTTATCTCTCAGGATCTGACTGGTGTTCCAGAGAAGTATCGAGGCTCTGGTAAAGGAAAGTGGTTGAAAGCCATCATGCTCCAAGAGATACGGAAACGCTTTCCGACCGTCACTTCCGTGGTCACTGGAAATGCAACATCAAATGCGCCAATGTTATCCATCAACAACCGGCTTGGGTTCAAGCCCCATAAAGAGGTCATCTTAGCTCAGATGACAACTGAAGACCTAGAGAGTTATCTCGAAAAGTAATTCGCTGCAGTGGTTATGAGCTGTGTAGGTGCTTTCAACTAGTGTACTCTCAGACAAACGGAACGACCATTCATTTGATGAAGATGATTACCCTGGCGTTCTGAAATGATTTCTCGAGCGTGACATATGATTCTGAAACGGGGACATCAAGGGACTTGTGATTCCTATACTTGATTCTTCACTTCTGAAGTGATTGCCAATCTTTAAACAGGTTCAAATAAGAAGTCAGACAGCGAAAATTCTGTCTAGGATTGTTGGTGGGTTCATTGAGGCGAAAGACAGTCATAATATTCTTACTAATGATATGGAGCGTCCTATGTACTCAAACACTAGCACCTGCAGATATTCACGTAGTTGATTCATCAGCATCCGGAGCAATTCCAGCTGGTTCACCCACGTTTTCTACATATATTGGTGGAAGCGATGATGACACCGTAACCTGTATCGTTGCCGATAGTCAAGGAAATATCTACGTCGCTGGTACTACCAAGTCCAACGACCTTCCTTCCTCCGGTGGGCCAAAGAGGACTTTTGCGGGTCTATCTGATTATTATGTAATGAAGTTCACAAATACGAGTGAACTGGTTTACACGACCTATATTGGCGGATCATCCTATGAAGGGTCCACTAATATCCATCCAGATGGAGGCTGCTGGATTGATGTCGACTCTTTGGGCTGTGTCTATATGACGGGTTATACCTACAGCCCAGATTTTCCGTGTGTAAATGCTTGGGACGATTCATACAATGGCTATGCTGACTGTTTTGCCCTGAAACTCAGTTCCTCTGGTGCATCTATAGAATACGCGACCTACCTCGGGGGCTCTCAAAATGACTTGGGGACAACAATTGCTGTAGATGACTTGGGCAATGCATACATTACGGGTTGGACCGCCTCACCAAACTTTCCCACTCAGGCATCTTTTGATGATACGCTTGGTGGGAGTCATGATTGTTTTCTTTTGAAGCTGGATTCTTCTGGTCAATTGAACTATTCTACATATGTAGGCGGCGCGCTCACTGAACATTCACATCCTGGCGGATTAGTTGTTGATACAAATGGAACCGCGTACATCATAGGTGGTACTGCATCATCAGATTTTCCCACATTGAATGCGTATGATGACTCTTTGAATGGGATAGTTAGTGATGTCTTCTTTTCCAAGGTAGATTCCACAGGTCATCTTCTCGCCAGTTCTTTTTTCGGTGGTTCTTCTTCTGATGAAAATGGAGCAATTGCCATAGACCGAGCTGGTAATATCTATATCAGTGGCCACGGGAGTGGAGATTTTCCAAAGACTGAGATTCTATCAAGTAGTCCTGAGGTATTTATCGCAAAATTCGACAATTCGGGTCAAAATCTGATTTACTCGGCTGCTTTTGGCGGAGTGAGCGCTGACAATCCATATGGTCTAATGGTCGATGAAGATGGGTGCGCTTTTATCACGGGTTTCACATTCTCTGCAGACTTTCCCATGGCAAATGCCTATGATGATACTCACGGTGGATTCCGAGACAGCTTTCTGGTCAAGTTATCAAGTGGCGGCAATCACCTACTCTTCTCCTCATATGTTGGAGGAAGCTCAGAAGAGATGGGATTATCCCTCGCTAAGACCTCCAAAGGGAGTGTCTATCTAGCTGGGATGACCAACTCCACAGATTTTCCAACCGTGTTACCACTTGTTTCCACCCATCAGAATCTTGATGGTTTTCTGTTTAGAATTGAGGACGTGTGGCCAGACGTTCCTCAGGCGTCAACTTCAACTACTTCACCAATCCCTTCCACATCTTCTAATCCAGTGACCACTTCAAATCCTCGGGGTGGGTTTTCCGACAACCTGACTTTCCTACTGAGTTTTGGAGTCGGATTTGAAATTGTTGTCGTACTCGCACTTATTGTAAGACGCATCAAACAAAATACTAGTGATTAGTAGTCTGGCGTCCCAATTCAAGCATAGTGTCCACAGATGAAAAACAAAAATTCCTGAGAAACATCACACAACTTACTTTCATCTGCGGGTTCAAGTAGAATTCTTATGGTACGAATGTTTCTCTCGCATTTGGTGCCTGATTTATGATACTTGATCGCTTCGAGCTTGAACGAATGCAGTCTGAGTGGGAACATCGTGTGGAGTACAATCTCAGCGAGAGTGGAGTAAAACCAATGCATATCCGTGACTTTGTTGACACAGAGAAGCTTCAGAACCAACTCCTTGACATCGAACTTGGTTACTCTCAAACAAACGGTACATTGGATCTCCGCGAAGCTATCTCCTATCATTACCCCGGGACCACAGCTGAGCACATCATCGCAACAAATGGAGGTGCTGAGGCCAACTTCCTCACAACGTGGTGGTTGCGAAAAGAGAATCCCGATAGAGATGAACTTGTGTTCATGATACCTAATTACATGCAGATTGGCGGCATCTGGAAGAATCTAGGTGGAAAGGTCATTCCCTTCAAGCTTGAATTGAAAAACGACGTTTGGAACCCCGACATTGATGGTCTCAAGGCCTCTGTCACTTCAAAGACTGCAGCAATAGCTATCTGCACCCCTAGCAATCCAACTGGAAAAATCCTGTCTGAGAGTGATCTGAGGACCATCGTTGCTATAGCCAAGAAGAACGGGGCGTATGTTGTTTCAGATGAGATATACCGTGGTGCTGAACTTCAAGAAGGCAAAGCGCCTTCGGTAAATGGTTTAGCTGATAATGTCCTGATTACCTCAAGTCTGTCAAAGGCGTACGGTCTTCCTGGTCTACGATTGGGATGGGTTGTCTGCCCGACACTTCAGGCTGCAACTGAACTCTGGACCTATTCTGATTATACAACAATATGCCCAACTAAAGCGAGTGACTGGCTTGCGACCCTCGCACTATCCCAGGAGGTTCAAGCGAAGATTGAGAAGCGTACCCGAAAGGTTGTCCGTGAAAACTGGGCAATCATGGAGCAGTGGATCGACTCTCATTCTAGCTTACTATCAGGCGTTGCTCCCGAGGCGGCAGCAATATGCTTCATCAAACTCAGGGATGACATTGACTCACTTGACTTCACAATGCGGCTGTTGAAGGAAAAGAGTGTCCTAGTCTCACCAGGTGAGCACTTTGATATGCCTGGTTTCCTCCGCATCGGATTTGGAAGTGAGAAGGAATATCTCATGCCTGCCTTGGAGCGAATTAGTGAACTTCTGAAAGACTATCAGTAGAATTAGCGCAAAGACACAAATTCCAATGCACTTTTGAGCCTTTTCAATGTGTAAAAACTATTCTAAATGCTTCTAGTTAAATAATAAGCAATATTATCTCTTGAAATGGCACCGTAAGAGCTTTTATTCCTTTATTATTCTGATAAATGATTTTGGTTACTTGGGTTGTTTGAACGAATATTTTGAATGTATTTGATTCCCAACTAATATTGCAGTCTAGGCAAGATTGCAGGATGCAAGAACGAATGGCGACAGAGGTGAAACAGCCAACAACAGGACCAACACACAAAGAGCTCACCGAAGAAGAGGAACAGGAGCTCGCGATGTTGGCGGAGTTGGCGAGGATTTACTATGATGGTCCATAACAAAGACCATTGATGAAAACTGGACGTGTACATATTGTCGGGGATAGAGATAGAAAATGAGAATATACTAGGACACTTACATGAGGCCATGGATCGAGCAGCCCCCTCTACTGATACAACATCGAGTCTTGGGATAGAGTATGCTTGTTTGCGTTCCATGATGTTAGAACCCCAGAATCCAACTATGTGGAATGCGCTAGCATTGGTCTACATGATGTCTGGCCGTGCAAAGGAGGCTGAGGCGGCGATAGAGAAGTCTCTTGATATCAATACGTCCAATGCATGGACTTGGACAATTTGGGGTGACCTTCTCAGACAAGAAGGAAGACTCATGGAAGCAGAGCGAGCGTATCGAATGGTTCTAGAGTTGAATCCGAGTGATCCATATGTTCTAAAACACCTAGCATTACTTTGCTCTGCAAGAGGTGCATACCCAGAAGCAGTGGACCTGTTTCAAAGCTTGATCCCGATCATACCAAACAATCAAGACATATGGGATGCCTATTCGTTCTGTCTGAAAAAGTGCTAGGGCAATTACTCAGCCAGTCTGAAGTCATCGGCAAGGTTGGTGCTCAATCCCCTTCTTGTAGCTGCGTATGTGGTGGCAAACGCAGAAAAGAAACTCAGGAAAAGTATGCTTGATAGCAGGGGTAACGGCAGAATCATAGACACCGGAAGTCTTGACCAAGCAATCTGGGTGTCGAATCCGAGAAATGCCAGAGGTATCTGAAGCACAAGGAGCGACATGAGTATTCCAAGCATGAGTCCTATTAGAACGCCTAGGAACATGCTCACACACACATCTGCCAGAACAGAGCGCATGATTGATGGGTTTGGTGTCCCAAGGGCTCTCAAAATCGAGAACTGCTTTTGGAGCCGTCGAGTCTTGACAATCGAAATAATCATGAGCCCAGCAGTAAGATAGATCAGTGAAAATAGAAGATTTAGCGTATACACGCCATATATAGACTGCCCAGTCCGTGAGTCCAACACATCATCAATATTTGCTTGAGCTGAAACTACTTCTTGGTCTGTGAAATTAGCAATGCTTTTGACCTGCTCTAAAACTTGTGTGTAGTTTGCATCTTCAGTCAGATCGATGTAGACCTTGTTCACTCTTGATGTGTTCAGTGTGCTTTGGACGTAGCTGATGTTCATCAAGACGAAGTCTTGAATATCTGGCTCGCCGGGGAAATAATTGACACTCCTTGATGTGTAGCTTGTGGACATAACATCAACAACAGTGCAGTTGAGTATACTAGTTTGGTTAAGCTTTTGAATAACGACACTCACAGATTCATTATAGATTGGTTCGTCAAAGGAGTATTGTGCCACAGGCATAAATGTGCTAATGACATTAGTATCACTCTCTGCAAGCAGTCGAATTGCTTCATACGGATCTCCACCAAGTGTAAAATAGGGACATAGGAATGCCGTTTTTTCCCAACTTAAGGGGTCGATTGCTAGAATAGTGATTGTCGTATTGACTGGGACTGATTCTCGCTGAGGGCTTGCCTGTATGTACATAACACGTCCAGATATCTTCAATAGCGCGCTAGCGTCGCTGACGCCTCCAATAGCCCTTATCTCTTCAAGGATACTCTCATTGATGTATCTTTGATTTTCATCGACATTGATCACAATATCCGCTCCAACATTGAAATAGAATAAATCATGCATGTGAGCTGAACCTGTTGTTGATGATATAGCTGAAAAGAAGCCTGCAGTAAAAACAAGTCCAATAAACATCACTCCCATCGCTTCACTTCTCTTAGCTAAAACAGCATTTCTGGACATCATTATGCCTCCTACCTTCAACGATAAGCTTCGGAACGAATTGAGTAGTTTTGACTTGATATTTGCTGTAGGTAGCGAGGCAATTCTAGCTATTGAAATGAAGAATACGCCAAACATGGTTATGAACAATGCAGAAAACAACAAGGTCCCTGTCGATGAAATTCCTCCAGAATTCAGTGAAGTCAGGAGCGGGTTTATGAATAACCCTGCAACGACAAATGCTATGACTTCAACTATTGGTGGTCGGACTGCTTCTCTCCCTGTAAGTGCTTCTCTCTCAACTACTGAGTGAGCTTCATCAGGACTCATAAGAAGGGCATTGATCGCTCGCGGTAGAGAAATGATAAGGCCGAGGGTGAAAGAAAATGCAAAGATAACTGCAATTGAAGTCGGTTCCAATGATAAATCGAAGGAAGACAGTTCTCCTTCACTGAAGACCATCAGACCCCTCGCTCCGCCTGATAGTATAGCCGCAAAAACTCCTGCTACAACTGCGCCCAAACTGCCTAGTAGTCCTGTGGTGAGTGCGCTAGACATAATCCAGTTAAATGATTGCCAACCTGATGCCCCTCTAGTTATCAGGGTGCCTACGTCCCGTCTGCGTTGACTGTCTATCAGTTTTGAGTTGTAGACCAGAAGCATTATCCCCATCACAATACTCGGGAAAGAGAAGGCAAGGGCTATGACGGTCATTGTAGATGCCCACGTGTTATAACCATAAACAATTCCCAGTATTTCGAAATCCGCGACTTTCGCGTAAGGCAAAGTGCGCTGCTCAATTCTCTTCTTGACATTTGCAAGGGATGATTCGACGAAGCTCGGATTGCCATTGATGATGAAATTCGTATCCAACTCTGTCCATATGCTGAAGAATACATCATTTCTTGACTGAAGACCAACATTTCCAAACTCCGAAACAAGACCATTCCGAGTGGTAACCATTCGAAGCGATGTTAGTGGATTTCCACTGGAATCGTGTCGACTACTGAACAAGTTGGTCGTGAAAATCCCAGCCACTAAATAGCTAGCATTATACCTCTGCAATTCATAGTTACTATTTTGAGCTATAATCTCAGCAATGTAGGTGCCGCCAATCTCTAGACCAAGATAATTTGCCCACTCTTGTTCGACATAGCAGGAAGTGTCGTTCAGATTGAATTGTTTTGAATTCAGGTGAATAGATTTTGAAAAAGTGCTAAAGAAGGAATCATCAACACCAAGGTATGTATATTGCCTGAATCTACTTTCTGGGAACTCGCCATCCCAACTATCTATGATTGCCACAACTTCTGTACTCACCACTAAACTCTGATCGCTAACAATTTCTGCCAGTTCATCAATAGTCATCATATTGGTTTCATAGAAGTCAGTGGTGCATTCCACCTCCATATCCACCTGTATATCCTGCGTCATTTCTTCCAGCACATTTGAACTAGTGCTGTCCATATAGAATAGGATGCCTCCCAATACACCCGCTGAAAGAGAAAACAGAAACAATGTAGCCAAGACCTGAGGCGTGTGTGAAGTGAGTCTGGAGAGGAGGAACATCAAAATCCCTCCGTGTAGGGACCCGATTCAGTCCATGTGCTATTCAGTGCTTCACTCAAATCCACTCTAGAGCTAAGTAGTGCTATCAGAGAAATAAAGACGATTGTGCAGAGTATGAAGAACGATAGGATTATGCCCATTGGAAGCCACGGTGTCAGAATAGTGATTGGTGAGGGGTAGATATATGACACGCCGCCGTAGGTTCGAACTGCAGAAAGAAGTGAATTCACTGATAAAATAGGCGTGAATAATCCAAGAAGTATAACGCTGACAAGCAGAAGAACTAGCATTTCTGATGTTTGCACTTTTATTATGAGATTCTTCTCGGCTCCTAAGGACCTGAGAAGTGCTATCTCTCGTTTCCTTGACTTAATCCCTTCGACAGCATATACAACAAATGCTCCGAAGATTACGCCAATGCTGACGACTGTCATGAGCGTATCAGTTGAACGATCAAGACTATAGATGTCCTGGCCAGTATAGACCTCTACCTCAAGAAAGGCTGATGCCCACTCTTGATTCTTCAGAACATCCATCCAACCATTATTGAGGAACTCCTCAGCAGTTTGTATTGCACTAGATTGGTTTCCAACTCTCATACAAAACACAGTATCGATGTCCTGCACTTCTGAGAAAATTGTATCAACATCATCAATATTCACCCAGACTTTTCCTAGTCCAACTTTGTATGTCCATGGGGTTTCATAGTAGGAATCGTATTCGCTCTCAAATGTCAAGGTATCTGGAAGTGCTCCAACAACTCCGATAATACTGAACTCAAGTGCTTCAAGTTCAGTTGCATTCCTCCAGAATGCTCTTAGTATCCCTTCATTTGAAAGATCGTATTGCTCTGCGATGTCTTGCGTTATGATTGCGCCAAATTCCGTGATGGACAGTTGGTCCATTAAGGCGCTAAGCTTTGACTCATTTAGCTTGTTTCCAACAGAATCATACCCAACTCTAGAGTATTCTTCTGGATTTATGGCTATGAAGTCGAATAGGCCCTCTGTACCCGTGGAGAGAGAGAGCGAAAGAATGTCAATCAAGGTTCCACTTGATGATGGTATGCTGTTTGTGAGATTGCCAATAAAAGAATCCCATTGTGCTGATTCATCTGTATCGAGATGAAATGCCAAATCACCTCCTATGGCGAATCTTGATTGATTCAACCTCGTATAGGGTAAAGTTGCATCATTGATCGCACAATTCCAACCAAGACTCATCGCCAACACTAGTACAAGGATAAGTGGCCCGGATGAAGCCGTTGCTCTGCTTATTCTACGAATTCCAACCGACGCAGGTATATCTCCTACAATAATGCCGCAAACATTTGACAGTTTTATAGCTCCCCTCTTCAGTCCCTTCAATGCCAGACTTGTCATTGCAAAGAATAGTGTATAGGGTAACACGCCCAGAAGAGAGAAAAGAAACGGATTTTGTGTGATAACTGTACCTTCCATGTTAAAAGCAACAAGAAATGCCGCGCTAAGAGAAAGTATAGCCATATCCCATTTGATGAAACCCAAAGCTTTGGTCAGTTTGGCAACTCTACCACGCACATCTATGGCGGGGATTCTGAGAAGTCCTTTCAACTGATACATTACGAGAACCAGCAGCGGCAATCCTATTCCTGCGACTATCGAAAAGATCAGACTGTCGTAAGTAATTAGAAGTGGTTCTGTGAGTAGTTTCTGAGAATCAATCCGAAAGAATCCGTCTGACGCAAGAGCAAATCTACTAAATGCAATACCTATTGCAAAACCTGGAAGAATGGAAAGAATCGCCGTAGCAGTGATTTCGGTGTTAACTAAAATATTGACTCGGGTTTGCGAAGCACCCCTGGCGACTAACATACTTGTTTCGAATTCTCTCTCATTCCAGATATGATTTATAGCCAAGTAGATGACGGCAAGTTCAAGGAGAACTATCCCACCGGTTCGAAAAACCTGAGATGTTCTGAGATCTGTAAGATACGCCATATAACTCTCAATGCTATCAGACAGCAAGTTGACTACGGAATATTGTGATGTATCGCTCCCCCGTGCATATGTTATATCCAGTCGTTTTATGTCTTCATCAATTCTGTTTAGGAATCGAAGAGCGCCCATAGGGTCATATGCCACGATTCTGCTTCTATCAACATCTGCATAGATGTAGCTTGAATCTGATGAATCGTGTTCCAATGTGTGAAATATCGCATTCGCTCGAGTATAGAAGAGTGAATTAGTGTAGCCACTTTCTCCATGCTTGAAGATACCTGAAACAATTGCGACTTGAGTTGACCCGACAATGGGGGCCATATTAGAAAAGGAGTAATTGACTTGGTCTCCTAGCCCAACATAAAGTCGATATGCAATCAAAGTCGAAATGGCTACTTCTGAATCGTTTGTAGGAAAGTGTCCCTCAGTTAGAACAAAAACAGTTGGGAATGCTTCCAGGAATTCTTCATTGGATTCTATACCAAAGGTATTAGCTAGCCAAGTAAGACCATAAGTATTCGAAACAAGGTAAGATGTTCTTCCCCGAAAGCTGGCAGCTTTCGTTATCCCTGCAATCTCTCTGAAGTTATTGATTTCGGAGTCAATGCCTCTTCCTGTTGCCACCAGAGATGCAGGGCCCACATCATTGCTGGATTTCCAATTCTCCATTGAATATGAATCAACATAGACCATGATGCTCCCCACGATAGCTGATGAAAGCATGAAACAAAAGAGAGCAACTATCTTCCTTTGTCTACCTTCAAATGCTTCATAACCTGCAGGAGTCCTAACCAATCCGAATCGCCCTTTCTCATTCTCGTGTTGAACAAATCTGTAGCAGCTGGCATCCTTCTAATAAACCGCACTTTTATAGCAGCAGCTGATAATCATCAAATTCATGGAACTGAAAATAATCCCCTTCTTATCATCTGTTTCCCCTACGGGCGTAAGAGAGGAACTGCTTAAGGAATTCTCCTCGATCAGAGCAAGCGTGCTTGAACCTGCAGCCTACCAGCAAGAAACTACTACGGACAGAGTCATTCTCTTCATTGGCACAGGTGGAACTGAGAATGACGTTGCAGATTTCTTAAGCCAACATTCCTTAAAGCCCCCTATCATGCTTCTGAGCTATGACCTCCGCAATTCACTTCCAGCAGCTATGGAAATACGGTCATACCTTCAGCAGAATGGCATCGAATCAAGAATAGTATACTCCTCTTTTTCCGAATTGCTTCAGACAGTTTCGGAATGGAGTGAATTCGCAGATGTCCTCACAAATGTCAGCAGGAGTAGTATTGGCATCGTTGGAAAACCATCATCCTGGCTCATTGCTTCTGAAATCGATAAAGACAAGGTGGCAACACGATGGGGAGTAACCATACAGCAGTTATCATTAGACTCGCTCATTGAGTCAGTAAGGTCAATAAGCGATGCACCATCCGTCGAATCCTTCAAACAGTCCGCAACTTCTTGTTCGCCTACAGATGATGATGTCCGAAAAGCTGGACTTGTCGCGGAATCAATGAGGAATCTTGTGCAAAGAGAAGATCTTGATGCGGTCACTGTTGAGTGTTTCAGTCTACTTATGGAAACCGGAGTCTCCGGTTGCTTCGCCCTGTCACTTCTTAATGACCTGAAAGAATCGACTGCGGGATGTGAAGGCGACATTCCAGCAACATTCACGATGATGCTGGGGCGGCTGCTCACCGGCCGGATAGGATTCATGGCCAATGTCACTCAAGTTGACGATGCGGACAATACTGCAGTCTTTGCCCATTGCACTCTTCCAACCTCATTGGCTGAGAGCTATGAAATCACATCACATTTTGAAACTGGTTTGAGTATTGGTATACGGGGAACTCTGAAAAAACAGCCAGTAACTATCTTCAAGGTGTTTGGTGATGACCTCAGGGAGTACTGGGTTTCTAATGGTGAGATAGTAGAGAATCTGGTCAATGACACTGGTTGCAGAACACAGATCCGAGTCAAACTTGAAGAGGATGTAAACTACTTCTTGGAACGGTCACTAGCGAATCATCATATAGTGTTCCCTGGCACTTATGCAGAGAAAATCCACAGATTCTTTTCGTTTGCTGCAGGATGACTGGATTCCCTCCAAGCAGGACTTTCTTGTCGAATGGAATCACATCAAAATATGTCATTGATCGCGTCTAATAAGGTCATACTGGTCTGAGTGAAAACATGGTTCTGAAAGGTTGGTCCCTTTCATTCTATCAGCTTAGACGGCGATTCTTCTCATCGAATTCCTCTAGACAATCTTTGCTACATGATGATGTGACAAACGATTTTGGGCTGACAAAGATGCTACTTCCCCCTTTCCAGACCGCAGACAGAGTCCAGCGAATCATATGCAAAACTGGAACACCCACTTTAGACAGTCTACTCGATGGAGGTTTCGAGGTGGGTCTTGTCTATCTATTCTATGGCTCTAGTCGGCTTCATGACATTCTGCTGAAAGCTGCTGTACACTCTCAATTACCTCCACGGAACGGTGGTTTCTCAAGCCCATCAATTATCATTGATAGTTCAAACATTGTGAATATAGTCAAACTCAGAGATTTCTCATTCGAACTCGGACTCGAACCCGAGAGTGTGATGGATATGATCTATGTTTCTCGAGCTTTCAACTCGAGCCAGACTTATGATCTGGTCATTAATCATCTTGATGAATTCCTTGAGAGGGTTCCAGCCAAGCTACTAGTCCTCCCAGGCCTTGTTGACCTCTTCATTAATGAGGGTCTAGACTCTGAAAGAACAAAGGATATGACGCATCTAGCCGCGAGAATCAATGCTTTCACTCTGAAGCACAATCTAATCACCTTGATATCTACCAGTCTCAAGAGTAGTCATGCTATGCATCCACCAGTCGGAACGACCTTGGCAAGCTCTGCTCAAGTTCACATTCACATTGAGGAAACACCAATGCGAACTGTGTATTCACTTACAAAGCATCCAAACCTGCCAAATCGAACTGAGTCCTCTGCGAAGCAGGGGTCTGCCTTTGGAGTGACACTCCCCCTTGATTACTTCTTCCGAGATACTTCTTCTACTTGAGTGACTTGACGAATCCTTGGACCACACTTTCGAGGAACGAGAATTACGTTTCGGTTTTGTTTACGTCTTTTGGGCATTATTGGCTAGAAGTTAGTGCAATTACCAGTCTAGGTCTAGGTCAACGGAATCACTATGAGTTTCATCCTTCATTTTTTCTCCTGAAACCTTTAACGGAATCTCTATTGAGGGATCAATTGCTAATCCAATCTCCATCACTACCTTCAGGACTAGCGAAGTCTTGATGAGTTTGGCCACAAACGGAGTCACTGTACCCCAATCAAAATGAACTGCTTCATCAATCCATCTGTCCCAATCACTGTCTGCAATTGGAATTCGTTTGTCCGTAATGAGAACCTTCGAGTCTAGTTTGTTCCCTCTGCACACAACATCTTCTCGCCTATGAATTTCAACTCGAACACCCTTAATGCGTGGGCGTTCTCTTACGCAAACTCTAACATCAAAATCCCTATTTGGCCTGATGATGTCTGTTGGAAGTTCTACCAACAGTTGTTCCTTTTCTCTCCTTATTGGTTGCAATCCTGAGTCTGGTTCAGGAATGTATTGCGGTGGTCGTGTAGCCACAATGAGATTGGTCTTTGATTTCGTGTCTATTGCACGACTTATTTCTACGACAGCTTCAACATCATATTGGATACTACCACGAAATCCGACGTGAGTTGGCGGAATACTCCCCGGGAGATTAAACTCAAAATCGAGTCTTGTATCCCCTAAGGAAACAACACCTTCCTCGTAGATGGTCATTTCTTTACTCAGAACTTCGTGTGTTTCACTCACATGCACCTTTCCCGCTTGGTAGTGAGTATATTCCTTACCCTGGGCCTTCAATGTTATCCTATTACAGGTGAACTCCTTGTTTGTACTGACTAATGCGTACCCGCTTACCTGCTCGCCTGGGTAGTACTGGTCTCTCTCGGTATGTATTGATATTTGTCGCATGTCTTCCTCGACCGCCTGCCAATAATCATTACTACACAATCACAAATAGTGTTTTCTCAAAACATTCAGTCGAAACCAAGATCATACGCAATTGAATCAAAGATGTCATCGACGTCTTCATCCGGTTTTTCACCAGAAATCCTTACGGGAATATTCACAAACGGATCAATTTCCCATCGCATCTCTAGTACAACCTTGAGAAAATATGTTGTAGCAATGAGTTTGGACTTAAATGGTACTCGACGCCACCCCTCTCCAACTATTTCTTCTTGCCACTCATGAAAGTCGTCAGGCGAAAACGGAACGAATTTGCGCTTTAGTGTGACATCATGGGTGTCTTTACTGTTCCTACACTTGACGAACTCTTTTCTTCTTACTTCGAAACGCACACCATTAATGCGTGAGTGTTCCTCAACCATGAAGCGAACTAGAATTCCCTTGTTTATTCTAAGTATATCGCTTTGGAGTTCTATATGGAGCTTATCCTTATCTTTGTTTATAGGGCTATATCCATCAACTTCTGGAATGTACTCGGGTTGAATTGGCAGAACTCTAAATCGTCGTGTCATCTTTGGATCGAGGGTCCAGTCCATTTCAACAACTGCTTCAACGCTGTACTCAATCCAACCACAATAACCGGAATAGGTTGGTGGGAGACCCTCCTCCAGTCTGAATTTGAATGGAAACTCGCTTCTACCGCTGGAAACCTCTTGGGCCTCACATAGCACTATTCTTCCTTTAACAAGGACAACCTCATCCGTGATGCTATATTCTCCGCCTCCCAGCTCAGTCCTTTCCTTTCCTTTAATCTTCAGTACTACTCTATTACATTCGAATGCTTTGTCGGTATTAATAACGACAACTCCACTTATGATACCTCCCGGACGAGCTTCTCGTTCAGAGAACTTGATGTCTACAAACCTCATCTGTGTTTCAGCCACTGCTCATGTTTTCTCATGGGAACAAATATTCTTTTGCAGTAAAGAGCGGACTTAGTGTCACTCTGTGGCTAGTAGCATTTTCTCTCCCTGCGTAAACAAAACCTTTTGCGAGTCTGAGAAGGTCAAACCTATACCTCCGAGATATGGCTCGCGATCCCCTTGAACAAGAGGTCGATTGAAAAGCATCCGCTTCGCACTCATTAATGCGAGGTCATGTGTGACATGAATATGTATCATGTTGCTTTTCGCTGAGTGAAGTCGTTGTATCGTGTCTGCCGTCAATCGATGTTGATAATCAACAAATGGTTCCATTTTTTCACCAAACAAGCCATCCGCCCAGGTGTTAACAAAATCTGTCACATTTTTGCCGTCTGGATGCAGGTTTTTCCAAACCTCACGTTCAATGACCTGTGGCCCAACAAGAGAGGCAAGAG
Organism: Candidatus Thorarchaeota archaeon; assembly: GCA_011364905.1. Lineage (GTDB taxonomy): Archaea > Asgardarchaeota > Thorarchaeia > Thorarchaeales > Thorarchaeaceae > SMTZ1-45. The sequence goes on from RDNZ01000004.1 coordinate 19,800, forward strand.
CATCGATATCCAACACTTCTCCTCCGCGTTGAGTGAATCCCTCAGCAATCGCCTCTGCTGTTTCAAAGCATCTTGGGACGAAACTGGTGTAGATTTGCATCTTCCCTTTGCGAGGTATCCGCTTCCCGAGTTCCAGTGCCATCTTCTTGCCTAACTCAGTTAATCCTCCACTCACCATTTCATCGTGATTCTGAATGGTTTCCCGGTGCGAGTGTCGAACAAGGAACATGACTGACTGGGACTGTGGAACTGTCGCCATCCACTCCAAAATCTTCTTGGCATTCTGAACCCATTCCTGATTCTCCCATGTATGTTTGTCAGTCATCGTTTTCCCTCATGCAATCAGAAATTCTCACGCACTCCAACCTGCACTGTCCTCTGACAACTAGGACATATTAAGTCTCCAGATCCTATCCATTCAACCATGCCTAGATCAAGCTTAGTCATGCAGTGAGGACAGTAGACTGGTATCACATAGACAGAGCCAGTTGATTGCTGGTCGTATGCGGGATAGGATGGTCGCACGTATGTCCGTCGGACCATTGTTTGGTCACTCGTATTTCCACCTCCCACCTTGACAGCTACCCAGATTAGAAGGAAGATGAAGAACATCGCACCAAAGGTCCAACCAAAGATCGGTATTAGTATGGGCCATACATACTCTGCGATTCCAAGTGCCTCAAACATGATATAGAGCAAGAGGAACACTCCTCCGAAAACTATCATCATGATTATAGCAACTCTTGCACAGACATTGTCACTCAAGTGGAATCACTGGTTTCATCTCATTCAGGCATCCTATAAAGGTTCAGAGAAGGTAAATATCATATGGGGCTGAACGCTCACATTTTTTGGGCCTCTGTATTATTGCTCACCTGAGTTGTTTTTCTTGAAGTCTCTTTGAGAATCCAAAACGCAAAGCGATGTAAAGAACTGCACTCTCTCGGAATGACCGAGCTTCAAAGATTAATATAAGGTTCTCCGGATTTTGCAGGTCAGTAGTAATCTCTGTGTTAGTTTCGACCATCTCTCTGGGTGATTCCAGTTTGCTAGAATGGGTGACAAAGCCTAAGAAAGTCCTAGTAGGAGTGTCATCCGCGGAGTGATATCGAGGCGTGGCAGGTACCGCAAAGGTTACTTACGGTCAGGTAAGAGGCGTCCAGACTGAGTGAGGAAGAGCAGATGAGCGAATTCAAACTTGAGGCCCCATTCAATCCCACGGGTGATCAACCTCAAGCGATAGAAAAGCTGTTGGAGGGACTTGAAAGTGGACTTCGGCATCAGACTCTTCTAGGTGTCACGGGATCTGGCAAAACTTTCACTATGGCTAATGTGATTGAAGCATACAACAAGCCCACGCTGGTAATCTCACATAACAAGACGCTTGCTGCTCAGCTTGCCTCAGAGTACAAGCAGTTCTTTCCGGATGCTGGTGTGGAGTACTTCGTTAGCTATTATGATTACTATCAACCTGAGGCCTATGTTCCCAGTAAGGACATGTACATTGAGAAGGAAACAGACATCAACCAAGAGATTGAACGACTTCGCCATTCTGCAACTCACTCCCTGAGGTCACGGAAGGATGTCATAGTGGTTGCATCTGTATCTTGCATATATGGCGTTGGGGACCCGAGCGAGTACGATTATTTCAGGATGTACATTGAACGGGGGGGTCAGGTTGATCGTCGGGAGATCCTCGAACGACTTGTGGCAATGCAGTACGAGCGAAATGACATGGAGATCAAGCCTGGAGTTTTTCGTGTGCGTGGAGATGTCATTGATGTTTATCCTGCCGCTTCGGAGAACAGCTATCGAATTGAGCTGGATGGCGACAAGGTTCACAGGCTCACAATGCTTGAGGGACTAACCGCGAGAAAGATGTATGAACCCGATTGGATTGAGCTGTTCCCGGCTAAACACCATATCGCTCGACATGAAACGGTCATTGACGCTCTTGATCCAATCGAGCAAGAGATGGAAGAACGTGTTGAATGGTTCAGAAAGCAGGGCAAACTCGTGGAGGCTGAACGACTCAAGAGACGCACGCTCTATGACCTCGAAATGCTTAGAGAGATTGGTATGTGCTCAGGTATTGAGAACTACTCTCGCTTCATAGATGGTAGAGCGGTGGGTGAAAAACCCTATACTCTACTTGACTACTTCCCAGAAGACTTTCTCATGATACTCGATGAGAGTCACATGACTATACCCCAGATCCGCGGGATGTACAATGGTGACCTATCGAGAAAGCAGAATCTCGTTGACTATGGATTTAGACTGCCATCAGCCATTGACAACAGACCACTCAAGTTCCCTGAGTTCGAGAAGTACATGAAGCATGTTATCTATACTAGTGCCACACCTGGTCCTTACGAGCAAAAAGTCAGTCAACAAATCGTAGAGCAGCTGTTGAGACCGACAGGACTTCTGGACCCAGCTGTGACTGTTCGACCTGTGGTAGGGCAAGTAGACCACCTGCTCGGAGAGATTAACAAGACCGTAGAGAATGGCGACCGTGTCCTTGTGACCACACTTACAAAGAAGACATCGGAAATGTTGAGTGAGTATCTCGTCGAGGCTGGCGTGAAAGCCCGATACCTTCACTCTGACATAGGGACTGTCGAGCGGATTGAAATTGTACGTCAGCTCCGACAGGGGAAGTACGATGTTCTTGTGGGAATCAACCTTCTGCGTGAAGGGCTGGACCTTCCCGAAGTCGGACTGGTAGCCATCCTAGATGCGGACAAGGAAGGATTCCTGAGGACTGACTGGGCACTCATACAGACTATGGGCCGGGCTGCTCGGAACGCCAACGGCCGAGTCATTCTCTATGGCGACCACACTTCTGCAGCGATGCAGACCGCCATCGACGAGACCAATCGCAGACGTGCGTACCAGATGAAATACAATGAGGAGCATGGGATTGAACCTGCCTCAATCATCAAGTCAATCAGAGATATCGCTGAAGGCATCAAGGCCTCAGAGAAAGAGACCCAGACTAAGTTAGAGGACTTCGATCCGTTTGAGGTGGATGAGCTGACGGACTACATCGTAGATCTTGAAGAACAGATGAAAGAAGCGGCAAGAGAGCTTGAGTTCGAAAAGGCTGCTCGTCTCAGGGACCAGATAGCGTCCCTTCGCAAGAGGATAGAGGGAATAGAATAGTGAAGAGCGCGACCAACGACAGAAGCAAGGGCACGCCTGATGTCGCACTAGATGGCCCTCAGTCCATAGTAGTCGTTGGTGCTGCAGAACACAATCTTCGTCATATTGACTGTGAGATTCCAAAGAACAGTTTCACGGTGGTCACAGGAGTCAGCGGCTCCGGGAAGAGCTCCTTGGTCTTTGATACCATCTTCGCAGAGGGGCAAAGGAGGTTCATTGAGTCACTCTCTGCGTATGCTCGGCAGTTCCTCGGGATGCTCGAGAAACCAAAGGTCGACTTCATGTCGGGTCTCTCGCCGTCTATCTCCATTGACCAAAAGAGCGTGGGTCGGAACCCGAGAAGCACAGTCGGGACCATCACCGAGATCTATGACTATCTACGTCTGCTCTATGCCCGTGTGGGAGTACCTCATTGTCCCAACTGCGGAAAGGTGATTGAGCCACAGACATCGCAGCAAATGGTCGATCGTGTTCTCATGCTTGAAGAGGGCACGCACATTATGATTCTAGCACCCATAGTACGGGGGCGAAAAGGGGAGTATCGGAGAGAGTTCCGGGATCTTTTGAAGAAGGGATTCATCCGCGCGAAGGTCGATGGTGAGCTGATGGAGCTCGAGGACGGGATGTCCCTGGACCGATATTTCGAACATACCATCGAGGTCGTTGTTGACAGGCTCCGAGTCAAACCATCTGAGCGAGCGCGTATCTCCGAGGCAATCGAGACCTCTCTCAACATGGCTGACGGAGTCGTTACAATAGAGAAGGGAGATGGCAATCTGACACTCTCCGAGCAGTTTGCCTGCGTAGACTGCGGTATCAGTCTTCCAGAGATGGAGCCACGTATCTTCTCCTGGAACACACCTCAAGGCGCATGTACGAATTGCACGGGTCTCGGAGTTGTTCGGGAGTTCGACCCAGACCTCTTCATCAAAGACCCTAACCTGTCCCTCAATCAGGGTGCCATGATCCCTGACAACTGGGTGCTGCGACGAGACCTATTCAAAAAAGTTGCTGACAAGTACGGGTTCACCCTGGATATGCCTTGGAAGGACTTCACTGACAAGCAGAAAGAAATTGTCTTCTATGGTACAAAAGAGAAGTATGACGTGACCTGGGAGAGTGAGAATGAGGACTACGAGGTAAAGTTTGCAGGTCACTATAAAAGAGCCTTTGAAGGATTTTTCACTCGGGCGCAACGGACTTACAAGAAGACTAAGTCGGAGTGGCGGAGAAGAGAGATGGAACGGCTGATGTCAATCCAACCTTGCCCAGTCTGCAAGGGTGACCGTCTTAAGCCCGAATCTCAGGCTATTACCATTGGTGGTCGGTCCATCTCAAGCCTTGGTAGCCTCTCAATCAAGGACCTCCGTGAGTTTATCGATAATTTGAAGATCAAGAAAGAACTCAGACCAGTGGCTGATCCCATCATCAAGGAGATCACCGGAAGGATTGGATTCCTTCAGGACGTCGGGCTCGAATACCTGACTCTTGAGCGATCTGCTCCGTCTCTAGCTGGTGGAGAAAGTCAGAGGATTCGGCTAGCGAGTCAAATCGGCTCAAACCTCGTTGGAGTTACCTATGTGTGCGATGAGCCCAGTATTGGGCTCCATGCTCGAGACAATGAGCGACTCCTCAAATCGTTGAAGAACCTCAGAGACCTTGGGAACACTGTGCTTGTGGTCGAGCATGATGAAGAGACAATCCGAAGTGCAGACTATGTGATTGACTTGGGCCCCGGCGCTGGAGCTGAGGGTGGTGAAGTTGTCATTGCTGGTACACTGGACAAGATTCTCAAGTCAAAAGACTCGCTGACCGCTAAGTACCTCCGTGGCGAGGAAAAGATTCCTGTGCCGAATGAGCGAAGAAAACCGAACGGGCGATTTATTGAGGTCCGCGGTTGTCGTCATAATAACCTGAAGAACATAAACGTGAGGATCCCACTTGGGCTATTTATAGCAATCACCGGCGTGAGTGGGTCCGGGAAGTCATCGTTGGTTGTGGAAACCCTACAACGTGAATTGGCACGAAGATTCCACCACGCAGAGGCTAAGCCTGGTGCTCACGATGAGATAGTTGGCATCGACCAACTCGATAAAGTCATAGTCATCGATCAGAGTCCCATTGGACGAACACCTCGTTCTAATCCTGCCACGTATGTTGGACTCTGGAGTCCATTACGAGAGATGTTTTCGAACCTGCCGGAGTCAAGGATTCGGGGCTACAAGCCGGGTCGGTTCAGTTTCAATGTTAAGGGTGGTCGGTGCGAGACCTGCAAGGGGGCAGGTGTAGAAGTCATCGAGATGCAGTTCCTTCCACCTGTTGAGGTCACTTGTAGTGAGTGCAAGGGTCGAAGGTACAATAGGGAAACCCTTCAGGTGAGATACAAGGGCAAGAACATTGCTGATATCCTCGATATGAGGATTGATGAAGCGTACCCATTCTTTGAAGGAATACCATCGATACATCGACGACTTGCGACTCTTACTGCAGTTGGTATGGGTTACGTGAAGCTTGGACAACCCGCTACGACTCTCAGTGGGGGTGAAGCGCAAAGAATCAAGCTGAGCAAGTTCCTCTCGAGGCCTGCTACTGGACAGACTTTGATTTTATTAGATGAGCCCACAACAGGGCTTCATTTCGCGGACATCAAGAAGCTACTTGAGGTCTTACATCGATTGGTTGACCTCGGAAACACAGTCTTAGTAATTGAGCATCAGCTGGATGTGGTGAAGACTGCAGATTGGGTGATTGATCTTGGTCCCGAGGGAGGCGATGATGGTGGATATATTGTTGCTGAAGGGACACCTGAGGACATAGTTGCTTGTCCGACCTCATATACTGGGAAATACCTGGAGGAATTTCTGAGCGCACCTGGAGGGAAGAAGAAGTGACAGGCTACATCAAGGTGCGCAAGGCGGAGGAACACAATCTCAAGAAGATAGATGTCGATATCCCCCGAGACCGACTTGTAGTTGTCACAGGTCCGAGTGGTTCTGGAAAGAGTACGCTCGTGTTTGATACGATCTTTGCTGAGGGACAGCGACGGTATGTTGAATCACTGTCATCGTACGCTCGTAGATTTCTTGGGAGACTGGATAAACCTAAGGTTGACAAGATCACAGGTCTCCCACCTGCCATCTCGATTGAACAGAAGGGACGGACAAAGAATCCCCGGAGCACAGTTGCAACGAGCACAGAGATACAGGACTATCTCCGTCTTCTCTACGCAAACATCGGGATTCCGCACTGTGTTCAGTGTGGTCGACCCATGGAGCAGCTCACAGCAGAGTCTGCAGCCCGTCTTCTTCTTGATGAGAACGGCGGTCAGAAGATTCACATCCTCGCCCCAATCGTAAGAGGTGAAACAGGCAATCAGCAGGAGAAGCTTGACAGCTTATTCAAGAATGGTTTTGCCCGGGTCCGGGCTGACGGCAAGATACTGGAAATAGAAGATGTCCAGCTGGATGCTCGAATGAAACATGATATCGAAGTCGTTGTTGACCGTTTGGACTTGAGTCAGAAGATTCGCGAGCGACTGATTGGGTCCCTGGAAACTGCCCTTGAAACGGGAGAAGGTGCTGCTATCGTTGCACGTGACGATCAACCTGATCTGGTCTTTGCAGAGCAACTAATGTGTCCAAAGTGTGGCATCCAATATGAAAAACTAGGACCCAAGGCGTTCTCCTACAACAGACCTGATGGTGCATGTCCAACATGCAATGGTCTTGGAGTCACAATGTCTATTGACCCTAATCTTATAGTTCCTGACAAGAACATGACTATACGCGACATCAGTCGCAGAGTGAATGGGAGAGAGCGAGCCTGGTTCCTGAAGCGGCTGCAGACTCTCGGAGAAATGAAAGGGTTCACCCTTGATACGAAATACAAGGATCTCACAAAAACGCAAGTTGATGCTTTTATGTGGGGAAAGCCCAATATCATGCTCTCCTACGTTATGGAGGGCGAAGAGTCCTACTGGGAGATCGAACGGAAATGGATTGGTCTGGTTCCATGGCTTGAGAGGCTCTTTGAGAACAGCAAGAGTAGTGACAAGCAGTGGTACCAGTGGTGGGCTAGGAGGATTGCTAACGAGTTTTCAAGGAAGTTGACTTGTGAGTCCTGTGGAGGTCGAAAGCTCAAGCCTGAGAGTCTTGCAGTCACTGTCAGCGGGAAACCCATCGATGAGTTGACTTTGATGACCATCGAGGAAGCTGTTGAGTTCTTCGATAATATCAAGCTCTCAGAGCGAGAGCGAAAGATTGCAGAGCTCGTCTTGAAGGAGATTCGTGTTCGACTCAAGTTCCTCTGTTCAGTCGGTCTGGAGTACCTGAACCTTGACAGGTCATCTATGACTCTTTCAGGCGGTGAAAGCCAGAGAATTCGTTTAGCCACGCAGATAGGTTCTGCACTCACAGGTGTCCTCTATTGTCTAGACGAACCTTCCATAGGTCTCCACCCCCGTGACATCAACCGACTCATCGAGACCTTCTACCATCTCCGATCTCTAGGGAACACGGTCGTTGTGATTGAGCATGACCGGGACACAATATCTGCGGCTGACCACCTCATTGACCTTGGGCCGTTAGCTGGCACACATGGTGGCGAAGTGGTTGCGGTGGGACCCCCCTCTGAAGTGCTTGCTGATCCGAAGTCGCTCACAGCACAGTATCTAGCCGGTGCAAAACAGATCCCAGTTCCTGAAAAACGAAGGAATGGCAATGGAGCAAGTATTGTGGTCCGTAACGCTAGGGCTAACAATCTGAAGGGAATCAATGTGGAGTTTCCACTGGGAAAGATGATCTGTGTGACAGGCGTTTCAGGTGCTGGAAAGAGTTCACTCACCTATGATACGCTGTACAAGGCACTTGCCAGAACGATGAATGGTTCCAATGTCCACCCAGGACCACATGATTCCATTGGAGGTGTCGAGAACCTAGACAGACTGGTTCTCGTGGATCAGTCTCCGATAGGCCGAACGCCTCGCAGTAATCCTGCAACCTACACAAAGACCTTTGGAGAGATCAGAAACCTCCTTGCAAAGATGCCTGAGGCAAAGGCACGTGGTTTCAGCCCCGGTAGGTTCAGTTTCAATACTCGGGAGGGTCGATGCGAGAAGTGCAAGGGGAGCGGTCTCATACAGGTCGAGATGCACTTCATGTCTGACGTCTTCATCACTTGCGATGTTTGTAAAGGGAAGCGGTTTGATAGAGAAACCCTAGAGGTTACTTACAAGGGCAAGAATATCACAGAGATCCTCGGACTGACCATAGATGAGGCCCTTGAATTCTTCGCTGACATTCCGAAGATTGCAGACAAGCTTCAGACACTGGTTGACGTGGGTCTGGGTTATTTACAACTCGGGCAACCCGCCACTCAATTAAGTGGTGGAGAAGCGCAACGAATGAAGCTTGCATCAGAACTCTCACGGAGATCTACAGGCAAGACACTCTACCTTCTAGATGAACCTACGACTGGTCTCTCTGCATCGGATATCCACGTCCTTCTGCGAGTCATTAACCGGCTTGTGGATGCTGGGAATACAGCAATAGTCGTCGAGCACAACCTCGAGGTGATCAAGACTGCTGACTGGGTGATAGACTTAGGGCCAGAGGGCGGAGATGCTGGTGGTAGGCTTGTGGCGCAGGGCACACCTGAGCATCTGTGCGAGGAGTGGAAGTCATACACAGGGAACTATCTCAGAAACGCTCTATATGGCCCGAACGTCCGCCACGGTCCATTGAATTAGATTGAGTTGACAAAAAGCCACGATTGAGGTCACAACTTAACAGCTATTGTACACCCTTCTCCGATTGGCAGAATAGTGCTTTCAACATAGTAATCCAGAAGGTTTCTGTTGAACTTGTCAATTGCTCTGTCACCCTCAGTCCATTCATTTGGAGGTCTAATTATAGGAAACAACGTGTCATCAACGAGAAAGAGGCCACCCGGTCTCAACACACGTATGCAATCTTCAAGCATCACTGGGTAGAGTGTTTTTGTAGAGTCTTGGAAAACAACATCGAATGACTCTGAGTCCATCTCACAGATGACATCCTTTGCATCGCCAATGATAATCTCAATGCTGCCCGATACTCCTTCTCGCTCGAATGCTCTACGCGCGTCAGCTACTATACTTTCATCAATCTCAATAGTTGTCACTGTACCACCAAACCGCTTTGCTACAAGAGCAAGATGAGTTGTTGAGAAACCTATACTCATACCTATCTCGAGCACTCTCTTTGGTCTCACGAGATTCAGAAGTAGTGAGAACAACCTAGCCATCTCATCCTCAATTGGTGGTCCGAAACTCACGAGTCCAGTAGCCTTGATGTATTCTTCAAGTTTCGGTCTGTCGGTGTCCTTGTATATCTCTTCGATATAGTCCCATGCGTTCTGACAATCAAAAGGCACTTCGGTCATAGATGGACTTTCTATTTCTCTCTTAAGTGAGTTCAGCTATGTACTGGAAACATCCTAGTACAACTGACCGCTGTTTGATGCTCTCCGTCGCATAATCAAACCTAACACAATAAGGAGGATTACTCCAGTTGTGACTCCTCCAGAGATATATACTATCCACAAAGGAAATCCTCCTTCAGTTGTGGGAGTTGTGTTTGACGTTGATGGTTCTGTAGTAGTTGATAGTGTTCTATCTGGTGCATAATAGAAGTTTGGATTGTAGTTCAGCTCATAAGAAACTCCTTCTTCGAAGTCAGCAAACAAGAAGGGTCCTGAGGTCACAAGAGGGTCAGTGGAGTTGAATACGGGATTCCATGAACTCCATCCCTCGGCGCCAATTCCAGTCTCATCATTGAAAACATGCTTAGGAATGATCCAAGTATATGCGAATTCCTGGAAATTCCAGTATGACTCCTTTGAATACTCAAACACAACTTGAAATGGGGTCGGGCTCCAGACTCCAAACATCTCAGTGTTGGGGAAAAACAGAGTCTGATTCACATCAAGCATGTAGTTGAAGGTGAAAGCAACGTCCTCTGCGGTGAGAGATGTTCCATCGTTCCATGTGGCATTATGGATTATATTAACTATGTACCGGATATGGCCTGCAGGAACACTTGGGTTACTATCATTAGTTTCTATGCTAAAAGAATCCGCTAAGTCTTTCACTGGATTTCTATCAGGACCATAGTCGTAGAGCGATGAATACATTTCATCTAGCATAGCCCGTGTATACTTCGAGTCAGAAACGAAAATGTTGAATGTGTCAGGTGGCTGATCGATTGCGACAATCACAGTTCCTCCATACTGCCCATCGATTCTGTGAATATTTCGCATAGTCCATGGTCCTGTGATGTCTCCAATTGTGTCAGGGACCCAACCTGCAAACACATCGGTTTTATACCCTTGTAGGTAGACATCCGTGTAGACTACCAGCCGTGGTACATTGTATTGTAGGATTCTCTGCATTTTCGCTGCTGCTTCGAACACTTCCTCGTATGTCTTACCATTGAGAAGTTGATCACACCAGCTATCAAACGTTGCGTTACTGAACTTTCCGGGATTCTGAAATGGACCATCTCCAAACTCACTCCCAAATTCATAGGCAAGCCATCGAATATCGGAATCGTTGTGAAGAAATCCGTAAAAGAAGATATCAAAATCACCTTGTGTGACTACCCTATTGATAACGTCTTCATAATTTATTTCGGCCCACGTTGCATTGATATGCAAAGAATGAAGCGCATCAACTCCAACCTCGGTGACAACCCCCAAAACCGTACAACCTGGTAAGCTCTCAATCACAATATCAAATGGTGTTCCATCTGGTGCTAACCTATATCCTGTATCAGGATCAATGCTAAAGTTCAGACTGTCAAGAATCTGGTTACCAATGTCTGACTGGTTAGTGTAGTAATGCCAGTCAAAATCCTCCTCAATACACCAATCACTAACTACTGGAACAAGAGAATCAGATACAATACAATATCCTTGAAATGCTTCCGATTTTACCCTTGTTTTATCATAAGCAAAGGCAAATGCTCGACGGAATCCACTGATGTTCAACGGATACCTATCACAATTAATTGTAAGCTGGCCGTAACCATTTTCCGGTATATTATGAACAGTGATCTCCGAACCAAACTGAAGGACTGATTGCGGTAATGGGGGGATATAGTCTAAGTCCATATCAAACTCATCATCCTGAAGCGCCAATATCCGCAGGTCTGCACCGTTTATTACTTTGTAGACAACATGGTCGATGTATGGACCAATCCTTAGTGATGCGTTGCTATCCCCTTGTGCAACGACTAGTGGGGCACCTGTTACTGGCAGCATCAGAGCTACAAGAACTAGTGCTGCAGCTATCTTCTTGCTCACCCCTACTCGCCCGATAAGATGTTTAGATGAATCTCTCATCTTTCAGATTTATCTCTTTTGCATTTCTAAAATCGCAATAACTGAGTGAAGCGCGCCTTCTGCTTTCGATTTGTCGACCGACGTCTCGGATTTTGCTGAGTTCACTTGACTAATTCAGTATCATAACAGGAGTGATAACCATTTTCTAATATGATTGGGGATTCTTCAACGCAATAATGGAATAATAAGAAATCATAGAACTTTAAAACTAGAAAAAAGGTCAATCAACGTGATTTATTCATAGAAAATATGCGCGGATTCAATACGCACACGGTATATAACGGCTTCCGGAGCAATCGTTAATGGTTGTTCAACTCTGACAACCAGTTCGCACTGTCCGCCGGGAGGACACAGCACACATGATACGAAGAGACGAGTCGTCTGACTCAACGCCAGCAATGGCATCGACAGCAAAGACATCGAGTGTGATATACGAAGCAGACCTCAGAAGGCGAATAGCTACTTTTCCGAAAGATGTACTTGCTTGGTTTGCGTTGGGAAAATATCTCCGATCAGTCGGTAGGCTTGTGGAGGCCGAGGAGGCACTCCGGAAAGCTGTTACCATTAATCCAGGGCCTCCTCCTTTTTGGGAGGAGCTCGCTTTGACTCTTGTCGATTTGGGACGACTTGACGAGGCTTACACGATCTGCGACCAAAACCTACGACGAAATACTGACTCTATTCAGAAGAGAGTAGCTGAACTCAGAAAGCTCGAGAGGTCTGCTGACTCACAATACCCACAAGAGACCTCTCCCTGCGTGGCGTGCCCGGAGTACACTTACTATGGATGTTCTAGGAGTACAGACTGTGACGCTATTGTCCGATGGCGTTCAGCCATGGCGAATGTCATGCCAACATCGAGAAACCGATCCTGATGCCTTAGTTTGTATTGTTTGTACCTTCCGAATCACTGATTTGTGTTAGTCTTATCTAGGTGGCTGAACACATACAAGGTTGATGTTTGATGGTTGATCTCAAGTCCTTGGTGCAAGACCTTCCCGAATCTCCAGGTGTCTATCTCTGGAAGAACGAGAAAGGCAAGATCCTATACATAGGGAAAGCCAAGCACCTGAGAAGACGTGTTGGTTCCTATCTTAGGAAGAGAGGGCTCTTTCGCCGGACTTGGGACATGATGCAAGAGGCAAGAGACCTAGAGACCATCCTCACGAATACAGAGCGAGAGGCTCTTGTTTTGGAGCAGACCCTGATCAAGAAACATCAACCCAAGTATAATATTGCACTGAAGGACGATAGGCGCCATGCTTGGGTACGAGTGGATCTTTCAAGAGCAATCCCCTCCTTTGAGATTACCCGCGAAGCTCGGAAAGATGGGGCGAACTATTACGGGCCCTATGGCAGTACAAAGCGCCTAGAACGATTCCTTGACACAATTAGAAAATCAATCCCCATTGCCATGTGCAAGGATCCCACCAAAGTAAAACGAGAATGTATGGACTATCACCTCGACAGATGTTCAGGACCTTGCAAGGAGCATATTCCATTAGAGGAGTATCGGTCGCTTGTCGAGCAAATGTGTTACTATCTCGAGGGACGACCCGAGGACCTCGTACGAATTCTCCAAAGTCAGATGAAAGAGGCATCTGCTGATATGCAATATGAGAAGGCTGCAGAACTCAGGGACCGTTTGACAGATTTGGAGATTCTAATGAGCCGTCAGAAGATTGTCGAATTCACCGGAGCTAATAGAGATGTCATTGGGATTTCACGAACAGAGCAAGCAGCGCTCATTGAGATGTTGATAATCCGAAATGGAAGAATGATTGGTCACGACAACTTCTACTTCGAGGTGGATTTGGACACAACAGATGTGGAGGTCTTAACAGCCTTCATAGAGCAGTTTTACTTCACTATTCCTCGTCTGCCTGATGAGATTATTCTTCCCTCCGAAATTCCTGATGCTGAACAACTTGGAATCTGGCTAAGTGAAGCCAATGGTCATCCTGTTAGGATTATCCTCGCAGATGATGATAGAGGTGAGGATCTCGTCGAGATGGCCAACAAGAATGCTCACAGAGCACTTCGAAAGATGTTGATTCTTGGCGAGAGCGACGATGAGATTGTACATGATGGCGTGAAGGAACTGAAGGAAGCCCTTGGGCTGACTCAAGCTCCTATGCGGATAGAAGGTTTCGATATTGCAAATATCCAGGGTACTGACCCAACTGGCTCTTGTGTGGTATTCAAAAACGGAGAGCCATATAACAAACGATATCGAATGTTTAAGGTTCGTGGGAAAGAAACTCCTGACGACTATGCAATGATGCGCGAGGTTGTCTACCGGCGATACTTTGGAGTACTCGAGCGAAAAGATGTTCTCCCAGACTTGATACTTGTCGACGGAGGAAAGGGACAGCTCAAAATGGCACTTGAGGCACTTGAAGAGCTTGGGTTGGATTATGTACCAGTTGCGGCCCTTGCTAAAAAGGAGGAAAAATTGTACACTCGAGATAATCCCGATGGAATCAACCTTGACATCCATTCTGAGGGACTTCACTTGGTGCAAAGAATTCGTGATGAGGCGCACAGGTTTGCTCAAAGGTATCATCACAAACTCAGAGAAAAGCGATTTACTGGGTCCATCCTTGAGGACGCGCCTGGAATTGGTCCAAAGAGGAGGTCAGCTCTTTTACAGGAGTTTGGGAGTTTTGACAAAGTCAAAGATGCTACGGTGGAGCAACTGGCTCAAGTAGATGGAATGTCAGAGAAAACAGCTCGAACCCTCAGAGAGTGGCTGGATAGTGAAGACTTGGAATAGTGTTTTTGGGTGTCCGACAGAATGATATATTTGATTGATATTATTCTATTCAAAGATAATCATAGTGACCCATCTGAAGGGGATCATTAGATATGCCTGTCAAAGTCTTCCTTGCAGTAAAGACCAAACCCGGTAAATCAAAAGAGGTCCAAAAAAGTGTGCGTGCTATTGACGAGGTGACACTAGCATGTTCTGTCGCAGATGGGATATATGATGTGGTTGCTATTGTTGAGGTACCATCACTCGATGAGTATCGGACCTTCTCCATTGACAAGGTGAGCGGCGTTCCTAACATCCTTGATTATACATCTTTTATCGTCATGGACCAGTAATCTCATGATTCTCGCCAGTAGAATCAACTCATGTTTATTCTCGAATCCATATCCTGAAGTTTAAATGGGGCTGCTATTCGAAAACCGGCGTTGGGCTAAGATAAAGTCCAAGGACAAAGTGGTCATAATGATCTGGAAAGTCAACGATAACTGTACTGCTTGTGGTACCTGTGCAGATGTTTGTCCGGTTGATCCTACCCTATATGTGATTAAGGATAAAGCTGAGTATCAGATAGACCGGGCAGACGAGTGCACTGAGTGCTATGCCTGTGTTGATAGTTGCCCCGAAGGTGCTATCGAGGAGTAGAACTCAAGCGATAACGACCCAAACTTATGATGTGGGTGAGGGGCGCGATTGAAAATGGCTAAGACAGAGCACCGTCTTCTATTCTATCAGTCGTTTTTAAAATCCTTTTGAAAATTTCTACAGGAATGGGCGTTTCTTGTTTTTTTGTACATAACCCTGAAGTTTAAATGCTGAAATGAGCCGCACCACAAATGCAGGACTCGATATAGAGTCTTAAGAAGAAGTGATTCAGAATGATTTGGAAGATAACTGACGCTTGTACTGGAGAAGGAACCTGTGCCGATGTCTGTCCCGTTGATCCAACACTATTTGTTATTGAAAACGACAAAGCCATCTATCAGGTTGATCGTGAAGACGAGTGCACTGAGTGCTATGCCTGTGTTGATAGTTGCCCCGAAGGCGCAATCGAGGAGTAGTACTCTATCTTTAACAACCCGAACTCACGATGTGAGTGAGGGGTGGTCCGACAGGAGTACTCCAAGTGGGTGCTCCTGTCAGCGATATTCTTTCTTTTTGCTTCAGCACATTGAATTCTAATCAGCTCTGTGTCCTCGAGACTTTATTTTCGTGGGTTCCCCCAAAACTGAGTTGAACTTCTCCAAAAGCGAATCATCTGTTAGTACAACCATCACCTTAATGGCTTCTTTTTCCAGACTTATTCCAATGGATTCGATTCCATTCTCTTCATCTCGCATGTGAATGAAGTCTTCGTTATAGCTATATCCTAGTCCAAATGTTGTTTCTAGTTTCTTTAGAATCTCTTCACGTTGATTGGGCTTGAATTCATAGAATGCCTTGGTGCGCCGCATTTAGGTTCCTCCAACTTTATCATCTATCAAACAACTCATAAGTCATAGTGTTGCACCTGCAGCCATTGGAGAGTGAGAATTGTTGCGTCGCTATGCAGTTCTTATACTATTGACAGTGCTTTTAATGCCAAACTTCTCATTTGCTTATTCCGGTGAACCGTCCAAGCAGTATGAACCTGCTCAGTTCACTTTGCAGACTTTTAACCGGAATATGAATGTCACGACTTTTGTTGGGCCTGATTATGGAAACGAAACTATAACCCGATTCTTGAAAGGAGCAAAAGAGAGTATCTATGTCGAAATATACCAATTCACCAGCCCTGGCTTCTTGAATTTGATTGAAGAACTCCACAACGATAACCCATCACTAGACATCAGGGTCATGATCAGCGAACATGTCGTTAGTGAGGGTCAATACAATACATACACAATGTGGTATCTCACACAACTTGGCATTCCAGTACGCTGGACCTCAGACACATTCACTTTCTCTCATCAGAAATTTGTGATTATAGATAATATCACAACAATTGTCCAGTCTGGTAACTGGGCCAAGTTGAGTTTTCCACTAAATGATTGGCAATCTGGTTCTTCCGGGGGTTTCACTCAGAAGAATTACATTGGAAACCGAGAGTTCAACATTGCAATGACTGATGAAGTTGTAACGCAATATTATCGTGATGTGTTTGATCATGACTGGAGTATCGGATCTGATTACAATGAAGGGATAGATGGGACAGGTACTCCGTTAGTTTGGGGTACACTTGATCAATCTTACTATCCTCGGGTTTTCGATTTTGCTGGTGAGTTTTCCGGTCCTATGAATGTAACTCCGGTATTTAGTCCTGATACTAGTCTTGAAGCGATGAAGTGGGTGATAAACAGTGCACAAGCCACTTTGGATATACAGGTACCTTACGTAAGCAACTCTTCATCTGTAGTGAATGATCTGCTTGATACAATTGTTGCAGCAAAGCATCGAGGTGTCACTATCAGAATCATTATGGCAACGGAAATTCAGAATGATAATGAAGAAGTAGCTCTAGCTTTTGCTAAAGAAAATATCCCCGTTTTTTGGATCCGCCAACGGTTCATGTATCTCCACAATAAAGCTTTCATAGCTGATGGTAGAATAGTTTTGATTTGCAGTATTAATTGGAGTGAGGAGAGCATTTCAGAGAATCGTGAAGCCGGTGTTGTCATAGAACATGATGGGGTTGGTGCATGGTATCAGACTGTGTTTGATTATGACTGGGGACTTGCAGAATATGATACTCCTGATTATGTGAATGTTGGCTGGTTCCCTCATATCCCCACAAGCTCTTCAGTCATCAATGTGACAGTTTATGCTCATGAATACTACAATGACATTGAGGAAGTCAAACTTGGAGTTATGATAAACGATGGAGCCTGGACAAATCATACAATCACTTCTAACGTCTATACCTCATCTGAACTTCACCCTGAGAACTTCTATTATGAAATTGATCCTCAGCCGAATGGGACAAACATTACCGTGATAGCATATGTCACATCGCTAGGAGTTGAATCAAAAGGACTCGAGATGGTGATTCCAGTTCGTGATTCCATTGGTTCAATTGTTACAACATCAACAACCACGACAACTCCAAATGGTGGCGATATTGCCGCATTGATAGCTGAACTATTGCCATACATTGCAGTAGCACTGGTTGCTGTAGTTGCAGCAGCGTGCTTCAAAAAACGCAAGTAAATCTTGAATTCATAAGGTCCCTCAGGGGGCCTTTCTGATTTTTTCCAAAGCCGCTCAGATATCTATTCAGACTTTTCTGCCATTTCTGCGAATTTGAAACAGCTCTCTGCGTCTTGATTCTCACCACGTTTCTGGTGTAGGCCTCCAGCAATTCGATATGCCCTGGCAACTGCTGCCCAATTCTCCTGTGCATCAAGGCAAAGAGCGAGAGCCTTCCAGGTCTCAGGATCACATGAGTCGAACGAGATTGCTTTGTTATATGCTTCAACTGCCTCATCGATTCTTAGCATGCTTTCCAAAGCACGGGCCTTCTTTGCCCAAAGGTCTGAACTATCCGGAGCGTAGCTGAGACCCTCATCTGCGGCTCTACTGGCCTCTTCAAAGAGACCGAGAGTGAGATATGCTTCTGCTTTGTTAGAATAGGCCTTGGGATCGAGTTCAGAAATGCTGATAGCTAGATCAAATGCCACAATTGCTTCGTTCTGTTCACCAATATGGATATGAGTCAGACCCATCTCATTCAATGCTTCGAGGCTATCAGGGGAGAGCTGTAATGCCTGTCGATAAGCTTCGATTGCCTTCTTGTTCTGACCTTGTTGTCTAAGAGTCCTAGCTCTGGCTATCCACTGGTCAAAGGTCTGCTCATCTTGTGACATATCTAGCTTTCAACGCTTTCTAGTTTTAATCATATTTCTGTCGGATGTTCGAGATTATAGCTAATTCGTAACAGACGTAAGGATTTTAACAGGGCCGCTCACTCTCCAGTCCATCTGTTATCTAGAGGAAACACGGATGAATCGTGATGATGATACGTTCTATGAGGACGATGAATACGAAGAAGAGGAAGAGGAAGACGAATTTCCTGACGAAGAATACGAGGAAGATGAAGAGGACGATTACGATTCCTTGGAACTCCTTGATGAACCACATGAACCAAGACTGGCAAAATTCGTTGAAGACCCATGGCCGCCAACAACTTTCACCCTAGTAATCATTGGTCTTGCCATTGTTCTTCTGACACCTCCTAGCTTTTGGGCTCTCTGGAACTACTTCATCATCGCTAACTATTTCATGATTATTATAGGCGGTGTTGCCATAGCCTACTCACTCGTGACTTGGAATCGAGCGGGAAAACACAGGTTAAGATGGGCAGCTGTTGTAAATCTGATACTGATTATTGCGGTCGTCGTAGTCGGCACGCTTGACACCTTCAGTTGGATAATAAGTCTACATTCAATCTTTCCAGGAGTTGATACGCCTATTCTCAGCTTGGCACTTGTCCTCGCTATCTTCTCAATCTACTCTCTTTGGGTAATCCAAAGAAACTTTGCACCACCAAAGCGGTAGATACGGTGTAGAAAATGAATGATGGTGTTCCAACGTTAGATGAGCTGATCTCACTCATACGGGAGTTTGTAGAAGAGAGGAACTGGGAACAGTACAACAAGCCCGCCGCTTTGGCAGTTTCAGCATCAATTGAGATGGGGGAACTTCTTGAGCTCTTCCAATGGAAGTCTGATGAGGAAGTCCAAAAGGCGTTAAATGATAGGAAGTTCACCTCTGCTCTGGCAAGCGAAGTTTCTGACGTGATGGTGTATCTTCTTCGAATCTGCGATAAAGCTGACATTGACCCTGCTAAGGCTATCGTTGAAAAGATGAAACGCAACTCCAAAAAGTATCCAGTGGATAAGTGGCAGGGCAAGGCTCCCAGCAAGCTCAATCGGACTTAGTGAGTAAACCATACAAATCTGGTCGCCGGTCTTTCACCAGATGATTCCGCTTTGTGATCATCTTATCATCAGCTTCGTGAGGGTCGATGTCAGCAAGTGCGAGTCCCTCTTCATTAGTTGGCAGAGTAGTCAATCTCTTTCCGGTTGTATTAGTTATCTGAGAGCTGCCTGAGAATGCTACTCCTCTTTCGGTTCCAATTCGATTTGCAGTTGCGGTGAAAACAGAATTCTCAATGGATCTAATCCTCATTGCATCCTGGCAATAGGGAAGTACAAGATTAGCAGGGTGTAGAATCACCTGTGCTCCTTTTAGCATGAGAATTCTAGCCATTTCGGGGAATATCCAATCGAAACAGATCATAACACCGAATCTTGTCCCCTCGAAATCGACCACCGGAGGTTCTTCATTCCCCGGCTGAAACCAATCCTTTTCATTCAGGAACAGATGTATCTTACGATAGGTTGTGATATGATTTCCATTAGCAAATGCTACTGCTGAATTGAAAAGGCCATGTCGTGTCTGTTCGCAAATGCCTGCAACGACAAGCTTGTTTGCCTTCGACCATGAACGAAGTTCCCTTGAGAAACTCCCAGTAGGAATCTCCTCTGCAGTGGTTTTTGCCTCTTCAAGACTATCAAATACATACCCAGAATTACATAGTTCCGGGAGAACTAGGACATCAACCTGATTCTCATCTGCCCTCTTGAGGATTGATTTTACTTTCAAGAGGTTCTTTTGTATATCATTGATTAGTGGTTCCATTTGGCCGACAGCAAGTCTCATTCTGCTTTCTCCTTAATCTCCTACCGTTCAGGAGGTTTTGATTTCTTCGGTTGAAAATGAAAAAAGTGCGCCTTCAAAATAAAGGCGCGATATGCTGCAAATCAAAAGAGTCCGTTCTTCATAGCAGTCTGACAATCACAACTGGCATCATTTGGAATATTGGAGATCATCTCAAAGGTGAGCTTCCTGACTCTCTCAACATTCTCAGCCATGGTCTTCAAAACCATCGCATGTGTCACGTGCTCCTCACCATGGACGTCATAGTCTGTTGGCATCGAGATATTCACGAAACAGATTCCAGCCTCCCGAGCTAATGCGGCCTCAGGATAAGCGGTCATGCCAATGACGTCCCACCCTTGATTATGATAGAACATCGATTCTGCGGCGGTTGAGAATCTTGGCCCGTTGATACAAACGTACGTCCCCTTTTCATGGACCTTATACCCCACCTCGGCCGCTGTGTCAACTGCAACTTTTCGTAATTCTGGACAGAACGGCTCTCCAAAGGGGAGATGTGCAATTGTTCCTTCCTCGAAGAAAGTGTCTTTTCGAACGCCAAATGTTCTATCGAAGAGCTGGTCTGCAACCACAAACTCGCCCAATTTGATTTTCTTTGGTTGGAGACTACCGCAAGCAGCAGGGCTTATGATTCGTCTGACTCCTAACGATTTCATCCCCCAAATGTTCGCTCGATAGTTGATCATATGCGGTGCAATAGTGTGACTCCTACCATGACGAGCGAGAAAAGCGAAAGTACGGTCCTTCACAGTTCCCAGGATGAAGTTGTCTGATGCTGCTCCATACGGAGTGAATACCTTGACTTCGATGGGATTCTCAATCACTTCCGAGTCATAGTTTCCTGAGCCACCAAACATGCCTATCTCAATTGGGAAGAGTTTCTGCAGCTCTTCTGTTCTACTTCTATCAACGGGAACCACTGCTGGCGTTGCTTCAAATGCCATTTAACATCTCACTCCTTTAATCTCCAAGCTTTGTCGAGAGGATACTCGATGGTACCCAGGAATCCCATATGCGCCTTGATCTTTGAGAGCTGGTCATCAGAGAGGACAATATTGTTGTACTCACGGAGGTGTTTCTTCAGCTCCATGGTGCTCATCTCTTTCACTTTCTCTCCCTGGAAAATCTTCGTGATGAGTGAAGTCAAGTCTTCGTAGAAGTTCCACGGCCAGATCTCCCAGGCCCACGCCACTTCCACGCCGTAGTAGTCAGGAGTGAATTTCGACCCTGCGATGTGCATGAGCGCTGCACTTTTCACATCTGCAGGTCCACAGCTCTTTACATGGTCGACCGCCATGGTGAGACTCTCTCCAGTGTCCGTGATATCATCAATAACCAGTACTCTTTTCCCGACAACATCTCCGGTCAGCGGACAGGTGAGCTTTGCCTTACCATCCTTTGTTGCTGTGACTCCCCAGTGGTCAATCTTCACAGAGAAGAGGTCCTTGACCCCGAGCAAATCACATTGGATTCTTGCGTGAACCCATCCACCTCGTGCAATACCAACGATTGCATCAGGTCTCCATTCAGATCTTTTCACCTTTATAGCAGTCTGGTATGCATAGTTATAGATATCATCAAAATCAAGCACATAGCATAATGGGCCTTTGAGTTCCATAATATGAGCCACCGAGGTATCGATGTCTTTCAGACTATGATAAAAAGATGTTCATATCGATAGCTAGGAACAGTAATAGGGAGTTATTCTCATGCAGAGCAATTGATTCAACATGTCGAATGAAGAGAAATGTGTTGGTAAGGAACCCCGAAAAGTCACTGCTCGAGTGATAAGCCAAAAGGGATACTGTGCCATTGGTCACAAGGTTGGAGATATCATCGAGTTCGATCATTTCGGAGTGAAGGGCGACATTTGTATAAACGCGCTTTTTTCAATACTCCCAGTTGTGTACGCGATGATGCACAATTCATATTTCCCGTGGGCTGAAGACCAATGCAAGGAACTCCATGCATGTCCGGATCCCAATAATCCTGTAGTCTTCGAACTGGACCGGTCTCAACCCATGGAGCGCAAAGCCTCCGGATGAGTCTACAGAATCTCAATTGACAGGGAGTCGTACTTGCCTGGCCGATATGCGACTCGGACAGTGAAAATATCTCCACTGGAGACTTCAATTGGCTGTTCCAATGGAATGAACAGCTGTTTCCATCCATCTTCCATTTTAAGTACAATATCTCCACAAAGTCTTGCTTCAAACACTCCGACTAGTCCATGAACGGTGCCTTTATCGACTATTGTAAATTGCAGAGTTTCGTCTATTGTCGTATCCTGCTTCAAACTCATGAGTTTCAAAGACTCCAAGATGCTCATGTCTGCCAAATCTCGTGTTGTTTCGTGTATTGCACTCTGAACAACCCGCGGAAACTGAATCTCTTGAAAACGAAATCTTCCCCAGATTTCAGGGCTCTCCACAGGTGCAAGGAAAATATCAACCTCTTGTGGTATGAGGACTCCACTTGGTTTCAGAATTCTCTCTATGGCATAAACGCTGGCTGGGATCTGTTGCTCTATCAACATCATTGAAGAAAGCATCTCGCAAATGACAATATCTGCTCTCGTGTCGGGCACAAAATCAGAAAAGTTGCATTGAACGAACTCGATAAGATCTTCCACGCCATTGAGTCTAGCAGCTCTTCTTGCATATTCAATCGACTCCGGATTGATTTCAATGGCTGAAACTTTGCCAGCCTTTGCTTTTGCGGCCATAATGGCCAGTACTCCTGAGCCAGTTCCAAGATCAACAACATAGTCTCCGTCTTTCACTACTTTTTGAATAGCATTTCTGAACTTCACAAGTCTTGACCTTTGTCCCAATAGGCTTGCTGCGTGAAGCACAGTGAAAGGAGTTGCATACTGCCTATCTTTCATCAATTTTGCCATAACGAATCCTACTTATAATACAGATGTGAGCAAACAGATGCAGAGTGTGTTCAATGATTTAAGCTGAATTGACACTTACTATCGAGCAAGAAGGGCTATCTAATCTTGACTGAAGAAATCATCAACTCCGCGATGCAGGCTCTTGAGGAAGGCCGGCCTCATGATGCAATTGTTGCACTTGAGCCTATCGTTGAAGACGATGATGAGAATCCAGATGCGCTGGTTTGCCTTGGTATGGCCTATGTACAGGCTGAGATGCCTGAAAAGGCTGTCAAGGTATTGGAGCAGGCAGATGAACTTATCGAGCAACATTGTGTTGTCGAGCTGTTTCTAGGACGAGCTCTTTGGGCTCTTGGCAAGCTTGATCATGCGGAAGACTGCATTCGAGAGGCTCATCGATTGGACTCTTCAGAACCAGAGGTCTGGCTTGATTTGGTTCGGATTCTATACAAGAAGAATCAGTATCGTGAAGCATTGGGCTACCTGAAACAGGCACTGGAACTTTTTCCCGATGAGCTGGAACTGATGGGGCTTTATGCCTTGACGCTTTATCGATTGGGTGATTTCACCGCTGCTACCGAAGAGTGGGCAAAGGTTCACAGATTGAGTCCAAATCTTATGGCTGCGGTTTCTAACTATGCCTATCTATTGCTTATTCAGCATCGAACTTTCGAAGCTGCACCATTTGTAGGCCATGCGAATATCGTTGATCCAGATGATTATCGCGCAAAGATTCTATTGGGAGAGTTGAGATTCCAGACAAGCGAGATTGATGGCGCAAAGGAATGCTTTATCGAAGTTGTTGGACAAGACCCCAAAAACATCGAAGCACTCTCTCGACTTGCTGTTCTTACCCATCTAGTTGGAGATTCTCAAATATCTAATCACTACCTTGCTCGAGCGGAAGCCGAACTCGGTAGAGACCCCGAGTCATGGAGAGGTCTCTGCCAAGCATATCCCCTCCTTGGCATGATGGAAAAATATGTGGAATGCCTTGTTAGATGGACAGAGGCTGATCCGGGAGCAGCGGCTCCATGGATACTGTTAGCTCATGAATATGATAAGGAGGGAAAACTGGAATACGCTAGAAAGGCGTGGAGAACGGTTTTCGAATTAAGAGGATATGTGAAGATCAGATGCTACCAGTGCAAGACCGAAGCAAGACTCCCATATGATGAAATCAAAGGCTTTGATGTCTATCAAGATGTTGTCTGTGACGAATGCGGTTCGAAAATCAACATGCCCGCAGGCCTTGCACTAAACTGAGGAGCTAAGCCGATGAGAGGAAGAAGATATCCTACTCATCCAGTTCCTGGCGTTGGAGCCATTGTTGTGGGCTCTCAAGGTGTATTATTGGCACGCCGTGACAAAGACCCAGGCCAAGGACTCTGGAGCATTCCTGGCGGAGGAGTGGAACTAGGAGAAACACAAGAAACAACTGTAACTCGTGAAGTGAGAGAAGAAACCGGAGTAAACTGTGAAGTCATTGAGTTTGTTAACACAGTGGATTTGATTACTCAAGACTCAGCAGGGAATGTTGAGTTTCATTTCATTTTGAACCATTATCTTGCACGAGCTCTGACAGAAAACACGAGACCCGAATACAAAGATGGAGAAGTCGGATGGTTTCATCCAGATGACCTTCCTTCCGACATTGCTGATCAAAGAATCGTAGAACTTGTCCTCTCAGTCCGTGATAAAATACTTCATCTAATGACAAATGATTGATTTTGTGGCATCGCAGACCAACATGTCATTTATCACATATGCCACGAAATATAAAAGACAATGATTAATGGAGATATAGTGAGTCTTTTCAGACCTTAGGACGTGTAGAAGTACAATGTTCAGAACATTAATGGCTTTAGTAGTCTGTTTAGTGACTGCAGTTATCATCGGGGCCTTCCAGATTGTTGGTCTCAACATCGCAGCAATTCAAGCTATCGTTGGTAGCGGTAATATTACGAGCGAGCTAGCGGCGAAAGGCGCACTCCTCTTTGGAGGATTGTTATTTCCGTACACCCTCGCAACAGCAGCAACTCCTGTATATTCACCACTTGTAGCACTAGGTGTTGCTGGTTTCATTGCAGGTTTGATCTCAAAGAGTGGCGTTCGAATGCTCTTTGTTTCAGTAATTGCAATGGTTCTATTCTTCTTGGGTTACTACGTACTTACCCTAGGCCTTGCACCGTCAAGCCTTAATGATATGCTAATGATTGCAAGAAATATGGCTATAGATATCGGTGTAGCTTTTGGTCTACTCTTTATACCCGGCATAATTGGTGCATCACTAACATCTGAGGACTATTAGTCCTCATGAACTTGTCAGGGGGCTAACTGCCCCCAATGACTCTTTTTATGTTCTGAGTTTTTTTGCAAGCATTTGGGATACAAGAGTTAGATACTCATCCAGATACGCTTTCTGAATGAATGCTCCGGCAGCCATAGGATGTCCCCCAGCTTCAGCTATCAAAGTATTGTTTCTTTCATTTAGCCCTTCAGCGACTTCTACAAAAACGTCTTTGAGATTGATTCCCCTCTTTACTAATCTTCGATTTGCACGGCCTGATAGCTTAGCCAAGGGGCTATCTCCCGTTGTGTTTCTTACTACTCCAATTACAGGTCTGTCTGTAGGGATTATCATGGAACCCTGTGCCATCCCGATTACGATGCCTATTATCGTATCTGGTGTTTCAGGATCATCTACAAGATACATGCCATCCATTTCCTTGAATCCGCCATCTTCCTCAAGACGGCGGAGTGCGCTTGCAAGGTTGGCTCTGTGCTGTTGTAATAGATTCTTTCCCTCCACAAATGCCTCTGGGTCCTTCATACAGATTCTTACGCCGACCTCTGGACGTCTATTTCTTCCGCAAGCATTCAAGAGAGTAGAGAACTCCTTTGCGCTACGCATCTCTGTTTTAGGTGGACGATGAGATAAAACGATGGTGTCGCCAATGATTCCTTGCGCTATACGAGGATCTTCATAATGTTCAAGAACAACCTGGATGATCCCCTGAATTGCCACTTGCTTCTCGGAAGGTTCAAGATCCATCCAGGTGCGCCAGTTGTCTCCTGACTTCATTTCAATTCCAAGGTCCTGATAGAATGCGTAGCACGCCTCTTCAGCTCCTGTCAAACCTGGAAGATACGGATCTGTTGCATACATTAGTAAATAGGGCAGGGGTCTCGTGTGGATGCCAAAGAAAGTGAGGTCTCGCATTAATTCAAGGTATCCCGAACTCTGACCCAACTCGATTATTTCCTTGTTTAGACCTACAAATCCTCGACCGTAGTAGTCTTGGAGGTCTCCCGTTGCCCCCACAATTGCTAATTCAGACAAGTCAATGTTGTCCTGAGAAACGAACAATGCCAAAAGAAAGGCTGTCCCTGCTCCAGAGATGTCATAACTCCCACTTAGTCCATGATGGCTGGGATTAATCTCTATTAGTGTCTTTGATGACTTGTCAATTGCGGAGTCATTATTTTCATCATGTGGCAAGTGATGGTCCAAAATAACAATTGATTCTACATCTTCAATATTCAGAATGTGCTCCTTCACCAATTCTATCTGCCCTGTCCCGAAATCACTGAATATCACCAAATCCGGTTTGAACTCTCGAACGTCCTCTTCCACTTGCAGGATGGACTCAGAGTTAATTTGGTGTACGTTTTTCCAATCATACTCCTTCCCTTCTCTTTCAAGCATTAGAGCGATTATAGCAAGTGCTGAGATTCCATCTGCATCAATGTGAGAAAATGCCGAAACTCTTTTAGCTTTTCTAACCTCTTTTGCTGCATTCAGAAGTAGTTCACTCATTGACTCGGGTATAGATTCGTAGAAATGTTCCATTTTGTCCAATAGACCTTACGCTCAGGCACGATATAAGTTGGCTTCTCTTTGTTAACGAGTGAGTATCTGAGACTATTACTCTGCGACCCTTACTGCTCGTGATATTGCGAGGAAGATGACAAGAAACACGCTTGCAACAGCTGCCAGTACCTTTGCAACTCTTTGCCAACGTGTCAGCGGGATTTCTAGTTCCCTTAGCTCATTGGTTAGTTTTCTGAGGTATACACGTTGCTCAGTGTATAATGCTTCCTGATCGTCTATGACTGCCGAGTATTCAGACCAGCTATTGTAGAAAGGTGACTCCGGATTGGTTTCAAGCCACTTCTCCCACTGCTCCAGAATCTCTTCGCGATGTGGTGAGGGAAATCCCTTGATTGTTTCATGGATTTGAGTTTCCCAGTCTTGTGGTAGTGTCATCTTTAGTGTGCACCTCATGTTTCCCGGCTGAGGAACAATAATGATTCGTTTTTTTTGATTATTAAGTCTTGACTGTTTACGCGCGAATTGCGCAAATTGAGAAAAACACCACG
The DNA here is from genome assembly GCA_011364905.1 of Candidatus Thorarchaeota archaeon. GTDB lineage: Archaea > Asgardarchaeota > Thorarchaeia > Thorarchaeales > Thorarchaeaceae > SMTZ1-45. Next base: position 47,114 of record RDNZ01000004.1, read on the forward strand.
GTTTCTCATAAGACCAATCCGGAGAGTAGCTTGGTTCGGGTGAACACGACAGCAGCTATCTCATCTTTGAGAGTTCTTTACTCCACTCCTTAATGTCCGCACGGAGCTTTGCTATATCTGTCGGACTGATTGTGTCAACCCTTCCGTAGGTTCGTAAAATCCGTGTCCATCTTTGCATCTTGACAACTAGAGATCCGGAGGCACCCTTGCCCTCCAGTATTTCTGCGGATTCATTAATTCTCTGTGCCAGGTCACTTGCAATAACACCCTCTCTGACTTGAGTTTCAAGAGTATCAAGAACTGATTGGAGGTTAGAAACAGCGCCTCTCTCTGCAATACTTGGTTTACTTGCCGAAGCGACCGGAGTTCCGAGTTCTAAGTTATTCACCATTTGTATCAACCCATCAAGTCGTTCGGTGTTTGCATTGACAGCTTGTGTGAGTTCTGAGGTGTTCTCTTGCACCTCAGTAATTGCTGAGATTACCTCAATCATTCTGTTAAGCATCTGAGTAAGTCTCTCTATGGCTCCATTGATTTCTGTGAGCTTTGCTCTCACATAGGTGTCTTCTTCACTCATCGTAAGTTCCTCTGATTGGAGGTCGCTGTATGTGGCACGTAATGGATGGTCATCTTAGAGTTTGAAGATATAGCTTTCTGTGCTGTTTATTCCAATTACACTGTATCACTGGAGTCCATAACCGAATACTAATATCCCCCTAGGAATCTCATTTCCAATCAATAGCTCCGTACTGAGGCTCGAAAGACTATGTTTGTTGTAAACTTCAAGGAAAGAGAGGAACTCCCCGTCGAATTACCTGGTAGTAAGAACGCGACAATGCGTTGGCTTGTCGGCAAACAAGACGGAGCTAGGACATACGCAATGCGTTTCTTTGAAATAAAACCTGGTGGCATCATCCCCTTGCATACTCATCCTGAGAAACATGAAACATTTATTCTTGAAGGCGAGGCCAAACTTCTTGGCGGCGAAGAGGATACAGTGGCAAAGAAAGGTGATGTTGTCTTCGTGCCGCCAAATCAGCCTCATGGCTATGAAAACACTCACGGTTCTAAGGTTTTTCGTTCCATAGATGTGATTCCCTTATTGAAGAAGGATTAGGTAGTTTTTTCTTGAGGGTTACATTCGCCAGTAATCGGAGCTGGTACAATGAATCTCAGTGACAAGAAGCTTTGGATTTTTGATGTCGACAATACCTTGATCAAAGACATAGAACATCCAAAACCGTTCAAGGATGCACTGACTCTCTGGAAAGCGTTGAGCGAGAAGGGGTATGAGCTGGCAATCCTTACAAATGTGGGTCGTCTCTCGTCGAGACAAGTTCAAAAATCTCTTGCAAAGGCAGGTTTTGAAATTCCCTCCGACCGTGTATTTACTGCTGGAGCTGCTGCTGCTGCTTATGTGCATAACAGGTCTCCAGGAGCAAGGTGTTTTGTAATCAGTGAAGGTGGAGCACGGGAAGATTTCGTAGCCAGGGGTCTTGATGTGACAAACAATCCCCCAATCGACTTTGTTGCAGTTGGAGCGGACCGGGGAATGACCTTCGACGAGTTGAACTTTGCCACAAAGATGGTAAAAGAGGGTTCACCTCTGATTTGTATCAGTGGGAGTCGTGATTATCCTGGGGTCTACCTTGGAACAGATGGCATATTCATAGGCGAGCGTTCCATTGTTGCTGCAATAGAAGATGCAACAGGAGCACAAGCAGTAATAGTTGGAAAGCCACTCCCTGAGATTGTAGTTGAAACCGTGAAAATACTGAATCAGCAATCCTCGGATACTGTTCTTGTTGGAGATAATCCGAATTCGGATATTGCAGGGGGCAATGCAGCAGGTGTGACGACGGTCTTGGTTAAACGGAATCCAGATGATATTGTACCCTACGACTCTGGGGACATGGATGCAACCCCGTCTGTGACTGTCAAATCTTTGGATGAGTTGATATCGCAGATCTAAGAGACTCGCAATACTCAAAGGGATAGAAACGAACAGACTCCTCATGAGTCATACCAACGTCCCTCATGTTCGTTTTGAAGTTCACCGACCCGGTCTAAGTGTTGCTATGTTCATCCTTGATGAACTGCGTGTTGGTTCATCTACATCATCGTTTGAGGAATATGAGAAAGAAACCTTCAAGGAAATAAGATCTCAATCTAATCTTGATGATGTGAAGGATGATCCAATATTTCGTGCCTATCGTGACCTCTACTGGACCTTCGGTATGGATCCAACCAAACTTCGAGTTTCAAGTGAAGCAGTTTTACGAAGGATTCTCAAGGGGTTGAATCTTTGGAGAGTATCAGATGTTGTGGACATCATTAACTTGGCCTCAGCATATCATAAAATTCCCATCAGTCTTGTTGATGCCTCAAAGCTTTCGGGTGGTTTTGTGGTTCGGAATGCTATCAAGGGTGAGCTTTTTCATCGCATAGGAGGAAAAACAATTGTCTGTCGAGGGAGAGAGATTGTGGTTGCAGATGATGAAAAGATTGTTTGCTTTGGTTTTGCAACGCATGATTCGGAACTCACCATGATCACTCAGGAGAGTAGCCGCGTGTTCGTTCTTCTATATGGTGCTGAAATCGTCGATCGAGAAATGATGGATACTGCATTAAAGATTACACTTGATATGATTGACCAATGGCTTGATTGTCGAGTCTCAGTGCCATATTTCTTCGAAAGCAAATCTTAGAACTCAAGGAATGGCTGCCCCAGGACTATCCTTTCGAGAAGGCTGTTTTTGTTTGCGCTATCAACCATCAGTTCAAACTGTTTCTTCAAACGAACCTCATCAATATATTCCGGTTCTTTGATACCCATGCTATCAATCACCAGTTTAAGCATGTAGTCAAACTCATAAACCAGATAGTCTTCCTTGCGCGTCTTCCCTTTACGAGTGACTTCCTTTTTGACTTTCTTCGCTAGTCCCTGTTTGAGCGCCTCTCTTGTTTCAGTCAAGTAGAATGACATTGACTTTTCATAATGAAGCTCTCCTCTCTTGACCAGTTCTTTTAGGAATTGCAGTCCGAATGTCCTTCGTGCAATAGCTTCAATTCTAGCCACAAAGCCATTGACTATATCCTCATAGGAAAGTTTCCCAGCTTGCCCCCTCGTTTCAAAGACCTTATCTTCGGGTTTAGCACTCTTAAACTTCTGTTTCTTCTCTGCCAGGATTCGCTCTTGTTCCAGTCTAGCTGCTTCATCAGCTTTCTTTTGTTGTTCCTCTAATCGTTTCCTTTCAGCTTCATTCTTCGCTTCCTCAATTTGCTTCAGCTTCGCAAGTCGTGCTTTCTCTCTTTCAGCTGCTTCACGTTTCTCCTGTGCTAGACGCTCTTCTTCAAGCTTCTTCAGGACTTTTTCCTGCTGTTCTCTCAGCTTCTGCATATGTTTCTGAACGTCTCTCTCAGTGAGAGTAATGTGCTTTGTAAGAAGCCAACGAACTCCTATGTGATTGACCTTGGGTTTGAGGTCTGCTGACGAGAAAATGAAGCTTGCAGTTTGTTGACCTGGAAGTTGGGTGATGATTTCTTCAGAATCTTTCTCTCCAGCAATTGGTTCTAGGATTCGTTCCAAAACTTTCAGCGATTGTTCGCTACTAATTCGACCCGCGGATATTGTATTGAACTGCTCAAAGGCCTTGTAGTCTATGTCCTTTGGACTCTGGGTCGCAATAAGACACTCAATTCCGTACTTACGTGCCTGCCTGAAGAGAAGCAAGAATGTTTCTTTTGGACCAGGCGCTTTCATCCCCGCTGGAATGAATGGTGCTGCTTCATCTTGGAAAATCATCATTCTTGGTTTCTCTGTAAAACCTTGTCGAAGCATCCAGGAGTATAACTGGTTTAGAACAATTGAAATGAAGAAGTGCTTCTCCTCTTCACTGCGAAGAGTCTTCAAGAATATTACATTGATTGGTGTTTTTCCATCTACAGGTTTTGTTAGATCATCGAAGTCTATCCCTCCTTCTTCTTTGAAAAGAAGTTGTGACGACCCGACAGTCAAGCTTCGGATGCGTGTGGCAAGCGTTTGTCTCTCGGAGAACTTCATGAATGGTTCAAGGTCAACGCCGGCAGTTTCCTTGTCAGCCACAAGCATATCGGCAAGTTCAGATAGTTCATCAACATCAGTTTTTTCGCCCTCCCAAATAGTCCTTAGAAGTTCATAGATGACCGCAAAGGATTTGCCCTCCCATGACCTTGACAAGCCTCCAACTTTCGTTAGGACCTTTACAAGTGTTCTGGAACAATTGTCAAGCAACCGAATGATATCATCCTGATCTGCATTCCTATCTGGAAGCTTCAATGGATTGATAGAAATCGCTAGTCCTTTACTGCTAGCAGGAGTATAAACGCGAACGATAACCTTGTCCATATACTCCTTCAATCGGTCTGGGGGTACTCCTTTCTCTGCAAGTTCTTTTGGGTCACCTGGCAGCATTAATGATGCTATATCACCTTGAGGATCGAATGCCACGACTGGAATACCTTGCATTGCGGCTTCTTCCAAGATGCATTTGGAAAGGACTGTCTTCCCTGATCCTGTAGAGCCAAAAACACCTCCGTGTCTGCGAAGGAGATCCACACTGATCTCGAATCTCTCCTCAGTCCTCTTTCCTTCTTCATCAAGTTTGAATCCAAGCCAGAGTGAATTTGCCATTTCTAACACCAATTATCTTGTTACATCTCTCAGGTTTTAAGAGCCTTTTCAGTATTACTTCAATGCAAAAAGAGAAAGAGTGGATGAAGAAAACTTCATCCAACCTATTCTTCTATTCTCCAACTGGTTCATATCTTCTTCCAAGGAAGAACACAATTAACACAACTAGAGCAAATGCAAGTAGAAATAGCCCTCCAGCTGCCCATCCATAGGAGAATGTGTTCTTTATTATGCTCAAGGCAAGATAGACACCAGCCATGATTACACCCAGAACAAGCGAGACAAGCATGAACCTAGATGTCATTTCTTTTACCTGTCCTGTTTCAGCTCCCACAGCAATTTTGCTACCGAAGAAGACGAAAACAAAGAGGAATATGTATGCAATGACAATCATTGTACCCATATCAAATAGATAGCCTTGTGTGACTACATCAACACCCTCCAATAATCCAAAGGTCAGGAGAGTCGCAAGTGCGTGAATGTAAACAAGCATGTTTGATACAAGCTTGTCATCAGGATTCACAAATCCCGTTATTTCGGTAAAAGTGTTAACGATGCTGATAATTAAGACAACTCCCAATACGGCAAGTGCCACCGCCCATATATAGAAGGGATACAGCAACTGTGCTGGGGTTGCAGAAAGTGAATCAAGGATGTATTTCAGTATTATCGCGAAACCAAGTGCAGCTAGTCCGATTCCGGATAGAAAATTTCCAATAGTAATGACCCTAATCATTATCTCCTCCATGAGGTAGAGTAATTATCACAAACAGGCGCTTGTTTCTATTAACTCTTTGCTAATTCCTTGATAATACATGGAGAAGTTTCTCAATCCACTTCAGCTATTACAGGTGCCGCTTCCTTAAGGAAGTAGGTACCGATGCACGCGATTGCAATTAGAACAGCGACGAGGGTCGCCAAGCCCGGGAAAAGACCTCCCATTTGATAAGCAACCTCTGCAGCAAAAGGTCCAATTATCATCCCTGAGCCAAAGAAGATGCTATAGACCCCCATAGTACTTCCACGCGCTTCCTCACTAGAAATGTCTGTGAGATATGCCATTGCTGCTGGTGGGAATGATCCTGAAATGAATCCAAGAATCGGTAGAGCAGGCCAAATCGACCATACCAACTCGAACTGGTTTGCATTAGCAACAAGAACATAGGATAGAAGACCAAAACCAATTAGACCCGCCACGATGAATGGTCGTCTCTTCATTACGTAGTCTGAGAGGTGCCCCATAACGATGATTCCCAGAAGTAATGATACACCTAACATTGCGAAGAGGATTAGCATATCAGTTGCAGTTAGGGAAAAGTAGTCCTCGATAATCTGTTTTAGTTTTGAGATCATAATACCATAAAGAGAAATGATTGGAACATACACGGGAAGCATCAGTTGAATTCGCCTATCAGTGGCTACTTCTTTCAAAAGGTGTGTCATGCTGACCTCATCTGTCTCTGAAACAACTCTAGTTTCCTTGATCAATATCACCGCGAGAATTCCGCTTAACGTGCAAGCTCCTGCAGCCGCAAAGAGAAGAATGTTGGGTGCTAATCCAAATTCAAGTAAAATAATGCCTAGACCAAATCCTCCTGCAAGTCCCGCAAGAGTTGACAAGTCATAATAGCCCATCAGTCTAGCTCTGTTGGTTTCTGATGAAGCATCAGCAATAATTGATAATGTTGATGTCACCTGTGATGCAGCACCAAGTCCAAAGACTATAGCTAGTATGTATGCAAGAAACTCAAAAGTGGCAATACCAAACATGAAAGCCGCAAAACCCGTCATGAACAAGCTTGCTACAAAGATTGGTTTTCTCCCAATCTTATCACTATAAGAGCCAAAGAATGAGACTGTACTTAATTCTGAAACTGGATAAATAGCGAGAACTACTGCTACACCCCATCCCTGCAAAACTCCACTCATGTACGCGTCACTTGATATCACTGCTATTGTTACATAGAAGGATGCACGCATTATCAATGTTACAAGGTATAACATCATCAGTGTCAGAAAGTGACCGGATTTTCTAAGTCCCATCCATTTGCTCTCCTTTAAAAGGTGGTCTGGCCCATGCGTTAGTGTTTATAAGCTTGGCAGTTTGGCACTTGAATCATAGCAGGTTATTAGAACTCCTGGGAATTTGATGCCAAGAACTTGTCTTCCTGGCCCGGTTTATGTTTTAGGGCTTGTAGTACGTCTCTTTCTTTCACGAAGGGTTTAAATCGCACATTAGAGGGAAACACCTCACGGTGGCTTGAATTGAGCTGGGTTGCTAAAATCATCAATGGAAAACCTGACGAGTACACCCATGCGAAGTTGGTAAAGTATGGTATAGGCACTCATCCAGGTCCGAGGATCAAACTTACGTTGAGTAAGACTAGTATAAAATTCAAGGCTGATTTGGACCAAGAGAAAGATATTCTCCGCGGCTATCTTCTTGGTGCACCTCGCGGGTCTCACAAAGTGAAAGGAATGATAATCACTTACGCTGACCGACAGGAAGACTATGCCCGACTGAATATGCCGCTCACATGGTCACAATCTAAGGGCAAGGGATCCCCTGTCTATAAGACGAAAGTTGATGAAGTAGCACCTATTGAGGACATAAAAGCACTGTTTGATGTTGACGACCCCACTACCTTCTATCTTCTTTCTATTAATCCAAGAGATGGGACCAAACCATGGAAAGTTGCTACAAAGACATCCTTTCCGAAGGGTGGCCCCAAAGGTGATGAAGATGAAAGCGATGAGAAAGATCCTGTCTTCACGAAAGGATCCCTAGGGCGAACAGATGAGATGCTTAGGTATATTATCGATACCTTTGTGCCAGACTTCAAGGATAAGATAGGGCCAAAGACAAAACAGATAGTAATTCGCAACAATTTTGTCATCGAGGATATAGTGATTCCCAAAGACTCTTCCCTCAGTTTCTCTGAGAAACGACGTCTTGCAAAGAAACGTGGCAAGCTAATTCGGCTCGTCACCATTGATGGCACAGATCACACATTTGAGTATGATTTCATTGTATAGTCACATGACCGTGACGTTTAAATTCGAAACGATGGGCATGCCCCATACGAAAAGAAAAGGCGATACGAATGCAAGGATTTGAAGGACTTTACTTCCCAGTTTCACTTCTGTTCATCTTTCTAGGTCTGTTTGCTGCAAGCTGGTTAATCATTCACATTGAGCACGGTCGCCACTTCTCGAAGTTCAAGGTGGGGTCTGCGCTTTTCCTAACCTCAATCTTAATTGGATTTGGAATTCACTTTCTCCTTCTCTCTGCTGGAATGTAAGATTCGGCAACATTTTCAATTTCGGATTCATTATGAACTAAATACCATTATTTAGTCACTATCCCACTTAATTCTGCTATCCCTCAGTGGAGCGCATATCTTCCAGATAAGAGGAATCCTGACTTGCTACTTGAACCTGATATTCAGAAACTAGCCATAGAAAGCCGCCAAAGGCTAGTGCAGGAGTTCGCTGATAAGTATGCCAACCTAAGAGAACGAGTTAAACGAGTTCCAGAAGCAGATGCAAGCAGGATATCAGAAAAACTGTCATGCCCGCTTGAAGTTGCTCTGATAGCATATCTGATTAACATGGATGGTATCATGGGTGTGAAGCATGCTGTTGAGCTGCTGAGTGCAGAGCTTCAGCGGAGAGCCGCAGTGGGCGAAGATGTGCCGAATCTTCCTGGGAATATTATGGAGTTTGCTCTCACTGAAGGTCGATGGCTTTTACACATTTATGGTAGTTTTGTGCAAGTGCTTGAAACTCAGGTAAGAAGTCTATCAAACCTTGAGGAAGGGATTGAGGGTCCTTCCATTGATGTTGAGAGAGCACTTTCAATCATCGCGGCGAGGACAAAGATATCTGAAACACTTATCGCTCCTGTCATTGATGAATGGCACAAAGAACATTCCAAGGCAACCAGCAAAGACGCACTCATCTATTTTGGCCAGGCTATCACAAAATGGAACATTAGCACTCTGAATGGCAAGTTCCTGCAAATTCAAAGGCGAATTCAAGCACTGTTCAGGGTCCTCAGGGAAAGTCTACTCACCGCGATTGATTCCTATACAATGGATGCAGCAATTGACCGCATTGACACTCTTATAGAGGAACTAGGACGGCCATTTGATGAGATGCCCTTGCGGGCTGTTTCTCATTTCTTACTGCATATCGCACCACGACTAGCAACAGGTCGAGGTGACAGGTCTCCATATGTTTCAGTTGGAGTTTCATCCACAAGAGGAAACAAAGCTGAACCTGATCTCTCTTCTCCTTTTGATTTCCTTGAACGTGATGTGAAACTGGCAAAGAGAAGGAGAGGGGATGAACGAAACCAATACCTCAAGGAGAGAATTGCACGTGTCATGCGCGTATTGAAGTATCAAGGAAACACAAACTCTGAGAGCCTCGAGCAGTGTTTCAACGAACTCGTCAATCGCCTTGGGGTTGATGTCCCTCAGCTAGGCAGCATCATAGAGAATTCCATGGTAGCCATAGCAAATGTTTCCGAGTCTGAGAGAGACACTCTCTCGGTGGCCATGATACTTGATTTCATTTCTTCAAATATCTATGGAGAGGAGGCGTCTTGAGCCTAGGTCAGAGTCCACTCTATTGGTTGATTGAAGTGGAAAGCTATGATTTTCAAGTAGGCGCATTCAAAGACGCTGACCTTACAGGAAAGGCATTAATTCTATCTAATCAACTCTGGTCGATAATTCGTGGGACAAAGGTGTATTCCATTCTCATAGGACCAGGAGTTTTCAAAGGTGTTGCAACAAAGGGCGGTATCCAGGTTGATGTCTTGGAATTTCTCTCAGCGCTCATGTTCGACCCTACAATGCTTCGAGTCGATGAGCCGCTTCCACAGGTAGACATTGTAAATCCTGAGGTCATAGATCCTTTAGGTGCGCGTAAACACGAAGAGATTGTCACGGTCATTCGTAATCTAGTTGTGGAGAAAGGAAACATCTTGGCGGCTGATCGTTTGGCTACTGTTCAGATGAAGGCCAATGTTCCTCAGACGGCATTTTATGAGGAGATGTATAAGCGAATCAATGTTTCACATGTTTCAGGTCTTCAACGAGCCAAATTCATTTTGGCTGGCACCAATGGTCCAATGTACAAGCCATTTGTCGAGTATTTCAATGACAGAAAGTTCTGGCAGAAAGAACGAACTAAGGTCATGGCTACACCTTTTCACAAGTTTAGTAGCTTCATTGATATCGATATAATGTCTGACTGGATGATTGTGGAGAAAGCTGGGTCGGATTCAAAAACTGGAATCGAAGCCATTGGTGAGGAGTTTGAAAAGGCTTTGTCGTTAGTAGAGAAAGAGAGCAATGCCTACATTTTTGAATTATGATGCAACCACAAGAGTCTTTGGTGAAAAGTATTGCACACGATTGAGGACTCAAATTGGAGGTAGCTGATGCAGACATTCAGAAGCGGCTCAACAAACCCTACACTCTTGTGTTTAGGGATGGTAAGCAGGAGCTGACTGCGAGAGTCGATGTCTTCTCAGATGTTCTTCGAGATCGCCAGCGGTCTATTCTAAGTGGAATGATGGAATTCCAATTCAAACAATCAGGACTTCTTGAAGTCAAACGATTCTGGTTTGTCAAATTCAATAAGCCAGTCTACTATCAGCCAAAAGAGACCCATGACATAGTCAGAAAAGCAAAACATATCATTATTCCTCGAAAGGATACGCCTCCTTTCATCAAGGAACTCAAGGATTTATTCCTCCGATTGCATGCTCAGAAACCAATGGTTGTGCCAACATGTCAACATTGTCTGCGCGATGATAGACTTACAATTCTAACGAAAAGGAATGTTGTGAAAATTACAGAATCGCAGGTTGTTTGTACAAACTGTGCACAGAGCGATCTTCGTGTTGAATTAAAGACAATGGGGATCCATCTCTCCAAGGCAATGACGAACCAGTTGGAGAGGCAAGTATCCAAGGTGAAATCTGTTCCAAGACTAATTGAAATGATGACTCCTGGTTTTGACCCAACGCGCGAACCAGATTTGACTTTGATAGATACGATTGTTGCAAAAGAAACACATGCTGTTCGTAAGGTGTCTGACCTTGAAATCCCCCCCAATTTCAAAGAGAAGCTTTTGTCAGAAGGATTCGAAACCCTTCTGCCTATCCAATCGGAAGTCATCGACTCAGGTTTGTTCAAGGGAATTAACCTGCTAATTGTTTCTTCCACATCATCTGGCAAGACTCTGTTGGGGGAGTTTGCGGGAGTACCAAAAGCTCTGCTGGGGAAAAAGATGATTTACATGTCCCCTCTGGTCGCTCTCACAAATGAAAAGTATGAGCAATTCCGTAAGAGATACAAATCGCTTGGTCTCAGAGTTGGTATCAAAGTTGGAATGTCCCGTTTGGATGTTGGTGATGAAGGAAAACCAATTGTCGATACTGACATCATAAAGGCGGATATCATATGTGCGACATATGAAGCACTTGACCTGATTTTCAGGTCCGGAAACACATCCGACCTGGGTGAGGTTGAAACAGTTGTCATTGACGAGATCCAGAACCTGGCTGACCCCGAGAGAGGTCCTGAACTTGATGGACTTCTAACCAGGATGAGAATGCACTATCCTAAAGCTCAGTATCTGGCCTTATCTGCCACTGTGGGTTCACCGCAGGTACTAGCAAAGGAGCTGAAGATGAAACTTGTGAACTACGAGGGTCGACCTGTCCCTCTAGAACGTCATCTGGTGTTTGCACGCTCCGATGAAGAAAAGCGCTCAATGATACGCCGCCTTGTCAATGAGGAGTTTCATCATGTCAGTAGTAGCGGAAACAAGGGTCAATCTATAATCTTTACCTACTCGCGAAGACGAGCTCATGCCTTGAGTGATTGGTTGAGAGAACATCATGTATCAACGGCTGTCTATCATGGCGGTCTCTCATATTCACGACGCCGCAAGATAGAACATGCATTTTCCAAACAGAGATTCTCTAGTGTTGTGACTACAGCTGCACTTGGTGCTGGAGTCGATCTTGCAGCTTCACAAGTTATCTTTGAATCCCTTGCTATGGGCGCTGATTGGCTTTCAAATGCTGAATTTGAACAGATGCTTGGAAGAGCCGGCCGCCTTGGTAAACATGATCGGGGGAAAGTCTACCTCTTGGTACAGCCTGAACAGAAATATCACGGTGGTCAGGATAAAGCTGAGGATGAGATTGCAGTCGATCTTCTCAATGGAACTATTGAGGATGTAGAGCCTTTTGCAGACAAGGAAATGTGCGCTGAACAAATACTAGCAACTATTTGTTCAACAGGTCTTGTCGATCTAAAAGAGGTAGCACTCGCCTACAAGCGAATGCTATCAATGTCAGTCCCCCCGTCAGAAGCTTTGAAGCATCTAGTACGAACATACATGATTCGTGTGAAGGAGGGCGGGGTGTATCCAACTGATCTCGGACGGGCAACTTCTCTTTCATTTCTGACACCAAGTCAGGGATTAGAGGTCATGAATCTAACCTCCTCGTATGACGTTACAGACATCGCAATCCTATTAGAGCCGTTTGAAAACGTATACTTGAGCGCTAAACTTCAGGAAGAGGTGAATTCAGCTTTTCGAACCTATATGCCAACCCGGTTATTCTCTGGTGTGTTCAATGAGATTAGTGACGCGAGCCGCCCAGAAAGCGGCGCTGGTAGACTTCCTCACTGGGTCTTCGAAGTGTTTGGTAAATGGACTACTACATTCTTCAACTGCGGGTGTCGAGATTATCCTGAGTGTGATCATGGAAAAATTAGCCTTGGCAGGTGGCTTGTCGAAAAACGAAAAGAAGGTCTTAATCCCTCCGGACTTGCTCAGAAACTCCACGATGAGTTTGAGCTTTGGGCGTATCCAGGTGATATCTTCTCATGGCTTGACTCTTTAATCCACAGCCTAAAAGCTGTTCAGAGAATCGCAAATGTGGCCGGAAAAACGGACCTTCATGTACAAATAGAGGATCAAATCTCTCGGATTGAACGACCGCTAGAAGCAATCGAGAAAGTTGATTAAACAATCATGAAGGCGTATTGTCTTTCTCTATCTCAAAAAGGACTCTGATGTTGCCCACAACCTCCGGAGGCATGGAATCAAGATTCAAATCTAGCCACCTATGCAGGTCTCTGCGAATGGTCTCTTTTTGATTTAGATCCACTGGTAATTCTGATCGATCCTCTGAAACCAGATGGAAGTGTGTACAACCGCAACTACAAGCTCCATCCAGAACCTCGTCAATGTCAGCTGTGGTTTTTCCACAAAGCATGCAAACGAACATCATCTTAGCTTTGCTCCAAGCAGATGCAGTTACAAATATCTATGAGGATTGGTATGGCTTAGGTAATACTGCCTATTTCAGGGCTAGACTTATTTGGTGCTTCTTAGCGCTTGATTTCGGGGCGATTCAGATGGCGCGGACATGTACATTATGCCGCGAAAAAACAAAAATCAGGTGTGACCGTTGTCGAAATGAGTTTTGCCACGATCATGCCATCAAATGTCCCTCCTGCGGCACCATCACCTGTATCCGTGATTTGAATCATAAAGATCTCTGTCCTCTGTGTCACCGACCATTGAATATTTGTCCTGAATGCCTTCTTAATGGTAGAATAGTGAGAACAATTGTAGGTACAAAGCAATGTCCTGAATGCGGATGGCAAAACTAGCGCCATAGTATCGCCAAAAGGAACAGACTTACTGCAACAATTGCTGCAATCACCCACGCTCTCTTTCCGTAGCCCCACACGATGGGGATTGGACCCAATAGAATGATTCCTTTACTCTTGCTCCCTTGCATTCTGGAATCTGAATGGGATTTCATTATCATAGATACGATTCCTGAAATGATTATGATCGATCCAATGATGATTAGTGTCCAAGCTAGTATGTTGATGGGTCCATTTGTCTGCATAGTTCTCACCCAATATCTAATGGCGCTTCTGACATTTCAAATTCCATCCGTTCATACCCACCAACTGCATCGCCTTCCAATGCCCAAAGCGTTACAAAGTCTCCGTAAATCTCGAAGTCTAAAGCGGTTTCAATCTCCTTAATCTGCGAACCCATAGGAAATCTCCATATTATCTCAAAATCATAAGGCGCTTCTTCTTCTTCAAGCCAAGTTTCTATCTTGTTCTCGCGAAGTTCGAACTTGCCTGCAAAGTCTATCAAATAGACAACTGCTACAACCTCTGAAGCACCCTTGAGGAATATATCACAATAGTCCACTCTGGACCTGACTCTCGCTCCATTGATCTCTACCCTCTCCTGGTCCAGAAAATACTGCATGTTATCCACTAGTTTTTCGACCTCTTTTTTCAAAAGCCTCTCATCACGAATGACTCTTCGATAGAAGCCTTCAGGGTCAATATACTCATAGCATAGTCTCTCATGGATTTCTCCGGTTCTAGAGACAGAGAAGAATGAATCTGCATGCACCGGCTCAACCATTTCAGACAAAGCAGTTTCCAAGATAATCACCTACTCTATTGGTACAGCATTGATGCCAATGTCGGAAAGATGTTTCGAGAGAGTCCTCCCATTATCTGTGAAGCAGTATGCAATTCTTGGCTTGACCTTTTCTGCAAAATCTAGTAATCCCTTGAAGTCTGAATGAGCACTCAGAGGGAAGCCTTTTTCTCTGAACTTTCCAATGGTCCACCCAGAGAGATTGAAGTACTCTATTTTTGTTTCATAACGATTGAACGCTTCTCCAAGGTTTCGTTTCATATTTTTGATTGTGTGACGGTAGGAGGAACTTACTATGACCGCTCCTTCATCCAAAGTCTTGGCCAAGTTAGTATCATGAATGGTGAAGTTCCTTAGGTCTACACCATGCCTTTTGTAGACAGAACTGACTTTGTCTATACTCGTATTTCCTGTTATCACCTTGAATCCGCCATTCTGTAGGAGGGCAATTGCCTCCTGTGATTTACCCAACGAGTATGCATGAAAGAGTGGGATGCGGTCTTCATTCAGCAGCTTTGATGCAGTTTCAAGTATGTTTTCGTAAATTGATTTTCGCTCTGGGAATATCCATTGTGGCGAGCCATAGGTGGCTTCTGTAATCAAAACGTCAGCTGCTACAGGTTTCGCGGCTGCGTGTATTAAGCTATCCACATTGTTGAAATCTCCAGTGTAGAGAACCTTCAGATCATCATCAAACTCGAGTAAGAACATTGTAGAACCAAGAACATGTCCAGCATTCAGAGCAGTGATGTTCACTCCGATTTGCCCAAACATATCTCCATGCTTAATTACAGTCTTATTACGAAAATTGTCCGGTCGTCTTGCTTGCCATGTGTCTATGGTCCCTTTAGTAGCAATGATGTGACTGGCATTTTTGAGGTTTCCAATGTGATCGGAATGGGAATGTGAAAGCAGAGTTGTCATTCCTCTAATTCCAGTATCGAGTGCTAAGTCCACGTCACCGTACTTCAACCGAAACCCTGTACCGCTTTTCTTTAGACTGATAGTTGGCATGCAATGACCATCCTCTCTCAGACCTGCTTCAAACAAAAGGATTTCCCAGCATTCATATCTAGAGTTGCTTTCTTAGCAGTGATAACTTCCTACAAGAAGTAAGACTACATGATTCCTCTAATGCTTGAATGAGTTCTTGTTGGCCTTCTCCCAATAGTGATAGGTCCATTTGCCGCGCTTTTCTTCTTCGTGCTTCAATAAGCAATTTTGCCGCCAAGTCTTCCCACCCTATTCTCAATGGGTCCGAAACAAGAGGCAAGACACAAAGTGTATCATCTATCTGCCAGAATCCTGCCACTGCCGCAATGTATTCATCAATTGTTAGTTCCCAAAGATTTCCGTTTGCAAGTGCAAAATCTCGTGCAAGCCAGACTAGTGAGTTTGTCAATCCCATTGGTTTGCTTTGATCCCAAATCAGCTCACTGCTCTCTTCTTCATTGACTTTTTCGTTCCAAACAGTAGGCCTGCCAAAGCTATCAGGTTCAACCGAAAATGAACAGTGCTTCAAGACGCCGACTTCTGAAAATCCTATTCGCTGGATGATGTTTTTTGTCCAAGGTTCTAGATCAAGGCTGAGGGGAAATCCGAGCTTTTTGGGCTCATCATTTTGTGGCACTAGGACATCCACATCACGAATTGCCACGGTTTTGAAAAATGGCATTGAAGATTTGATGATTTGGAAAGCTGCTGACTCTCTATAGTTCCCGTTGATAGCAACAGTTGAAAGAACCATTGCTGATCTTTTTCTATCTCTGTAGATTGATGTTCCGCCGATTATTCTGTTTTCCAGGGATGAAACAAATGTTATGCTCTCGGGAAGGAGCAAGAATTTTTCTACGAGGTCACGGTTTCTGGCGTCAGTTTCACATGTTGAATCGAGTAAATTCAGCCATGTGTCAATTTCGCTTTTTCTCAACCTTGCATTGAACATGACTGATTTGTCCATCTATATTCCTCTTGTGTGGCAATTTTACTGTATTGCGCTAGTGGCAAAAGAACAGCTCATAAGTCATACGTAAACAATATCGAAGGGTTTATTCACTGTCACGAAGGTAGCGTAGAGTTGAAAATGCAGTCGCTTGTATTAACTGCAGATGGCCTTCAAATCGCGGACACGCCAATACCTCCTTTGATGCCTGGTGATGTTCGTATCGAAGTTCGTTCGGTGGGCATCTGTGGGACCGACCTCTCAATCTGGAAGGGTGACTATGAGGCTCCCTTACCGATTGTTCTTGGACATGAAATAGCAGGTGCAGTTCATGAGAGTTCGGTACCAGATATTGTCCCAGGAGCTATTGTGACTACTGAGATAGATGTGTCATGTGGTCGATGCTGGTATTGTAGAACAGGAGCACGGCATCATTGTCTAGAAAAGGAAACCCTTGGCATCACCAGAGATGGGGGTCTCTCTGAGTACATCAGTGTGCCTGCAGATCTTGTTCATCCACTTCCAATAGGCGTCGATACTGTTTCTGGCACATTTGTCGAACCTCTGGCTTCAGCCATCAAAACAGTTTCTGATTGCCCTGCTGATATTGGCGAACCGGTGGTGATTATTGGGAGTGGTAAGATAGCGCTTCTGCTCGCACAGGTATATGATGCAAGTGGTGCTGATGTATACATAGTTGGAAGAAATCGTTGGCAATTGGGGCTAGCTCGCCAGCTTGGTTTACTCAACACTTTGGACGTTAGTACTGATAATTGGAAGAAGAAGCTTATTGATATCACTCACGGAGTGGGTCCAAGGATTGTTAGTGAAGCAACTGGAAACACCGATGGTATTGGATTGGCTCTCGGCCTCGTCAGAAATGGTGGCACAGTGAATTTGAAGAGCATGCACGGGTGCGATTTTACATTTGACCCCTCAATGATTGTATCCAAAGAGCTAACAATACGAGGGGCGAGTAGTGGTCCTTTTGAAAAAGCCATAGAAATGCTCCAAATGGGACGAATCGAGGTTAAGCGCCTTGTTTCGAAATCTTTCAGACTCGAGGACGGGACTAAGGCTTTCGAATATGCGAACCAACCAGCTGTTACGAAAGTTGTTATCAACATATGAGAGGTCTGTAATTGCCTGTCTTTGATACAGACTTGCACATTCACTCGTTGCATTCCATTGGCGTTAGCAAAGTCATGACGATTCCCAAACTTGCTCAAGGCGCTGAAGAAAAAGGACTTCATATTCTGGGGACTGGCGATGCAACGCAGCCCAATTGGTTGAAACACCTTAGAACAAACATCACTATCAATGGTGGTGCAATGTCTTATGGCACAGTTTCTTTCATTCCAACAGTTGAGATCGAGGATAACGAGTCGATTCATCATTTGATCATTCTTCCAGACTTTGAGTCGGTAGAGATATTGAGGAAGACCTTGAAACCTCACTCCCTCAATATTAATGATAAATGGGGTGGAAGACCTAGAGCCAAAATCAACGGTGAGGTACTTGCTGGACTTGTACGCGACTCAGGTGGGATGATTGGGCCCGCACACGCGTTCACTCCGTTTAGGTCAATCTTTAGGGAGAATAAGCATGCTAACCTTAAGTCATGCTATGGAAGCGAAGCTCAGCATGTCCGTTTTTTGGAGCTAGGTCTCTCGGCTGATTCGGATACAGCTGATTATATTCCCGACTTGAGGGATTTGACATATATTACATCAAGCGATGCTCATTCTCCATATCCTAACAAGCTTGGTCGTGAATTTGTCAGGTTTGAAATGAAGGAACCAACTTTTGATGAACTCAAGCTGGCAATTTCAAGAAAAGGTGGACGAAGACCCGTTCTAAATGTAGGACTTGATCCTCGCCTTGGTAAATACTATCTCTCTTTTTGCTCGACTTGCAGGAGGACACTGGTTATTAAAACAGGAACTGACCCACCGAGTTTTGATGAGTTGAATATCTACATCAGCTGCAAGTCTATAGCAGAAAGGAAACGCCTTCTCGATGCCATTCATAGACGTAAAGTGAAATGCCCTGCTGATGGGAAAAACCTTCGTTTGGGAGTCAGAGATCGGGCTGCTGCGATAGGTGAAGGCGAGGTGAAAACTCCAACTCATAGGCCCCCTTACTTACCAACTGCACCACTATTGGATATCATACGCCTTTCACAGCAAATCAAATCCTCAGCATCGAAACAAGTTCGAGCTATTTATGATGCGTTTCGTAATCGTTTTGGCCCTGAAACAATCATACTAACTGAAACTCCCATTGGCCAAATTCGAGAGGAGAATGAAAGGGTTGGCATAATGATTGAAGCATACAGAAACAAATCAATAAAGTATCTAGCTGGCGGTGGAGGCAGATATGGTACGCTCATACCTCCGTGGGAGAGTGACGATAAATGACTGTGGTCCGAGGTATAATACGAGAAGTTGGCAAAAGCAAAACCGTTCCGATATCGCCCCGAAGATGGTATGGAACAACAGACATTGTTGTTCAGCATGAAGAAACCGGCAAGACTTACGGTGTACGACTGTCAGCCAATGTGATGGACCGCTGTAAATTCCTCCCGAGAGTTGGAATGAGGATTATTCTTCATGGCTATGTTGAAGAAGCTGAGTATGGTCTATCTGACTTTGTTGTTTCTAGAGTTACAGACATAAAGCATGAGGGTGCTGGGATAAAGAAAGTCCACAAATTGGACTAGTCATTTCTTTCTGTATCTTATTGTAAATGCAGGCGATAGTATCCATTGGGACTTGCATTTGGGGCACTTACTGGGCTCTTTCACAGATTTTCCCACTTTAAACACGAATTGACATTTTCCGCAGATTGCAGGACGAATCAATAATTCCTTGTTCTCTCTCTTAACTGACTTAGAAATATGCTCGATGTCCTCATATACAATCGATCGCTTTTTTATGTCCAACATCTCGCAAATCTCCTGTGCCGTGAGAGGATGATTTGCTCTTTCTAGGAGCTCTGCAATTGTTTCTCTTCTTGTTGGCATAGGTGTTGTTTCACTAGACGGAACATGATATACTTTAGGCTGTACAGTATTTTGAACAGCCTGTACAAAACGTAGAGTCATATTGGAATTAAACGTGTCAAAAACCGTGATATAATCATGAGAAAATACAACACTGGTATATCAAACAAAACGATGGGCTCAGTGATAGCTGCCATGGCGTTGACGGTTGTTATCTTTGTAGCGGCATCTTATCCTGGAGGAAATATCAATCCGACTCCAACATCGCTTGGTGCTCAGACTGCAGATTTCCTAAACTCAATGCGGGACAATGTCCAGTATTACTTCATGTGCAACTCCACATTTGTGAATGATGATCTATCGAATTTCTATTCCCAGACTCATCCTGGTGCATATATTGATGGAGTCCGTATGAACCGCACAACCGATGGTGGAAATATCGACTTGCTGTTTTCTCCCTGGGATGCAAACATCACCGGGACTGGGCATGTTTCAATCGCTGAATGGAATACTGTTAGTGGCATCATAATCGATGATGGTATTGGAAAAATGGAAGCTTCTGAAACCTCTCCAGGCGATTACTTCCCTCAGAGTACGCCCGTGACCTTCTATTTCTCCGTCTTCTTCGATGACAACACCTGTTTCTTTGGAGGATTCACTGCGGTAGATGGTTACTTCTACATTCAGAACGGTACGTGGAGCGGTGAATTTGACACAATGGGTTGGCCAATTGCTAACGACTGGAATCCGGGTTATTGGCTTATTGAAGGTGGTCATCTCGCAGCTGGCATGAATGCCCTCTACGCGCTGATCACTGATAGCGTAACATATCCTGAGTAATGGGCCTTTGCGCCCATACTCCTTATTTTATTTGCCTCTGTGATAGAGTTAGTGAAGTAAACTGCGATGTGATTCATTGAGCGAAGATGCAGACAAAGACCTTGTAGACAAACTTCTGAAAGGTCGAACAATGAGTGTTTATGCATTACTCCTCTCTAGCGGAGCGATGGGTGTACGAGACGTTCAAAGAACATTGGGTTTCTCAAGTCCCAGTCTCGCTCTTCATCATCTCAATAAGCTCAACGAGCTGGACTTAGTGACGAAGGATGTGGATGGCATATACAGTGTCAAGAAAACAGTCAGAGTTGGATCGCTCTCTCTTTTTATCAAGTTTGGAACTCGACTACTTCCACGATTCATTTTTCTTGGAACATTGTTTAGTGCAATGCTTGCGGTGTATCTCTTTGCATTCGTGTCTTGGCCACTGACTGGAGGGGACATCATGTTCATTACAATGGCAGTCATTGCTATTGCTCTGTCGTTCTATGAATCATGGCGGATTTGGCTTTTGAAGCCATTCTGATATCTCGGTTATATCGAGGGGTTATAATATAGGTCTAAATGTGTTGATGCATACAGTATTGTTGTGGACAAAATACCAGAACTGGATGTTTCCAATTGGAGCAAATGAAACTCGAATCCCAGCCAAGAATGGCAAAGAAGCAGTCTTACAATGATAGAGTATGTGCCAAATGCATGGGCCACCGAGCTCTGTGTGGTATCAGACCATGTCCAATATTGATGAGAGCAAAGGCTCAGGCAAGAATTGATGAGGCCTTCGTTGGCATGGACCTCACAGGATCCTCACCACCATCTGTTTTTGTTGGCGAAAGCGGATATCCCAAAGTATTGGCTGGCCCTCTCATACCACCTTTACGCTCTGAAGATGCAATGTACATGGAACGACCAGATCACTGGCTCACAAAAACCATTGACGAGATTCTGGCACTTAGATTCAGTCTCGTTCGAACAAAGAAATACATTCCAGTCACAGCGGCATCCAATCCATCAAGGGAACTCGTCGAAACTCAGACACTCGCACTCTCTGAGGCTCCAATGGTGTCTGAAGCCACACTACTCAAGAAACCTCAGTTCACATCGGTCTTCTCAGATGTGACATTACCGATGGGACCATCTGCTCCCCTCCGTAAGTTTAGGCTTGATGATAATCCCAAGGTACCAAAAGTGATTGATAGAGTGACATCAGATACAGATCTCTTGGCAGTCAAGGGCGTCAAGAACCTCTTCGATAGTGGAATACGACTTGAGCACATCACACGGCTGCTTTCAGTTGGAACCATTGGTCAAAAGAAGGCACGAAGGCTTGTGCCGACGAAATGGAGTATCACTGCCACTGATGACATCATAGGCAAAGAGCTACACAAACAGGTTTTGAGAAACTCATGGATTAATGACTTCCGGGTGAGCATTGACAATGCTCTTGGAAACACAGTTGTTCTTCTTTTCCTCCCAAGTGCATGGCAATTCGAAGCCATGGAGTGTTGGCTTGGCGGACTGAAGCCACCAATAATTTCTGACCATGAGTGGTTCAAGGGCCGCAAGGACTACGCAAAGGATGTCGTTGGTGCATACTATGCGACCAGATTGCCTGCTTTAGAGTATCTTGTGAGTATTCGGAGGCAAGCTGGTGTCATCGTGTTCATGGAGATTGACCCCCAGCAATGGGTTCCATTAGGAGTCTGGCGATTCCGAGAGATAGCCAAAAGAGCGTTAGAGACCTCAGTAAAGAGCTTCAGTTCTGTTGATGAGGCGTTGAATGAAATTGTTGCTCATCTCAGAGTACCTATGCACCGATGGTTAGAGACAAGCAAGATATATCCTGAGTTCAGGGCTCAGACATCTCTCACCGATTTCTGGTAAAACCATCCAATGAATCTATCATACATTTGTCTTTTAATATAAAGTTCCAATAAGAATCTAGGAGATTTCGATATGCGCGCTACTAAAATTAAAGTCATGACCCTATGGATCGTGGCTCTTCTAGCAATGCCATTCGTTCTCATTCCCAATGCCTCTGCTTGGACAGCCGGTGATGAGGCCGCTGTTTTTGGCCACACCTTCGATGAGGAGTACTGGACAAACGACTCTCTCTTTGTCCAAGGCACAAATGGGAATGGTAGCCTAACGGCATCTTTTGTACATGTAGGTGGTTTTGAAGCCTTCTTAATAGCATTCAACGAGTTTAATCACTCTAATGGCCAACAAATGATTGTGCCATACCAGCTATTTGGCATGCACTTCATAACACCTGGAAATCAAGAGGTCTTTATCGGAGCAATCTTTGCCTTCCTAATGGTCCATAATGAGACCTATGGGAATAATCAGCTACCAGATATTGGAGCTGGAAAAGATTCTGCTTGGTATGTTGTTCCGATAGCTAATTCGACGACTTGGCCGGAATATGTTCCGTCTGTTGAGCCTATTCCTGCTACAAAGTTGAGTGAGAATCACTATCGCATGGGTATGCACTACTACAACCTGACCTGCAGGATAGTTGATGCAAACAACCCAATTGGATTCTGGCTCTCCTTGGTTGCACCAATTCTGGAGGTCGTCATAAGTGAGCTAACAATTCAGTATGATATTGTTATTGATGATAGTGGACAAGTCCATGCTGAAACATTGTATAATATTGGACAAGTCCAGAAGCTCAAGCTCTGGGGTGTTGACCAAACTCCCAGTGATATCATCTCTGATAATATGGAGATCTCTGCGGTTCATTTCCTGTCCGTCTTCGCAAGCCAATACTCAGTAGTTGGCAAAACAAGTGGCAACACGATTGTTTCACCAACAGATACCACACCACTGGATGAAGACGTTTCAATTGAAGTCGGCGCGAGAGGTGAACGAGCCTTCGACATAGGATTTGGTCGGTCGTATGATCTCGTCAATGAAACCACGGATTCTGTTGTCGACAGCGGTCTAACAGCTATCAACACACTTCTTGGCGTGCGACTCAGTGACCTCATTCTTGTCCTGTGGCAAGCACCACTTTCTGCTTGGCTCTTCGCACACATGGCCTATGGGCTTTCTGCACAACTCCGGAATACCTACGCTTCAGTAGGCGCAATGGTCGCGAATGTCAATACCGCCTTCTCAAATACTAACTGGTGGTATGGTGTTACATTCCCGACCTGGAATGGACTTAGAATTCAGCAAGATCCTGTATACACTGCTTATACGAACTTGTCTGCTCCGTCCGGTGGCGGTATCTTAGTCATAGTCCTTGTTGTAGGTGTAGTAGCAGTTGTGTGGTTGTTCAGAAGACGACGCTGAAATCTAGATACAATACCCTGGGGTCAAGATTCGAACTCCAGGGTTTCTCCCTTTTTTGTGCATCGGGTAATTTAAGAGATGCATCAATGAATTAGGTTTTAGATGACCCGATGTTGCTGTATGAGAGACTCTGTAAAATCAGCGAACGATTTGCAGGACGCACTGGTCGTAAACGTGACGATAAGGAGCTTCAACGTGCAGTCAAGTTTCTCGCACCTATAATGGATGTTTCAATAAAGGGTATCGAGGCAGCAGCAAACCTGATGTCGGTCCTTATTCTCCTGCTAGTTTTCTTCATTCTCACGTTTTTTGAAATCAGCACGCTTATTGTTGCTCCTGTTGCAGGAATGTTTGCAGTTGTGACTTACTATATAGTAGTTACATATCCTATAGCTCTTATGAACAGCTACAAGCTTGGTCTTTCAGAAGAAGCAGACTTGGTGTTTGAGCAGTTCATTTTAGTGTTTCAATCAGGAGGCACAATCTTTGATGCCATTGAGATGGTCGCTCAGTCAGATCATCCGTATCTCTCAAAGGCATTCAAACAAATGATTAGCGAAATTGATGAAGGCACTCCCCCTGAAACTTGTCTGATGGATTTTGCGAAAAGCCAGCCTTCCGAAGACCTTCGAAGGTATTTCACCGCAATCATCTCATCCCTAGAGAAAAAGACTGACCTGATAGAAACATTATCTGGCGAGTCTTTTGAGGCAGACCTAGCACTACGTCAAAAGAACCTTGAGCTGGAAAGCCGACTATTGGTAGTTGCTGCCCTCGTTACTTATGTCCCAATCATGTTCACACTAGCTGTGTCCCTGGCTGGGTATGCTACAAGTATCCTCATCGTCCTCGCCGCTCCACTCTTTATCCTAATGAACTCACTTCTCAAGAGTCGTTTCTCACGGCAGTTCTTTGCATATTTTGACAGGCCCAGAAACTCTACAATTATAGCTCCTTCGCAGAAGCAGATTATCGCAGAATACGATTCTTTTCTTAACTTTCTGATTCTACTCGGAGAGCGACTAAGAACTGGTGATACCCTTGAAGTTTCCCTAGATGCAATCAGGAATGATTTGGATATCGAGGCACAAAGGTTGGTGGATATTGCACTTAGTGCAATCTATACAGAAGAGGTAGGGATAATGGAGGCTATGGGACGCGCTTCCGATGCTGCGCTTGGTCAGAGAGTTGCCCAGATGCTTAACATGGTTGCGATAATGTGTGAAACATCTACTCAAGCGGCAGGAGACCGAATCTCCAAGATTGCTTCTCGCCTGATAAAACGTTCAGCAGTAGCCAAAGAACGCGACTCAATAATTGCCGCGCAAAGAATGAAGGTCTATCTTCTTACTATTACTAGTGCAGCAGTCTTGGGAATGCTTGCATCGCTCTCGCCTTTCCTGTATATTGGTTCTTTATTATCACAGGGCCCCTCATTTACTCTTGGGGTCATAACCACTCTCGATATCCTGCCTTTGTTGGTGACCCTGGGAATCACAACACTCTCAACAGGATACCAAAACACTCGGATGGTGAGTGGAACCCGGCCTCTATTGATAAGCCTCGTCTGTGGTCTTCTATTCTGGATATCTTTCGCCTTATCGTCAGGTTTGATAGGCATTGGATGATGTAAGAATCATTTATTTGCCCACATGCTTAATGCGGATGTAGTTAGGTTGAGGTGTAATAATGCTTCAAATCCCATTTTTCGATTGGACCTTGGAAGAGATCATGGCGTTTTTCAAAGACCCCTGGATTCTCGCCTGGGTACTCATACTTTCAGGTGGACTCCTTGCAGTCTGGTTATTGGAGAACATCACTGATCCAATCCCCGTGTTGGGCACTATATTTGATGGACTGGTCGCAGTTGGAACCTACATAGGCTTCTTTGTTGGAATCCTCGACATTTTCGTAGGATATGTCGTATGGACAACACAACCTGATGCGATTATTGTTTCAGGGGTACTTGTCCTCATGGGATTTTCACTTGTCATGAGAATACTATCGAAGTTTCCACTTGCTTTGATTTTCGCCTTGGCTGTTGCAGTCTTTGGAGCCGCAACAGTGTATGGATTCGTTCAACCATTGACAAATAACGCAACCCTGATGAGTGTCGGTACAATTGCCAGTGTAATCAACTTCATAATCTCTGGTAAAGGGCTCTTGATAATCGGCTTCGTCATATTCTGCGTTGCGTATGTCCTGGGTGGATTGATTATCAAACTGATAGAACTGATTGGAAAGATATTTGCATCACGTCCTGTGAGCGTGCTCGTAGGACTCGCTGCGATTGCAGTTGGTGTGGTTGTAATCCTGAATCCATCACTAGTCGGACTTATAGTACCTTGGCCAGTTTAATAGCATAGAGGGGTGCTTAACCCCTCTTTTCCTGTTTTTCTCACAAGTCACTTTGGTTTTCTAATTTCGCGAAAGTAGAGGAATTTGAGGTCTCTGTCTTGATAGAACTTAGCCGCAGCATCGATGGCTTTTTTCGCAGCAACAATTCCGTCGAGCCAGTCTGAAACGTAGAGTTTCTTGTCAGGATCGTGCTGTGTATCAGATATAGAGAAACCATCAGGTAGGTCGAATTCATCAGGTACAAGAAGCGCAACGCGAAATTGAGACTGACCTCCCTCTGATTCCAACCAGAGTTCACAGTATGTCATTTGTAATCCTTTTTGCTCTACCACTGTCACCGATTAAGGTTTGCTGCTAGCTATTCTCAACACCACATTTGCCCAAAGAATTCAAATAGATGCTTGTATGCATACCGTATAGGTCTTCGTAGACATAAATAGAATCTATGAGGATTAACAAGTTCCATCGTGAGTGAGTCTGAGGAGGCTAACGACATGGGTATGCCACTGAGAATAGAAGAATCAATTCTAATTAAAGAAAAAGCCAAGCTAGAATCAAAAGCCAAGATCTCAGAGAGCGAAAAAGAGCGGCTTGATGAGATCAAGGAACTTCTCAAAAAGAAAATAATCAGCGTTACAATGAGTCAATCTTTGGTTAATAGAATCGACGAGCTTGTGCAAGAGAGAGTAGGCAGATCCCGTGCGCAGTTGATTGAAGACTCTGTCAGATGGTTCCTTGACTTCACTGTTCATAAGTGGACTGAAAGGGGAGTCTATGTTAACTCCTCTAGAGCTGTTTTTGAGTCTGAAACATTGTCCTCCCTTTTCTTCTCGAAGTTGACACCAACAGACCAATTTGAGCTTGGAGAAACTGCTGGCAGTCAATCCCCCATTGCGGATGTAGTGCGTCTGTTTCACGGTGGGGACCCGTCTGATGAAGAAAGTCGGGATCTTGTCCTCGGTCTTTTGCAGGACAATGGGTGGGGTTTAATCACCTATGAGCCTGAAAAAGGCTTGATAGTCCTTGGAAGTCCTTTCTACCCCTCACCATTCATACGGGGTTATCTTGAATCACTTCTGAAAGTGAAACTAGAGGTGGTCGAAACTACTTCAAAGGAGAATGTGGCATTTCTGGTTAAATGACCAAATGCAAGTCTGCATGCACTTTGGAAAGGATCTGGTGTCTACCATTCTTTTCCGATTTCGAGTATCTCAAACTCACTCTCATAGAGTCCTGGAATACTCTCTATAGTGGCTCGAATATTGTCCTGCTTGCTTTTGATATCATCCGCTGAAAAGTAGACTTCGTAAATGCAGCGATTCTGCTCAAAACAAAAGCCCGTTGTGAATAGGACTTTGAGGTCATGCTGCTTGAATAGTTGAGTCATCGTTTGCATAAGAGCAGGATTCACTTTCTCAACCTCAAGTCTGACACGTGCTCCCCCTTCTTTGACCATGGGGATAAGACGAATCTCTCCAGACCTCTCGAAATAGATGACCATTGCAGCCTTCATATCTTTCAATTCAGGATTTTTGAAGAAGTCTTGTGGAAGGCTGATCTCCCTCTTCTTGTGAACGTCAGCAATCATTCCCTTTGTAATTCCGGCCAAGAAAATCGCCTCTTACCTGTGCTAGTGGTTGAAGGTAATTACAGTATTTGAGTCTTTAGCGAGTGTTGCTAAAGAGCTATCTCGTAAAATTATGCGTGTCTAAAGGGTTTCTAGAGTGTCAGAAACTCATAAATCGGAGGACCGAATCCAACGCACACTCATATTGGAGGAACGTAAACTATGGCAAAAGAAGGCGGAATATACGTATGTGATGTCTGTGGACAAGTGATCGAGGTCAAGAAGTCTGGTGTGGGGACCTTGGTTTGTTGCAACCAACCCATGAGGCTTTACGAGGAAGATTAGTTCGCTACTATTAAGTCACAGCGCTTCCATTGGCCATTTTTCACCCTTGGCAATGTTTATATTCATTCTAGAGGGGCAATGCCGACGCTTCTCGTGGTGCATTGTTATGATTGAGTTGCCTTCTATTGTGAACCGAACAAGGGCTCTCCTCAACCTGCGTTCATTTTCAGCGAATGAGGTTTTTGAGTACGATGACCGATATGTGATGTATCCGTTAAGAGATGCAGGGGAAAAAACACACAAGTACGTTGTTTGGATTCTAAAAGATTCCAAAGTAATTGGAGTGGCTTATGTCAAAGATCTCGCACGCGAGATGGAAGAAACGGAATCGCAACGAGGGATGCTTGTAGGGGGTCTCAGGTTCACTCCTGCCGCTCGAAAGATGGCTCGTGTTTCAAAGATTGAGCTCGTTGATGGTGGATACGCATCATTTGATCTCTTTGAACATGAACTAGTGCCAACTCACACAATTGCAGCAGAAGACGAAATCAAACTTGTCCTTGAACATTATGGAATTGAAAAAGGACAGCTTCCTCGCATTCTACGTGATGACCCAGCAGTCAAAGTATTGGGAGCTCGATCAGGTCAAGTTATCAGAATAGAGCGTGATAGTCCGACAGCGGGCAAAACCTACTACTACAGATTGGTTGGCGACTCTGGTTAATCCTAAGGATTGCGCCAGAATCTATTATTTGACAATCTTTATAACAAACGCCTTGAATCGAGTTATTGTCATAGGTGTTTTTTATATTGTCAGATTCATTTGATATTCCATCTATTGTTGTTAAGACTAGGGAATTGCTTGCTCTTCGAGGATTTGCTGCAAATGAGCTCTTTGAATACGAAGACCGTTACGTCCTTCATCCTACAAAGGAGTCCAAAGACAGCCTGGTAAAATATGTTGTTTGGGTCCTGAAAGAGGAGAAAGTCGTTGGAGTAGCCATAGTGCGGGAGCTTGTGAAGGAAATGGAAGAAACAGAATCGCAACGAGGAATGTTGGTTGGTGGAACTCGGTTCACCCCTGCTTCCAAGAAGTTTGCAAAAGTTTCGAAGGTTGAACTTGTTGCGGGCAATTACTCTTCCTTTGACCTGTTTGGTCATGAAATGGTTCCTACTCATGTAATAGCTGAGGATACAGAGATTCAACTAGTTCTTGAGCACTACGGTATTCGTAAAACCCATCTTCCTAGAATTCAAAGTAGAGACCCCGCTGCACGCGTCTTGGGAGCTCGACCTGGTCAGGTCATTCGAGTGGAAAGAGCAAGTCCGACTGCAGGGGTAGCATTCTATTACAGGTTGGTAGTTGATACTTGAACCTAGACTGCAATAAGTCCGAGGTAGATTGCAGACAAGAACAAAACCAAACATGTGATCAAGGGTAATGTTATGTTATCCGTACCCTTGGGACTTACTAATTCTACAAATGTTGCAGTTATTGCTCCAATAAGTGCTAAGGCAATCATCTGAAACCAAAGTATATTTCCAGCAATCACAAAAGCAGGACTTGCCATGCTATAAATTCCAAACCACCAGAAGGCAAGAATTGCTCCAAAAAATCCGAATATGAAAACTGCTAGTGATCCTGGAATACTTCTGTTAGATCCAAAAATTACTCTGGTTGTTTTTTGTCCGTATTTCATGCCAATCGGGGCACTCATCCCATCTCCAAACATCATAATATGGATGGCTGCAGCCGCAAGGAAATAGAGGTTCTCATATCCGGTGAAAGTGAAGATTCCAGTTAGAGTAGTAATCGAAACCGCATACCAGAACGGGCCTCTCACACTATTGTTCTCCAAATCCTCGGGTCGTGCCATGGCTGCAAAGAATGCGCCGAATCTGTTCGTGTTCGCGAGTCCAAGCATGATGACAAATGTGAGTGCGACCAGAGTTGCCACCCACGGATGAGGGTAGTATGGCACTGTCCAAATAGCTGCTCCTGCGAACAAATGTACGATTCGCCTAGTCACTTCCGAACCCAAATTACGTCTTTTACGTGCAAGATCAGCTATTGCTAGAACAATTACTGCATAGACTACTGCTATGAAGTAGACAACCACATCACCGAGAACAACTGAGAAGTCTGCCTGCAATACAGTTCCACTCTTTGAGGAGTCCCGCCAAACTACTGGATATATCTATCGGCTAATAGACTATCATTCTTCTGCTGGCTTTGACCGAGTTCCTGTAGCCTTCTCCAGACCTGCAATTGCAGCATTAACATATTGCCTAAGTTTATTGTCGTCTGGTCCGCGCGCAGACACCCATACTCTGATTCCCCTTGAGGTTCCATATGGTTTTGGTAGCGATTTTATGTACACAGCTGGAATTTTCTTCATGACAAAATCAATTGCTGGAGCCAAAACAGATTCGTCTCTCATTTCAAATTCCACTATTTGTTCATAGAACTTCTGAACAACATTCTCTTTGATCCATGGCACTATAGAGTCCTCGAAAATGAACTTCAATTCTGCCGGAACCCCTGGAAGACAAAAGATTGCTGTATTTCCATCATGAATTCTTACTCCTGGAGCTCCACCGACACGATTATCCAGCGGCACACTTCCTTCTGGGAGTTGTGCCATCTTTCTCCGTGCATCTGTTAAATCCGAAGATTCGACGATTCCTTTCTCATAAAGCATCTCATATTGTCTCTTAATTATCTCTAGTCCTTTCTTATCTTCGACGACATCGCGACCTAGCGCTTTACCAATAGCTTTCAATGTCATGTCATCATGTGTTGGGCCAAGCCCCCCTGATGTGATGATTATATCACAGGTATCTCGAACAAACTGTAGTGCTCTGCCTATCTCCTCAATCTCATCCCGGACTGATACAAGCCTACGAATGTCAACACCCATCGCTACTAGTTTGGTCTCCATCCAATGACAATTCGTTTCAAGAACAATCCCATCAAGGATCTCATTACCTATAGCCAGGAATCCTGCGGTTAACGTTTCTTTCTTTGATGTCATTTTATGAACTTCCTATCTTCCTAGATTCAACTCTTTATCCAATCGTTTTGAGAGTTCTCGTAGAGTATTCAAACGCTCGTTTGCAATTTTCCTGCCTCGCCTTGTATACATGCACGCAGCGATTTCGGATGCGAGAGAGAGGAATTCACGAATGCTGTCAGCTATCTGTATCATATTTCTTCCAGGAAACAAACGTACTGTGTTCAACAAACTTTGAATCAAACCAATCATCCCGAGTTTGAGTATTTTGTCCGCTTCCCATAGTATCTGAGCTTCCAGTGGTTGAAGTTGTTGCTTGATTTTCAAGCCTACGTGCTTTCTAATTACATCTGCAACTTGTTCAATCACTTCAGGATCAACTTTCTCTGCAGTAAGGATTTCTTTGGCAAGTTCAGCACTGGCAATCCCATGTTGCTCTGCAGATATGCCACCTATTCCTGGTTTGGCCAGGTCATGTAGCCATGCTGCAAGAATAACTACATCGAGATTCGCATCTGTATCCAATGCAATTTCTTTGGAAAGACTAACGACCTCTTCCACGTGATCAAATCTGTAATTGTAGAGGGGGCCCCCCTGCTTATCTGCCGCTGTTTTCCACTCTTCAATGGCGGCTTTGCGTGTAGAATTCTTAACAATCGCTCTTAGTTTCTTCTCGATCTCCTCAGTCATCATTGGTCTACGAGATTTTACAGTGACGACCCACTTATGAATAGTATTAATGGTGTTTGCTTCTCGATACCAATCTAAGTACATTCTCAAGAATAGAAACGCAGAGTTTTTCTTCAGTTTATTTGAATGCTGTTCCAGCCTATTTGGAAACGGTTGAGATGTTTTTTTAATTTGTTCCTTTCAGGTTTGTCTGGACTCAATATGGGACGAATTGATTTCAGAAGTAGTTTCTTCTTTCCAACACAATAGATTATGGTCCATGGACCGAAAAGCAAAACCCTCCAATTGTAAAAAGAAGTTTTCTTCATCGAAACCTAGATTATTTGGTATAAACTCCACAATCAATCTAATGTTCTTGTTCTCATTAAAGATTTGTTTCATTCCTGCTAATGCTTTAGATTCATGTCCTTCTACATCCAGTTTAATCCAGTCTATTGTGCTTTTTGACTCTTCAAAATAATCATCGAGCTTTATCACGTCGACATCTATTATTTTCGATCCTCTTCTTGGATTAAGACTACTTCTCTCGTGTATCTGTCGATCAACATAGAATCTTGCTTTTCCACTTTTGTCACTTACTGCTTTTTCATTTACTATTACATTTCTGTAATTATTCAAATGTACATTATATCTGAGGATTTTAGCTAATGTGGGATTCGGCTCAAAAGCATGAACTGTTCCCTTGGGGCCCACTGCTTTCGCAAATAGCAGAGTAAAATATCCAATATTCGCACCAATGTCAATAGCTGTTTGACCTGATTTTACTGCATTTTCAATGAATCTAGTCGTTTCGGGTTCATGCAAGTTTCCTCGAAGTGTGTTCATTATATTGCCTGGAGTATATCTCCCCGTATTTGGAATTATCATTTTATGGCCTAGAACAGTACCTTTTACAAGAGGAGTTTTTGGTACTAGCCACCGCCAAATTGCATTCTGTATTCGTCGTCTTTCTGTGTTTGGCAGTATTTTCATTTCACTAAAACTCTCCTACTAGGCGTATATTGCTATATTATACTAAGCTCAAGTCTATTAATGAGAAGAATGCACTTTGATAATCTACAATACAATTCTTTCACAGTAATATGGGTATAAAGACGTAATGGTATCAAATGAGCGCCGGTTTGTATGATTCTATGGTTGACCAAGATCCTCCCAGTGGGACCAACTACCGTCATACCACTTG
This sequence comes from Candidatus Thorarchaeota archaeon, assembly GCA_011364905.1. GTDB lineage: Archaea > Asgardarchaeota > Thorarchaeia > Thorarchaeales > Thorarchaeaceae > SMTZ1-45. Next base: position 79,479 of record RDNZ01000004.1, read on the forward strand.
TGAATGAGAGAGTTCTCTGTTCCTCTGGCAAAGATATCTAGTCGGTTCTCGGACCAGGAAGAGACGGTTGGTGCGGAAGTGAGGACACCGCCAAGACTCTCCCAGCCGGACCATTTGCCATTCCACCATTTGTGCCACATGTTGTGGTCATTTCCTCGAACAAACACGTCGATTCGGTTGTGAGCCCATGAAACTGCACCTGGAGACTCTGTCAATTTACCTTCCAAGTCTTCCCAGTGGGACCAACCACCGTCATACCACTTGTGAATGAGAGAGTTCTCTGTTCCTCTGGCAAAGATATCTAACCGGTTCTCGGACCAGGAAGAGACGGTTGGTGCGGAAGTGAGGACACCGCCAAGACTCTCCCAGCCGGACCATTTGCCATTCCACCATTTGTGCCAAAGTGCATCTTGGGGTCCATTGATGAACACATCGATTCTATTGTGACCCCATGACACTGCTGCTGGTGCTGCCTGAAACACATCCATTTGTAAATCACCTTCGACTCAAAACTACTTCAACAACTAATATGATACTAAGTATGATGTATAGCTAGCAGAAATGGGCCTTCCTTCTACGAATTCAACTGTATATTCGTATAGAGTCTTAGCGTATTCTCCAACACAACCTTCCGAATCTCTTCCTCTTCTCTTCCGAGGATTGATGCTACTTCTCTAAGGGCAATAGGTATGTTCGCAGGCACATTTCTGACTCCTTTTTCTGCACCCAAGAGTGGACTGTCAGTTTCCATCAGCAACCGTTCGATATGAATCGCTTTCACCAGTCTTCTCTTCTGGGGTGACCTAACAACTGATGTGGGGATTGAGAAATAGTAACCGAGGTCTCTTGAAGCTGTCCGTGCAAGACTTGCTTTACCGTCAAAGGCATGAAGATGCACATCTCGTGCACTATTCTCAGAAAGTGCTTCAAGGGCTTTCTTGCCGGCTGATCGTGAGTGAACCTGTATGGGGACCTTCAAACTATCTGCAAGACCTATCATCATCTCAAAACACGACTTCTGCCTATCTCGCTCTTCATGGTTTCTCACAAGATAATGGTCGAGCCCGGTTTCTCCTATCGAAATGATTCTATTACTGTTTGATTCAATCCATTCTAGTGCCTTATCGCAGATCCCAAACTGAGTGGGGTCAAGTCCTATCGAGGCATAGACATTGGGATATGATTCAGCAATCGAGCAAGCCTTTTCCCACAGTGATTCTTCGATACCAGACGTTATAATAGCAATACCCAACTCCTTGGCTTTCATGACAACTAAGTCCCTGTCTTGGTCGAACTCTTCTTGCTCCAGGTGACAATGCGTATCTACGTAAAAAAGTCCAGGCACATCTTATCATCTCTACGACCTAATGTCAAACCAGTCTGGGTATGCAGGGATGCCTCGTGCTCCAAAGTCATAATTCCAAAAGACCATCTCGTTCTCGCCTTGCTCTTTTTCAAACTTGGCTTCGACGAAAAGTCTTTCAACCGCCTCATTCCGGTCCGTTTTAATGTACTTTCCGACGAGGGCGCTTGCTCCCTGTTTCTTGGCTTCATTCATCAGATACGTGAGGAATGTTTTCTCTACAGTCTTGCCCATGGCGCGACATGAGAAGGTGAGGATGTCCATATCCCACTTACTGTCCTGTTTATGAACCAATGAAACCCCGATCAGGCCATACTCTCCATATTTATCATCAAGATTGACAACATAGATCTTGTAGTCATCTGATCGATAGAAGTTGAGTATCTCTTCCTTTGTGTATCTCACAGCCGTTGCATTCAACTGATTTGTTCGCAGAATGAGTTCCGTTACTCGACCAAGATTCTCTGGTTTTGCTTCTCTCATCCAGAGACGCATATCACAAGCTCTCAGGAATGACTCCTTGTCAAGGAATTGTTTCTCCACACTCTCTCGCATCGCCTGTTGAGCATACATCGTAGCCCGTTTCGAACTCTCTTCGGTCAATTTTCCAACCGGCTCGAATTCAACTCTATTGAGAGCATGAAGAATTTCAGTGTCTGGCAAGACGAGAACCTGAGGAAGGAACGCCTTGATCTGGTCTCTCTCGTATGGATTGTCATCGAAGAATGCCAACGAGTCAATACCGATGTTCAGTTCCTGGGCTATTTCCTGCAAATTCTGGACCTTATCATTCCAATTGATTTTCTTGATGGCAAAGAGTTTTGAACTTTCACCAAGAATCTCATCAACAAGCGTAACTAGTGTGCTGTCATTCTTGCTTGAGATAGCGAGGATTATGCCTCGCTTTGTGAGTAGCTCCAGTGCTTTTAATCTATTACGATGAAGATTTATCCCTTCTACACCATCGTCTCGCAAGATGCCATCCCAAAGTGTGTTGTCGAGATCAATCACTGCACATTTGATCCTTTTTCCATAACCTGTGATAACCTTGAGATGATTTATCAGATCATGTGCAACAGTGACAGCTCCATCTTGTGTCAGATGCTCATAAATTCCATCAGCATCACTCTCTCGAATCTGGTGTCCAACTCCAGCTGAAAGAAATGCCTCATCTATTGAAAGGACATAAATGTCCTCTTCCTGCTTGCTCATTTCAAGATATAACAAGTCAAGACGCTTCAGAAACTCACGCAAGCTGTATGAACCACTCAGATGCTTATAGTCAAACCTCCCATGTGCAGGTCTGATGGTGAGTGGATAATTCATGATAACATAAACCGCAGATAACTTGTTGCGAGCTTTCTTGATTCCTTCAAGGACTCTATCCCTTGCTTGTTTCAACTGCTCTTCTTGTTTCGCAAAGTCAGTTGCACCATGTTGTATATCAAAGATGTAGTTCCTGATGTCTTGGACATCACTAACAACTACTACTGTTGGATTGAATGAGTAGATTCCACCTCTCTCATCACTAAATGCAAGAAATGGATTCGAAGGTTCGTTGTTATCGTACGTGTGATAACATTGAGCTCCATTGGCTTTGAGAAATTCTTGCATAAAAGAGAGCTCACAACCCCCGACGAAACCAATCTTCAGTGTCGAAAGAAACTCGCTATCCTCGGCCGTAAGGTCGCCTGATATCGGAGGCTTTGTTGCGCGCTGAGTTTCCTCGGTGAGTCTTCTAATAATGTAGTTCCTATACTTCCTATCCCGGACAATTCTTCTAACAATGCTTGCTATCCGTTGTGTTTGCACTTCGCTCACCCAGTACTATCTAAGTCCACCAGTCCGGATGTATTAGAATTTGAACAACTTGACCTGGTTTTGCTTCATATATTCTGTCAAAGAGGTAATTTCCATTTTTGTCCCTTAAACTCTTCCCACCAGCATCACTAAGATACATATCATTTTTCATATCATAGGCGGATGAAATCTGGAGTGTCTTTTTGTCAACATCTTCCCAGATGTCTCGATTATTGTACCCTTTCTGACCATGTGCTGCAACGACTAGCATTGGTGCAACCTCTCGAATTCTTTCAATATCCCGAGTGAAAATCTGGATTGCTTTTTCTCTATCTCCTGCTGCCACGCTTAGAGTTTCATAATGCAAACCAATAGCGAATCCCTCTTGAGATAACTCTTTGATAATTGGGACAGCTTCTTCAAAGTTATATCTCTCAGCATGAAGTCTGAAAAAGTATGTTGATTTAGTTCCCATCGATTTTTCTAGTGCCGCCATCTTCTTGATTCTTTTTAGAGAGATATCCACATCATGTCGAATGAAAACGTTAACTTTTCCAGAGTCAAGTTTATCGTTGTTATAGTCTTCAAAGAGAAGAACTGCGAAACCCTCTGATGAAATTTTTTCCAGAAGTTTTCGAAACTTGGTATAGTTGTAGTCATTAATCCATCTCAAAGAATGATAGAGTAGGAATGGACAAACAAGAAGTCCCGCAATTCCTGTTAGTAGTATGCTGGCGATTAAGTAGAGCAAATTGTAGGTCCCGATTGCGAACAGAGCAAGCGAGATCAGAACTAAGAATGGATAGGTTCTGAGCATATCGAATAATCGAGTCGCGTATCGGTATCGTTTCAATAATGAGAATCCAACAAAAACCCATACTGATAATGAAGCAACGATAAGAATTGCATTTAGGGGCCACATGTTTTAGATTCCTCGGCGTACGCTCAGAAGTTTATTCCGATTATAACCGTTATGACAAACAACAAAAGAAACACTGTGTCCACAACTATTCTGCAAGTAGATTCGGGTAACCAGGATAAATCGAATTCTCACCCTCATAAGTGGAGTATTGAGAATTCTTTGTCTTTCTCAGATGTGTCCAGTCAGCAAATCCCGGGTGTTTCTCAACAATCTATGCACATTATTAGCCATCTTCCCCATAGTTGCATCGATGCAGATGAGAGAGATTATCAAATCCTGTTCCTGAAACACACGAGATTGTTGTCAAGCCCACAGAAATCGAAACCATCAAGCAAATCAAAGAATTCGTCAACAGTATGGCCCGAATCAACAATATGTTCAGGTACAAACTCCACAATTAGCTGAATATTCGGATTGTCAGAAATGGTTCTTTTCATGCCCTTCAACACAGATACTTCAGCTCCCTCCACATCTATTTTTACCCAATCCACGCGTTCAAAATTCAATGTGTCTAGTTTGACCGTTTCGACTTCTGTGATTCTCTTAGTGCTTCCACTTGGAGTCAATCCTGACCTGCTAAGGTGACTGTTTAAGTAGAATCTTTGACGCCCATTGTTATCAGATACGGCCCGATTATCTAAATTGATGTTTTGGTAACCGTTCAAACGGATGTTCTCTGTGAGAATATGGAAAATACGTTCATCAGGTTCGAATGCGAAGACCCTCCCCGAAGTACCAACCAAATTTGCGAAGACAAGAGTAAAGTACCCAACGTTGGCACCAATGTCTACTGCAACGCAACCTGGCTTCACATTTGCCCTGAGGTATTCTGTTGTTTCAGGCTCATGGACTCCATTATAGTAAAGACTAGGTAGATGGGTCTTATCAATAACCATGACATGTCCCTGGACTTCAATCTTGATCATTCTAGATGTGGGTAATAACCTACGAAGGACAGCCTTTCTCAGTCTTTCCATCCAATGTAGCCCCATTTTGGCTTTTAGACAATACTGGGGGGAGTTGCGTATAGAACTATTGAACTTATTGTTGTCTTTCTGTCTCACAGTTAAAATGAAGCTGATAATCCCAGATAATCTCCCGCCCCTAAGAAACATTATTCAGCTCTATTCTGTTATCACACTAACTTTCTCAGTATTACTGCAAATGCAGTCATCTTCATATCGAGTTTCAAGCAAAAGATGGTCACAAAAAGCCACCTAGGCAAATCTCATAATAGTATTCGAAGTGAACGAATCTGTGAATTTGCATATACAAGCAATATGGAATCCTGTAGATACCATTTCTGATAGAAGCGGACAACTTGAACTCTCGACTAGCCTCACTGGGAGGTTTCGTCAGATTCCATCTTCTTGCAGAATTAGTTGTTTATTCGATAGGAAGCTAAATAAGAACCACTTATTTCACGAACCAAACTCCATAGCATAGTAGAGCTAGGAGTGATAGAAGATTGCTGCTCTTCCGCGATTGTGGTCATAGAGGTTAGCACCTATCAGACATTCAGCATAACTGGTTCCATGAAACAATGCGGTGGTCAAAGGCAATCAGCTGGAGTTGAGTAATGCTGCCTAAATTGCCATACTTCCTAAGCAAAAGACTGGATAGTTACCTAAAGCAAAGGGTCTTGTCAAAAGGCGGTCTTGTACGAAGCAATGTCATGGGGCATGATATGATTCTTGATATTCGTGCTGGTCATGGTTGGATGCTGTCAAAAGGAGATCAGTATGAGGCACAGACAACGAAGTATATTGTAGACTCTGTGAAGGAAGGAAGTGTTGTAGTGGATGTTGGTGCCAGTATGGGATATTACACTCTTTTGTTAGCGCGCCTTGTTGGTCCAAGAGGTCGCGTATATGCTTTTGAGCCAATTCCTCGTGATTTTGCAATCCTCAGGAGAAATGTCAACGCCAATGGCTATCGAAACGTAGTCTTGGAGAACAAAGCAGTATCAGATACAGACGGAATTGCGCGGTTTTACATATCTCCAGAAAGCTATGGTATGAGTAGTTTATGCCCCTTAACAAATCCAGAGAGCATAATTCAAGTCGAAGTAGTGTGTCTAGACAATTATATTCATGAAGATGTTGATCTAATCAAGGTGGATGTGGAAGGAGCGGAACACCTCGTAGTTAAAGGGAGCAAGGAATTGATTCAGAAGAGCCCTGATCCGCATCTAATTGTCGAGTTTGTTCCTGGGCGCTTCGGCTTTGATGCCAATCAGTTGTTTTCCGAATTGGAAGGATGGAAGTACAGAACACTGGATCTAAATCTATTGTTCTGGAAAGACGGTAAAGAATAATCTTATGAATCACTCTAGAAACGAGGTCGTTTACAGCCCGAATATCAGACTTAAGGTCCGAGTCAAAAGTCTTATTCTCTAGATGACAATGTGTGTCTATCATTCTTGTGTTTTTGTAGTGTGTACGCACGACCTTTCTTCATACATGTCTAAAACTTCAACTCTGCTTCGATTCGATAAGGCTTCGAAAATTTCAAGCTGTTATGTCTTTATTCATCACATAATTGGTGAAGGTCCGTATTCTCGCTTCTTTAATCTACTAAGCGAGTTCCTCAGGTGCCTAGGCATCCAATTCCCAGCAAAGAGGTTACATAGTTGTATATGGAATAGAGAAGAAATAATAAGACTCCATAAATCTGAAGTGATTGGCAATAAAAATGAAAAACCTGCGTGTTCTCTTTCTTTGGAATACTGCAGGCGCACTTGTACCTATTGCTGAATGGCTGCTAAATAATGGACATAATGCCAAGATAATAATGAATAAGCAATTTGATGTTTTCGGCCAAAGCTCAAATTCACGTGCGTCAAAAATGGTTGGATCAAGTAAAGAGTACTGGATTGAGGTTGTGCGTCAGCTTATCAAATACGACCCTACTCACATTCATGTGAATTCCAGCCTCCCATCTCTTGTGCTAGCAAGAATATTGCGTCCAACCACGCCAATTGTTTTTCAATATCATGGTAGTAGAATTCGATATCGCGAAAGCGTTCACGAAGAAACAGAACTTGCTGACAAGGTCATAGTTTCTACACCAGACTTGAGTGATTATGGAGAATGGTATGACCGTCCTGTTGACGAAATGTTCTACTATCGAGGAAACAGAAAGGTCCGCACAGCATTGATGTTTTATGGAACACACTTCATGAAAGATCTCAGGAAAGATGCCAAAAAGTGGTGCGAGGAGAGAGGTCTAGATTTAACTATAGTCGAAAGAGGAACGCACGAGAATATCCCCTACTCGCAGATGCCAACTTTCCTTTCCCAGTTTGAATATTTCTTGGATTTCAAAGGATATGGTGATCCTAGGGCGATTAGTCGGTTAGCAATTGAAGCATATGCTTGCGGATGCAAGATTGTTAGTGATACGGACCCATCTCGGATAATCACAGATTATAAGCTTCCCACGGCTGAGATTTACTTTGATCTATACACCTCATTAAGGAATCCGCAATTTTCTCCTCGCCGATTGGCTGTTGCATTTAGGGGTTTAATTCGATGGGCTAGTGGTCAACTATCGAAACCACCCTCAAAACCTCAAGAATTCTACTAAAACCACCAAAGCTCATCAAAAGAGTTAAGACAAGCCCAGAGGCCATTGCTCCAGCATAATCAGGTGGAGCAGCTTTGAATCTCTTAGTACTCGGTCCATATGAAGACACTACTAGCGGGCCTTCAAGAGTTCTAACAGAGATTGTGAGCAATCTTTCTCCAGACATAGACATGCTTATCCTATCTCCCAAGAAACGAAGGGAACATTCGCGAATTGATGCTGATATTGGCAAAGTCAAGATTAGATATCAGCCATGTGGTAATATCCCAGGGATAGCCGGTTCTCATCAATGGGTTGAATTTGCCAGAATCAATCGTCGATTGGCTAGATTAGATTATCAAGCCGACTTGGTATGGATTCATGATGCAGCCCTTTTTGCAGCTTATCGCTTTTCTAAATTCTCTCGTGTTCCTTCGATTTCCACGATTCACGGAGTGTTTGGAGGTTTCTATAGGTCTGAAACCAGCCAGAAGACAAGTCGTTTAATGGTTGATGTTGTTACTACTCAAAATGCATATCTTCAGAAGTATCAATTCGCAAACTCCACAATCCTAACTACTTACTCCAAGTACTTGAAAGAGCTCATAAACACCACTTCACCATCTTCAAAGGTCAAGATAATACCAAATGGAGTAAATGTGAATAGATTCACCATATCAAATGCTCCGCGAAAGAAAGTGATTGTGTATGTGGGGAGAATGGCGAAGATAAAAGGTGTTCATATTTTAATCGAAAGTATCAAAGAGGTTGTAAAACGGAATCCCGATTGGTCGTTGTGGTTAGTTGGAGGTGCTTTTGACCAGCCCAAATCATTCTTTGAAAAGTACATTTCTCACAAAACTGAGAAACATATCAAATTCCTCGGCCAGATTCCGAATGAGGAATTATCAGAGATTCTCAATGAAGCGGGAATATTCGTTATGCCTACCATCCGTGATGGTTTTGAAATTGCTTTGATGGAAGCCATGGCAACTGGAATTCCTTGTGTGACGACGTCCGCATTCGAAAGAACAGAGCTGTATGGTGGTTATGCAGCCATGGTGCCCCCAAACGATCCCAAAGCCTTAGGAGCGAAACTGAATTTTCTAATAGAGCACTACCCAGAATTCATGTCTGAAACAGAGATGAAGAAACGGATAGCTCGAGCACAGGAATTTGATTGGAAAAAGATTGCACAGCAATACGAGAATTTGTTCAAGGAGCTTGCTAAATGACAAGCGTAGTAATCATTGTTCCAGTTTTGTATCGTGACTATCTAGCTAAAACGATTAGGTCAATCCTCGCGAATGATTGCGATATAATCCTTGTAAACGATTCAGAAACTCCTCTAAAATTCGATATCAAAAGAGTGGCGATTGTTGATAATAAACGAAACATGGGTGTCGGCATATCCCGAAACCGAGGAGTCAATTTAGCTTTGGACAAGGGTTACGAATTGATTGGATTTGTTGACTCTGATAGCGTCATCTCACGAAATTGGCGCCGAGAGTGCGAAAAAACTTTGACCAAACCCGGAATTCTTGGTGTATCTGGTCTTGCCCTGAACCCAAATCAGAATTCTAGGATTGCTCGTGTCAAGTTTGTTTTCAAAGACTACCGCAGAAGAAAGGGCATCCCATTCCAAATCGATTGTTCTCTCTTCAAACGTGAAGCCTTTTCGCTCTCGAACTTTGGAAAAAGGCGGATTGGTGAGGACTCATACTTTTTGCAGAAACTTGATCGGAATGCACTTGCCGTGAATGAGAAAGCAATCTCATTTCATCACGAAGTGGAATCGACCAGGGACTTCTTCAGAAAAGAGATTGTAGGCGCCCTATACTCTCTCTCATCACACAGATCTGTTGCTCAGGGTTTTCTCTTGACTCCGTTAACTTGTTTCAAGATGCTTCGGAGATGGAAACACCACTATGATTATTCTACCGCTGCTATGATTTGGTTAATACGACAGATTGCTTGGAATATGGCCTATGCAATTGGGCGATTATCCTTTGGTCCACCCTGTGAGCCTGCTAACCCCTGAATCCTAGTAGATGTAGCAAATACTCATAAACTCGTTGAGTGGCACCTGGAGTTTGATATTCATTGATAAGAGAGTTTACAAGTTTCCTCTGCTCAGCGTAAGGATCAATGCCACGGAAAGCCTTCTCAACTGCTTGTTTGAAGTCCGTGAATGTGTAGACCTTCTGCCCAGGACACCAGAAGTCGTAATTTGGATAACAGAAGTTTTGTAGAGAAAGGAATTTTTCTAGGTCATATGGCACAAAGATTATGGGTCGGTCGAGTAGCATGAAGTCACTTTGTATGGAGGAGTAATCATTGATGAGCAAATCTACTTCTGGCAATATTTCCGCAACGTCTGGTTGAATTGCGAATGAGAGATTCCGTACATGGAGTGATTCTTCTATTTTCCCGCCGTCTGCATCATGAGATCGAATCAATATCAGTATTTTATTGTCCCTACACCAGTTTTCTAGATCATTCTGTGAGAAGTCCTCAAATGGAAAATACCTCACTACCCCATCAGTTCTCCATGTTGTAGCATAAAGAATAACATTCTCATAATCGGGAAGATCTGAATAGATTGTTGGAATCTTGGATTCCCATCTTCCTTTATCTAGCAGATAATCACATCTTGGATAGCCTACAGGAAGGATTTGAGTGGGATGTAATGCATGTGCATAAGCCCTCATGTATGAATCCAAACGCGAACAAGTAACGAATGCAGTAGTATATCTATGCCAATATTCTGAATCACGAAGCATTTCCTCATTGAATTTCTTCGAGGCATACCCATCAGCTTTAGGACCTTGTCCATGCCATAAGTGAATGATGTTCTTCCTTTTGGAGGGTCTGAAGTTTCCAAAATCACCTAGGCTATTCGTCATTAGTATTGTTTTCGCTCTGAGAAAGAGACGAATTGTCTTGATTGATGGGCGCCTGATGCGAACATAGCTGGGATTATCTGATTCTGCTGCCAATGCAAAATAGCATTCAAAAGGTGTTTCGTTTAGGTTTTGAATGTATTCGAATAGAGCTTTGGAATTCCCTGATGGATTGGCTCCACTTCTGGAGCCAAACAACAGAATCTGTGAATCTTTAGGCCACAAGTAGTCTAAAACGCGTATCAATCCATATACCAATCTGTTTATGGTTTTTCCCAAACCATCACACCCATCTCCCTTCTCGATCTAGTTGAATTGCCCATTCAAAGTCTGCAGGCGTATCGACATCCTTCCAAATCGCTCCTGGTTGGGGACTGACATAGAATCGATGTTCAGAATTCCATCTATTGACATATCCACTCAGAGATTTGTTATTCTTCGGTAAAGAGCGGATTGTATCAAAAACTGGTTGAGTCAGACGAAATAGACCCATGTCAATGTAATTCCATTTTGGAATTGTTTTTCCTATCTCTTGAATTCTGTAATCTTTCTCAGCAAGAATCTTTGTGGCGTCTTCCAAATCAAGATAGTCATGCAGTTTCTCTTTCTTGGGTTCTCCACATACGAAAGGTGCTTCGACATTTTCTGTATGAACACACCTTCTATAAGTCTCAGGTGAAAAAAGATGATCTGACATCTGAAGAATGAATTCCTCCTTTGAAATCACATCTTCCAATGCAAGGAGAGTTGCAGCATTTCCTTCCTTCCAATCCTTTGCTTCAAAGACTTCAACTTTTGAATATGTCCCCTCTTGAGTGGAAACATAATCACTAAGCTTTTCAAAATAGATTCCAGCTGCTATGAATAGTCGGAAATTGTTTTTGAGAGCCAGTGACATGGTTTCAACTATCCTATCAAGTATAGTGGTACTTTCAATCTTCAGAAGAGCTTTTGGCATCATCTCGTGTATCTCTTCTAATCTGATTCCCAATCCGCCAGCTACGATAGCAACTTCTTCCATTTCACAAAACCTGCGACTTGTCGTTCTTGATTTGGAATGAGATATTACCTAAATAATAGCTTCCTTGTCCTTTGAAGTGGATTCTTACCATCAAGAACATTCCTCTATACTGAGATCCATTTCAGCTGAAGAGATTTCGTCAAAAAGCAATACTATCCAATTGTACTCCAGAGAGAAGGGCGGCCTCAAAAGTCCTGACATCCTAAACGGGCTGATTTGGAAGGCACTGGGCAAAGAATACCAAGATGCTTAGAATCTTCAATCCTCTAAATCATTCAATAAATCAGAAAATGCATGCTTGGCAGTGTACTCATCTCTCAACGCAATTGCTCGGTCTATGTCCTCTTTTCTTTCTGGTCGGAGTTTTTCATACTCTGCATAATACTCTCTTGTTTCCTTGATGATATCGTTATCAATTTCGAAGTGATCCGCCAGTTTTTCGCATGAATCTAAAACTGCTGAATACAAAGGTAACCAGAAGATCCTATCTATTGGTCTAGCTACATATTGGAAGGGATTTCTTTCTTGAGTCACTTCGTGTGATGATGCCCATAATACGAATACACGATCATAGATGTAGCCTAGAATCGCAAATGAGAACAACAATATTCCTGCAAAAATAAAAGGTCCAAATTGTCCCGTTGCGTTAATGATCGGAATATATCCATAATACGCTGCTGCAAGTAGGAGAATGCCATAGAAGAGGCCCCAAATGCCTCTTATCTGTATAATTCTCCATTGCTGTTTCATTAACCACTTTCTAAAATTCATATTACTTGCCACTCCTTTGAGAATATTGTGCCTTGAACACATTACCCAGTTCTGATCTCAGTTTCCGCGAAACTTCCAAGTCCTCAGTCCTAGAAACAAGAAGAGCAAAGAATTCATTCTGATAGGCTATGATTCTGTCCAGGTCTTCTGTTTCTATCCCTTCTTGAAGGAAAATCCTTCTAGCTGTTGAAATTAGTGTGAAGAACATGGGGAATGTGAGAGCTCGCGTTCTAGGGTCTGGCACATAGCTATACGGATTTCTTTCAAAATCTACAGCCATCTGTGGTGACCATAGCTTCAAACGTCTATCGTAAAACCATCCTGCTGCAACCATGACTAAGAAGATTGGAATGGACAGGAATAGGATTCCTTGCAAGAGATATTCGGTCGGAACTAGAGTTCCCTCTGCAACAGCTGGAAAGATAACTGATACATAGAATGCGGCAAAAACAAGAACATCTTGTCCTAATCCTGTGAGCGATTGAATATAGTTCAGTCTTAATAACCAGATTTGAAAGGATCTCTTCATTCGTGTTCCAAATGAAAGTTCCTTCTTTCTTTCATCAGTTAGTCTTTCCACAAATGGATGCTCTGCAAGAAACCTTTCTGCTTCTCCTTCAGAGGAGAAGAGGTCCTTTCTATTTGCAGGTTGCTTCTTGAAGAAATGTATCAAATACATTGCAACATCATCCAACCGAGTCGTGTCAAGACCTAGCTTGGTTGAGGATTCTCGAAGGGTATGAAGTAGAGAATACAATGTTGGATAATCTGATGCAAAGATTCTCCATTCTGGAACGAATGCAAAAGGAAACCTGTCTGTCTGAATCACCACAGATTCATTCCATAATTTCGCTTTCTCATCATACAACCATCCCACTCCCAAGAAGATAAGAAATAGGAACGAACCAAAAGAAACTGCGCCAATAAAGCCGAGATTTGCGAGTACGGGAATATATTCATAATACAGTTTTCCCAGAACAAGTGTTCCTAGAGCCAAACCAAGGAGTGCCCTAATGGTCCCAACTCGCCAATACTGCTTCATAATCCATTTAGACAGACTCATTACATTTCCGCCTCTTAGCAAACTAATTGAACCTTCCTATTACAAGAAAACTGAACCATTGCTTTTCAACAATGTTTAATTGAACCGATTAAGGAGGGAGCATCTCCATTGTCAGAATTCATCACTCACATTGACAACATGACGTTGTTTTTTATTCCAATCTCACCAGACGCGACTATCCGAGCAATCTTCTCTGATGCGTGTCCATCTCCATAAACCGAAGGATTATTTTTCAATTCCTTGTTCCACATCTCTTGGGCCTTTCTCCGAATGTCTTCAGCCTCGGGTGCTACAAGCACATTTGCTCCTGCATCAATGGTTTCTACCCACTCGGTGTTATCTCGTATTGTCACGCAAGGTGTATTCAGCAAGTACGCCTCCTTCTGAAGTCCGCCAGAGTCTGTTAGAAGAAGTGATGCTTTACTTACAATTGCCATCATAGTTGTATACGGTATTGGATCAACAATCTTCAGATTCTTAGGAAGCGTGAGATTCTGATCTGCGATTTGATGTCTTGTGCGAGGGTGCATTGGAAATACAATCTGATGTTCAATCTCTGACAATCCTTCAATGATTCCTTTCAACCTATCAGGGATATCGACATTTTCTCGTCTGTGCAGAGTGAGGACGCCAAACTTCTCTTCTGATATTCCAAGCTCCTTTACTACCTTCTCTTGGAAAGATGGGTCATTGAAGGCGCTAAGGCGCTTAATCAAGATGTCATACATCGTGTCGCCAGTATGGAACACCATTCCTCTGACATTCTCATTGTCAAGATTCTGCGCCGCAAGGGTAGTAGGAGCAAATAGACCCGCGGCTCCGTGGTCAATCAGTCTCCTATTGATTTCTTCCTGCATTAGCATATCATAGCTTCTAAGCCCGGCTTCAAGATGGCAGGTAGGAATGTCCATTTTAAAGCCGGTAAGTGCTGCTCCAAGAGCTGAATTGGTATCGCCAGGTACAATAAGATAGTCTGGCATCTCCTTAAGTAGAATCGCCTCTAGTTTTGAAATGACGCTGTATGTCTGATAGGAGTTTGTACCACTTCCCACTTCCAAGTTGTAGTCAGGCTTTCTAATGGAGAACTCTTTCACAAATTGTTCTGCTAGTTCAAAATCATAATGCTGCCCGGTATGGATAAACCTGACATTCAATCCTGCATTTTCAAGGGCATGTAGCACAGGTGCCGACTTGATAATCTGAGGACGAGTTCCAGTTACAACCGTCACAATCATGGTAGATATTCCCCCATATGGCCAATGCAAGCACTCATCCATCTGCCTTTGGGTCTTCTATTGAAGGTTATGGTACATTGTTTATTTTCAAGCAAGAATTAAAAACGTGCCATTACCGGAGATAGTCCTGAATCCTGGAGTGTTTGAGTCTGTTGAAAAAACGAGTTTTGCTCATTGGTAGCGAACCTAGAAACATGATTCGTTTGCATCGGACTTACGATAGTCTAAAAGAGCTTGGTGCTGATGTTAGGATCTTCGAACCTTTTCAAGTACCCCGCGGGAAACCTCGAGTAATCAAGGGTGTAATTAGATACCTTCTGATAATTCTACAGGTGTTACTGGCAAAAGCTGATATCTACCACTTTTTCAATGTCCCTGACATCGTCGGGCTTCCTCTAATAGTAAAACGCGGTGTACTGGTGTATGATGTGCGCTCGCCATGGAGCGGGGCAATCAAAGAAACCTTCGGCAGCTCCTCTCTGGCGAAGTTTGCTGAGTTCATTGAACGACTCATGACACAATCCGCAGATTTTGTGGTTGCTGTAAACAAACCTTTGGCCCGACGAGCCCGTCACTTCGGTGGAAAAAGGATACTTGTTTCTCCCAACTACCCTCCAGCAGACTTCAGGCCATCACGAAGTCGAGATGAAATGCGAGCTAGCCTTGGTTTGGGTTCACATCCCACGGTTTTGTATCTAGGAAAGATAACAAGGGTCGAAGGCGTTGGTCTCTTGATGAACGTTATACAGAAGACTTGTGCAGCTCATCCAGAGGTTAGATTCCTAATTGTTGGAAGCGGCCCTCAGGAGGACTTCTTCAGAAGGTTCATTTCGGAGCATAACCTTGATGGCAATATCATAATGACTGGGTGGGTTCCACACGAAAAGGTCGCTGATTATATCAACGCTGTTGACCTGTGTCTTCTTCCTAGAAAGTGGGATAGCTATTCGCCCTACATTGGACCTGACTCGGTTTGGAAAGCTGGCGAGTATCTTGCACTTGGGAAACCTGTAGTCGCTCCAAAAATGGGTGGGTTTGCAGAGGCCAGTTACCCTGTTATAGCTGCAGATCCATCTGAAATGGCCGATGCTGTAATATCGTTTATCTCTAAGCCAATAAAGGAAACAGGCACAGAGCGTCCGTCATGGCGAATAAGTCATGAACGCTTGAGGCAATTCTATACGTATCTTGGTGCCATTAACGAGTGAGGACATATCTGAAGGCAATCTGTGTATGAAAGGTATCAGCATTGGTTCATTTGCCGTAGTCGTACGCTTAAGTTCTCTTTTGCAGCAGCATATCATCCGATGCTTTCCAGCAGTTTGTTAAAATCTAGTCGTTGAGGACTAAATGTTTTGAAAGCCGTTTTGCGAGCCTCGTCTATAGATTCCTTCATTGAATCAAGGCTTTTGCACCAGATGAGATGCCCTCCTTTCTCCATTTTCGTCACCAACTCCCATTCATGTCCTCCTGTTACATCTGGATTTTGAATCACAACTAGTCTATGCCCTTTGGTGACGTTTTCCATTATTGTCCCTGCGCCGCAATTGCTAACGACTATCTCTGCCCTGTTTTGATAATCATCGAGACCCTTTTTGAAACGAAAACTCTTGATATGCTTAGGAACGAATTGACCGTTTCCACGTTGAGCAATCACTTCATCTGTAATCTCACCTATACTTACAAGACGATCCATTTCTCGAATCAAGGCATCATGAGGGAGAGATGTCCCCACAGTCACGAAGATCAAAACACCATCCCCCTATACTCTACCCCTTGGAATCTTTCGGCGAGTTCTGGCCAACTTGCCAACCAGAGGGACACTTTTCCCATCAGAAATCTGCCTGCAATGGATGGATTGTAGACCCGGCTCGGGCTCTCAATGAATATCGTCTTGATTCTAAAAACTCGAGCAACTAGGAACGGAGGCAGAGTCAGCCCTGATCCCGTGCTGATCAAGACATTTGGTCTCACAATCAGCAGAACTACAAGGCTATGCAGGAATAAGAACAAAGTCCTTAGAACGCTCATGACCCTGTTGTCTCTAGCTCTGAACCTCGGTGAAATGACGCTGAAGGAGTTCTTACCCACTTTCTTCTTGGTGACCTCCGACTCCCACGGGACCATGTAGTACTTCTCACATTGTACCTGCTGGCTCAGAATTAGACCTCTTGCAGTATGACCTCCTGAGCCAAGTACAAACAATAGTTTCAAGTCACATCATCCTCGTCTATTGACTGCAGCAGAACCTCTACAATATCATCCTTTTGCTTGGATGTTGTACACATCAATCTCGGACATTTGGCGCCAAACATAGGGCGGCAGGATAAGTGTCCAAAAGACTGATTCAGTTGTCATACCCCCATTAATATCGGGGTAATACCGCTGTTAAACAGTGCTATTCTCTACGTTTGATGATTAGTTTATATGAGAGTTATGCACTATTCCATAGGAAGTAAAGGCAGGTTAAAACGCCATCTTTACAATGAGTCGCGATGTGAGTTGAAGAATCTTGAGTAAAAAACAGTCTACTAAATCTGCTAGAGCTGAGCTGATTGAGCCTGAGGGAGCTAGTCTATCCGTGAGATTGTTCTATCTCGATGACCTGATGGTTTCTGTACCTGAGTTGGTTAAGTTCATGAAGAGTAACCGTTTCACTATGTCACCTGAGGAACAAAGTCAAGGATTTGCCAATGTTAATGAAAGCGGAAAAACGATTTATGCAGAGTTCATTGCGAGTTTCCGTCAATCTGTATTTACATTCGAGAAGGGTGCGCTCAAAGAGCTTGAACCCATATACACAGTCAAAAAAGGAACTGTAATTATCAAACTAAATCGTAACTTTGTAGAAATTCGAGGATCTGACAGATTGGCTTCAAGACTTCGTACATTTCTCAGAAGAGAAGAGATTGCAAGAATTGCACCCTTAACAATTACAAAACAAGCAAAAGATGTCTTTGATGGACTCAAGTCTCTTCCTGGGGCCAATATCACATATACTCTTTTC
This sequence comes from Candidatus Thorarchaeota archaeon, assembly GCA_011364905.1. Classification (GTDB taxonomy): domain Archaea; phylum Asgardarchaeota; class Thorarchaeia; order Thorarchaeales; family Thorarchaeaceae; genus SMTZ1-45. The sequence goes on from RDNZ01000004.1 coordinate 97,131, forward strand.
GCAAATTTCGATTCGCCAAGTATTCTTTTTACTCAAGCTGAGTTCAAAGGAAACAAGATTCAGAATGCTAGCGAGATCAACCTGTATCAGACAAGATACAAGGGTAACATTGCAAAATTCAGTGGGATCTTACCATATCCGTCTAGCAAGAAGTTGATGAAAACCTCAGTCAACTTTGGTTCTGGCTCATTGAGCATCTATCCCATGGATATGACTGAGGAGACCATCATTTCCACGAAAACTGAGATAAAGGAACGGCCTCGAAAAGACGAACCCAAAGTAATATCACCAAAAGATCTCCGATGGCTCGTTACATTGCTTGAGGACAATGCGGACCCATTTCCTCCTCCAGAGGAATAATGAATCGTAAAGGGGCTTTTGCCCCTCGATTCACTCTTTCATCGTATTCATTATTGAGTTAGGCTGGCTCCTTCATTTACTAAAATTGGTCCAGAAATCCTTTACTTCATCTGCTTGCTCCAGAGTCATCAGTCGAAACCTATAGAACATGATATATGCACAGGTCAGTCCAAGTCACCTATCAATAGTAGGTGTCTACTGATTGAAAGGACGCCTATGATAGCATATTGGAACTCTCGTACCAAACTTAGGTTCGATGCATTAAAAAGTTTGAACACGGTCCTTGATGCTGAAGGACATGCCTCCGGCTTCAAATCATATTCTCAGACGAGATTTTCAGCATGGGAAGGTCGCTTATGGATTCCAATGGAATACCTCGCATCACAAGCATCTAGGACATAATCAGGGAGACCTAGCCTCTCTATGGGCGCATTTGAACTCTATCCTCAGTGGAAATGTTCCGGTTAGCCCGTTTTCTGACCCCTTCTACACCAGAGCTTCGCGGCTGAAATTCTCAGACATGTCAAAAACGGAAAAAATCGGATTCCGAAAGAAATTGAAAAACTCTGGCTCACTCACTTTCCAGGTTAACGATGAACTCGTGAACATGCTTCGGGAATTTCACCGTTCTAGAAATGACCTGAGTTACTGTGCTGATCACAGTATTCTGAAGGAGTTCATTGTAAATGATCCAAATACTATTGCCATTGAGGTACCTGTTTGGTCTGACCGTTACAGATTGACTGGCCATGTAGACATCATCCGCTATGTGGATGACACTATTCATGTATGCGACTACAAACCTGGTCCATTGGAAAGAACAAAAAGCCGTTTCATGGACTCGATTCCACAAGTTGCTGCATATGGCGAGATGATGGCGCACCATCTTGCAAATACACTTCGTTCAGCATTTGATGCTCCACTCCTGCCAAACATCAAGTGTTGCATCTTTGATACTCACTCATGCTGGCACTTTGGAGCTGAGATGTTCGTAAAGCTGGAGGCTATGGGTAAGATAACAGGTTTTTAGGATTGCCCATTCTTCAGAACTGTCATTCTGACTTCTTCTTCAACCACAGGTGTTTCTGACGCTGTTCCACTCCACTTCAAATGAATCGTAGGTCGCTCTGAAACAAGACCTTCTCTGATTCTCGAGAAATAGTGCTCCGATAGTTTTCCAAAATTGCCGAGCGCCGGATCAACAGGTACCCATCCATTTCGCTCAAGAAACATTTCGCACCATGCATGGGGTTCTGGCTCCGGTCCTCCACGGTAGTAATGACCTACTATTCTCCGTGCTGGGATTCTTACAGCTCTAAGGAGTGCAATGAACAAGTCAGCATGCTCGTCGCAATCTCCTTCTTTCTCTCTGACAGCACGGGACGCACCTATTCGCTCATCCAGATGCGTCTTGAGTTTCATCCGGTCTCGCACGATTTTGAAAACAAGTCTTGCGTAAGACTCGTCGTTTCTAGTTTTTTCAGCGGCTTTTTGAGATATTTCTTGAATAAGTGGATCATCATATTCCCAATATTTCTGAAGTGAGCAGTATACTCCCCGTGTCCTTGCTATATGTTCTACTGTAGCTGGTTGAGTTTCCATTAGCCAGTCCCGAGTAATCGTGTCAATTCGCAAAACAACTGTTGGAGAGAAGCTCTCGCCTGGATTGAGATCAGGGACTTTAACTACGGCAACCATATTCTTCTCTGCTTTTTCAGTCACTCTAGCTGGCGGGAAGACGTCAATCATCTCTACAAACTGGTTTTCTATGTCTGTGAAAAGATGCCAGACCATCACTCCTCGCTTAAGCTTTGATGATCCACGGTTGTGAACATCTGCTTGCATCTCAATCTTAAGGCGCATTACGATTCCATAGGCTCCTTAGGCGTAATAGACTTAACTCGAATAGATTTATGTATTGTCTGGCTAACTAAGCAATTGTCCTTTCGGGGATGAGGAACGCGAGGTTTTCGTATGGCGGAAGATCCTGACAAAAAACCCTCTGGAGAAAAAGGCGTCGTAGATGAGCTTCTTACTGAGCTCGGAGTCGACGATGAGATGAGACAAGAACTCATAGACTCTGGACGCATGAGTAGCGATGTTATGAGAGTTGAGTCTTCAGATCAAGTACGCCGTAGAATGGAGATTGATAAGAGCATAGGGCGTCTCCAAGACAGTATTGGCCTTCTCGAACGTAAAATTGTAACTGTCGATGGAGCCATTGATCGAATTGAGCGTGATCTCGTTCCTGTTGTTCTTTCATTCCTTGTGGGTCTAAAGGGTGATTTGGTCAGCATGAGAGGGGATATCATAACCCGAAGCAAACGCGCTGCAAAGACGAACCTTCAAGTTACATATGTTGACAATGATGTTAAACCGGTTGTTGATTCGGAGTTTCAAAAAGTGGAAGAGTCGTTAACCACTGGTATGTCCACACCGATACTCGAGAAGGTGCGAGATCTAACGGAATCTCTTAAGGAGTCAATGAAAGTGACCTTTGAGGAGCTAACGACACTAAAAGCGAACATAGATGATTTTACGCAACGGTCAACAACTGAAGTGGAGTTTCTCTCCTCAGAACTCGGTATGAAACCCAAGGCTGAAATCCCTAAGGACTTGGCTGAAAAAATGAAACTCCTTGAGAGAAGACTTGAGGAAATCACACAGGAGCTAAGCATCTCACGGCAGAAAGTGCAGACCAGAGAGTCAGAAATTGAAACCTTACGAAAGGATAACGCCTCCCTCAAAGTGATCAATGAGGAAATTGAAGAGGAATTGGCAGCTCTGAAAGCAGCACCTCAGACTGATGTCGAAGTTATGGCTGAGCTGCGTGCAAATATGAAGACACTGGAAGCTTCACGCGAGCTTCTTGAAGAGAAGGTTTCGGAACTCGAAGCACGAGCAAGCTCTTCAGAACAAAGAGTGAAGGAACTCTCAGGTGAGATAGCGAAGAAGGATCTTGAATCTGGCGAATTGGCTACGAAAATAAGGCAGCTTGAGGACGAGAAAGCAAAGACAGCAAGCCGCTTGACCGAGATGGAGGAGATTCGAGCTCGCTTACGATCCTTTGAATCTGGTGATAAGGCGAGGGAGCTTGAACGACTAAAAACAGAATTCGAGCGGTCATCTGCAAACTTGCAGAGGGCAACGAATGATCTCGATGAAACCAAAGCCAAACTTGAACACACCCAAGAAACTCTTGAAGGATACCTCGATCTTATGGATAGCACAGAGAAGACGAAAGCATTTTTGATGGTCGAGGAACATGGAGAAATGTCCATCAGAGAGATTGCGAGATCTCTAGGGGTTGCTCCTGCAATAGTAATGAAGTGGGCTGAAGAATTCCAGACATTGGGCATTGCATGGGTTGTTGATGGTCAAACTCTGGTTCACCGTGATTACAAGAAGGAGTAGTTTCTTCATTCATTGACTGCTTCTAGTTTCTTTAGAAACTGAACTACCTCAAGAAGGCCTTCAATTCTCAAGGCATCATTGTAAAGCATCTCAACTTCCGTAAACTCGGATTCTTTACTGTTAAGATAGTTCTCTATCGCTGGACGAAGGACTTTTTGTAGATATTGTGTTCTTAGTTTTTTCAGAGCTCCAATGAACTCCGAATTGAGTTGTCCAGATTCTACAGCTGATTGGATGACAGCAAGATAGCCTTTGCAATCAACATGACCCGTAAGTCCTGCATTGGCTTCACTCAACGTTTGTCTTGCTAGTTTGAAAGTACGATTGGTTGCACCTTGATAGTCCTTGACAGCTAGATATTTTGTTTCAGCGCACCGTTTAAGGAATGGTCTGTTCTTGTCTGATGCTAATTTGAACAGGCCACCTAACCTCGCAAGCTCTTCCGGCGCTGGCATTTTCGAAACCGTTCACTACTCCGTAACATTTCCTTTTAACGATGCCTCCTAGGAATCCATTACTACACCGTAAAGGGCATAAGAGCCAATTTGGAAATCATGGTGAGATGAGAGAAGCTGTTCTATACTCTAATCTAAAGAGCGGAATTCGGTGCGACTTGTGTGCAAGACGTTGCGTTATCCACGATGGTGAGAATGGTTTCTGCCGGGTTCGAACCGCTAAGGATGGCAAACTTTACACTCTTGTCTATGGGCTCCTTGATGGGATGGCTGCCGATCCAATTGAGAAAAAACCCCTCTTTCATTTTGCTCCAGGCAGTAGCGCATTTTCCATAAGCACATCATCGTGCAATTTCCGTTGCCAGTTCTGCCTCAACTATCACTCATCGCATCGGAAGAGTCCGGTGGGTCAGAAGTTGGAACCCGAAGAGATCGTGCATTTGGCGAAGAAGTATGATTGTGGCGGTATTACTTATACCTACACTGAGCCCACGATATTCATGGAACTTGCTCATGATACAGCTTCGATCGCACACAGCGAAGGAATGTTCAACACTTTTGTTACAAATGGCTATATGACACGAGAGGCAATTGACTACATAGCACCATATTTAGACGCAGCTTCTGTAAACTTCAAAGGGAGCGGCAATAAGAAGTTCTACAAAGAGTTAATGTCTGTTCCAAAGGTGGAACCTATTTTTGAGTCGATGTTAGCAATGAAAGAAAAGGGCATTTTTGTAGAAATTACGAATCTGATAATTCCTGAGGTCGGGGACTCCGTACAAGACACCACATCCATGGCGAAATGGGTTGTTGAAAATCTTGGACCCAAAACACCCTTTCATGTGATTGCATTTGCTCCGACATTTAAGATGACACATCTTCCTCGGACCTCTGCGGCGATACTTGAGCGTCATATTGCAGCAGCAAAGGAAGCTGGTCTTGTCTTTGTCTACTCTGGTAATATTGCAGGTCATGATTATGAGAATACCTACTGTCCTGAGTGCGGATTTAAAGCAGTCGAACGATACTCGGTCTATCTTGGCAAGAATAACCTTAACAAAAATGGCAGATGCCCACAGTGCGATGCAGATCTCAACATTTCTGGTGTCAAGTGGATGATTCCAGGAAAAGGAAGGTTCAGGCTGTTTTGAGGTGTAGATGTGCAGATAGTAGACGTTGCTTGGAAAACTTCAGACGATGAGCACTATGAGTCTGGCCTGCAGATTTGGAGAGAAAATGTGGAAACACTGGACTTTCTTCCCCTCGTTCCAGGAAAGCATATCAACTGGTCCTTTAGGGGACCAAAAAGGTGCATTGGAAGTATTGACCCGTCTGGCAATGTAATAAAGTGTCCTGAGGACTCAGTTGTCCTGCGACAGGGGTCTCGTTGCGGTCCCTGTTCAGCTGTTGATTTCTATGATCCGTGTATTCGTTGTGATGGACGCACCTGTACAGCTTCGGAGGCAAGGAAGATACAGTGCGACATGTCGGAGTACGCAGTCTATGTTGTGCTTTTCAATGATTCAACACTTAAGGTTGGAGTGTCAACAAATCGAAGAGTACGATTAAGGTGGATAGAACAAGGAGCTGACTTTGGAGGGATCATTCAAGTAATTACTGGTGGGAGAAAAGCAAGGCGACTTGAGGACCGCATTGGAAAGCAAACAGCTGCAACAAAGGTTGTTCGTGGTGAAAGGAAAATCAAGAGTCTGCAGGATAAACTTGATATCGGAGTTGCTCAGACCATTGTTGATGATTTTATCATAGGTGTCGAGAGCATTGACTTGGGGACACATGTAATCATGGAAGATCTCTCGAAATATTATTCACTTCCTTCATTGGAAGCGACGCCCAGACCATGGAAAAAAAGGTCGGACCCCATTGACAAACGACCACTTGTTGGGGATATTATAGGTATGAAAGGATCTCTTCTTGTAACTGGAATCGGGGGTTCATACACTGTTATTGACCTGAAACAAGTCATAGGGTATAGCTTAGATAGTGATGTGGATATTACCATGGTAACACAGAGTGGGTTGATGGATTTCTTCTAACAAGCTTATTTAGGGTATCAGTTATTCGAATCAATGTGAACGAATCAGATGAGGTGAAAGCGGAAATCCGCTATCTCTCTCTTGTCCGAAAAGAAGGGGGAGAACCAATAATTGGAATACCTTATAGGGCCATGTCAGTTGATCCTGATTTAGTGGCCAGCTTCGTTCTTGCTGTTATTATCTTTGAAAACAGGCAACTGAAGACTTTTGTGAAGGAAGGATATGTTGTTGTAATTGAAGAAGGAGAACATGTTGTCGGCTTGCTCATTGTCGACAAAGTTGAGGATGATGAACCATACCGAAGAAACCTGATTAGAATTGTACAGAACTTCGAGCAGACCTATGAACAACAGCTCGTTGCTTGGAAAGGCGATATTCGTCCTTTCCGTGAGTATGCACTGGACATTCTTCAAGTGTTCCCGTATCGGAGCTTCAACCTCAAAATGATTCCTAGACTGATTACAAAGTCGGACGCAACACCCGATTATCAAGCTAATATACCGTGGAGCGTCGGTGAAACTGATGAGAAGATTCAGATTGTTCTAGGATACATAAATGGAAAACGAACAATAGAGGATATAATGAAGCAATCAGAGTTCGAGGACTCGGAAATCATTGCTATCATGTCAATGCTGGACAAGTACAAATGGGTTACATTAACAAGGCGTCTTGAAGACGATTCAGTGCTGGTCAAGATAATGGACCCTCCAATGTTTCTGCTTGGTGTCTACGGTGACCAACTGACCAAGTTGGTTGAGCAAATCGATGGCAAAACGTCGCTCTCAAGAATCTGTGAACTTCTGCCATTCAATATGGAGGCTGTCAAAACCGTAGCAAACCGTCTAATCGATGCAGGTGTTTTGGGGTACATGGATTCCAACCCAACTGAAGGGAATAAGGAGGGCTAGCCAGTGGCCTTGGATGTTTCTAAAGTACGATATATCTCACTAATACGAATGGAGGGAGGTGAGTCCGTCCTCAACATTCCTTATGCTGAGCTCACAGTTGATCCTGATCTTATTGCAGGTTTTGTCACTGCCGTCATCATTTTTGCCAAGACACCTATCAGAACTATAAGAAAGGCTGCTTATGATATTCTCATTGAAGTTGGTGAGAGCGTACTCGTTTTGCTCGTGGTCGACCCTGTACCTGATGAAGCACCATATAGAGAGAAGCTCAAGCGTATTCTTGCTCAGGTAGAAACCGAGCACGGCGATAAGTTGAAGCATTTTGAAGGGGACATTCGACGATTCCGAGAATTTGCATTAGATATTATAATGGAGTTCCCATTCTCGTCAGTGGACCTCGACCTTGTTCCAATCCGAAAAACCAAAGGTGTGCGAATTCCTTTTCGGGTCGGTGAAGTGGATCATGCTCTTGAGCAGCTTGAGTCATTCATAAATGGAAAACGTACCGTGGCTGAAATCATGGACCTCATTGGTTTTTCTGATGACAAGGCAATGGCTCTCATCTCCATTCTTGACCGATATCAATGGATTGAGTTCAAAACTCGACTCACTGAGGAAGATATACTTGTCAGGGTTGATTGTCCAGATATGACACTTCGTATGTTGAAATCCCAATATGGAAAACATGTCGAAGATGTACTCGAGAAGTTCGATGGCACCTTCAAAATCAAGGATATTGTAGATGCCCTTCCTTATGATTCTCTTGCACTCAAGTTTCTGATTAACAGACTTGTGGAAGTCGGGTGCCTTAAAGTCCAGAAGGCACATTAGAGAACTTCATCGCAGCCGGGTATTCCAACGACATCGCTTCTACATTGTTTACAGTGTGAGAATTGTTTGATGAATACTGAAGCTTCACTGCGAGCCTTCCGGACTTCCTCTCTTGTGGGCGGTCGACATGACGAGAACTTGTCATTAGGAATCAGTGGTACAATATTTTGAAGGGTGGCTCCAGCTTTTGATAATTCTTTGGCAAGAGGTTTGATGTCATACATATTGAGCTCAGGAATCAGAATCGAGTTGACCTTGACAATAATGCCTGCTCTGGAGGCTCTAGCGATTCCAAGGAGTTGCGACTCTACAATTCTAGACCCCATCTTTCTGCCCTTCATTAAGCCACCTCTGAACTTGGCCCACTCATAGATTTTGGATGCGGTCCTGCGGTTAAGGGTACTCATGGAGATTGAGATGGTTTCAACCCTCATCGCAACTAACCAGTCTACGTACTCTTCCAAGAGAATGCCATTCGTGCTCATGCAGAAAGCTAGCTCTTCGTGATTTCTTCGAATCCTCTCTAAAGTTTCGAACGTTTCTTTGTTTGCGAGTGGTTCACCAGGACCAGATATTGCCACGATCCTAAGTAATGGGTTTCTCTTGATTTCTGACATTGTCCTTGCAGCAGCCGCTTCGGGCGTCAAAATCATTGAAGAAGTCCCTGGCATGGAGGTGTGACATGATGAACTAAGCGAGTGCGAGCAAAACGCGCATTTGACATTGCATCTTGATGCTACCGGAAGGTGAATCCTATGCCATAATGACTGACGATTCTCCGAGTAGCAGGGATGATGAACAAACGGATATCCTGTTGAAGTTGCCATTATCATCAGCGAGCCCGATAAAGCAATTTCCCTGCTTCTCTTGCTGTCTTCTTTGCATCGCTGAATATGAGGCCTAGTTTCGCATTTTCAGGGGCCGTCACTGTGAGAAGATAGTCTGCTGATATTGAAATCACCAAAGTTGTGCCAAGGTCTCCTTCAATGATTATGGATTTGAGTTCTCCTTGCCTAAGTTCCTTGACTGTTTGATCTCCTGCTGCATGAATTGCAGCCACAATTGCTGCAATTGAAGCCTCCTCAGTTCCACCGTGAAATCTGCTAACAAATGGAAGACCTTCAATTGAAAAAATAGCAGCACCAAGAATTGGTGACTTGCTTGATAGTTCTTTCAGTAAGTCACTGAGGGTTTCCTGGAGTTTCGTAACATTCGTGTCTTCCAAGTCATACGCTCCCTTTCGATGGAATTCAAACCCCGTGTCTTTCAGGGCCCTATTGGGATTCGTGCAAGACCTTGATAAAGCTTGGGAACATCGTTTGTTTTCGAGGTTTTAGGCTAATTTCACTCGATTAATCTGACTGAGGTGACCCTGTCACTATGAAGTGAGGTTGTTGGAAGCTTCATAACCCTTAGAACATTGTCTGCTTCCTCAACCAGTCCGGCACTCCTTAGCAGTGACACGAATTCAAAACCAGTCGTAATGATGAGACCTTTGACAGGCTTCCCAATCTTCATTGAATCTATGAGTTCCTCAGCAGACCATATTTTACATCTCAAGTCCAAGTCCTTATGTTTCTCGAGATGAGTAATGCCTTTCCGCGCAATGCCTCTGTTCTCTTTCTGTTCGCTTGTATACGCTCGTCGTTTGTAAATGTATCTTAACCGTTTTAGGCCCTGTTCAATGAGTTCCTTCGAGTGAACTGTTTTTTGGTAAAATTTCTTCACACTCTTTGTCGAACTAGTGACCAACCATGCTGTTCCATATGCAGCTTGGTATCGCATTCCTTTCAATACTTCAGACTCACTAAGGAGTGTTATAGATCTGTAGCCTTTGTATTCCACAGAGATCAGCCAATCGGGATTCTTGTGCTCCACCATTAGGTCCGGTGTAAGACCCTCACCTGTTGTAGGTACGCTTGTCATGACATCTGGAAAAAGATGAAGAATGAATGCATGGAACGCATTGTGGAACAAGTTATGCCTAAGGTTTCTTGCCTCCTGGGGGTGCCTTAATCCAGCCTCCCGATACAGGACCGGCATCTCTGCTCTTTGTCCTGTTCTAGCCTTGACTTCACTCTTTGTCGTCAATCGACCTTTGGCATGATTCTGTTTTACCAAAACGATTGCGGCCTCGCGACCGATAAGATCATACACGATTCTCCCTGTATCTGACCCTTTGAGGTCGGAAGTTTCTTTGATCTGCCGTTTTGCTTCGGTATATGCCCAGTCAACCACGTTTTGGGCTTCATCGCCAAGAAGAGAGATAATTGAATTCAGCTTGTCGTTTAGGGTGTATTTCTTGACATGTTTTTGAAGTGCTGGTCCAAGAGTAACGTTTCGAGCCAAGAGGGTTCTCTCACTTTAGTTATGCACTTCTTCTCAAGATGTCTTTTGTGAGCTGCACCTCTTGGGTGTTCTCATCGTACGACACAAGGTCTGCTGCTACTAATTCGTGGACAGCTTTTAGGACTACCGCTGGTTGAATACCAGTACTGGATACAATGTTCTTCCTCGTTATTGCACTCTTGACATCATGAAGCGTGTATAGTATTCTCGCATGCGGTTTTCCATAGAAGACAGTTTCAATGAGGGTGATATAGATTGCCAAGAGATCACTTACATCCACTTTCTCTTGTAAAGCCTCTTTTTCCGCTGACGCTTCTCGATACAGCTCGGAAACTCTAGTCAATTGACCAGTGATTTCATCCATTTCTTTTTTGAGTTCATCTCGTTCTTTGCGTAATGTCTCTTCAGCTTCGCTCTTGGAAGCTTCTGCTTCATCCGCCTTCGTTCTTAGTTCTGTAATCTCCTCACGTGCTGCTGACAAGTCATCTCGTGCCCTTTCCGCTTCTTCAAGTTTGGAGGTTAATTCCTTGACTTGTTCTTCAGCAGCCCATGTTTTTTCCTCTGCTTCTCTTCTTGCAGTCCTGTGTTCCTCGGCCTCGTTGGTGAGACCATCTCTTTCATCCATTAATTTGACGATTGAGTTCTTGAACTCGTCCAATAATTCAAGCATCTTCTCCCTGTCAGTCATTTTGACAAGCCTCATTGAGAATGAGCGCAACCTGCTTTATATCAGTTTCACATCGTGTTCATTGGACTTGACCTTAAGATATTTGATGTACAGTTGCTTCAGTTCTGAAAGGGGATATCCAAATGATTTGAAAGCCTCAAGTTCGCCTTTCCTCCGTTTCTTAAGCATGGCTTCATTCTGTCGATTAAGAACTGGATTCTGATTTATTGAAGGGATTTTTCTATTCTGCTGCGCGCATTTCATATCTGATGTTGACATCGCTTCGAGAGAATGCTCGATATCTACGAGTAATCCCTTTCTTCCCCAGAAATCGTCTGTTGTGAGGCCAATTAGTCGTGCCTGTGGTGTAGCTAAGCCTTGGATATTGGCAAGCTCGATTGAGTTGCTTTTGATTGTCGAAAATATCCTCAGTGACCAAGGACTCATATCTACAAGTACTAGAATGGGGACTTCGTGGTCTGCAAGCCGCCTTATCCATGCTCTCATGTTTCTTCCAGGTTGGCCAAAGAGAGACCCTACGCCAATCCTAAGGGTGTCCGGCAGACCCAACTCGATGAGATTTCTTGCCATTGCTTCTTTCTCAACGAAGATTGCCGCATCGATGTTGATATCATGAATATCGACATCAAATGGTCGTGATGATATAAACCATCCATACTCCCCGGCTGAATTACAATTCAACCTCTTTCCTGACATATCAGACAAGATCAGGTCTCCATAAAACGTTCCCTTAGGCGAGCTTACAACCCCAAACTCCTCACGTGGAATTGACGCTCCTCTTTGTCTTATGACCCTCTCACACAGATTGATCATTCTGTTGGTTTCTGATTGATCTGATATTTTCATGACTTCTTGAACATGCTTGACTTTGTGGAGATAATAGAAATCTCTCAAACTCATTGAGAGTCCCTGTTCAAGATGCTCTTTGAATTGTGTTAATCCATAAACCAATCCTGCAATAGTCTTTGCACTTTCCACCTTTCGACCATCGATAAAGGAAGCACATTCATCAACGGAAATGTATCCTTGGTTTTCTTTATAGTTGACATTTCTTTTTGATGACCCATAATAGCCTATTTCTGGGAATACTCCATCTTCTATTGTATCTGCAATTGCTCCGAGTGCACCATCAATGAGCTCCAAGACCTCTGCATTCGTAGATCCTCTAGATACCTCTTTCAATCAGAAACGCCTCCATCAAACCCGAATAGCTTAGAATCCGTAACACTCCTTTTCAGCGCAGATGACAAAGTTGCAGCTACAAAGTTGTAGTATTCAGCTAGTTTACTCTCTCTCTTCTTCTGCCTATGTACCCGGTTTCGCTTTCTGACATTATTGCCAACCTCTCGAAGACAGTCTTTGAATCCGAGTTCGATTTCCCTCCTTACAATATCGACATCACCGATGTACTCCTTTCCAACTGTTTTGTAGGGAATCTTTGTTGAACAGATGTGCATGACGAAGGCAAGAGGGTCTTCTTGACGAAGTCCGTAGTTCCTCAGGTTCAGGTCTCTCACGACCCTATATGTCACATCGGATTTTTCATCATAGAGCAATGGGATTCGGTTTGCGAATCTGTATATGTTGATTCCAGACTCTAGACCACCACCATATCCAATTCCTGTTTCAATAATGAATGGGTGGCCCTCATAGACATTTGGAGACCTTTGTTTAAAGACAACAATCTCCGGAGATAGTCGTTTGACTCCTGCAAGAAGGACCTCCGTACCCGCCGGTGAAAGCGATTTTGGAGAAGGAGGAAGAAACCTGCTATAGCTCTCAAAGGCATTCATTAGCTCGACCAATTCATTCTGTGACAGAGTTTGTGGGTCTCTATCGGGATCTATATCCGAATAAGCTAGGAAATCTTGTGCAATTGATTTTCCGATTCTTTGAAATGAGTTATTCATGAAGGATTTCATGTTCTTTGTCCGGGTTTTACTGACCATTTTCTTCAGAAGCTCGACATCAATTCCTCTTGGGTGCGGTTTCATTGCCTTTGGAGACACAGGAAGGCTATCTATAACCCTATCATACTTCAAGACGTTTCCATCAGGAGTTTCAAAAATCAGTGTTGCATATGGGACGATTATTGCTGTCTGAGTGAAATAGTCAACAATTCTTTTCTTACTTCTAATCCAATCGCCTTGAAGCTTGTAGGAAACCATGGTTCCAGACTCATGCGGAGCTTTCCTAATCATCTCTTCCTGCAGAATAATTGGTTGATTGGCTTCAATATCAAGACGCATTACAATCCTATGCCCAAAGGCCTCCCCTTGCTTCCCTGTCACTACCTCGATTGGCTCTTGCGTCGTGACCTGTCCGTAAAGCAGTGCTAGGCTCCCTCCGAGACCAAACGTCCCTCTGTTTTGTTTGAGCATAAACTTCGTACCTGTAAGCATTTTTCCAATAAGGACCGGTATGTCTTCTTTTCGCATTCCCTTTCCATTGTCTTTTACAACAAGACCAAAGATCTGTGGTCCTGTGCTAAAAGCGTCAGTTGTTTCATTGTCCTCTGAGGTCAAGAATACACTCACCTCGGGGAGTGTACGCTCATCTTCGCATGCGTCGAGGCTATTCTCAACCAGTTCTCGTATTGAAACATAGAGCGAGCGAGCTGGATTATCAAAACCAGCGATGGTGCGGTTGCGATAGAACCATGCAGACACTGAGAGTTCGGTTATATCTGAGTTGTAGCTTTTAGGAGTGAGCAAACAATGCGCCCCCGGACAATAGAACTCTGTATTGTCCTGCTATGAAGCGTGGTATTATTCCCGCAACATCTATGGTAGCCCAAGGATTGGATACATCACATATCCAAGAATCAACATGAAGAGGAGTCCAATGGTCAAAGCGATCCAGATTCGATTGTCCCAATCTCTTACTGTTGCTCCATCAAATGGTTGAATGGGGATCATATTGAACAAACCTAGGAAGGCATTAAGTTGTACTCCATACCGAAGGAGTACACCTAGCGGATAAAGGATCCCTGCAAGGGACAAAACGATGGAAATAATTGCGAGTGACGCTGCAATTACGAAGTTGGTTAGAGGGCCTGCTGCATTGGATTTTCCAATCTGCTCTCTGTTTCCTGTTCCACTGGTATAGACTGCACCAGTACCGAAAATGGGGATTGAGAACAAAATGGCCATTGCTGAGAGATAGTATCCCATGGATGTCATCCTAAACTCAGACCACATGCCATAGTGCTGTGAAACGAATTTGTGTGCCAACTCATGCGCCATGAAGGATGCAAGGAATAGTCCAATCACGCCCGCGACTAACCACCACAGACCACTTGATATGAGGGCTCCAACTCTTGAGATGGCATTGACTATACCAAAAGAATTCCCGAAGATAGATATGCCAACTAGAACAACAAGCAATGATGCAATGGAGAGATCTCTGATTTCGGCAGATGAGAAACGCTTCCGTCTGGCTCTTCTCGCACTCAACTTTCGAGTGCGTGATACGACCTTATCGTTTCTTTTTTGGCCACCAACAGAGTCGGAAACCTTTCTGCGCGCATCATCACGCACTCTGTGCATTGCTGGACATCCATGACTCTCGGGCAACCGATGCTCTGAACAAAAAACCCCGTTACAATATGGACATGTAAAACCAATGTCTTCAGCACCACAAAGAGAACATGTTGTCATTCTTTCACGCTCTGGTCGACTGGACTCCTCATCATGCCAATATATCCGTATTCCTAGTGGCCTTGACGATATTCGGTGCCTTTGTCAAAGACAAAATGCTTAAGTGAAGTGGGGTGACTCCGCCCCAAGCCGGGAGACACAAGGAGCGGTACTAATTGGCTTATGATGTGGCGGTTGTCGGTAGTGGCCCCGCCGGAATTTTCTGTGCTCTTGAACTAGTTGAACACAAGCCAGATCTAAAAATCGTTATAATCGAGCGGGGAAAACGCATCGACAGACGGACATGTCCCAATTCAACGGTTGCAGCTGGATGCAAGAAATGTAATCCCTGTGATATTCTTGCAGGTTGGGGTGGAGCGGGTGCTTTCTCTGACGGAAAGCTAACTCACTCGACTCAAGTCGGTGGTTGGTTAGATGAACTAATTGGTGAAGAGCGGCTAACAGAAATGATTCACTATGTTGATACCAAGTATATCAAATATGGTGCTCCTTCAAAGATTTACGGAAGTAACAAGGAAGACATTGAGGCCTATCGGAACAAAGCTGCTCTTATTGGGATGCAATTAATTCCCCAGCAAGTGAGACATATGGGTCGTGAGGGCTGTGTCGAAGTAATGGGCCGAATGTATAATGATCTTCTCAAGAATGTTGATATCAAGTTCAAGACTGAAGCAAAAGACATTCAAATTAATGGCGGAGCAGTAAAAGGCCTTGAAACCAATGGCGGGGAGGAAATCACTGCACGCTATGTTGTTGCATCTCCAGGTCGTGTTGGCAATGAGTGGCTCTCTCATCAAGCTAAACGATTATCCCTTCATACTGAGAACAACTATGTTGATATTGGAGTTCGGGTTGAAATCCCTGCTCCTGTGATGCAGGAGATTGCAGAATCTCTCTACGAACCCAAACTGATCTATTATTCCAGAAGATTCGATGATAAGGTTAGACTGTTTTGTTTCAATCCCGGCGGTGTTGTGACAACCGAGTACTATGATGATATACTCACAGTAAATGGCCAGTCCTTTGCAAATAAGAAGACTGCGAACACGAATTTTGCTCTCCTTGTTTCTACAAAGTTTACAGCTCCGTTCAACGAGCCTATTGCCTACGGTCAATACATCGCACGACTTGCCAATATGCTGGGGGACGGTGTCATTATACAGAGATTAGCTGATCTTCAGAGGGGAAAGAGAAGCACAAAGGAACGTATTGCTCGAAGTCCTGTGAAACCTACTTTACCAAGTGCATCTCCGGGAGACCTCAGTTTTGCTTTGCCCTACAGGCACCTCAGTTCCATTCTTGAGATGCTTAATGCTTTAGATGAGCTTTGCCCTGGTGTCGCCAGTGCAGGAACTCTTCTCTATGGGGCTGAGGTTAAGTTCTATTCTTCTCGTCTTAAGCTCAACAAGCAGCTAGAAACGGAGGTTGAGAATCTCTATGCTGCCGGTGATGGAGCTGGAATAACACGTGGCTTAATGCAGGCATCCGTGTCAGGGGTTTTAGTGGCACGTGACATTCTCAGAAAGGAAGGAGTCGTCTTCTAATCAGTCAAAAATCTCCTACCACTTCCAAACCCTTATATACTAATATACCAAATGGTACATTAGGTACTGGCTGACAAGCCGTACAGAAAGGGAGCCCCACTGGTGACTCGGAGGGCGGCTATGTCCGCCCGGGGCTTCGTAATGGAGGAAATTTTCTAGATGATAGACGATGACTTTGAGTCAGTGTTCCGAAAGATGATAGAGCATTTCATGGAAACATTCGGTGAAATGCCAGAGGGCAATATGAATGTTCGAGTATGGAATGGCTCAATAGTCAATGAACCAATTGATGCTCAAATTGAGCATAATGATGATACACCATTAGTTGAGAAGATCGACCTTGAGGAAGGAGCTCTTATCTTGATTGAGTGGCGTGATGATATTGACTCACCATCTGTCAGGATATCAGGTTCAATGGTTTTCGCTCAGGGTGCTCCTGAGAAAAAGGAAATCCGTGTTGATGTTGGCTTTTTGATTGATATTGACAGGTCGAAGGTATCCCACCGAAATGG
>RDNZ01000049.1 GCA_011364905.1 Candidatus Thorarchaeota archaeon
AGGAGAGATCATCGCATCCAGCCTTCGAGAGGAGATCTATCTCCATATTACGCCACTTTCTGACACTTTTCGCTGCGAGATGTATGTCTTGAGTATCGCTCATTCTGACCACATGCTATCCTGTATCCATCTCTTTTTAGAATTGGGATTAAAGAAAGGGTGGGAGCGGTGACCCGCTCCCGGTTCAATTACTTCACTTCCTCTCAGTGTTTATTCTCACACATACTAGTGCGATTACGACCACACCAAGGACACCAACAACGGCTGAAGTCCAGATTAGACCCGAAATAAAGGCACTTGCAGACCGGGGTGTGGTTTCAGGAAACACTGAGAAAATAGGGTCGTGAGTGATTGAGTAGCCATCCCATTGAGCATAGCAGGAGCTATAGTAGTATGTCTGCCCCCACCAGCTAATGTAGGCATTTGCCAGATCGGTGGTAGACTCGGCTAACATGGGCACGGCATAGAAGTAGTAAGGCAGGATTGCAGGAACAACATCGTAGGTCTGTCCGTTTCTTCCCCACACATATGTCCCGCCAAAGTCGACTGCTGACCGAGTTCGGTCGGCCTCAGAGAAGCGGAGAGAGCCACCTGGAACATCTGTGGTTTCCAGAGAGTCGGTTTGGAGGAGTGTCCAGTCGTCAACAGGAGCAGTATCTTCAGGGGGTGGTTCCAGCCCACCTGTTGCGTTGCCAGGTAATGGCACAGGGGTCGTTGGCTCGATAGGGACTTCTGGGATAACATAGCTAGTGAAGGAACTCCAGTAATTGATTGTCAGCCCAAGACCTTCAAGATCTGTTGATACATCTCCGGTGAGTGGATCATTAAAGTCACCAACGTACTGGTCTATCTTGACAACAGCAGCGTCATTCGTGGCTTCAAACCTGAAGGTCAGTCTAAAGCTATCCACCACGACAGGTATCGTTTCTTGATCTATGATGTAGTTTTCATAACGAGCAATGTCATAATACCAGATGTCATTGGGAGGATACTTCATGAGAGACCCCTGAATGTCAACGAGCTCTGCACTCCACTCAATCTGGTTGTCTGAGTTGATATGAGGAGTTGAGAGGGCACCAATGTTTGCATTCTCTGTCTGGAAACCGTAGACGAACTCCGAAGCAGTTTCATTCATTTGATAGGCCGTCCAGTCAACTATGCCATCCTCATTGTAATCATAGTCGACTTTGTCGTAAACAATGTCCATTCTCCCATTGCCATTTGTATCGTTGAAAGTGCTAAAACCGGAGAAATAGTGATTCATCCAATGCTCAGTGTTGTCGGCTCTGAACATCTCATTGACATCATAACCAAAACCGCAGTAATTCCAATCATAATCATATTCATAGGTCCCATTCATGTAGGAAGCCCACTCATACTCAGGTTTCAGACTCGGAATTACAGTGTTCGGATCCACAATGTCTCCATTGTCATTTTTCCAAAGGTATTCAGCGAAGTAATAGTTGCTTGAATTATACTCAGAGTAGTAAAAGGAGGAATAAATGAAGACCTCATCTCCAGTCAGTGCACCTTCGTGAGGTGACCAATATATCCCCCAGAGGTCCGTGGCTATATCGGGCTGGTTGGACATCCAAGACATGTATGATGCATCAGGGTCGAGCAGTATCACCACGAGAAGATTAGTAAACGTCCAGTCAGAGGTCCAATTATACTTGCTAGTCTCGGAGATTGTGTAATTGTTTCCGTGGATGTCCTCAACATAGTAGTATGAATGGTAAAAGTCGTCACTAGCATTTGAGAAATAAACAGGTTGTGTGGGTAGCGCATAGTCGCTCCCAGTCTCATTCCACCATTCCCATGCAACATATACACCAGGCTGCATCTCAGTGAATGGAGCAGCAATCTGTGCAGGCCTATAGGTTCTATCCAGGGCCGCTGTAGTGCCTATTCCTACTCCAAGCAGCAATATGCTTGAGAGTAAAACGAGAGATGCGAGTTGTTTTGAAGTTGGTTTCATTGTTGGACCTCATCTCACTTGATTTTCTATGCCAGAAATATCGAGGAAATAGTATAATAGCAGTTTTCTGTGAACTGTTCAGATATTTCTCAAGAAAAGAGCCTATGGTAACTTCTTTCTGCTACAAGAGGATTATAAAAGCCTAATACCGTTCGAAGACA
Source organism: Candidatus Thorarchaeota archaeon (assembly GCA_011364905.1). GTDB lineage: Archaea > Asgardarchaeota > Thorarchaeia > Thorarchaeales > Thorarchaeaceae > SMTZ1-45. The sequence continues at coordinate 2,140 of RDNZ01000049.1, forward strand.
GCTCATAGACTATTTTGCCACGTCGTGTTTCAAAGTAATTATCTTTGTGCGACCACTCTCGGTTCGAGTGATCAGAGATTTCCGCTCAAGTGTGGCCAATGTCACACTGAGTGTTGACTTACTAAGACCAGTTGCCCTACGCAGTTCATCCTGAGCCATCTGCCCATTGTGCTCTTCAAGACGATTGATTATCCGGCGTTCGGTATTGGTGAGTGTGACAACTAGGATTTTTTCAGTTGGAGATTCTTCGCGAACAACGGAAGTCACCATGAGACCCTCAAGGTGTGACACTCTTCTCTGAAGACGGATGACAACAAGGATAGCGACATTCAGGACAAGAACAAGCGATATCACCAGTGCAATTGTGGTCGCAAGAAACACCACTTCTTTGGCTACAGGTAATGCAGAAAACCAAGTCCACAGAGCCAATGAGAGAATCACCACAGAACTAACGACAAGGATGATGTCAATCCTCTTGGTCCACTCTCTGGCTGGGGACATCACAACACCTACGCTGGTTGAACGTAATACTACTTAAGAATGCGTCTGAAACCTGTTTCTTGTACAGAACATCGTCTATCAAAAAAGGTAAATTGACTCCGACGATGGTCAATCTGGTGCTTTGGATGTCAACACCTGTCACAGGACAACTGACCAGGAAGGAGCTGCAGGAACTCAGAAGACTAAAAGCTGTGAGGCAAGCTCTTGATGAATGGAGAAAGAAGGGATTTGATGTGGACATTCCAATCTGCCCCATCTGCAAGAGCCCAAGACTTGTCCAATTGACATCAGCCCATGATCTAGGAACATTTCCAGGTTCGTTTCAGAAAGCATTCTACTGTATCGACTGTGGGTGGTACGGACGTATAGCACCGGTGATGTCTAACCGGTCCATGCGGGATGCAGTCTTAGAGGACCTTCAGGGAGCTTTCGCTCCGTTGATGGACCCAGATGAAGACCCGCTTCTTGGAGAGGTTGACGAAGTAATCGACGATGATTTCTGAGTCAATCACGAGGAACTCTGCGCAACTCATACATTAGAGGATTGAATCCATCGGGACATGCATGTGTTGCTACACACTGATCCTTGACCCAGGGAAACCTAGCATTATACATCATGGCGTATACTTTGGGCAACATTGAGTACATCGCACTTATGCAGATTCTTCCCTTGACCTCGTCCCCAGTGAAGAGAACCTCGTCTCCAACTTTGTGACCGGCTCCACAGGTCCCTTCCTGTTTAACAACGCGACATAGAATATTCCATGGCTCTTCGCGGATACATGTATCTTCTATCATATTGTTGAATTATGAAGCATCTCTTGTTAATTTGTCGAAATTCAGCTCTCCGTCTCGTCATCAGTCTTAGCGTTTTGTTCTTCATTGTCAGAAGAGGTGGGAGGAGTGTCATCTGCGATATCCAACAGTGTGATACCATGAGGCTCGAATACGTCATGGTCCGGAGGTAACTCACCAGCAGATCTCAGACTCATTTTCACCGCCAACGGTCCTATCATCTCAAGCACCATGGTCGACACAGCAACAACCCCAAGAATGAGCACGCCCATTGTCTGAGCTTCGCCACCAAGTGCTACAAATGTTTCCTCTATAATGAAAGATAGACCTAAAGCCACCCCAGCTTGGCAAAGGAGACAACCGCCTAGATACTTCTGGATGGTCGGCACCTCGTGCACGATTCGGCTTCCAATCGATGCACCGAAATACTTTGCAATGGTTCTTCCTAAGAGATAGAGCGCTGCTGTTGCCAAAATTAGAAGGACAGTTTCAGAAGTAGTGAGTAACTGAGCCATTCTACCCCCCACCAGAACGAAGAAAATCATCACAATGGGAGACATGACTCTCTCAAGGAGTTCCGGAACTTCTTCCTTATCATGATCAATCTGTGACCGAACAATGTAACCGAAGACCATCGCCGCAAAGATGTCACTCACGTGAATGAGAAATCCAGATGTCGCCAAATAGGAATTAACAGCTTCAATGACTCCAATCAGCAATATTACCATTCCAATCTCGAGTTCAAGCAGTTTTCCCCTGTCTACTTCGCTATTCACAGGGTAGATGAAAATAAGACCGAATACTACTCCCAAGACCACAGATCCCAGTATTCCCATCACTGGCTCGAATACCATGGATGCAAAAGCTATCGAATCAGGAACATAAATCCATAAGGCGTAAGCAATCGCAGAGTTAGTGAGAATCACTGCAACAATATCATCAGCAGCTAGAACGAACATGAGCGAGGAGGTAACAGGTCCTTCACAATCACATTCCCAAACTACGTCGGCTGTCGCAGCAGGAGCAGTGGCACTAGCTACAGCTCCGAAGAGAATCGCAGTTGGAATTACGTTCGGGAATCCGATGGAAGAAAGAATCGTGAATGTTAGAAAAGCCACAGCCGCAAATGCAGCAACGGCTTCAATCAAAACAATGACCAACAGCTTTCTTACTCTTTTCGAATTGAGATTGGGATTCTTCAATTCGTGGCCAATGTTGTAACCAATTAGTCCCAAGGCTAAAGAAACAAAGAACCGTAAGTCATGGATGGCTTGCTCTGACAAGATGGCAGTCAAACCGAGAACGACACCAGCAAGCATGAAACCAAGTGTCTGTGGAATGCCTAGCTTCTTGAGTATGAATGCACCGACAAAGGAGAGTACAAGGGCTGCACCCACTGTTAGTAACAAGAAGTCCATAGATGGAGTCTCCACAGATTTTACATAGACACCCGTCGATAGAAAATAACGGAACTTTTGAGGGTTTTGATGCCACTACGCTGAGATACCTATCTAAGCAGCTTGATTGCTATTTGAGTAAACTGTAGTAAGTACAGAGGTGACTAAGAAAGCACTCATCGCACTTTGGGTTCTGCGCTCGACAGATTTCTCTTCCATGCTGCACCAGATTTTTGTTCAGGGAGGGAATACAACTTGAAGGAACGATTTGCTCGAGTAACACGTGCGCTTTCTCACGTGAGACTTTTTCTCCGATTAGTCCGAGACGCTTGGTCACTCGCCACACATGAGTATCAACTGGAAGCACTGGACGCCCAAAGGAGAAGAGAAGAACAATTGCGGCGGTCTTTGGGCCAACGCCATGAAGTGAAGTTAACCATTTCTTTGCTTCATCTAGCTCCATTGTCTTAAGATGGGAGATATCAAGACGACCAACTCTCTCTTTTATCTCTCTGAGTGCAGTTTGAATTCTCTTGGCCTTCAGGTTGTACATTCCTGAAGAACGTATGAAAATAGCCAACTCATCCTGTGGAGCCGCAAGCACCTCTTCCCAGGTGGAATATCGCTCCTTAAGGGACTCGTAGGCTCGAAGCATGTTAACATCATTAGTGTGCTGGCTCAGAATGGTCATCACTAGCTCATCAAGTGGTGGTAGTCTCCTCGAGCTTACTTCACGTCCATAATAATGGATGAGAACATTGCATACCTTTTGCGCTTTAAGACGTGTCTTGACTGAGATCCCTTCATCGCTCATGTGTATCTCACGGTTTAGGAGTTCATCCTTATCTACACACTGGTCCGAGGTGATTGGAGTCCCCATTCGATATGCTTTTGTTATACTTGTATGAATCACACATGAATCACGATGAAAGTAGCAGTGGTATATGAGAGCACTAGAGGCCGAACAAAAGCAATGGCTGAAGCGATTTGCGAAGGTGCCACTTCAAGTGGAGCCGAATGTGTGGTATATGATGCAAAGGAGTTTCCTGGATTCGATGACATCTGTGGATTAGCACTTGGAAGCTCCACACGAATGACGCGAACTTTGCCAATGGTAAAGAGGATACTGTCGGAACTACCGTCACTCAATGGGCTCCCAGCGGCAGCATATGGCTCTTATGGGTGGAGCGGAGAAGCACCAGACGAGATTGCAGCTAAGCTCGCAGAGGTTGGAGCAAGTCTTGTTGAAAGCAATCCAATCAAGGCAAAGGATTTCCCAAGTGATTCTGTTCTTGATCAATGCCGTGCTCTTGGAGGCAAATTGGCATCAAGTTGCCAAAAATGAAGATAGATGCCTGCCGCCTACAGAATTCTTATCATCTGGGGCAATTCTTGAGAGGAGTGGAGCTGACTGAATGGGTCATATTAGAAGACTCATGGGTTATTCGCTAAGACGCAAGCGTCTATTCTTAGGTTTTCTTGCGTCAGCGGCAATTGGGACCATATTCAATCTTCTAACTCCATTAGTGATAGTCAGAATCGTGGATGATGTACTTGATGGCGGTCAGCTTGACTTGCTTCTTCCATATACAATGTTCTATATCGGCTTAGGACTTCTCTATGCAATCTTCGATGTGGCTGGGAGGTATGGAGCGGCAATCTCCTCTCAATGGGTCATCTATACATTGCGTGGAGAGCTCTATCAGAGTCTTATGGAGAAAGACTTGGCATTCTATGATGAAAACGAAACAGGGCAGCTTCTTGCTCGAGTAACAACTGATGTCAGCACGATGCGGGAGTTTCTGTTTTGGGGCTATCGTGTCATTTTCATCGGTGCAGTACAACTTGTTGGAACTTACATAGTAATGTGGACCGTCAATCCTGGACTTACATACTATATACTTCTGCTGCTTCCGGTCATTGCTGTTTTCATTTATTCCTTTGCACGAAAGGTCAGGCCAGTCTTCCGAGCGGCAAGAAATCAGTATGGAGTTCTTAGCTCTGTGCTTGCAGAGAATGTTGTTGGTCATAAGGTTGTGCGAACATATGCTTCGGAAGATAGGGAAGCCAAGAGAGTGGAAAAGGAGAATCGGGGTTTCCTTGATTTGAGAGTGGAAGCTAGTAGGCTACAGTCGCTCTTTCAACCTATGCTCCCTGCGATATTTGGACTTGTTACTGGTTTTCTGATATACATTGGAGGAGTCTCAATAATCAATAGTGCTTTGACGTTGGGTGAGTTTGTAGGTTTCGTGTCTCTGGTTGGAATGCTTATGCTCCCAGCGCGTTTCCTCAGCTGGGGTGTAGGAATGTATGAACGTGCTGCGGCTGCAGGAGAGCGAACTTTCTACATACTGGATGCCGTTGAGGAAGTGATGGAGCCAGAGAATCCAGTGGAAGTGCCCGACTTCGCTGGAGCTGTCGATTTTGATAATGTTCACTTCAGTTACAGAGGGGATAAAGAAATACTTCGTGACATCTCGCTTCATGTAAAACCAGGTCAAGTGGTCGCATTACTTGGAGGGACCGGATCTGGAAAGACAAGTCTAGTGAATCTGATTCCAAGATTCTACGATGTAGACAGTAATTATACAGTCAAGTATAATGGAGAGATTCGACGCGTCAATGAGGATGGATATGTCACGATTGATGGTTCAAAATACAAGATGACCAATGGTCAAGTCGATATAGACGGACAGAGTATCAAAGTCCAAGCTCCTGGCACGCTCTGCATTGATGGAGTGGATGTACGCCTTTACTCACTGAATGACTTGCGAAAAAGGATTGGAATCGTGCACCAAGACCCATTCCTCTTTTCGGCATCCCTGAGAAACAACATTGCATTTGGCCGTCCAGAGGCTTCCCTTGAAGAGGTCATTGAGGCCGCAAAGGCAGCTATGATTCATGACTTTATTGTTGCACTTGAACAAGGATACGACTCTGAAGTGGGCGAGCGTGGTGTCACACTTAGTGGAGGGCAAAAACAAAGGATTGCCATTGCCAGAGCTCTACTCGCCAATCCGAAGATTCTGATACTGGATGACTCCACTAGCTCTGTTGATGCAAGGACTGAGATGCTGATTCAGCAAGCTTTGGAGAATCTGATGAAGGACCGGACCACCTTCGTAATCACTCATCGCCTTAGTACGGTGAGAAATGCAGACCTCATTGTAATGATGGAGCGAGGACGAATCGTTGAAATGGGGTCTCATGATAGCCTTATTGCAGAAGAGGGACTCTACCACAACATACACCAGACTTTGACAGAGATGGAATTGGCTGCAAGCATTGCCGAGGGTGAACCTCCGAAATCTGCAGCATCAAACATCCGAGGAGGAAGTAGCAATGAGTAGGTCCTTGGATAGCGCAGATGATCCAGATGCAAGGACCTACGAGTACTCTGATTCGGAGCTGCTTGCTCGGATGGTTAAGTATCTCTTTGCGTATAGAAAGATCTTCGCAGCAGTGGTTGTCCTGACCGCAGTCAGTATAGTAGTTGGAGTATGGACACCGTTTGTGCTGAGATATGCAATTGATGTCGATTTCGTCAATGGAATTTTGGGACCAATCATCTTCACTGCGCTTCTGTATATCTCTCTCCAAATCATTGGATGGATCATGAACTATGGTAGTGGATACCTTATGGCTCTCATGGGGCAGCGGGCTATTTTTGATATTAGGCAAGAGCTGTACAGCCATGTTCAGGAGATGTCTGAGGAATTTCATGATCACTCATCTAGCGGAAGAATCATCTCACGATTGACAAATGATATTGATAGGATGAGTGAGCTTCTTGGAGGCGACCTAATCAATTCATTCGCTCAAATCTTCATTGTCTTCGCTATTGGCGCAGCAATGTTCTCAGCTGACTGGCGGCTGGCTCTCATATCACTATCAATAGTTCCCATTCTGCTATTCACGACCATATACTTCAGAAGACTCCTGCGAGAAGCATACCGAAGAACACGAAAGACAATATCAAATGTCACATCGAATCTTGCAGAGAGTATCTCTGGAGCAAAAGTGACGAAAAGTTTCGCAAGGGAGAGAATCAGCGCTGAGATTTTTTCGGAACTCAACGAGGCGGATTACCAGTCTAACGTAGATGCTGGAAAAGCACAGGCTTCATTCTTTCCTGTGATTCGTTTCATCAGCGGACTTGGAACAGCAGTGATCCTGCTATTTGGTGGCATGCTAATGCTCAACCCGACACTGACCCCTGTAGTCACCCTAGGCACTATTGTCATGTTCATTCAGTTCAGCAACAGTTTCTTCCGTCCAATCCTCATAATTGCGAACTTCTATACTTCTGTGCAGAGTGCTTTCGCTGGCGGAGAACGAGTATTCTCTGTTCTTGATTCTGAATCAGTAGTTCAAGACGAGCCAGATGCCAAGTTGATGCCTGAAATCAAAGGCCAGGTTCACTTCAACAATGTAACCTTTGGATATGTGGAGGGACTGCTTGTCCTAGAGAACTTCAACTTGGAAATCCACCCAGGAGAAACAGTCGCAATTGTGGGAGACACCGGTGCAGGGAAGACAACAATAGTGAGCTTGCTGAACAGGTTTTACGATGTACTTGATGGGTCAATCGAAATCGATGGTATCGACATCAGAACAGTGACGCAAAACTCGCTGCATTCAAGAATTGGGCTGGTGCTGCAGGACCCATTCTTGTTTATGGGAACTGTGAAGGACAACATACGCTATGGTCGTCAGGATGCCACTGATAATGAGATTCTCGTTGCGCTCGAAGCGATAGGGGCCAAGAGAATAATTGAAAACCTCGAGGATGGCTTGGATACAGAGGTCGGGGAGCGAGGCAATAGACTCTCAGAAGGGGAACGGCAGCTCGTGAGCTTTGCGAGAGCTTTGCTTGCAAATCCCAAAATATTGATTCTTGATGAAGCCACAAGCTCAGTCGATATCTACACTGAGTATGCAATTCAGAAGGGGATGAAAGCACTTCTTGAGAATCGGACATCGATCGTCATCGCTCATAGGCTTTCTACGATTGTCAATGCTGACAGAATTGTGGTCTTAGAAAATGGGAAGATAGTTGAATCTGGACGACATCGAGATTTGATGGAACAAAAAGGCAAGTATTATTCATTGTATGAACTCCAAATTAAACCAAGAGCATTTAGAACTCCAACGCAAAAATAGAGGTGGGCCCCCGAAAGACAAAGGGGCCCGAAACATGCTTTCTGCTGATATTGTGAACTAGTCATTAAGACTAATGTCACCATGATTTGGAGAACTGCTGGTGGATGAAAAGTGCCAGAGATAATTGACTACCTTCGTTTCGAATCTATGTAGCATAGGCCTGCCTTCATCCATTCTCTATCAGTCCTCCCAGTCGAAGTCGTCGACATTGTCCCATGCGTAAGGAAATCCCCTCATGGAGTGTTTCATCGACTTTAGGGATTTAAGCCCTTTCAGACCCTTCATGGCACTGGAAACAGACTGCGTGACAATTGGACCAATGTCTAGAAAGTTGTCCAGTCCAACCACACCGCTTTTTCCAACAATGATCTGTTTGCCATCCTTGTTTGAAACAACTACTCCAGACTTGCTCACTGAAACTAGGTTGTCATCACCAAGCACGAAGACTGACTTGTCATAGGTGAAGACTAATCCTTTCTCCTCACTCAGAACCAGAAGCAGTTTCTTGTTCTTCGAATCGTGTCCGAAGAGTATCTTCGAGTCTTTTTTGGTATCAATCGTTGACTTCTTGGTGTCACCATTGAGGTAATCATGGATGGCTGTTTCAATCGCCGTCGTAAATGAATCAAAGTCTTGAAACTTCTGCTTCTGAGCATCTGATATTTCCGCGTTTTTAGAAATGTTCTCCAATGAGGTGGATCCTATGAACAGCTGCACTCCAGAGAGTTCGCCAGTTATTGACTCACCCATGGCACCCATGTCAGTTTCAGCAATTGCGTCAACTGCGAAACGTGATGGGCCTGTAAAAGCAACACCTACACGAACTCCATCCTGGAGCAGGTATGACCACACACAACCAGGACTCATTTTCACATAGGCCTTCTCATGCGAGATTATATCAATCTCCTGTGTTGTTACCATTACATATCTATCGGGTGTTAAGTTCTTCATCTTTCATTTCCTCCCTAATCGTCCCAATCTAAATCGTCAAGGTCGTCATCTTCATCATCGTCCTCTTCTAGAGATTCTTCTAGTTCCTCTCTTGCCTCCTCGAGGTCATCGCGCTGGTCTTCTAGCTCATCCCTGGCATCTTCAAGTGCATCCCGATGGTCCTCGAGCTGGTCTCTTGCCTCTTCAACCTCATCAGCGAGTCTTTCCAAATGCTCGGCAGCTGCCTCAGCGGCATCTTCATCCTCAATGATGTCTGCATCATCATCATCTTCATCGAAGTCAATATCCACCTCGCCAGCGCTATTGTTGCCTATCCGTTCTCGCTGTTTCTCAACCCTGTGAGTGAGCCACTGGGCAAGCCGATAAGCCAGCCGTCCCTCAACTGTAACATAGTAAGTCCCACGAACCTCTCCCTTGACTACGTATCCTGCATCAATCAATGGATTGAGATGATGAGTCAAAGAGCTTCCAGTCTTGCCAGTGAAGTTCTCGATGTCGTTGAAGCTCTTGCCGCCAGTCTTGAGATAGTCTAGTATTCTGAGTCGTTCCTCACTTCCAAGTGGAGAAACAATCTGAGCCACTCGTTCAGGCGCAATTGATTCAATCTTCTTACGCTGCTCCTCTCTTCCTTTAGTTCTTCGACGACCCTTAGTGACTCGTATACCCGGTACTTTCAGACCCTCCACACTCTTCAGACTCATCTCAATCTGATGACCGAGTCCGTCCATCATGGTCTCAAGGGAGTCTGTGAGATCCTCAAGATCAATATCGACCCCAGCGACCCGTGGAACTCGAGGCGGTCTCGGGGCCCTTGGTGCTCGCGGCGGTCGGGGTGGCCTAGGTGGCCTGGGTGGTCGTTCGCGACGATGCTTTGCAGCTTCTTCTCTGAGTCGCTCAGCTTCAATCCGTTGGTGGCGGACGTCCTCCTGCTCTCGGCGCACTTCTTCGACCTCTCGTTGGAGATCTTCTTTCAGCCTGCGAACCTCTTCAAGTTCTTCCTTTATCCTTTCCAAATCGTCACTCAATATTTATTCGCCTACTGTACATTATTACATTTTACATATAAATGTATCGCATTACAGTTTTGTTGAAATGCACCCCTCTAAGTTGTGAGTATGTCTTAATGGAGGAAAAACAAGCCAAAAAGCCTACAGCTTAGCTAGAATTCATTTCTACGACATATCCTTATTAGTCAAATGAATAACGATTTTTCAACCTGCCGCTTGGGGGAGAGTACAAGATTGTCCTCTCTCGGGTGACTGGTAACCATAGAGGTCAAAAACAATGTCGAAGAAGAAAGCGAAAGCTCCAAAATATACCTTCTATGTGAAGAAAGCAATCCAGGACTATGCCAAGGACAACGGCATGATGGTCGGCAGTGATGCTTACGAAGCAGTCAATGCAGCAGTCAACGCAGCCCTGTCTCATGCAGCTGAACGCTGCAAGAACAATGGCCGCAAGACTTTGAAGGCCTACGATTTCTAGATTGCCTAGTATAAAAAACGGGAGGGCAGCGTTTCGCTGCCCAACAACCCGTTCCTAATCACACTTCTTTTCTCCCAAAAGTCCCCAAAGCGTTGACCGAAGCCTATATTCCTGTACGTGTGAATCAGTTTGGCTGGTGAAGTAATTGGTTCGAAGAAGAGTCAACACGGAGAGATCCTATGGTTACTATATCGCTGCGGCAGCTGCTGTGGGATTGATTGCTGGTATCTTCTTGTGGCCTCTCACATTCTCACCAGTGGTTTCAGTTGCAGATATGCCCTCCATTATCATCTTCATCTTAATCATGCTGTTCACACTGGTTGGCTGTGGTCTTCCTGACAGAGAGAGACCTCATTTCCAGTTTCACTATCACGGTGTGGAGTTCCCAGTCATGGAGGAAATGAAGGAAGAGATTATGGACTAACAAATATACGCCGCAAGTTTAAGAGGCACCTTTCTTTTGCTGAATACATGAAACGGAAGACGGTTGCTGCTATTCTGCTAATCATCATCGGGATAGGCGTCCTCTTTGGTGTCTATTTACTACAGAACAACATGCTTTTCGGATTTGATCCTGAGGGAAGATATCCTTCTGAGAGATTGGAGAATGTTGGTGTCATATACAGCAACCAGTCAGATATCTACGGATATGCCGAGGGCTACAGCGAAACCAACTCTTGCCCATGGGGATTCATCCACAATGGCATAGACTACTTCTTCAACAACGGTTCTGAGGTAGTCGCAGCGTCACCAGGATATGTGGAGGAAGTCAGCTGGCGTCTTAACCCCGACACCACTCTCAATATGTACAACATATTCGTGACTGTCCGATTCAATGCATCTGTTGAGATATCATATACTTTCGAGCCTTTCACACACGTTGAGGGAGACCAGAATAGACAGCTAGCCATGTTGGCGATTCAGAAGGGAGATTGGATTCAAAAAGGCGATGTCATAGCTCAGTTTCTCTATGTGGAGGAGGGAGCTCATATTCACTGGGGCATAAGGATACACAATGACTGGGTTGATCCTGAACCTTTCTTTAGTTCAAGCGACCATGCTGAACTTCTGAGCCTCATAGACTCGTACCATCCTGGTTGGAGCATATCATATCTTGCTCCTTAAGCAGAAAATGATCAAGACGCTGGCGTATCAATATCTAGAGTCTAGAACGCTCTGTTGGATTGGATTAAGGATTAAGGAGTACTTTCAGATTTCGTGTGAAAATAGGAAAGCTCTCTATGGAATCCGTAGGAGAATATCCTCTTAGTTTACTGCTCAAGGATTTCAATTCATCTTCGTTTAGAACTCCTTCAAGTATAGCTGTTGTTTCATCTTGAGTTATGTCTTCAAATTTAATGGGTCGGCTTACACTAGACTTGTTGGCGGGACAGTACATTTGACATGCCATACATCCCATGAGGGCATTGTGTGCGGACTTTGGAATCCAATCAGGAAACTCCCCACTGATCTCATTATACAAAGTCACACATTTTCCTACATCTATGACGAAAGGATCACCCCTAATTGCCCCTGTTTGACATTTGTTACGACAGGTTCTACAGTTACTGCATTCTTCAAGCATCTTTACTTCAGTCCAATCGTCTCGCTCAAACTGAAAATCGGTGAAGTATGCGTAAAGAGTAATGAAGCTCCCAAATTCATCGACATAAGTTATATTGTTTCTACCATAACGTGCAAGGCCACTTCTCACAGCAAGCCTCTTCAAGAGCACTGATGGATTTGCCTTTACCACACGATGTCCAGATTCCAAAATGATGTTCTTCTGAATTGTTTCAATTATTTGGACCTCTTTCAATCCTGTTTCATAATACTGTGGGGGAATGACCAATTCATGAGCAGATCCATTATAGTGGAAATTCACTAGAGCCATGGGAGTAAAAACAGCAATGACTATGATTGATTTAGCCTCCGGCATCGACTCTGGAGGGGAATAAGAGACCCCAGATATGTAGCTCCGAAAGGTTTCGTTATCGCTAATATGCCCCTCATCATCAATCGATCTAAAGTCATCCCTAAGTTCCTGAAGATGCCTAACAGATAGGACTCGAGATTTGTATTCAGATTCAGGAATAACGCCAGATGTTGTAATCATTCTGGGAGGGCTTTTCTTGTGATGCCTTTTGAAAGATGACATTGGCGTAATATTGCTGTACTAAATCCCGCAATCGTACTTGTAACCAAGGAAGGAACAAGAAACGTGCAAAGGGCAAGAGATCACAATGACTAGTAGCCGCTAGCACCATCAAGGAATCCCTGTCTAAATTCGCACTTTTCCCATTCAATACTGCAAGTCCGTACTAGATTCTTGCCACTTCTCTAGTTCGTTTTCACAAGTAGTGCAGGTGGCTGTGTTTTGCCTGTGACATGCAACTCATCCAAGATAGCACGCGCGACATCGAGGGCCGAACTGTCGTCATAGATACCTTTGCTCTTCTCACGCGCATCTCTGAGTAGATTCCTTTGGACCTTGAGTTTCAAGTCACCAATGGCCAATGGTCCAATGCCCAGTTTACCTGAAGCCAGTTCTCTAAGGTCATCACTCGGTTTTAGGCCTGCAATACCAGATGGAGGTACAGCATTTGCATCAAGTAATATCTGATTGGTCGCCACACTATCGAGATGATCCTTGGTCACTAGTTCAGCGCCCGGAGGTCCTGTTGCGAAGACCAGAGTTGCCTTTTTCAAAGCCGCTTGTACTTCCTCAGGGGTTGAAACTTGTATGCCCTTGATACTATAGATATCCGTTGACAAGTGGTCCGCAACATCCTTAGCACGCTCCGCACTCCTGGAGCTGATTGTTGTTTCTGCCCCTGCAGCGGCGCACAGTGTTGCAACGCTCTGGCCTACAGGTCCAGTACCTGCAAGTACCAGTACCTTTGCCTTGCCGAGCGAATCTAGGCCTATAGCCGGAAGAGCCTCTTCGGCTTTTGCCACCAAGGCGGCTGAAGTGGTGAACGCTCCATGTGGGTCAACTACGACAGATGTGACGAACGGCTTGACCATGGCAGTCTTTACATCATTTGCCATCTCTCGAGCCTTTGTTATATCGCGTCCTCCTATGAAGAAGCATGTTCTCTTTACGCCTTTTACTCCTCTGGAAAAGATGGCATCTTGTACGAGAGTGGTAACGTTGTCTGCTGATACATTGGAGTAAGGTACTACGATATCAAAGCCTGCATCATACGCTACGCAGACATCAAAAGGACTGGCGTAGTTCTGTTCCTCTAGGAAAAACAGGATGCTTTGTTTCTTGTTCTTAGGATGTTTCACCACAGGTGTCATCTCAACGGAGGAAATACCAGTAAGTCCGGTGATACCCTCCATCGTTTCATCTTCAGCACCTGCTAATTCACTTTTGTAAGTAATAGGTGTAACATCAACATCAACCATTTCCAGGAGATTCATCAGGCCTTCGAAGTGTTGTGGGCTGCATAGGTGGATTCCATTAATCTTCTTCTTCTCGATATTGTCTGCTTCTTTGAGAATACCCATAGCAATCCAGCTCTCTCGAATCCCAAACTCGATATCTCGAAGTTCATCCTCGAATTGATCCTGTATGTACTGCCCGTATGCAGTTAATTGGTCAATCCGATAGTCAGCATCCGAGACTCTCTTTTTCTTGGAGAGCGCTTGTATTGCGTCAATAATCTCATTTCTCTTGTCCATTTTCTGTTCTAGACTACTAGCCAAGTAAGAGCGAGCGAACTCATCCATCTCAACAGCTCTAAAGGGAACTTTGAGATCGGCGAAAGTTTCTACGAGGGGATTGTCTTCTTCAAACTCCTTGGCAGAGCGCATACCCAACTCATCAGTGACGAAGTCCGGTTTCTCCCTCTCGGCCAATTGTCTTATCATGTTACAGAAGGCCATTGACGGACGCTGGAGAATACCAGTCCTAGGTTCAGACTTAGTAGTAGGAAACGAGGTTACCGACCACGGTTCGTTGTAGGCTTTCTTCACTAATAGAAGGTGAAGTTTCTTCTCATTCAAAGGTTCAAGTTCAAGTGTTTTCAATTTTTCAAATCCTTCTTGATGTCAATGGACTTGCCCGACAAATCTGATCTTTTACCACTATGAAATGCATTGCATCCTGACCGGCAATAGTAAGCAGATGGAATTCCCGATTTTTCTCTACAAAGTTGCTAAGCTTCCTGAGGTGGTAGTTGAGTACACCTGTTTCTTCCAATTCCAGCTTACTTAGTAAGGCATCATAGATTATCAAATGTTCATCATCAAGTATTTTCAGAATTCTCTCACGCAGTGGATGAGAAAACACAGTATACACATTCATTGTTTCATCGGGCTTCTGCTTGATTCGTTCTGGTGCCGATCATGGCAGTGAAACGATTCATGTGCTCGCGCTCTATCGAGCTACTCAGATCGATACTAGATCCAAGTCTTGCTTCGAGATTCACGCCGGGTCATATGATTCTAATCAGGGCTATCTCTACTCAGGACAAGTCGTTCTTTTGACAATAGATGTTGTGCTAAAGGAGCGATTAAAGCTTTTGAAATGCCCAAATAATTGGGCGTCTGTAGTGTTGTTGTTGTGCTAGAATTGCGAAAATATCACCAACAGTTCCAAATTTAGCAATACTGATGATTCGAGCTGGTGTTATGAGCTACTCCACATCAATACGAAAATACGATAGCAAGACACTCACTCAATCAGTAGTACTAATGTCAAAGCTCAAAAGCTTTCGATAGAACTGACTTTGAAAAATAGGGAGATAGTGTCGTGTCAGAAAATCCGGATCAAGACAAAGGGACTATATGGAGAGTCCTACTGGCTCTCATCATAGCCGCCTTGCTCTCTCCGCACACATTAGAAATCGCAAGTCAGAGCATCATTGATGCTTCCTTCACACGGTATAGTGTGATCACAGTGTTGCTGACCTTTTTTTATGAGTCTGGCAGTACATTTGCCGGACCATACAGCACGTTGTTCATTATGCCTCCCACCTCAGCAGCTTTATTGAATGCGCTGACCCTGGTTCTCAATATCTCAATAATACTGAGCCTGTTTGGGTTTATCAAAGGGACGGTTTCGCGAAGAAACGCTTTGCTAGTGGTTGGGATAATTCTGTGCATACATGTAGCTCTGCTGCTAGGTGTTTTTTCATATCAGATGAATGGAACGACAAGTGTTTTGGCAATCCCTCTACCAGTCTTTCCAATAGTAAGTGCCATAGCGATACTTCGCACTAGAATTCCAATTTCATGATTGAATTTTCTTCTTGATGGGAGCAATGATACCGTTGCTCCATATTCCTATTCTAGTGATATCCCGTCCAATGTAGAGATTTCATCCCTTTCTGAACTTATCGAGCACAACAAGTCCCCAGAGCAGCAGTGTTCCAATAAACGCATAGGACCAGCCTTGGAATTGAAGAAACGAGGGGTAGACAGTGACGGGAATCATAAAGAGAGAGCCGTCCAAGCCAAACCAGCTATTAATTCCATACTCGAGGGGTTCTGATAGGCTGTCATTGCTTAGAATGTAGTCAACTCCACATCCAAGATATACATCGCCAGTGATGATGACAGGCCTAATATCAGCGGTTCCTGCAAGATTGACACATGTAGTGTTTTCAATTTCAAGATTAGTACTGGTTCTGCCGATTTCCGTCGGTATCTCAAATTCAGTCCTGTTTTCGGGATCGAGTGGAGTCAGAACAAGTGATACCTTTTTTATTATCAGACCCATGGCCACAGTGCCCGGAACTGTTAGGCTGATGTTGAAGGCTACTTCAGTAGGTACACTTTCATACATCTGATTCATGACACTAATTGTCATTTGTCCCTCTAAGGGAGAATCTGTAATATATTGAAAGGTATCAGTCGCGCTTTGCCACGTCTGAGATGTTATTGTATTAGAAATACCTCCAGTCCAAATGGTAATAGCAAGTAGTCCAAGAGTCACAGTGGTCAAAATAATATAGATCGACTTTCTCGTTTTTACACGCCTCAGTGCGTTCTGGACATGAAGACACTTAAGTTTCTTCTCACTGAAAACCCGTAGGATTCTGGGCGTTACTCAAAGAAGAGGAATTCTTTACTACTAGAAACGTGGAAAAATCCACGCCACAGGAGCTCATTAACATAGACAGATACAGTCTTTGGTGTCCTCCAATCCACGTTCAGATGGTCAGCTATTCCAGGGCCTGTCGAAGTGCATCCCACTCTTCTGTAGAGAGCGACTTCTGGACAGTCTGGATTGCTCCTTGAAACATTTCTTTTGACATGAAGGATTTCATTCCAGATATCAAACCAACTCGTTCCATGGGATTGGTTGCTTGGACCAGATATCGCAGAAAATACTGGGAGACCTCTGGAGTTGGCTTCATTGACATTTTCCCTATTATCTCCATGATCTGATTATCTTTTAGCACCTCCCAGAGGATTGGCATTGCCATCCCTTCTTCGACCATCATATGTGCAGAGTATTTGGCGACGAAGTCATTGAGGGCTTGCACAACTTCATATCCCTTCATTGCTCGCTCCTCATCAACAATAAGAGCCTTCACCTGCTGTTCAAGCGAATCCATTATTGGAGTAAATGTCTGGTGGTCACGTATCAATCGTTCAAATAGGTCTGGGTCTTTTTCTTTAATATGCGGAAACACAAACTCCTCTTCTGCGGCGGCATGAACATGTAGCACCTCAAAAGACTTCCTGACCTCTTCACTTTGAGCTTTGACATCTGCCACTACACGAAGATCTAGCTTGCTTAATTGTAGCACTCT
>RDNZ01000050.1 GCA_011364905.1 Candidatus Thorarchaeota archaeon
GTTCGGCTCTCACCTGATTTGTTTTCATTTGTGGAGATCAGAACCTGAGAGTAGTGACAAGGGAGGAGCTGATAGGTCATTATTGGTCCTAACTCAGGTCTTCAGTGCTGTTGGCATGCCGCCATTACCAATCAGGTTTTAACCTATCAAGGGAAAATGAGGATGAGTTTCAATGACTAGTAGAACTTGTCCCACAGAGAAAAACAGAGAACGATGCGGGTGTACCTACCCGGGGTGTTCACGGAATGGATATTGTTGTGACTGTATTGACTATCACTGGAAACACCGTGAACTTCCGGGATGCCTGTTCCCACCCGAAGCAGAGAAAACCTATGACAGGTCTCTTGAATATTTTCTAGATGTCTGGAACAAGAAACTCGGTAAGAAATAGTGAGTGGCGGGCGCGCCAGGATTTGAACCTGGGATACCCAGCTCCGAAGGCTGGTGCCTTATCCAAACTAGACTACGCGCCCCGAAGAAAGCCTGATTTGCTGGACACTTAAGGACTTCCATAGTGTTCTACTAGCCATTTGAGCGTACTAAGTCCTTTCGAAGAGCTTGCGCATTTTTTCTTCTGTTGGATTTTTCACAACGCCTCGATCTGTGATGATTGCATCTACGAGTTCAGGAGGCGTCATGTCAAATGCAGGGTTGTACACCTTTGCATCAGGAACTGTGACATATTTCCCGTTGATGATACGAATCTCATCAGGATCGCGTTCCTCGATGACCACATCTTCGGGATTAGTTTGCATATCAATTGTTGATACTGGTGCGACAGAGTAGAATGGTATGTTATGGTACTTCGCAGTGATTGCCATTGTATAGGTCCCGATTTTGTTGATGACATGACCGGTCCGCAGAATCCTATCAGCACCCACAACACAACAATCGACCCTTCCCTCACGAAAGACTGTACCAATCATTCCATCTGTTATTAGCGTTGTATCGATGCCATCCTCCATGAACTCAAAGACTGTTATTCTGGCACCTTGTTGCCTAGGTCTAGTTTCTGCAGCATACACCTTGATATTACCATCATATTTCTCATGAGCCACCCTGACAACCGCACCAACTGTTCCTAGATGGACTGTGGCAAGAGAACCTGCGTTGCATATAGTCTGGATTGTGTAACCTGGTTTTATGAGAGAGAGAGCATTCTCGCCCATCTTCCTGCTCATCCGTACATCCTCCTCTGCAATCTCCTTGGCCTCTTCGACCAGTCTTTCTATGATAGCATCAACACTGCCCTCAGTGTTCTTTGCAACCTCTAACATTCGATTTGTCGCCCATGTAAGGTTGAAAGCAGTTGGACGAGTGTTCAGAGTTTCTGCGGCTTTCTCAAGGTACTCTATCAGATCCCCAGTCGTTCGGGCTTTACTCTCGATTGCAGCCAATGCCATCCCCATTCCTGCAGCAGCACCGATTGCAGGAGCACCTCGAATCTCCATTATTTTGATTGACTTCGCGATACGTTCGTGACTTTTTGTAGTAATGTGTTCCAAGGTCAACGGTAGTTTGGTCTGGTCCACGAGACGTACCTCAGAGGTATCATCTAACCATTCGATTGTTCGAAACATCTCTCTATCCTCTCAAGTGTTCTTTCAGTATACGCTCCAATCTTACGATGGTCCTATCAACAACTTCCTGTATTTCCTGTGTCAAGCTCTCACCGAATTGAATACTTTTCGGCTGAATACCTATCAATACAGTCTTGCCACCTGTTTCCTGTTCCAGATACATCATGAGAAATGATAGTGGCATGCTGTGTGTACTGAGAGTGACTCCTCCAATTCGGTCTTTTGTAATGAGTTCAACATGCCCGGGAGGTTTTCTCATATCAGCCGCATCAACCATGATAACTCGATCAGCACCAAACTTGGCTATTGGTCTGGCAAACCCTTCAGGAACTGAACCCACATTTTCAATCATGACTCTATCGTCATCTATATTGAGTCTTTCAATGATGTAGGGTCCAAGCCCATCATCTGACCTAAGGTCATTCCCAATGCCCAAGACTGCAATCCTGCTGGCACCGGTGATGAAGTCCCTTAGCTCATCCTCGAAGTCGCTATTTGGCACAAACTGGACTCATGACGAATAGGCTATAGTTCTTGTGGCTTGGCGAAGGGTTTTTCACAATATCAGCAAGGCTAAACAAAGTAGGCGAGATATAATTGACAGGTGAAGATGACAAGTTTCCAGAAATGGAACCATCCAAGGGTATTGAGGAAATTGATTTGGAAGAGGACGTCATCGAGGAACCTGTTGACGCTGTTTTTGATGGTAGAAAAGGGTATGTAGGTAGTAGTGATGCCGACAAAATCTCGCAACAGGGATTCTATGGAAACCGGACAGATGACAATAGGTTAGAACTGGAGCCAGTTGAGCTCTTGCATCTTATTGAACGAAAACGACTGGTAGTGAAAAAGCCCGATGGTGAAAGTATTGGACCGGAATTCATTGTGAGTGAGTTACTTGATGATGATCAAGACCTATGGACCAAGTATCTTGTGTTTCGAGACCTAAGAAGCAGAGGATATGCAGTGCGCCAAGGATTTGGCAGTGGGATTGGATTTCGTGTCTATTCCAGAGGTGACAAACCAGGAAACGCAAGTGCTAGCCAGTTGGTCTATGTTCTAAAAGAAGGTGTACCAATATCTCTAAGTGACTTAGACATGGTGACTCAAACAGCAGCTGGTTCACGAAAGAAGCTTGTTTTTGCTCTGGTTGATCAAAATGGTGAGGTTAACTTCTATCGAGTCGCACAGGCAAATCTTAGAACACTAGGAAGTGATGACAATGGTGAGCGATGAAGACAGTGAGGAAATTCTGACTCTCAAAGCATTCTTTGATGAGCACACAATGAGTGTACATCTTGTCGAAAACAATCCACCCCGTGCTAAGAGAGGAGAACCTGGAAACTGGGAGCTTGTGGAGCTCTCTGATAGAATCCTCACATATCTTGAGTTAGATACCCTTGCGGAAGCAATACTTGAAACAGCAGAGAATGACAGTAATTCGTTCATTGAGATTGAGGAGGAAGGAGCTGCTGTTGTTCAAATGAGGAATTTCAGAATAGCAATTGCTAGGCGCCCGTTTGCTGACAAAATGGAAATTTCTGCTATTAGACCAATTGTTAAACTGAGTCTTGAGGACTATGATCTCAGTCCGAAATTGATGAAAAGACTAGAGGCAAGAGCTGAAGGAATTCTTGTGTCTGGATCGCCGGGATCGGGAAAGAGTACATTCGCGGCAGCGTTAGCCGAGTTCTATAGCCACAAGGGAAATGTTGTGAAGACCTTAGAACAGCCAAGAGACCTGCAGGTAGAAGAAGCAATAGTCCAATATTCCCCGTTGGACGGGAGCATGGAGAAAGCTGCAGATGTATTGCTCCTAGTTCGCCCTGATTTTGTGATTTATGACGAACTCAGGAAGAACTCTGACTTTCAGGCATACTCGGATCTTCGTTCGGCAGGTGTAGGGATGGTTGGGGTTGTACATGCGGGGTCAGCTATTGATGCTCTTCAGAGATTACTCCTTGGAGGCCGCGTAGAGCTTGGACAAGTACCGAGTACTGTTGATACCATAGTTCATATAGAGGATGGACGTGTTGCTAAGGTATCAGCCATGTCACTGAAGGTAAAGCTTCCAACAGGTATGGGTGGAACACAGAGAGACCTGGCTCGTCCGGTCGTAGAGGTACGCGATTTTGAACGGGGAATATTAGAATACGAGATGTTCACATTTGGGGGCGAGAAGGTAGTTGTACCTGTCAGAGGAGGAGTTGTGCATGCTGAGAGGGGTGAGAGGCGTCCAGCAGGTAGAGGAGTGCCAGGTGAAACAGTACCTGTTTCTATAAGTTATAGCAAGAAAAAGGTCACAATCTATACTGGTAGAAAATATTCGAAACAGAGAATTGAAATCTTCGCAGATGACTCGTACCTATTTACAACAGTGGTAGGGCGTAATGGTGAGAGTTCTATCAGAATAAAAACTAGACAAGGGAGTAATCTTGTCGATGCCATGGAAGAAGGATCAAACATCACAGCGAAAATCGCTGAGTAAAAACGAACTCTACAAAAGCTTTAACAACGGAGAACTAACACGCTCAGTTTCAAGGGCCCGTTGCCTAGCCTGGACTTATACGATATATCTCATAAGAGGTTGATAGGGCACTAGCCTCCTATAGACTGTTTATTGAGTCTGGTGTAAGTTAGTATTCCCCGGTTCAAATCCGGGCGGGCCCGCCACTTCTTTTTAACAGGATTATTTCTTTAGGATGGAAACTCCGTCCTCTTTACCGACATGTACCTCATCAGTCATGTCTATAAAAAGACCAGTTTCTAAAACACCGGGAATCAGCTTCAAGTCAGTCGCAACTATTGCAGGATTGTCAATTGGTTTGGGAAACTTGAGGTCAATAAGGAAATTTCCATTATCTGTCACGACCGGACCCATCTTCTTTGCAGCCTCTCGGACAATAGGTTCAATCCCCATATCTTTGATTTTTCGTTGAACCACACCCAAAGAAAATGGCAGTACTTCTATTGGAATTAAGAATCTGGAAGCCAATTTGTCAACAAGTTTTGATTCATCAATGATTATTACTAGTTTTTTGGAGGCTGAGGCTACAATTTTTTCTCGAAACAGAGCCCCTCCACCGCCTTTTGTCAGATTGAGGTTCTTATCGACTTCATCAGCACCATCAACTGTAAGGGTGAGTTCTGGATTTTGGTCAAGGTTAGTCAGTGGAATACCATGACTGATTGCCAACTGATATGCTTGGTACGAGCTGGGAACTACACAGATATCACTCTCACCTTGTGAGATTAGATGTCCTAATTCCTTAGCAAAAATCGCTACAGTTGATCCGCTACCAAGACCAATTGAGCCGCTTTTGGGTATCGCTTTTAGCGCACTTCTTGCGGCATTAAGCTTTACTTGTGACATTGTATGGTCTCCATCGGTAAGTGGTTGACCAGTACACTAAGCTTCCCAAAAGCTTTCCGAGAGAGATCAGACAACACCATATGGACATATAGTCCCTGTCTTGGGTCTCCAGTAGACTGCCCACCTACCATCTTCCACAGGTATGATGGCAATAGCACAGTTGTCCTCAAGAGACTTCGCGAGACTCTCGGCATTTCTTTTATTATGAAGCACGTCAACCAAGCGATAGACCTGACCATTCACCAATTGCCATCTGGAGAGCTTCATCATATGGTAATGTCTGTGTCTTTCTTAATAATGATGCAATAGCGAATTTGGTCGTTATTCTCATTTGTGGATGTAAAAAAATGGCATTTAGTATACTAAAGGACTAATCGCCACCCATGAGTGCCTTCAAACGTTCCATTTCAGCTAGCATTTCTGACTGAAGTGAACTTTTTCCTCCAGCTGGTTTGGGAGTTTCAGTAGCTGTGCCTCCGGGAGGAGCAGCACCTGGGCCACCTCCTGGGGCACCACCTGGGGGACCGCCACCCGGTGGGCCACTGCTTGGAGGCGCACTCACTGGAGTCGTATCACTCGGAACTGTTTCTACTGGAGCTGCACCGCTTGGAGCGCCACCTCCTGGGGGACCGCCACTTGGGGGACCACCTCCTGGAGGGCCACCTCCTGGGGCACCACCGCTCGGGGGACCACCACCCGGTGGGCCACCGCTTGGAGGAGCACTTTCTGGAGCCGCACCACCTGGGGGACCTGTGCTCACTTTTTCAGGCATCCCAACACTAGATGGTCCAGCACCTTCTGTATCGGATTCTACTGCTGTTCCAGACATCGCTGCGAGTTTGGCCAAATAGTCAGAACGTGCTCTATCAACTGCAGATGATGTGTCAACAATTTGCTTGAGCTCTTCATCTTTTGCCAGAGCATCCTTTACTGATGACAAACGACCTTGATATACAGCGGTCAGTTTATCCTTTATCCCTTCATCAATGTCACCTTGTTGATTGTAGTAATCAATTGCGGACAATGCTTGTTGGATAGCGTTTTCTTCAACTTTTAGAAATACCAGTGCCTGTGCTGGGGTCTTGAGGAATTTGAGTTTCTTAGTACCAGCTAAACTACCTGAAACATCGCCAGTTGATGCCAGAATTTTCCTGACTCCCTCATCAACATTGGCACTTCCGGAACCACGTCGTCCGCGTACCGCCAGTACGACTATGATTACAAGTAGGGGAGAAACGGTTAGAATGAACATCCAAGCTTCAGGACCAAAAGGAAGACCCAATGATTGAAAGAAGTCTGATATTGGCCTGAAGAGATCTATTATTGTTCGTGTGAATTCTTGATAGGGAGTTTGCAATTATTTCACCTACTGGTACTTCGTCCTATGCCTTCCTAGGCGTTTTTGTTTGCTATTTTACTTTTCTAGTAAGGATTAGGGTTTGTAAGACATGCGTCTTATTCCTATGGAAGCGGTACTTATCAGTTACCAAGACACGGGGGCTCATAAACATAACTTTGACTAATAAAAGTTCGAACTCTGTCCAATTAACAGCTGGTTGAATAGTATAGTCGTTCACTTTGGTCCAGCTCGGTTTCTCTTAATTGGTATTGCTGCTGCGAAAACTCTATAATATCTTCAGAGTGACCAGCAGGCTGTGCCCCAGTGGCTTAGTGGCTATAGCGGCCTTTTGGGTGATTAGAGATGTTTTTTGGACTACATTAGCGTACTTTAGTTGTTCTTAGGACAACAAAGCATCTAGTTTTCCGTCATTTCGACTGTCCACGTGACTCAAACGGCGATTTTTCCAGCATGTGGGTTTATCTAAAGAAAGTGCAGGTTCCTTGTATGACTTCATATTCAATGAGGAGGTTAATGGTATGAGAGGTGTTAGGGAACTGCCTTCTTCGTTTGAGGAATTGGAAGATTTCAAGATTGAGAGATTAAGACCAACGTTGACAACTGAAGAGAGAGATGTTTTACTTCGTGAAACTCATACAGCTGGATTACGGAAGACGATTCATGGACTATACTTTGACGAAGGACTGACTCAAAGAGAGGTTGCTGAAAACCTCGGGATTAGTAGAAGTAAAGTACAGAATGTTTTCAAAGAGATGGGATGGACTGCGCGAAGACAAAAGAGATCTATTACTAATGAAGAAGTTCTTGTGCTTTATGAGAAAGAAGGGCTTACCCAAGCTGAGATTGCGAAAAGATTCAATGTTTCAAAATCGTACATCTATAAAATCTTGAAAGAAGAGATACCCGAGGACCTTAGAAAACAGCGACGAATCGATGTAGATCTTGAAGACTTGTATCACTTTTATTGTGACATGGGTTTGTCACAATCGGATATTGCAAAAGCTCTAGGAGTTGGTCAAACTACTCTTAGTCGAAAAATAAGGGAGCTTGGGTGGGAACGAAAGGGCAGGAAATCTCACGTGGATACTTTCGAACTTCACAGATTATACTTTGAAGAGGGGTATTCACAAAAAGAGGCTGCTGTATCTCTGGGTGTTCCTTTGATATGTGTAAGAGCTAGATTCATTGAGATGGGGTGGAAAGCAGGACCCAGAGGGACTATAATTGATGTTGAAGAAGCATATCGATTGCTGAATGAAGAGAAGAAGGATAGAAACGAGGTTGCAGTAATATTGGGAGTTTCTCAATCAAGATTGGAAAAGGCACTTGAGGAAATGGAACAACAAGATGTTCATTGGTTAAACAAGAAACATGGTAGTAATTCATACCGAAGAGAGGCTAAAGAAATACGAGAAGCTATCTTTGGTCGTGAATGTATGATATGTAGTGCAAGCCAAGATGAAAGATTGCTTGCGGTTCATAGAAAAGATGGATCTCCTCATGAACCGGAAGCTGTTTGGAATCCTGAGAGTCTTCGTAAATTACATCCTGAAGAATGGGTTTTGCTTTGTCCTAGATGTCATAGAGTAATACATTGGTCAATGGCCCATTTGTCAATGGAGTGGTCAGATTTCAACAATATCAGGAACAGTGAAGAATTGGATAGTTCTCAAACAAGAAGGACTATCATACGAGAATCTCCAAGGATGGACTCGGTCGAATCAATACGCACTCGTAGATTCAATCTCTTTGGTGATGAATGTGTCATATGTAAGAGGCATGCAGAGGACTTCAAATTGGTTCTGCACAGAAAAGATAGAAAATCCCATCACAGGAACTCAACTTGGACTGAGGAATTTCTGCAAACAGCTATAGTTGACGATTGGGTGATGCTTTGTGATCGGTGTCATACTGGTGTTCATTGGTTTATGGAGCAGTATGATGTAAAGTGGGATTGGATTAACCAACACATGTCATAGCCCAAGATTATCTGGGTCTACAAGGGTAGCTTTTAAAACAATAATACTTTCTCGCTGATTAGAAATGCCCCAGTGGCTTAGAGGCTATAGCATCTCTGAGTGTCCAGATTTGCAGTCAAAGCGGCTGACTTGTAATCAGCAGGTCGCGAGTTCAAATCTCGCCTGGGGCTCCACTTTTTGTTGGCGGCTAGCCGCATATTACAAGAAATACAGATGCCACATTATTGCTTTCAAATCCTGAGGAAGTTGTAACTATTCGTCCATCCTCTTCGCTGCAGCTTCTAAAGCGGCAATGAGGTCCAGCTTCTTTCCAGTCAGGAAATTGATTGTTGCTCCTCCACCAGTGCTAATATGTGTAATACGATTTTCAAGACCCATTTTCTCAGCCATTGCTCCCATATGACCCCCGCCTACAACAGTGACTCCCTTGCAGTCTGCAATTGCATCAAGGATCTTCATTGTACCTTGTGCGAATAGTTCGTTCTCAAAGTACCCCATGGGACCATTAGCAAATACTACTGCAGATTCCTTGATGGTTTTTTCATACCTGTTGATTGTCTTAGGCCCAATGTCAAGAAATGGGTTATTTTGCATTTGAGTGAAGTCGCAATCGAGTCTCTTATTATCCAGCTCTACTGCAGCATCTTCAGGAAGTGTAATTACACTAGAGTAGTTCCTAAGAAGTTCCCGTGCAGTTTCTACTGCTGATTCGTAACCCTTGATTACTTTGGAGTATCCCTCAGATATTTTTCCATCTGCTATGAGAAAGAGTGTTCCTATGAGACCCCCCATGAGTGCATTATCAACTCTGTCGGTTGAGAGAAGTTTACTTAGTATTTCGACCTTATCCTCTACCTTGCTTCCTCCGAGCACAAGAGTCCATGGATGTCGATCAGTGTCTGTGGCATCAGTCAGGGTGCGGATTTCTTTCTCCACAAGCCTTCCAGCAACAGACGGTAGTACGGTTGTAAAGCCAACAATAGATGCTTGAGAACGATGTGATGCGCCAAAGGCATCATTCACGAAGAAATCGAAAAGCGGATAGAGTTCTTGGACTATTTTCTCTTTTGCCACTTCTTGAGGCGGTCCTTTCTTCATTTCACCTTCGAAGTAGCGAACATTCTGAAGTACCAGAATTTCACCATCCTTTACCTGAGATATTGCCTTCTTAGCCTTCTCGCCAAAGATGTCATCTACGAAGCTTGCATTGAATCCCAAGTTTCTAAGAGCTTGTGTATGTTGTTCTAATGAGATGAAATCATCACTACCAGGACGCCCTTGGTGAGCCATGAGAACAACCTTACTTTTCGAGAGATCATTCAGTGTTTCTTTGATTGCTTTAATCCTAGAGATGTCGGTGATCTGCTTTGTTTCAGGGTCTACGGAGCAGTTCATATCAACACGAAGCAATATCCGTTTTCCAATATAGTCGATATCGTCAAGCGTCTTGAATGCAAACTTCATTATCTACTACCTACTTTTTTTCAAGCTACGCAGCAATAAAGAGATTTTCAAAGAGGAGTTGAAGAAAACTCACCATTCACCTGACACAATTGCGTTAGCTAGCGATTCTAGCATCGGACCCTTTGGATATCTAACAGGCATGAAATATCGTGTGCCATCCTTCAGTGTGACCCTGAGAGTTTGCTCAGCACAGACTTTGAGCAAAGTTCTCACAGCCTCCAATGTCCAATCTGTGATGTTAACAACGCCCGACGTGAGTGATTCACGTATTAGCTTCTCGAAATATGGGCTGTGGATCTGTTTGACAATCCTACCCAGTGACTCAATTCTGATTCTTCTATTCTCTATATCATCTTCCGTTAGACTTGAGTCGATTGCCATGGTTCTCTGTGCATTTCTATTCTATTAAGCACCGATAGAAATAGGGATTGTCTATGCTATATTGAAGTACTTGGAATTGCATTCAACATTTGGATTCTTTGGTCGATAGTAGACAGCCCATAGGTTCTTGTCCACTTTTGATAGAAACACATGATTATTCTCTTTCAATTCTCGTAATCTTCGCTTCGCATCAAGCATGCTATCGAAAATCTCTGCTAGTCTATAGACACGGCCACCTACCAGTTTCCACTTTTCTTTCTTCATGATGTTAAGTGTAGATTTTTCTTAATAATCCCGTCATGGTTAGAAAGAGATGGTAAGTTGGTGCCGCAGGTGGGATACTTGTACCACCACGAAGTGTGATGGAATTTCGAGCCCACGACTTCGAGATGCCTCATCAGAGGTTGGGCCGAGAACTGACCCCGTAGTTTTGACTGGGAAATCCAGTCAGATTATGAGTCTCGCGCCCTAACCAGGCTAGGCCACTGCGGCACACTTATTCCCATAATCGAAGTCTGGCAACCGAGCACTCTGGATTCCATTAATTAACCTTATCCTTGAGTAGAGTCATATCGATGATTTGATTTCTGAAACTATCTATGCTTCGAGAAGTTTCTGGACTTCGATTGTAAGAATCTTCTTGACTGTCTTACCATCAGCCCTCCCTCGGAGTTCCTGCATTACTATCCCCATGAGACCTCCCACAGATCGATCTCCTTGTTCTCGGATGAAATCCTCTCGCTCAGCCACTATCTTCTTGATGATGTCCTTAATCTCGCTGCTCGTCACCATTCCTAGGCCAGTTGACTCAATTGCTGTTCCAATATTTGATTTTGGATGATTGGCGAGAAATGTCAGAATTGGAGGAATTGCGTCAGATGGTACCGCTTTTTCTGAGATTGCCTTGAATAGTTCAAGAAAGTGGTCATCAACCAGATTCTCAGTAGGGACCTGGTCTCGATGCAGGCTCACCATTGTGTTCTCCAAAGTCGTTGCAATCAGAGTTGGAGAGACCTTAGTTTCTTTGACTATCTTTTCAAAGAGGTCTAGATTCTGAGACCGGGTGATTTGATATGCAAGGTCAGGACTTAGTTCATAGTCTTTGATGAACCGTTTCTCTCGTTTTTCAATTGTTTCAGGCATGTTCTTCTTAATCGTCTTTAAGCGGGATCCAGTGACCTTGACCGGTCTCACATCTGTTTCAGGATACATTCTAGAAGACCCGGGTCTAGGTCGTGCGTATTTTGACGTACCATCTGGAAGTGGTGTTCTTGTTTCTGCCGGGACTCCATTCACTGCTTCTATAGCTCGATGGACTACTGCTTCCAACGCATCTCTACACTGACTTTCTGAGGATGCCACGAGAACTACTGCATCATTTTCATTGGCATTGACAGAGTTTCGGAGTTCTGAAACATCTTTTTCTATAATTCCATATCTGGGAAGTTCATCTGTATGAAATATGCCTCCAACGCCACCCCAGAACTTGGCATAGTCTGAGATCTCGGTTCCAAAACGACGATTAGGTTGAATCTCAAGTCCCAGAAGAGATGCAAACCCTGGAAGTCGTACCGCATAGACATAGCCCCCAGCTTTTATCGCGTTTTTAATGACCTTTGATTTGCTTCCTTCAAAAACATCAGTGACGTTAACGAATTTTTGTTTGAGGTCCTTTGAAGAGATACCTCTGACCTTTAGTGATTCTTGAATTTCGAGCAATTTCTCTTGTCGTTGAGCTTCAAATTCTACAAGAGTCGATAGCATGTCAAGTTGTTGAAATCCTTTGATTTCTATAATGGCTCCATCTTTGATTGATACATTTACATCTTGACGGATTGTTCCGAGGCCACGTTTGACTGACCCCATTGATCTCAGGAGTAAACCGATTGCAAGAGCAACTTCTTGTGCCTCTTCAGGTGTTCGTATATCAGGGTCCGTGGCGATTTCAATTAATGGAATACCAAGACGGTCGATTCTGTATATTCTCATGTTGTTCTTATCGTCATCAGCGATTTTTCGTGCGGCATCTTCCTCAAGACAGATAGTCTGAATTCCAATCGTCTTGTCGCCTATAACTATCTCTCCGCCATTTGCGATAATGGTAGTACGTTGAAACCCAGTTGTGTTAGACCCATCAATCACAATCTTACGCATCGGATGTATCTCATCAACTGGTTTTGATTTGAGAAATCCAGCGGCTGTCAGGCAAATGTCAATCGCCTCCTCGCATAACTCATGTGGAGGTTCTTCATCTGCTTCTACCAAACATGTTGAATCATTGTAATACTCGTAACAAAACCGTTTCTTCCTTTGGAACTCAAAGAGAGCAGCGGGGTCAATCTCTCCCATTTCGCTCTGGGTTGGTCGTAGTCTCCGAATGAATTTGCCATCAGGTTCTTCATCTCTGATTTTTGTTGGACAATGACAGAATAGCTTTCTTTGAGTGTCAAGCTGCTGGTGGAGTTCCAGACCAACCATTAGACCTAATTTTCTGAATCTATCATCTTGAGTCAATTTATTCCCCTCCCAGATGCGAGATATACTCTGATTCCTCACTTCGCATGTCAATCTCTCCAACGAGAGGCGTTACCAACAGCTCTTTTGCGGTTTCTTTATTCGCAGTATTGGCCAAGACCCACATGAGCTTCACCAGAGCTGTTTCAGGTAACATGTCCTCACAAGGAATCACTCCAATGTCAAGGAGCTCGACCCCACAACGGTACACATTCATGTTGACACGACCAAAAAGACATTGACTAGACATAGCAACCACAAGTCCAGCATCAATCGCCTTTTTAATTGAGGCGTGAAGCCGATTTGGTGCATGTCCTAAGCCAGTACCTTCAATCATGATTCCTCTATAGCCTGCTTCTACAAAATAATCGATTAGTGATGCTTCAACACCGGGATTGGTCTTTACGAGAGCCACTTTCTCTTCGAATTTAGGTTTCAAGATGAGCTTTCTTTTCTTGTTTCTTCTCAGTATAGATGGATGAATCTCCTCAACATATTGTTCGGTCACACGAAATAGTGGATAGCCATTGACTGACTGAAAGGCATCTCGGCGGCTCGTATGCAGCTTTCGGGCACGGGTCCCTCGGTGAGCATGAAGGTAACTGTCACCTGTTTCTGCATGCATCAAAAGAAGGACCTCTGCAGTATTGGCCTTTGTTGCAAGGTTGATGGCGCCGATCAGATTCATAGCAGCATCTGATGATGGCCGGTCGGACGACCTTTGCGATCCCACCAAGACAACTGGTACAGGAAGATTCTGTAGTGCAAAGGATAGGGCAGCTGATGTGAATCCTAGTGTATCTGTTCCGTGTGCGATGACAACTCCATCTGTTCCAGCTTTGATTTCGGATGCCACAATTCTAGCAATCTTCGTCCAGTCTTTGGGTTGTATGTTTTCAGAGAGCACGCTCATGATGACCTTTGCACGAACATTGGCATATTCCCTGATTTCTGGGACCGTATCGTAGAGGTCCTGTGCAGATAATGCAGGATTGACGGCCCCAGTCTGATAGTCCACCTTACTGGCAATTGTACCGCCCGTACTCAAGATTGAAGCTGTGGGTAAACCCTTGTTTTCTACTTCTGTTTCAGTTCCAGTGGTTCGTTTTTTCTTGCCGGCCTTAATCTTACGTATCTCTGAGTCTTGACTCAGCTTTATACCAATGTTATAACCAGTATCAAGCTTGATGATGATGTGGAAAGGATCGCTGCCAACCTGACTTCGGGGCATTAACACGCCCACATATTCCTCCTTGTTCTTCTTGACACTGATTATGTCTCCAACCTTGGCTTTGGAGCCTGAAATCTTTTGCAGAACCAATCCATCATAACCCGAATCATCAAGACTCATTGGATAACCTCGTTTTCGAGTTTGAGCTCAATGAGGTCAGATGGTTCATAAAAGGCTTCGTCATCAGAGAATGTGGGACCTAGAACATTCCAGCTACTACGAACAGACCAAACAAAATGAAAACAAGCCCAACAACGACCTTCACAACTCTTATTGGAATACGTGCAGCGATACGGTCTCCAGCTAGCACTCCAAAAGAATCCACAATCAAAAAACCGATGATGGAACCTATGAATACCATAATGAAAAATGAGGAATCAGCGGCTAGGGCGAGGATTGCGATCTGACTCTTGTCGCCAAGTTCTGATAGTAGTACCAGTGAGAACATACCGAATAATGTACCTGGATTGTCACAGGTGTCCTGTATCTCAGAGTTGGACGTAGCAAGTGTGTACGCTCCGAGACCAAGGAACAGGATTCCCGATACATAGGTTATGATTCCAAGTGGAAGTGTAGCTGAGAGAATATAGCCTATGAGGACTGCTATGATTGATGATGTTGCTAAAGCCATCATTGTGGCAAGAAGAACTAAGCCCGGCCTTCTAAACTGAGCACTAAGACACATCGTGGTGAGCATTGTCTTATCACCCAGTTCCATCAGCAAGACCAGTCCTGCTGAGGTGGCTAAGGCTTCAATGGGCATAGTCATCGTGGCGTATACGCACTCCTTTTAGGGCTTGCTATGTAACTTAAGATAAGTTGATGGTGCGGGAGGTGGGGTTCGAACCCACGAACTCCTACGAGAGCGGATGACCTATCGTGACCCCATTATTTGTTACGATCTTAAGTCCGCCGCCTTTGACCGGGCTTGGCTACTCCCGCTATGCTCAGTCAATAGACAACAGCTCCCGCTTCTCAGTGGAGCTCACCGCGTTTTTTTCCTGCGGCATGCTGACTCTTCAACCCTTTGGTAATGAATTGGCAGGCTGTGAGAAGTGGTGGGGCGGGCCGGATTTGAACCAGCGACCCTCGAGTTCAAGAAGCAAGAAGCTTCAATGGTTTCTCGGTGTAAGCGAGACATCATAGCCGGGCTAGACTACCGCCCCTGAGAAAGTTGGGTCTGTTCTTTCAATAAAAAGTTGCTTACGTGTAAATTCCTGTGATATGAACCTCATGACGTGTTTTGTCCAAGATTATTTCCTGAATTTGTTCATAACCAAGTTGAGAGAGATAGTTTGTGAGAGAAGTCGAAGTTTCGAAACTGCTACTTGTTTTGAAGGCTGCAAGCATACGACCCCCCTTTTTGAGTAAAGGTGTAAATTTCTCGATTAGTCGTAGTGTACCCTCAGGCTCAGTTGTGACATCAATGAGAAGAAGACCAAGCTGCCCTTCACTGGCTATGATAGTCTGATCCATATTGAAAGCATCATCAAAAATCACTGAGATTTGATGATACCGTTCTACTATGGATTGCAGCTCTTCAGCAAACCTCTCAGAGACCTCAATTCCAATTGTATTAACATCTTTTTCAGCCAAGTAAGTTAGAAATCCACCAGCTGAACTGCCAATGTCAAGGGCTGTGGAGATATCACATACTAGTTTGTTCTGAATACACTCATCGAGTTCTTTTAGTTTCCAATACCCTTGAGGAACATCATATTCGGTAGTCAATAGTTCAATGATATCATTATCAGATACCTGTGATGATGGCTTGCATTTCTTGCCGTTTACAAGAACTAGGCCCTTCTTGATGGCTCGCTTTGCCGTTTGACGTGATGAAAAGTTCCCTTTTTCCACAAGCCAGACATCAAGTCTTGGCATCTTTCATCGCCTCAAGCTCTTTTGGTATGAATAGATGCATCGGAACACCTCTGAGTTTTGGACCAATTGCCGCAAGTATCCCGGAAGCACGTGTACTTCTCTTGCATTTGAGTGAGAACTCGAACTTACCTAGCTGTTCAATCTCATAGATATCCTCTCTATGTTTCGTTTTCTTCAATGAAATCTCTATTTGTTTATAATTGGCGCCAAATATCAAAAGTCGTTCATGGTCATCATTCATCCATTCTGTAATACGAGTCAACGTTGATTTGTTGAATTCTCCTTCGACTCTGTTATTGTACAGGTCTATACTTGTAAGGTTCACTTCGACAGGAAGATGTTCAACAAGGACAAATGCTTCGACGATTTTTTTCAAAGGACCATGTAGAGTGAACTGATCACGCAATCGATGAAGTGGAACTAGTGCATCCAATCTCTTGGAGTCAGTGACTCCAATGTCCGAGTATATTCCATATCCTACTCTTCCAACGTCCACCAACTGGCCAGAGTATGTACGATTGGGAACTAGATCCTCCGATTGGAGCGAGCTACCATATTCCTTGGCCAGCGCATTGGCGATGAACTCTTCATCTTCGCCACGGATTGATACAACAATGTGACTCTTACTGTCAGTATTAAGACTCACAATCTCGGCATTAAGTTCTGCGACCATCTCAGAAACCTCAAGTCGAATCGTTTCTAGTAATCGATTTCTGTATGCACCGTATGCAGTTGGGAGTAGAACAATGGTCTTCAATTTGAAACCCAAAACTGGTGTCTATCAGTGGTGCTAAGTACCTTTTGTAAAAGGTCTAAAAAACTAGTAATTCTATTATGAAGTGGCTTCCAAATCGGCTTTGAGTTCTTCAACACGTTTTCTCAAGAATGAAATAGCTTGTGCATTGTCAACAAACTCAAGTTGGCCATTACACGTAGGGCAACGAAAGGATAGATTCATTGCCTCTTCAAATGGAACAGGAGACGAATCACGATTCACACAAACGTAAAGATCATTATTGCTCTCGTGTTCCAGTCTTTGTTCAAGCAGACTGAGTACCATTCTCTTCTTTCGGTTTACAAGAGCCTGAGCTTTTTTGGGATCAATCCGCCAATAATACAGAAACCAGCCAGTGTTTGCATCTCTGATTCTTCTATATGATGCTAAATGGTTGTCATGAAGTTTGTAGAGTATCCTTCGCACAATGTTTAGTTTGAGGTCAGTTTTAGTGGCAATTTCTTCATCAGTGGTTTCCTCTGCATTGACTAGGACAGTCGATACATCTACCCCCTCTTTACCCGCAATTTCTTCAACAACGAGTCGGAAAAGGTCGTGATTGATATTCGTATGAACCATTGATGTAATCACCTAAGTGTGTAATATGGCTAGTCGACTGACCCAGATAATAGCGAAAATATCCGCTTTGGAAATTTACACCTATAGTATTATACGTCCAAATACTATATATTCACTTCGCTTCGGCATCGTCTTGACGCGCTTTTTGTGACATTTTTCTCTTCACAACTACTCTATCACCAAGAGTAGGACCAGCAACAGATCTGTCCTTACTCGTCTTAATCGGTGTCGTTCCAACTGGTTCTAAGAGAGAGATTTCGAGCTCTCGCTCAAGTCCTCGAATGGTCTTCCCTGTTGGCTTTAAGCGACCTGCTTCAATGGATTGAAGAGTAGAGATTCTTTCTCCAATCTTTTGAGCGAGGTCTTCTTGAGAGAGCTGTTTTCTTTGTCTTGTGGTGCGGATTTTCTCTGCATAGTCTTCGATTAGCTCCATATCGTCAAGCAGAACCCCATGTTTGGGTTTGGACTGCGGAGCAGATGAACGACTACGCTGAGCAGGCTTTTGTTTTTCAGGACTGCCAACCCAGGATGGGCGAGTTCGAGGAGCAGCCATAGGTCTAGTTTCAGAAGATATAGTCTGGCCAGCAAATTTGGAAGCACATTGAGGACAGACCAACATTGATGCACCTTCAATCGTCACATTTCTTCCGCGACCTTTCATGTTTCGGCCACATAATTCACAACTGGGCACTGCAGATTCCCTCAAGTTCCTAAGGTGTCGGAGAGAGTTGATAAAGATTGCCGACTATACATTTGCACTAATAGCAGCTAATTCGTCAATTGGCTCCCTCAAAGCAATGCTTAAAACATCTCTAGCGATTGATGTGCTGAGGTGCCATCCAATGCCAGGTACTACAGATACAAAAGACGAGAGTAATATCGATGATTCGACCTACTCACAGAGCTACACTAGGCATCTAGAACGTCGGCTTAGGGCATTGGAAACAGAGAAGCAAATTCTTCAAGCTGAACGAAGCCGGCTTGAGAAAGAAACTCAAACTTTGAGGACTGAACTTGAGAAATTAAGACAGTCTCCTTTAATTACAGCTACAGTGACTGAGATGCTTGAAGATGGAAGAGCGATTGTCAAAAGCTCCACAGGTCCTAATTTTGTTGTTCATGTGGCATCATCAATTCCAAAAGACAAACTTCAACCCGGTGCCTTGGTAGCATTGAATCAAAGGTCATTTGCAATAACACAAGAGCTTCCTCCATCTCGTGATCCAATAATACGAGCCATGGAGATTGAAGAGGCACCGAATGTATCATATCAGGACATTGGCGGTCTCTTGGATCAACTTCG
>RDNZ01000051.1 GCA_011364905.1 Candidatus Thorarchaeota archaeon
TTCGCTCTGA
Organism: Candidatus Thorarchaeota archaeon; assembly: GCA_011364905.1. Classification (GTDB taxonomy): domain Archaea; phylum Asgardarchaeota; class Thorarchaeia; order Thorarchaeales; family Thorarchaeaceae; genus SMTZ1-45. The sequence continues at coordinate 11 of RDNZ01000051.1, forward strand.
GCGCGTAGAAGAAATCGCGCGAGCAGCAGCTCGCGTAGCATTTGATAGTCTTCAAAGACCTGTGGTTGTTGATGACACAGGCTTTTTTGTTGACTCGCTCAACGGATTTCCAGGCTCTTATGCGGCAACTGTTCTACGATCAATAGGGTATGAAGGAATATTGCTTCTCATGAAGACCAAGGAAAACCGCAGGTCCGAGTTCAGGACGGCTGTGGGCTACTGTGATGGCAAAAACCTCGAAACCTTTGTGGGATCAATGTCAGGCACTGTTGCCTCTGAACCTCGAGGGAAGAAGGGATTTGGTTATGACCCCATCTTTGTGCCTGTGGGTTTCACGAAGACCTATGCAGAGCTGACCCTTGAAGAGAAAGTACATATCTCTCATAGAACGAAAGCTTTCGAGGGGTTTCTGCGCTGGTACACTTCTATGCTTGACAATCCTTAAGTCGGAAGAGATTGACCTCAACTAAGAACAACAATGTCAGTTAGCGAATCTACCTTGAAGGCGTTGAAACAGCTCGGTCTCACGGAATATGAAACTCATGCTTATCTTGCTCTAGTTGCTGGGGGGCAGATGGGCGCATCTGACGTTTCCAGCAAATCAAAGGTCCCCTACTCTCGGATTTATGATGTACTGGGGCGCTTAGAAGAGAAGCAGTTCATTCAGATAAAAAGAACAAAGCCAACAACATACATCGCCAAAGCTCCTACAGAAGTAATGCGCTTAGTTCGGCTTGATTGGGAGGAACGCCTAAAGGAATCCAGCAAGGTAGTCGTCGAAGAACTCCAGCCATTGTTCGAGAAGGAAACGAAGGTAACTCCCCGTGATGTCTGGGTCATTCATGGGCGGGCAGCAATCCTTGCAAAAGCCATGGAGATGCTAAGTGCTGCCAAAGAGGAGGTTCTCCTCTCTCTTCCATCCTTTGATCTCTCTGCAGAAGATGTGGACGCTGTGGTTGAACGGGTCCTTCATGTCAAAGCCAAGGTCCGAATCCTGACTTCCTCAATCACTGACACTTTGAAGGAGGTCATTCCAAATAGATTCGAAGTCCGAACCCGTGATCGGGTTTTTGGAGCTGGTCTGGTGGTTGATCATAGAGATACGTTAATCATGCTTGCTGGTGGGGATGAGAGTGACGAGTTCTTGGGGATATACTCCTCCCATGCCATCTTCGCTGCGATGAGCAGTAGCTACTTTGAGTCCCTCTGGAAAGACAGCGCTCCACTTTGACGGCCTTTTATGCTATCCTGAACACATTCTAACATGGGTATTACTCGACTTTAGTATAGACTCTGTGAGGGTTTATTGTGACTCAGCCAAGAATCGACGCCCACAGGCAGGATGAATCAGTAATGACTGAGGACAAAAGACAAGTCTTTGAAAGCAAACTCTCACCAAGTGCAACTGCAATATTGCGTTTTGTGAAGACATTCGAGGAAGGCGGACAACTCCAAGTGTTTCAGGCGGACGAAGAGTTTGAACAACTACGGTTAATGGTCACTTCGTATAGAGGAAGTCTTTACTCACTCTTGACCCAGCGTCTGGAGGAAGTCGTCAATCTGGGAGGCGTATCAATAATCTCTCAGAGAGACATCATGAGCCTAATTGTGAACTTGTGGGAGGATAATATCTCTAGACTATCAAGGACTGAACTCCCGTTTTTGGAAGCTGCAATAAAGAATCCTGGAGATACTCTCAGTGTTCTGTCCAAAAAGTCCGGTTTGAGCTATGCTCAAACAAGACGTGCTCAGAAGCGACTCAGCGAATCAAGAGTACTGAGGACGGTTGGAATGCTTAACACTCAGAAACTAGAGCTTGAACGTGTGCTCATTGTTTTTGAATCTCCATCTCTGGTCCTTTCAGGTCCTTATGTCCAAAAGACACTCATGGTTGATGGATACTCTCCTTTGGTATTTGTAGTCGCCACGATCCCTCATCAAAAGAAACATGAGCTTCTTGACACAATACGCTCGTTTCGCAGCACAACAGGCGGTGCATCTATCTGGTCCCTTTCTGACGGACGACCTTTCTTCAGTGGCCGTTACTTTAATGGTAAAGATGGATGGCGTCTTGACCTGCTCCATTTTCGTCTAATGCTGCGTAAGGGTGGCGACTCTCTATTGCTGGCTGATGTAGCTACGCCCACTCCACGAAAATCGAGAAAGTTCACTTATGCAGATGTACGAATAATAGATGCTCTTGTTGATGAATTCGACAGCACAGGAAATGACATCGTAAGGTCTACAGGTTTATCCACTTCCACAGCTTTTCGGAAGAGGTCTCAGATTATTAGAAACAGGGTAGTACTACCAAGAGCACGAGTGAATATCCCGCGTCTCAGTGATAGAGTGATTTGTCTGCTCAGTCCCGAATGCTCAGGTGACATCATTACAGCATGGAACCATCTACCAATCACGTATCAAAGCCGAATCCAGAATATTGAGGACCCTGGTGAGAAGAAAGTCCTCCTCGTGTCTGCATTGCCTGCTGGGTCTGGACGCAGTCTGATTGCGGTTCTCAATGATGAAACTTCGAAGATCCATGATTACAAGGCGTATGTCGTGGCCGCAGGCACAGGACAGTCAACCAAAGTGACCAATATGTATGACCGACGAAACGACACTTGGAAATGGGATGTTTCCAAGTACTTCGATGCGCTGACATATAGTGTGGTGAGGAGAGAGGCATCTCCCGTGAACATTCCCCTCGACTTAGCTTGAATCTCCAATGACGCAACCCTAATCTTGGATTATGCATGTCGTATTAATGAGTCGCATATGATTGAGATAGTCATCCTTGGTTCTGGAGGTTCGATTCCAACTGAAAGACGTAACCACCCTGCAATAGCAATTAGATATGAAGGATGGATTCTCCTTTTTGATGCAGGCGAGGATGTACAAAGGCAGTTTGAGAAAGCGCAGCTAGGACTTAACAAGAAAATGGCCATCTTTGTGACCCACGTTCATGCTGACCATGTACTGGGTCTTCCGGGCCTCTTGTTGCGATTCTCACTTCTTGGCAGGATAAAACCACTGAATATCTATGGTCCGAAGGAGTTAATCGAGTACGTCAAGGTTAGCCAATCCACAATCAACCTGGGAACCACTTTTGAAACTGTTGTCCACGCAATTAGCCCTGGTGAGATATTCAATCAGCAAGACCTCACTGTCCGAGCTTTCGAGGTCGACCATCGTGGCTATGCATTGGGATATGAGATTGTGTGGTCTCGTTCCACTGGGAAGTTTCTGCCAGAAAAAGCCGAAGAACTTGGTATCCCCAAAGGAGCTTTTTGGAAAGCTCTTGCTACAGGTGAGTCTATAGATCTAGAAGATGGGCGGAAAGTGTCACCAGAAGAAGTGACTGAACCTAGTCCGCCACCACTGAAAATCGTCTACTCTGGAGACACGAAACCATGCCAAGAACTCCGAAAAGCTGCTAATGGTGCAGATGTCCTGATTTGTGAGTCCATGTATACATCCACACACTCAGCTCTAGCAGAAGAAAGAGGCCACTCGACAGCTGCATCAGTTGCTGAGCTTGCTAAAGAATCAGGAGCCAAGTTGCTTATTCTTACGCACTACAGTCCAAGGTATTACGAAGGAGAGGATATAATCAATGAAGCGCGCTCTATCTTTTCCAACTCTATCCTGGCCCGCGACCTCATGAGAATACGACTCAACAAAGATGGCAGCGCAGTCATCATGAATCCTCAAAATCAGTAACCTACATCCTCAGTCCAAGTCGGATAGACTTCAGTGGATGTTTTGTCAACATTCGTTTCACCATCCTTGATCTGACCTCTGAGAATGCTGTGACTCGCGATACTAGATCTGTCATGTACTTCATCATTATCGAGTCTTCAGCTGCGATTTGGAACAACAAATCCTTGTTATTGGATGATTTATGGAGAATCTCCGAAATCCATCTGGTGTCTGCGAGTTCCCGACCTATTGACCTCTTAAGTTGATTCTCGTATTCTACAACATGAATGGGCGATTTTTTCTTGACTGTTTCAGCTGCGATTTTAGCTGCCAATTTCCCTGATTGTATTGCATATGATATTCCCTCTCCTGTTAGCGGGGATACGAGTCCGGCTGCATCACCAACCAACATGCTTCTTCTTGAGGTACAGCGAAGAATCTTACCGCCCAGAGGAACTCTCCAGGAGGTCCTCTTGCGAACATCGAGCTTGATTCCTTTCTCTTCTTGAACTCTCGCTACAAACTTCTCCCATTCTCGGGTGAGATTGACTTGTTTATCCATTCGGCAACCAATCCCAATGTTGAGGCCCTCCTTCTTAGGAAAACACCAACCATATCCCCAAGATATCAGATCAAAATACAACTCGATGCTAGGCAATCCATTAGTTTTCGATTTAACTAGTATCGATTCAACATCATTGGTCTCCATTGGAACATTCGCATAGAAGCATAAAGCAATCTTATCTGGTGCCCACTTATCTCGGATAGCCAATTCGCTGGCGATAATACTGTTCACACCGTCTGCCCCGACAAGGAGTTGTGACTTATATGAGTCCCCTACAGCCAAGGCTCTAATCCCTGCTCGAAGCTGTTCCACCCCCACAACTTCTACTCCTTGGATGACTTCAACGCCCGCAGCCTTTGCCTTCTGAAGAAGATACGTGTCAAAGGTGCTACGAGTTACAATATGCCCTTTGAATTCCTTACTGGTCAGTGTGACTTTGCTCCCAGAGGGAGTATGTACTTGAGCCGCGTTAAAGGTTCGTTCAACAACAGGAGAAATATCTATGTCAAGACTCTTGCTCACTTGAGGTCCAAGGGCACCTCCGCACGGTTTCTCTCTGGGATGGTGCGCTTTCTCGAGCAGGACTACATCTAGTCCGGCCTCTGCTGCCAAGCGAGCGCACGTTGCGCCTGCGGGACCTCCACCAACCACGGTCAGGTCATACAACTACAATCACCAATCTCGTTTTTCAATAATCACAACATGGATAAATCTAGTTGCTAGGTCACTTCACTGGGTGCACTCTATTGTCCTCAGAAGAAGTGTCTAAGATCTGCCTGATCACAACTGGCGGGACTATCTCAAGCATCTATGATCCAAGTATCCACGCCCTACGACCAGGCTTGTCAGTTGAAGAGCTACTTGACCGACTACCTAAAAACTTGGGAAATGTTGAGGTGGTTCAGAGGGAATTATTTCAGCTCGACTCAGCAAATGCACAGCCTCATCACTGGCAAGAACTTGCGAGCGCTATCAAGGAAGTCAATGAAGGGATGCCGGATCTTCAGGGCATAGTTGTTTCACATGGGACTGACACCATGACCTACTCCGCCGCAGCAGTTAGTTTTATGGTCCAGGATTTTGGCAAGCCAATCGTTTTTACAGGCGCACAGATTCCTGCCTCTATTCCCTGGAGCGACGGACCAAGGAATCTTCTAGATGCCATAAGAGTCGCCGCTTTCGGGGACCTTGGAGAAACCTGTATTGTGTTCAATGGAGAGATACATCGTGCTACCAGAGCGAAGAAAGTGAGGGTAAACTCCTATGATGCCTTTGATTCAATGGATCCTTCCTCGATTGGTGTTCTTGCTCGCGACATTATTCTCTATGAAAACAGGAAAAAGCGTGACCACAGTCTTGTTCCAAGGTTCGATACCCGTCTTGATGACAGAGTGTTTCTATTGAAGGTCTTTCCCGGACTTCCGCCTCAGGCACTTGCCAGAATTGTGGACATGGGTTTTCATGGGATAATAATCGAGGGTTTTGGATCTGGAAATCTCCCCTCCGATGAGAATGCCCTAACAGGCGGAATTCTTCAAGCAATTGACCAGGGCTGTTTTGTAGTAGTGAGCTCTCAATGCGCCTTTGGGCAGGCTGATCTTTCAATCTATGAGGTTGGTAGGGCAGCCATGGATGTTGGAGCTATGAGTGCATATGATATGACCTCCGAGGCGGCGTTAGTAAAGCTCGCTTGGGTACTGGGTCACACTCGTGAACCAGATCGCGTCAAAGAGATGTTAAACATCAACTATGTCGGTGAAATGTCGTACCTCGGTTGACGCTAAGATTGAAGGGATGAGTAATTCGTTGTGTATTATTCTCAAAGAATCAGTATGAGGGAAAAGATGAAAAGGATTACCCGCGCTCCCCGTTCACTATGCCTGGGTAGCCAAGCGGCGACGGCGGCAGCCTGGAGACGGCAGTTGTCTAACTACCTGTCGAACGGTTAGCTGCTCTCCCTTTGGGAGGCATGAGTTCAAATCTCATCCCAGGCGCCACTTCAAATCTTGCGTCGAACAGTATCACTATAGTAGTGCCCAGCTAGGCTCGCATGGTGACCTAGTTTGGTGATTCGGAAGAATGGTGCGTTAATTCCCTTTGGTGGCCTCTGCCTTTCAGCTGCCCTTTTGATTGACAGATTTGCAGGTACTGGAACCCTGGTGGACTTCCTTGTAGGTCTTCTCACTGGGCTCGCAATCGTACTAAATCTTGTAGGACTCTATAGATCAAGAAGACATGCCTAAGAAATGTCATGGTTCGTCATGGTATGGCATATTGGCGATACCTGGCAGCAGAAACTGTTGGACCGGAAAATCATCATAAATCTTCAGAAACACGGCTCCAAGCCAAATATCCACGAGAGGGCACGAATCCGAGGATCAAGTTTCCCCGAACTTCATCGAACTTGTACACGCCAAAAACTAACTCCTCTTCATGAGTTCTCCATTTTATTTTGCCACCCGCCAGATAGTTGCGGAATATGGCACGACACTGCTTTCTGATTGTGCTGAACAGGTTCTTGTACCGTCGCCTTTGTGATGATCGAATCCCCCATCGGTCCAGAATGAATCGATTTGCTAAACTGTTACTTGAAACTAGGATGGATGCTCCCCTCTTTTGTAGCCTTAGTAGGTTGTCTTGAAGTACACTGTACAGACACTCCGGAATGTTGGCCAGAATTGATGTTGTGATTCGCGGTTCTCGATATATCGAGTCTTTATTTTCCAATATGCCCATCTCTCACCTTAATCAGGTATCTTCTCATTTGAACACCCCCACGTCCTGTGTTTTTCACAGAAAGAGCGCGGCTTGATGGTAAGTGTTATAAGGCATCTCCAAGACGCGAACACGCCTCAGACCAGTCAGATGAGGTTATAGACCATGTCCGAAGATTATCGTCATATTGTCCGATTGTCGGGAAGCGACATTGATGGACAGGAAAACCTATTGCAGGGGCTTACCCGTGTTAAGGGAGTTGGCCTCAGGTTGTCCAAAACAATACTGGATCAGCTTGGATTGGACCCATCCCAACGTCTCGGCAACTTAACGGATGCTGAGGTCAAAAAAATCGAGAAGATAATCAAAGACCCTGTGGCTTCTGACTTTCCTGACTGGTATGTCAATAGGCAGCGAGATAGAATGAGCGGAAGGATGTTGCACCTGACTGGTTCTGATTTAGACTTCGCTCAGAGAAATGATATTGATAGGCTTCGACGAATCAAGTCTTGGAGAGGACATCGTCACTCGCTCGGTCTAAAGGTCCGAGGTCAGCATACAAGGACTACTGGGCGAGGTGGAATGGCAGTAGGAGTTTCAAGGAAGAGAATTACAAAGGCACTGAGGGAATGATTGATGGGTGATCCACGGAAGCAGAAAAAGAAGTACGTTGCTCCTAAGAAGCCATTTGATAGCGACCGGTTCGAGCAAGAGCTTCAGCTGATTGGCAGCTATGGACTGAGAAACAAGAAGGAGCTCTGGAAGCACAAGACTGATCTCTCAAACTACCGTAGACAAGCTCGTCATCTCCTAGCCCTTCCAGTCACGGAGAGGGAAAAGGAAGAACGAGAACTTGTGGATAAACTAACACGTCTTGGGATGCTCACAACCGAACCAACTCTTGACCACGTGCTTGACCTGACCATGGAAAATGTTCTCGAAAGACGTTTGCAGACTGTGGTTTTTAGAAAGGGACTAGCCAGTTCGATGCATCATGCTAGACAGCTCGTGACCCATGGTCATATTGCTCTTGATGGAGCTCGTATCAATACACCTAGGCGAATGATTGCGGTGACGGAGGAGAGCAGAATTAACTATTCCCCGAAGTCTGCTCTTAATGATGCATCACATCCCGCTAGGATTGCAGCATCTGATGCTGCTACACGTGCTTCTGCGGCTCGCCTAGAAGATGCGGATGATTATGAGCGTCCTCAGCGATCCGATGAGAAAGAACCTGTGACCAATGAGGACATTGGCTCTAATGGAGATGTTCCTAATGAGTAAGGATGATCGTGACAAGTGGGGTATCGCTCACATATTTGCTTCGTATAATGATACTATCATTATGATCACTGATATTACTGGTGCCGAAACACTAGCAAGGTATTCTGGAGGTATGATGGTCAAGGCTGATAGGAATGAGTCATCTCCTCATGCCGCAATGCAGGCTGCGTTCCAAGCAGCACGTGATGCCAAGGACAAAGGTATCTATGGTATCCACATCAGAGTACGAGCTCCTGGTGGTCATGGACCCAAAACTCCAGGTCCGGGAGCACAGGCTGCGATACGAGCGCTTAGCAGAGCTGGACTTCGAATTGGTATTATCGATGAAGTAACACCTATGCCACATGATGGTACAAGAAAACCCGGTGGTCGTCGAGGTCGAAGAGTCTAGTATTTTCACATCTTATGCAACTACTATCTTCTCAGTGACTATACCATTTGGCGACGAGATGGCTTGCCTTCCCACTGTTTGCTTTATCCATACGAACTAGGGGCCTTGTTAGGTGTCTCTGCGCCCTGGCTGGAGGCAAGTAAAACCCTGCATGGATCTCTCTCTTGACGACAGTTTCAATCTTGGTAATTTCCGTGTCCTTAAGACCACACTTCGTGCACTTGAAACCCTTCCCACGACCTGCGCTCTTCATTCTCTTTCCACAACTTGGACATAATGGATTTGAGAACACACTTGTTTTTGCTAGTTCTTTCACTTCAATACCTTCAAGATTCAGGGTAAGACCGTGTGTTCTAGAAGCTGGTCTGACTCCTGAATACACTCCAACAAGGTCTCCAACCTTTAGTTTCATGATTGTTTCTCGAAACTCACCTGAGGGCTCATAGGCGGCGCAGTCCACCGAACCGCTTTCATCAGTAATACTGAAGATCACATGCCCACCTTCAGTCATTTTTGGTTTAATATTCACCTTCCCGATTACTACTGTCGCCATGTATGGCCTCAGGTTTTTGATTTCAACCTGATGTTTCAGATGTCCTCCTGTTCCCTGATTTGTTCTAAAAACCAGCCATCTTTCAACCTGTTGAGCGCTCCTCACTTGCTTTGCCGCTTCGATGACATACTCTGCTTTTTCACCCCGCACTCCAAAGATGACGGGATCTGGTCCATGAGGCTCAATCAATATCTTATTGGTTGCAGGGTCGATATTGGAAAAGACGCGATTGCCCATCTTTTGATTCATTGCGAGCACTGACTCTGCGTCTACTCCCCTTGACTCCTTGCAGTCCTTTAGGGCGCGATAGGCGATGTACTCATACGTATAGTCTTCACTAAGATCATTAGCCACCGATGCAAGGGCTCCAATGAGTCCTCTTTCATTCCCTTGCGCATAGTGATTGATTTTGTATCGCGTAACCAGTCTCTGAGCAAGTTCAATGGGGACTACGCGCCACATAGCAAGCTTCGCCAAGTCTCGTACCTGTTTGGGTACCTCATTGAAAAGAAAGACAACTCCGGGGTTTGTGTTTGGGTACTTATTGTCTACGTAATTGTGGATTAGATCCTCCACCATTCCAGAGAGAGAGGCTACTTCGTTCTGGTCGACGCGGAACCGAAGGGCCACAGCACCATTCCCTCTGGTTCTGTACGGAATTCCCGGGTTCAGACGAATGAGATTTGGATAGTCCATCCACTCGACGTTTTTCTTGTTGAGTTTCTCTACCAAGAGGCTTGCAAAGTGTGTTGTGCATCCTCCTTCTGGACTGTCGATGTCATCCATTCCAATCTGAACTAGTTGCTTGCTCATTGTTCACTCTTCCGACAGATATCGCACACAGTAGATTCATTGATTTTGATTCCGTGGTCTTCACATACTAATCTGCCGCATTTATTGCAGGCACGTGATGCCAGATACTCCCCACAGATTTGACACTGGGCCTCTTGACAAGCAATACACATCTCGCTTTTTGAATCAAAGCAAGATTCGCATACGCTAGCTTTGCACATTTTACACATACTGAGTGATCTTTCTTCTTGCCCACAGATTTCGCATTCGTTGTCTGGCTCATAGAGCATGTGAAGTTCCTCTTACTCTTGGCATATGGTAACACAGAAATCCTTTGTCCTTTGACAGAAGCATGCTGGTGAATTCCTCTTTGACACATGCTCATGAGATACTCATCTACCATGCAGACCAGTGCGACCCAAAGAAATGCACTGGTATTCGGTTAGGTAGAATGAACCGGGCAAAAATCATCAGAACTATGCGTTTAATCCCTCGTGGGTCTGTCGTTCTGAATCCAGTTTCTGAGACTGCGTTCTCACCTGCTGACAAAGATGCCATCTTGAAATCGGGGCTTGTTGCACTTGATTGCTCTTGGAAAAAGGCTGAGACAATATTTGCTGCATCTCGAGCTGGAACACAGAGGTCACTGCCTTACCTACTAGCTGCAAATCCAATTAACACTTACAAACCCATCAAACTCTCAACTGCAGAAGCAATAGCAGCTGCTCTCTATATCCTAGGGATGCCTGACCACGCAGAGGATGTTCTATCAGTGTTCAAGTGGGGACCTTCATTTATCACGTTAAACCGTGAATGGCTTGATGCATATGCAGAATGCAGGACAAGTGGGGAAGTGGTCCAAGTTCAACGAGAAATAATGAGTGAGCACACTCAAAACTAATAGGCACGTGAGAAATCGCATTCTGATTTCTATCTAACCTAGAAAGGGTGCTATAGAAACCTTTCTGGCGATGCATTAACATTTCTTCGATAACGCCATGACCATAGGACTAGAAATGCACCGACAAAAATGAACACTACACCCGCTAAGAAGAAAAACCACCAATTTGATGTTCTAAAATAGATTAGAGTTGTACCAATTCTCCAAGAGTAATAACCGATACCATACCTTGCGATTTGTGACAAAATTAGAAATGCAGGTCCAGCTCCAATCAAGAGAAGCCCATAGATGTGTAGTAACGAAGCTCTTTGATCCATATCTTGTTTTACTAGCAGACTTCCAATAGCTAAGATATCAAGAAGGATACCAATACTCACTATCATTGCACCAATTACAACTGCTTCAGGGCTGAAAACGGGACTGCCACTCGGGCTGGCACCCAATCCAATTACAATGAAGAATAATCCTACCAGTAAAACCTGTTTGTAATCTTTCCTCTCCAAACCACTCTCCGCCTCCTGATTAAAGGCACTTTGGTTCTTTGTTTTTATCTGATAGGGCGGGTGGTAGTTACAAAAAACCTTGATAAAACTTGGTGCGCCCTACATAACACTTTGAACCGTTATATTATATCTAGGAAAACATCACATTATCAGACGGGTCTTGGGTTGGTCTGAGTCTTCTAACATACCAAGCTATATACCCATTTGAACACAAAACCAATGGTGGATTATTTTAGACGTATGCATGGGATAGAAACATCACCACTTGAAGACCTGAGGCAATTTGAAAAGTGAGTGGCTAATTCCGCTCACATACTCTGATTGCGTTTCACCTAGTTCACTCAATCGTTGTTTGAATCTTGTTCCTTCTGGAACTTGCCGAGTTAATTCAGGACCACCAGAAATACAAAATCCGCCTCTGGATTCTTGTATTATCGAAGAAACGATGCTTTTTGAAATGCTATCAGGGAATTATACTTGTATATCTATCCCACCTACGAACACCTGTAGGGCCATCTGCAAGGACACCTACATATATATGTGACAAATCATGAAGATCAAAAGAGGTTTGAAACGTCAGGCTGACATCTTCATTTGCACTTAGTGAGAAATCACCTTCAATCACAGTTATCTCACTAGTGGTTTTTATTTCGCCAAGAGTAGAATTGAATTCTAACAGGTCGTCCTCAACACATATGAATGCTTTTTCGATCAGATAGAGATCACCTTCAGGGATTGGATAATTCTTGTAGCTTTCAACTATACAAATAACAGCAAATGATACAGTTCCGTTACTATAAACAAATTCTTCAGTGATTTTTAGGTATAATACGAGTCGGGGTGGTTCACCATCCGCATTCCCAAGCCAAAGATTGACTAAATGAAGAGTGAATCCCCCACCAACTATACATGAAATAATTATGCAACCAGCAAGAATTTTTCTTGGTCTTGATAATTGTTTCCATGCGTTCTGCAATTTTCGAACTAAATGGGGTGAATTCACTCTTGTAGCCTTCTTTAACCTAGCAATCCACCTGAGGGGACTTGAGACACCCGAATTTCATCCCAAAGGGCATAACCGTAGTTTCCTGATGCCCATCCACCTCTGAAAGCACAGACTACGGGCCCCTGCATGTAAAGTGTGTTATAAGCTATTGGTCCCGCTAAGGTAATGACGGCTGAAGTATAAGTCTGTCCATCAGCTCGCCGTGCAATCCTTAGTTTTAAATAATATCCCGATGGGGAATGCTCATAATAGATATGAATTTCAACTTGTTGCCAATCATAACACCACCATCCCGTGTGGCTGAAGACATCCTCTTCATATAGCTTTGTTGAAGAACCTTGGTACATCCTGTAGACCTGGAGATATTTGCCATAGAATCTTACCTTCACATAGTTATTAGGGGCCTGATAAACTGGGTAAAAATCATGGTAAGCCAATGCATAGCCATTTGAGCGTTTTGTGTAAAATGAAAAATACTTATCATAATCTGGATTTACTCTTAGTTTTTGAATTCCTAGCCCAGTCCATTGATAAGCTACTACTTTGTCTCCTGAAGAATCTGTCATATACATTTTACCTTGATAAAGATAGGGATCGAAACGGGGCCCATTGGCAGTTGTTATGGGATGGCATCCCCAACTGTTTGTATCATAATCTTGAAAGTCATCTAGACATGCAAAACTCAACGTTTCCCAAGAATCTATGATCCCATGGCCATAATAGTCATTTTGACGTTCCCCAGTCCAACTATAATCATCTGGATCAGTATCTTGACCACCTGGATCACAATGATACTTAAGAAAGTCCTTTACTACCGAACTTGAAGGATTAGAACCTCTAGCATTTGATAATAGCTGATATGTCATTGCTGCTTCTCCTGCTACAAGAGGTGCTGAAAAGCTTGTTCCTTCACAATCACCGAAATCGTCTAAATGTCCATTGTCATCCTCGTCGTTTTGAATTGGTGCGTAAACATATGTACCTGGAGCTACCACTTCAATTTCAGGACCATAATTAGAATACCAGGTCATTTCTCCTTCATCTGGTTCATCTCGAGTATATACCGCACCAATTGCCATTACATTGGCATACTTAGCAGGGTAGTATACAGAGGTTTGATAATTTCCAGATGAAGCGATCATAACTGTTTCTCCATCCGATACAAGATTATCTACTGCATTTTGAAGTCCAGTCCATCCATTATTAAAACCCCATGAACAGCTGACAATGTCAGGATCATGCCACGAATTCAATAACCCTAACGCCCATTCATAGGCAAAATCTCTCTGATTAGTGTCCTTATAATCTACCACAATTAGGTCCACATAAGGAGCCATCCGTAGAAATGTTCCTACAGTTCCAGTACCGTGGTCGCGGCCATCATACACTCCAAGCATCTGAGTAGAATCATGTTCATAGACGCTGTAAGACGTCCAATCATCTTCAGAGTCAATAAAGAAGTTCCATGCTTGATATACATAGTGACCAAAAGGCCAAAAACCCTCGTAATACCAATTGATATCAATGTACCACATTGTACGTAATGTACCATCAGGCCTATACATCAGATCTTCATGGGCATGAACACCAGTGTCAACAATGGCGGCTGTGACTCCTTGTCCAGGATTGGGCATGTTTATTTTATCAATCCAATTATGGCTTTTGTCAACGTTTACCATTTCATAGGCAGTATCATCAGGGTATCCTGGTATTGCAGCTAATTCAGCTGAATAATTATTATTTTCAACAGGATCAACTTCTATAACTATTTCTGCAAAACTCCTATTGATAAAGGATGAGATAACCTTATGAGAACCCATGGTTAACATAGAATCGGTTTGTTCTGTAAGCTCTTGTCCCAGAATTGAGAACTCTGAAATTAAGAAATTATTCCCACTACTTGCTCCATCCATTCCATGACCCATGGTTATTGGAAGTGTACCTATTGCTGTCATCAGGACTATTAAAGAAATAAATAGAAATGAGATCAGCTTTACTCTTTTCTGATATTTCACGAAATCCACCTTTCCCTATTGCTGATTCCATTGGAATCTCCCCGTCGCATAGTAATGCACCGAGCTCTGATTTAACACTTTGTTTAGTGTGCAATGCTTCAGAAACTAATCTGGAGAAGTTGTCCCAATCTGCAAAAGCAACAACTGTCTTCACTTCTCCCAAAAGATGAAGTTGCTTGAGAAACCGTTTTGTTGCGACAGATTCTATCACATGTACATTCTCAAAATTCCTGAGAACTTCTGGTTCTGGTACATGGATGATCTGAAAAAGTTTCTTGAACAACCGCATTCTGCTGGTCTTGGATTCTTTGTCACAGCAATATGCTTGTGTGCATATCCAGTGACTGTCTGATTTCTGAATTTATTGATTGCTCCATTCTTGTGTAGTCTGTATGCAGCGTATAGATTAAGCAGTCAAAAAGAACCGCTAATTTGGACTCCTTCATGATAAAAGTGTGACCTTATTTAGAATACAATAAGGGTTGTGAACAGATGCATGAAACTTCGAGCATCATTCAGAATACGACTGATGAATTTCACCGTTTAACGATTATCACAGACAGTCCAAAAGTTGACTGTCAAACTTCGTTTTAGTCTCCCAGAATTGCGCAACCTTTAGGATTCATCAGGGTTGTCTGCATTTTCTTGGTAGTTCCTAATTATCTCGGGAATCTGCTGTTCCAATACATCATCAAGATTATTGATTATTCGCAATTCCTTACCAACTTCGCTCTCAAAGATATCTCTCATGTCCTTGTAAGCCATTTCTTCCCCAAGTTTCCGTATCCCCTTAGGTTCAGTAAACATGATACCCACCCTCCGCAAAACTCCGCATTCTGCTGTCCAACGGATCTCTCCTGTTTCAACGTCCTCGGACAACATAACTGTCCATCCTGTAGCTTCTTCCGGTTCCTCATCGAGAGAAACAACATTCGCACTTACCCACGCGGCTAACTTCTCCATGAAAACACCAGTATTCACTATGTTGTAAGCACTAGTATCTAGACTCGCTTCAATCTCCTCAAGGAGAACTTCTTCACTCATTGGTTCTTTAGCATGAATGCAATAGACTTCCATTGGTTCCGTGGCAGACCCATCAACAAGAAAGACTCCGTACCGACAAATGTTTTCCGACTGGTCAATGAACCTGAGTTCACACTTAGGAGGAGTCTTCGAGTATCCCAATCTCTTGAGGCCTGATAGCACATTCTTTTCTAAGTCGCCATAATCAACAATTTTTCCAGCTGGAATGTCAGAGATGACGATATTGAGTAGTCGGCTACATTCCTCCCGAACACTGTTTCCATTAACAAGTTTAATGCCATGGTTTCCGCCCTTGAGGAAGAGCCCTGTTACATTTGACTGTGCTTGCCATCTAAGGTATCTTCCTTCCCATGCTATTGTGATCATCCATTTCTGATCTGCGACCTTCAAGAATGTTCCAGGGTCTAATGGTTTCAGATGAATTCCAATCTCTCGGAGAAACATACGGATGTATCTCTCTTCATGGAAGACTACGCTCTCATCCCTCTCAGACAAGTCTGGAGGTGTGATGCCAAAGGTGTAGAGTTTACCTGCATAGATTCTTCGTGGAGAAAGCAGACCATTCATCTCCTCCCCTGTAAAAGGTCCACCCAGTTGTTTCTTTACCAGAGTTGGGCATCTGGATGGCAAGATTATCATCCAGCACTTCTCATGGTCTACTCCTTCACCTAGCGCAATGGGACATAATGACGTATCGTGTGCAATACTCATAGAGAGTTCCTCTGAATCATCGAAGAACTGAGCCACTCTCTTTGGAAGCTCCTTGGGAGTCTTCCTTGCTGCAGTGAATGTGACATAAGGTCTGATGAAGTCCAACTCACCAAAGTCAATATCATCAAAGACACTCCAAGTCACATATTCGCCGGAGTCAGTGAACAATGGTCCGCCTTTAATCATGGGCCATCGTAGAAAAGAAATCAGATCCGCAGTGTATTCAATATCAGTTTCTTCAATAATTGTGTCCCATTCGTTCAAAAGAGTGACTTTGCAGACTTCCTCTTCCATCTCAAGTCGCAAATGTACTGGATTTGGAGAGGTGACCGTTGCAAGATGCATTCGCAGTGAGTTGACTATCCGTTTATAGATAACCTCGGATGGTCGATTAGGAGGTGAGGGTTTGACTTGTGGTTCTTCTGTGGAGGTTTGACGCATTGCGCGCAAGTGACCTGTCGTTGATTGACCCTGACTCTTCAGTTCAAGTGCCCCCTCGTGGACTGCATCACTACTATCACAAGAGCTCCATATCTCCAATCGGTCCTCCCCTTTTCTACCAATTATTGTCGTCTGGGTAAAACCGAGGATGTCATCCGCGCTTGATTGTTTCATCATCTCTTGGCTGGTCTCTGCCCAGAGAAATCCGTCTTTGTCAGCAGGCCTATTTGTGAAGCAACCAACAAGCATTCTGGATGGATGATCGGGTTCTTGGACTACAATCCACCAAGGAAGGAGGCTGTCATCATCGCTCTCGAACTTGATTCCAAACAACCACTCCTGCTCAACCTCTCCCTCGGCCGTTGGCAACTCCTCTGTAAAGTCTAGGGTTGAAACTTGTGAGAGTGGTTGAGTCTGTAACTTACGCGGAGAGCGATAGAGGCGTTGTGAGTTGATCTTCCCAGCGGTCATCGCCTGAAATGACTTTGCGTCCACGGTTTCAGGGAGCCTGAATATCACAAGATCAAGAATACTAGGCGGTCTAGAGGGCGAATCGGTGAGGAGAGTTCTCGTAATGGTCAGAGGTTTCCTTAGTCCTCGACTATCGGACTTTATTTGAGTAAACTCCTCCTCAAGTGTTTCCTCCAATCCTTCCACCAGAATCTCGTGAGGCCATAGTTTCACCAGCCAAGGGATCATAGTAAGAGAGAGGAGTTTCATACGATGTCGGAGTGACTTGTCAGGGACCATGACGTCTGTTTCTTGTTCTCCGACGACCAACCCAGTCCCCCTGTTCCGGAACCGTTTCGACCACCCTCTCAGGAAGGGCACATGAGTCAATTCAACCTGTAGATTATCAGGTCTGTGACGAACAATAACCCTGATGTCATCGTGCATCGGAGAATCGCCAATGGTTGGAAGTGCCCATTTCTCAGGTTGTAGTACGCCTCTGGGTCCAACTGGGAGATTCCAGACAATCTCTGTCACCACTTCTCCGAGAGAGGAGGTCTCATGAAAAGGAATGAGGGCTCTGCTTGAGTAGGGGATGGCCTTCTCAACGGAGGGGACTGGAGAGTCGAACCAAAAGATGGTGGTGTCTTCCCTGTCCGGAAGACTGCTAAGTAAACGGTCTATCAGAATGGTGAGCTTCTCTTGATGAGAAGTTGGCGTGGCATCTCGAATCGTGTCTGCACCAGTGATGATTATGACCTTTCTTTCATTCTTTCTTGTTCTCAGGTCAAATGATGGAAGCTTGCCATTCTCATACAGATATTTTAGAATGTCATTCAGATATCCCTTGACTTTGACTCTCTCAAAGAACTGGCGAATGTGATCTGGTTGAACCTTAGCGGTCTCTTTTGCTGAGTATCCACGAGGTCGTAGTCGAAGACGTGCCTCTGCAAGACATGGTTCAGTAAACTGGTCTGCAAGGTCTATCCAGACATAGTTTGTTTTGTTACGATTCTTCTTCATATCATAG
>RDNZ01000052.1 GCA_011364905.1 Candidatus Thorarchaeota archaeon
TACTGAGGCTTGTGAGGGAGGTGACTCAGAAAGCGGAGATACCGTTCAAAGTCTATGATCCCTTCTCCCACAACCTGATGCGAGCCAAGCTGTGGAACTATATCATGGATATGGACAACCTCAATGAATCCCTTGTGTTCCTGTATGAAATTCCAATCCTCTTCTATGAGTTTGAATCCAGGATCATAGAGCTTGGAAATATCAAAACAGATTCTTAGTCCTGTTGGGAGAAGCTGCCGCACTACTTCTCGAATTAACGGTGTCCAGCCAGTGTTTTCAACTGCGATTTTGACATGAGGAGAAGCATGGTCTATCAGTTCTGTCAAAATCTCACGGAGAGTTTCAGCGTAGACATCGATGTGCGTTTCATTGAAATTTCCAAGTTGATTCCGTGCCTTCCGGAATTTCGGAGGAGCGCCTGCATGAATTACTACATTGGTGGGTCCTGTGCTTATCTCTCGAGCAAGGTTGATGGTCTGTTTAAAGTACTGAATGATTCCAGCTCTTATCGGAGGATAGGTCGAGAAGAGACTGACATTGTCGCCAGCTGCATGGAATCCCCACCCGATTGATAGGTTTCGTGACATACCTTGTAGATATGCACGCTCATCAGTTGTTATTCTCTCTGGCGAAAAAGCAGGGACTCCAATATCTGGTACGATACTGGTCCAATTGTTTTCAGACGCATACTTGACTGCATCTGTTAGCGAGTCATCATAGATCACATGATAGGCGCGGTTGTTAGGAAATCGCATAGAACTTGGATGCGGTTAATGACTTATGAGCTTGACGAGAAGCCGGTTCAGAGCTCTCCATAGGGCTTTCGTTTTAGAAACCTGCCTCGACCCACTTCGCCTACGAATTTGCCGTTTTCAGCTACAACCTTTCCTCTTGAGATTGTAGTAACAGGGTATCCTTCAAGTTTCCAATCTTCAAATGGATTCCAGTCACAATTGGTTTGCAGGTTCTCGGCTTTTATTGTAACTTTCTTCTTAGGATCAAAGACAACCAGATCTGCATCGCTGCCAATAGCTATTGTTCCCTTCTCGGGATACATTCCGAAGAGCTTTGCGGGATTGGTGCTGACAAGAGACACGAGATGATTCACTGAGAATCCATGTTTTCCAACACCCTCAGTAAACATGAGTGGCACCATAGTTTCTACTCCAGGAAGCCCGAATGGTATTTTTCTGAAATCGCCATTCCAGGCAGCTTTCTGTTTTGTGTTGATTTGTGTTGAAAGTGCAGGTGTCAGTTGCTACTACCTGAACATCACCATTTGCTAAACCCTTCCAAAGGCGTTCACTATCATGTGGTTTCTTAATCTGCGGGCATGTAGCATACAAGTGCCCATTCTCTCCTTTGAACACCTCATCATTAAGAAGCAAGTATTGTGGACAAGTTTCAGCGAAAACTCTCACTCCCTTCTTTCTTGCAGCATTAACAGCATCTGCACCCTCGCCTGTCGACATGTGGACTATGTACAGTTTACCTCCAGTGGCCTCCGCCCATTTGATTGCCCTGATAATTGCCTCCTCCTCTGTATAGCACGGTCTCGAAAGAGTATGAGCATATGCGCCCCACTTCTCCTTCTCTTTTGCATACCTCTCGATTAACATGTCCAAGACATCAACACTCTCTGCATGGACCCCGATGTGACCACCAAACTTGGAGGTTTCTTCCAGGGCACTAAAGAGCATGCCATCATCAGCCATCCATCCCTCATTCTTGTAAATCATAAACATCTTGAAAGTGGGAATTCCGTAGTCGATGACTTTCTTGATTTCAGCCTTGGTCTGAGGGTTCCAGTCAGTGATAGCCGCATGCAAACCATAGTCAATGCATACTTTGGGATCAGCCTCAGCTCTACGCGCTTCCACAGCCTCCATTATTGAATGCCCTTTCGTTTGGATGGCAAAGTCAAGTATTGTAGTGACTCCGCCACATGCTGCGGCTTTCGTACCATTCTCAAAATCATCGGCAGAAACTGTTCCTGAGAATGGAAGCTGAAAGTGGACATGAACATCGATGCCTCCAGGAAATACGTATTTTCCGTTTGCATCAATCACCTGCGTGCCAGGTCCTGAGCTAATTTCAGATCCAAGAGTTATGATTTTTCCATCTTTGACACCAACATCTGCTTTGAAGGTGTCAGATGAAGTAACGACAGTTCCGTTTTTGACAATAAGGTCTGGTGTGGACATGGGAAGGCCTCAGAAGATTAATGCAAAAGCAAGCATAAATTGTTTGGGAAATGCCTATTAGACAAGAGAATATCAGTTCAATCCCTCTAGTAAGTGGAGTGATAACATTGAGAAAGGTCCGTATAGGTCTAGTTCAAGCAACATGGGAAGGCGATGTGTCCGACGATGCCTCCATAGAGAAGAACATTGAGAAGATGGTCCGAAAACATGAAGGATTCGCAACCATTGCGAGACAACAAGAAGTCCAGATTCTCTGTTTCCAAGAGTTGTTCTATGGACCTTACTTCTGCGCTGAGCAGGATCGCAGATGGTACAAATATGCTCAACCAATCCCCGGTCCTCTGACCAAGCGCATGCAGAAACTCGCAGAAGAACATCATCTCGTACTCATTGTACCTATGTACGAGGAGGAGTCGGTTGGTGTTTATTACAATACAGCAGTCATTTTCGATTCTGATGGAACTCAACTAGGCAAGTTCAGAAAGATGCACATTCCACATCTGGATCCTGGCTTTTGGGAGAAGTTCTATTTCCGACCGGGAAATCTTGGATATCCTGTGTTCAACACCTCAGTGGCTAAGGTCGGCATCTACATATGCTATGACCGCCATTTTCCAGAAGGAGCTCGTGCACTTGGACTAAATGGAGCAGAGATAGTATTCAACCCATCAGCTACGGTTGCGGGTCTCTCCGAACACCTGTGGAGTATTGAGCAACCTGCACACGCCGTAGCAAATGGATATTTCATGGCTGCAATAAACCGCGTTGGAGAAGAGCCATGGAAAACTGGGATGTTCTATGGAAGCTCCTACATTGTAGACCCACGAGGCCAGTTAATCGTCCAAGGTTCGAGAGATAAGGAAGAACTTATCGTAGGTGATGTTGATCTCGATATGATTCGAGAAGTCCGGAATGTTTGGCAGTTCTATCGAGACCGTAGACCGGACACTTACGAGGATCTCGTAAGGAAATGATTGCGACTTAGAGGCTCTTTTCAGCTTTGGAGAAAGCTCCATCGAGAATGGTATATGCTTGGTCAATCTGTGCATCAGTGAGCTCCAGTGGAGGCTGAAGCCGTATCACATTGTTATCGAGACCACCTTTGCCAATGAGGAGCCCTTCTTCTCTACAGAGCTCCATGACTGTGAGTATTTCCTGATTTGCTGGTTCCTTTGTCGCCCGATCCCGAACAAGTTCAATTCCAAGCATCATCCCTTGACCACGAACATCTCCAATGATCTTGTGACTTTCTTTGAGTTCGTCCACTCTTTTCTTAAGATGAGCACCGAGCTTTGCAGCCTTTTCCAAATAATTCTCTTCCTTGATTATTTCAATCACAGCCACTGCGGCAGCGCAAGACAGTGGATTACCTCCGAAAGTCGCGAATGAATCAGTCACAGTGTATCCTTCAGCGACCTCCGGACGAGAAATGAACCCACCAATAGGAATCCCACTACCGAATCCCTTTGCCATGGTGATGATATCAGGATCCACACCTGTATGTTGAATCCCCCACCATTTGCCTCCAGTCCGACCAAACCCTGTCTGAACCTCATCAGATATGTAGATACCATCATACTCCTTCACAATTTCATGTACTATCTGGAAGTATTCTGGAGGGGGTTGAACAATACCACCGACTCCTTGGATGGGCTCAGCTATGAATGCTGCTATTGCATTATTGGTTTGGGTTCGTATCACTTCTCGGACATAGTGTGCACACTCCATATTGCACCCGGGATGCTCCTTGCCAAATGGACATCGATAACAGTAACCATAAGGTGTGAATCTGACTCCAGGAGGATGCGCTTCTGGAAATGTCCGCCATCCTGCACTTGACAACTCTCGGGCAAGTGTAGTCCGACCATGATAGCCTCGTTGACATACTATAATGTATGGATTCTTTGTAAACTTACGAGACATTGTGAGTGCAGCTTCATTGGCCTCGGACCCACTATTGACAATGAAGGATCGAGTCAGTCCCTCGGGAGCAATTTCAGCTAGGGACTTGACCAAAACAGCGTACGGAATTGTGGAATAAAGCGAACTAGTATATACAAGTCGCTCAGCTTGCCATTGGAGGGTGGATACATACTTTGGATGATTGTAGCCCGTGATTGTCGTGCATATTCCAGCAAACAGGTCAATGTATTCTTTCCCCGAATAGTCCTTCAGAACTGCACCATCACCATCTACAAAGAGAACAGGGTTCTCGTAATAATGACCCACGGCTGGGGCGAGATACTTTTTCTCAATCTCTAGAATCTCTTTCTGAGAATACTTCTTGGTAAGTTCCTTTGGTACGAGTTCTTCATTCACTACAAACACCACTTTTGGATTCGCAACACTGACAAAAGAAACACTTCCCTAAAGGCCTTTAGGGACGTAGTATTACAATCAAAAAGCTGGAGATTGATGAAATCATGTCTTCAAATCCCTTAGAGATTGATTTTGCTGGTATTACTTTCAAGAATCCTTTCATATTGTCTTCTGCACCACCCACAATGGACCCGCGCCATATTCTTCGTGCTGCTCGGCTTGGATGGGGTGGAGCAGTGATGAAGACTATCACTCATGAACCTACAGTTGATCCCAGGACCCGCCTTGGTGCCCTTCGTAGGGAGGGAAATACGATTGGGATGAACAATATCGAACTACTTTCACGCAAGCCTTTGAAGACTTGGACGAATGAGTGGATACCTGAGATAAAGAGAGAGGCTCCAGAGGACTTCATCTTCATTGCCAGCATGATGAGTGGTCCTGAGCCAGAGGGGTGGACTGAACTTGCCGAAACTATGTCTCGGACCGGTGCAGATGCAATTGAATTGAATGTTTCGTGCCCACACGGGTCTCCAGAGAAACACATGGGCGCATTCATTGGTCAAGACCCAGGATTAGTCGAACAAGTCACAAGAGCAGCGAAGAAGGGAACCGACCTTCCGATTCTGGTGAAACTGACACCAAATGTGACAGATATCGTACCAATTGCCAAGGCGGCTGTAAAAGGAGGAGCTGACGCTCTTTCTGCAATTAATACAGTGGAGTCGCTAATTGGAATAGACATTGAAACTGCGACTCCAATGCCTATTGCATATGGTGTGGATAAGAAAGAACAATTGAGTACGTACGGAGGATTCTGCGGACCAGCAGTGAAACCTATCGGTCTTCGCTTTGTGTCACAGATAGCCAAGGCAATCCCTGATATTCCAATATCAGGCATAGGTGGTATTGGGGACTGGACCAGCGCAATAGAGTATCTCATGGTGGGAGCCAGAACTATACAGATCTGTACGGCTGTTATGTGGCATGGTTACTCCATCATCAAGGACTTAACCGCGGGACTGATTGAATTCATGAATAGGAAGAGGTACACTACGCTGGAGTCGATGATTGGAAAAGCGCTACCAAAGATTACGACCTGGACCGCTCTTAGCAAGCTGCCCCCAGTTGTGGCTCGTGTGATTGAAGATAGGTGTACAGGATGCAAAGACTGTGTCATAGCATGCGCTGATGGAGGCTATGTAGCAATTCAAATGAAGGAAAAGATAGCAGCCATCAATCAGGAGAAGTGCGATGGATGCGGTCTTTGTTATGTTGTGTGCAGAGATAATGCAATTGAATTCGTCCACACTAACTGAATGTACACAAGAATAAAATAGGTATCATAGAGACTGATGAGTTCCGAACTGGAAGTGACCATCTTGACAGTAGAGGTTATGAAGAATTATATCAATGGCAAGTGGGTAGAATCGAAAGCGACAGAAACACGAGATGTTTTCAATCCTGCAACTGGCGAACTGATAGCCAAGACACCAATGAGTACCAGAGAAGAGGCCCTTGAGGCTGTGAAAGCAGCAAAAGCAGCATATAATCGATGGCGAGAAACACCAGTCTTCACAAGAGTCAGACATCTAAATCGAATACGAGATGCATTTGAGGAGAATTTCGAGGAACTTTCCAAGATTCTGACGACCGAACAGGGTAAAGCCATTGACGAGGCAAGAGGCGAATATCGACGTACAATTGAGAATTTAGAGTGCGCAACAAGTATTCCCTCTCTACAAATGGGGTATAACACCGAAGATATAGCCGCAGGAATAGACGAGATGGTCATTAAGCAGCCGCTTGGAGTTTTCTTCTGCGTGGCACCTTTTAACTTCCCAGGCATGGTCCCAACTTGGTTCTGGCCATTTGCGATTGGGGTTGGTAATACCTACATCGTGAAACCCTCAGAACAGGTGCCCATGAGTCAGGTGAGGCAGTTTGAGATTATACACGAACTGGGATTGCCAAGAGGTGTGCTCAACATGGTCCATGGTGGGGCTGAAGCGGTCACTGCGCTTATAGAAAGCCCAGATACGGCGGGTATGTCGTTCGTTGGTTCCTCTCCAGTTGGAAAACTCCTGTACAAGAAAGCAGGAGAGTATGGAAAACGCGCCCAGGTTCAGGGAGGCGCCAAAAACTTTCTTACAATAATGCCTGATGCCGATTTGGACCGATCAATTCCTGCGATTATCACATCATTCTATGGCTGCGCGGGTCAGCGGTGTTTAGCAGGAGGTGTCCTTCTGGCTGTTGGTGATATCTATGAACCACTCAAGAAAGCAGTCGTGGAAGCAGCCAAGAAATACAGTGTTGGCAATGGCTTAGAGGAAGGTGTCCAGATGGGACCATTGGCGTCCAAGGCCGGAATGGAGAAAGTCCTCAGGTACATTGAGAGGGGACTGGAAGAAGGTGCGCAGTTGATTTTAGATGGACGCGGAATCGAGGTGAAGGGACATCCGGACGGATATTTCATTGGACCAACAATCTTCGACAAGGTCACACCAGAGATGGCAATCGCTAAGGAGGAGATTTTTGGACCTGTTATCCCAATCATCCACGCGAAGGATCTCAATGAAGCGATTGATATTATTCATGCTGTTCCCTATGGCAATGCATCATCTGTTTTTACTTCAAGTGGAAGCATAGCTAGGGAGTACCAATACAGAGTCAAAGCCGGAAATATAGGTATCAATATTGGCGTTGCCGCACCAATAGCAACATTTCCGTTCTCGGGGATGAAAGACTCATTCTTTGGAGACCTTCACGGGCAAGGTAAGGATGCGGTGGATTTCTTCACTGAGAACAAAGTGGTCATAACGCGTTGGTTCTAACTAGGATGTGCATAATCAGGATGGAACTTGGAACATTTGGAGCAATAATGAAATTTGCCCTTGATGTTGAAACAGAGGTGACTAGGTTCTACGAGTCTGTTCAAGGTTTGGCTAAAGACGAAGACTTAGCAGGAGTCTTTGGTAGTCTGGCTTCGCGGGGAGAGAAACGACTCAAGACCATAGAAAGAATCAGGAGAGAGAACGTGACTGAGATGATTCTCGAACCAATTGTCGGACTGGATTCAGACGCGTACCGGCCCACTATATCAGTACCGGATGATGTTGACGATAGTAAACTGACTAATATTGCTAGAGGGATTGAGAAGAAGCTAAACGCGTTCTATAATGATGCGGCTACCAAACTTGAGTTCCTTAGTGAGGTGGCGTACTCATTTGAGATTCTTGCGGAAGCAAATGACAATGCCAATCAACGGTTTGCTTCCTAGTAGCTCATTTATGACTATCAACAAATTACTATGACCGCTTTCTATTGACTACTTTGGAGTTAGTTTTGTTGATTTGAAATCAGTCCGGATCTCATTTAGTTGCGATGTCAAACGCAGGTATTGTTCATCGCTATGCAGAGTTCGAGTCTTATGCTGATAGTCGTCCTCACTCTCATACTTGGCCATGTAGAAACTCTCGTTGGGATGGTCCACGCCTTTCCAATAACCTATTACATCGATACCATGTTTCTCATAGATTGACTTGAATTTCTCCCTGATTTCATCCATGGTATTAACAGCATCCGGTTTCACAGTAGTTTGATACAGCATAACTAATGTCATGGTTCCCACAATAAACAATTGTTAATCAATTACTAATTAACTTGTGGGAAGGACCAGTGAGATAGTCCCATGAAAGATTCATGTTTGCTGTTTAGATAATGTATTTCCCAAATGAAAAATGGAAACTGCAATGGCTGAAAGTCCAAATGCAATAACAAGAGGGAGCGCATTTTGGGTCTGTGGAGCGATGGATACGACTCCAATAGTTATTGTTAGAGCTACTAGGATAATTACACATTCTTCGCTCTGTGATATGTCCATACTATATCCTGATTTTTTCTGTTCCAACAAACTCCACCACACTTATAGCCATTACACCAACTAATCAATTTTCCTTCAGTTTATCACGAGGGGGTATACATTGAAATGTATCATGTATTCATCAATTGACAGAGTCCACGGGTAGGAAACCAAGATGGAACCAGTTGAGTTGATTGTCGCAGGCGCCGGAGATCGTGGCTTTGTGTATGCATCCTACGCAAAGACCCATCCAAAAAGGGCCAAAATTGTTGGCGTCGCTGAACCAAGAGATTTCTATCGCGAGAAGATGGCAAAAGAGCACAATATACCAGAAGAGAACGTTTTCACTGATTGGAAAGACATGGCGAAGGAGAAGAAGTTCGCAGACGCGGTCATAATTTCGGTCCAAGATCATATGCATAAAGATTCAGCCATCGCATTTGCCAAAAAGGACTATCATATTCTTCTGGAAAAACCAATGGCACCTGATGAGAAAAGCTGCAAGGCAATCGTAAAAGAAGTTCTTTCGAAAGACATCATCTTTGTCGTGGGACATGTGCTTCGATACACTAGGTACACTCAGAAATTGAAGTCGATTCTCGACTCGGGATTGATTGGCGATGTAATAAGTATTCAACATCTCGAGCCGGTTGGGTTTTGGCATCAGGCACACTCGTTTGTTCGGGGAAACTGGAGAAACGAGAAGGAATCATCCTTTATGCTACTTACAAAGTCCTGTCATGATCTAGACTGGATTAAGTACATCATTGGAAAGAGATGCACTAGTGTGTCTTCATTTGGCTCGCTGACCCACTTTCGTAGCGAGAACAAACCTGAGACTGCAGGAAGCAACTGCTTGGAGTGTGAGTACGAGCCAAAGTGTCCATATTCGGCCAAAAGATTCTATCTAAAGCTATTCGACCATGGGAAGACTGGATGGCCTTTGAGTGTAGTGACTTCTGACATGACGAAAGGGGGACTTGTCCGAGAACTTAGAAATGGGCCCTACGGACGCTGCGTGTATGAATGTGATAATGATGTTGTGGATCATCAAGTTGTCATCATGGAGTTTGAAGATGGAGAGACTGCTTCATTCACGATGACTGGTTTTACCAGAGCAAGGCAGAGGGAAACGAGAATATTCGGAACGATGGGTGAGATATATGGTAATGGAACAAAGATTCAGCTTCACCAGTTCCTGACTGGAAAAACCGTGATTGTTGATACATCCTCAAAAACCCCGACATTGCTTGCAGGCCATGGTGGAGGTGACTACGCTCTGATTGACACCTTCGTATCTGCAGTGTTGCACAATGACTCGAGTCTCATCCTCTCTGGCCCCGAGGAAACTCTTGAAACGCATCTGATGACATTCGCGGCAGAGAAGAGTAGGACAGAGGGCAAGGTAATCGACCTATAGATCAACCAAGCCAGAGAATCAAACCAACAACTAACAATCCAACGAAGATTGAGAATTCGACTAGAACTCGGGGATGCTTGAATCCTATTCCTAGTTTATCGAGATGAGTCACAGTGTAGAAGAGAAACATAAGCGGCAGTAGACTTAGAGCTAGGAGCCACAGCCCAATGGGTGACAGTTGAAGCATGCGTCTTTGATGGTCGGAAGGCAATTCACTAATCTAGTAAAATCATTCGCCTTTTTCTATTGATACCCAGGGTTGATGGCATTAGTATTATTGATGCATGCTTGGAACGGACCACAAAGTGAAGAATGAGGTTCAGTGACCGCACATGATTACTTCACTGCCCGGTGAATAGCAACAGCTCCGAAAGTCATTGTGGTATATTGAACTCTTGAAAAACCCGATTCCCGAAGAATAGTGGCTAGGTCTCTTGCATTGAGAAACCGTGGAACGGTATGGGCCAAGTATGCATAACCAGTTTTGGAGCCAGAAATAATTCTTCCAATCAACTTGATCACTTCCCTGGTGTATAGCTGAAAAGCAGTCTGGATGATAGGTGATGGGGGTTGACTGGTTTCAAGATTGATGAATCGGCCACTAGGTTTCAAAATACGATAAAACTCCCTCAAGAATGAGGCCAGTCTCTCATGAGTTGGTGCGATATTTCTAGTTGCAAATGATATTACAACAAGGTCGAAGGTATTGTCGGGAAAAGGGAGTTGTTGCGAATCTGCCAATGAAACACTCGCTACACGAAGTTCTTCTTTCTTGCTTGCTCTTGAAATCATAGGCAAAGAAAAATCAGAAACCACAACTCTCGTGTTCGGGGATGCAACCTTCACAAGATTCACAGCCATTTCTCCTGTCCCACTACAGACTTCCAACCAATAATCTCCTCCGCCTATTGCAGCTACTTGGGCTGCCCTCTTTCTCCATGGAATATCTAGACCAAATGTTAAGACATGGTTTACCAACTCGTATAGGCGAGCGACTTCTGTGAAGACTCGGAGAACTCCTTTACTCATCGAACCAAATCCTTCAATTCTGAGGGAAGCAACAAGCACATCGAAACTAGTTGGTTGATAATATTCCCTATATGGCTGCTTTTGAAAAGTCCAGATTCTAGTCTTTCAGAATGTGCGGTAGAGTGATTCGCAACAAAATCGCTTCTCCTAATGATATGGACAACTGAACTAGAACCGATAATAGATGGTCGCCTGTAATAAGTAGAGTCACGCCGTATCCCGAAAGCGGCAAAAGGCCAACAATTCCGCTGACAACGAGCGCGAGAAGTGACATTAGCTGATCGCCAACAAGATTAACTGCTGTAACGCGCCCACCTCCGCGGACTTTGTATATGGTTCCGCCTACAGCAGCCCCAACGGAGTATGCGCAGGGTATTTGGAATAAAGGAATGAAGAGAAGATATGGCGATATCAAATTACCAAGTAAGAGAAATACAAACACCACCAATGTTGAAAACGAATAGGACACAGCAGAGATGACAATCTTGCCATTCAGAACCGTCATTGTCCTCAGTGGCAATCCCTCATAGATTGAAGCACCTTGGGTATCTAGTCCCAGTAGTCCAACCATTGCGGCTCCGCCAAAGATGGTTATATATCCAACAACCAATAACACCGACCAGCTTCTGATTGCGGTAGAATACCCAAGCGAGAGAGACGGAAGAATGGCAAAAACCAAGATGAAGGGCAGAACAAGAAGCATGATCGACCCAAGACTTCGTGTCGCCACGCGGATGTCCTTTCTTATCATCGCTCGAAGTTTTGATGAGATATTTAGGTCAATTGGTGATATGGAAAAATCAGAGGATACCGAAATCCCGCCCATCGCCAAAGACCGCAGAGTCCTCCCACTTGTTATGTAGCTTCTAAAACCAAGATAAATATAGACAATAGATGCCAAGGTGGAAGCTATCACTGTCGGGAGTGGAAATACCGGACCGTAGGTAATTATTGCAGCGACAAATCCAAATGAGAATGGAAAGATCAATGCGAGAATGATGGTTATTCCAGAACCAACAATTGTTGATAGTGTCGTGATGAAATCAACAATGGCAGGAATAAAGCCCATCACTCCATAGGAAATGAAGATCCCTATCATCATTCCCAATCCGGCTCCAATTCTGATGATAATTGAGAGCTTTGACTCGTTTCCAGATTGGGACTTTGAATAGAACCATCCTGAAACCCGAATGAGGGCTCCAAGAGCTAGGATTGATGTTGTTGCCAATGCGGCAAGTAGGAAGATTCCAGTCAATAAACCGAAAAGTGCAGCAATCATTGCTGGATAGATGACTACAATCAGTACGATTGGTGCAATAAAGATTCTAGCGAATGCCAGTAACATGAGCCCTTCTAAATCAGACTTGTTGAATGGAAGCGTCGATGGCAGAATCATGGCGCCAGAGCTGAAGAAACCCGTCGTTGACATCAAGTTCATGAATAAAATCAGTGCGAAACTTATCCCGAGGAAGATACTGATAGAAACAGCGAATTGAAGCCCTTCGTTTCCAGCGGAACTGAGGATGAAGAGAAACGCCACCATAAAAATGCCAATCATTAGAACTATGAATCCCGTTAGTATCGAGTTAAATGCAGAACCTCTCTTTATCTGTGAAATGATACGCTCAGGCTTTTCCTTAATTCTAGATAGGTTGGATGGATTGGCATCTAGGTAGCCGTTAAAACGAATCTCTTGAGCGATGACACCGGCAACTCTCCATCGCTCTCTAAAGTTCACTTATCTAAAGCCCCCTTCAGTGCATCAACGCCTTTTCTAACTTCATCTTCCTCTCCAGTCAATCTAAGAAAGACACTCTCAAGCGTGGCCCCTTCAGATTGAGATTGAGTCCGGAGTTCATCAAGTGTGCCCTCTGCCACAAGAACACCATCATCAATAATGCCTACACGATCGCAGAGACCCTCTGCCATCTCCATAATATGTGTACTAAACAGCACAGAACCCCCCCTTTCAGTGTGAATCTGAATAACATCCTTCATGATTCGAGTCGTTCTCACATCCAATCCAGAAAAGGGCTCATCTAGGATTAACAGGTCAGGAGCATGTAACATGGCAATTAGAAGCATAGCCTTCTGCTTATTTCCTTGTGAGAGCGTAATAACTGGCTTGTCATAATGGTTCGCAAAATCAAGTGCTCGAGCCATTTCTTCAACTCGATTCTTTGTGCGATAGTAATCGAGACCACGAACTGAAGCTACAAACTCGAGAATCTCCCGTGATGTTAATGAATTGTATAGAAGCTGCTCTTCAGGGACATAACCCACTCTTTTCTTCACCTCAATAGGATCAGAGGTTGAATCAATGCCAAACACAGTTGCTGTTCCCGAATCAGGATCAAGAAGGCCCATCAGAACCTTTAGCGTTGTTGTCTTTCCTGCACCATTTGGCCCTAAGAGACCATAGACCTCTCCCTCATATACATCGAATGTCAGGTTATTGACAGCTTTTACGTGACCAAAAGTCTTGACAAGTTCTCTTACCTCGATTGGATTCATCACGAGTCCCCCAGAAATCAGCGAGTGCTGCCTGCATGCACCTGCTGAGTGATAAATAGCTTGTGGCAATTTATGTTCTTCGAGATTGATTATGTTTGATTAGTCGCTAAGTTTCAGAAATAGATATAGAATATAGTGACGGAAGTTCCTTGGAACGATTTGATTGAACGGAATTATGATGCAAGCACCGTATGTCCAAATTCCTTCTAGAGCAAGATGAAGAATGATGACCAGCAAAGCGATACCGAATCTGATTGAAGCTTGTTCAATCAATTTGATCAAGACTGCTCCCAATAGAATATGCATCTGCTACAACTTCGCCAAGTGTCCAATATTGCGACGCTGGTTTGGTGAAAATCAGCAAGTCCATTTTTTTCTGATCCAATTCTCCATTAGTCATGTATTTTTCTTCGGAATAGAGATGCTTAACTTCGCCAAGGACAAGATAGTGAGACGATACATCAACGAGGTCATGGAGTACACATTCAGCAGTCACGGGACAATCTCTAATCATTGGTGCTGCTTCAAACTCTCCATAAAACAAATCAAACAGTTTTGATTTATCCACATTTTTTCCAGACCTAATACCACAGAAATCAGTCTTCACGACCAGAGCTGCTCCTGGAAAGTTCACACTGAAGACCTTGTTCTCTTTGATTCCCTTGAGAGTATATCGCGCCTTGCCAACACAAGCCCCCCAAATATTCGGGGTTCGACTCATACGGTTGAACCAGGCCACTGTGAAGAAGTTGGGCCGTCCTTCAACAATTGAACCAAGAAGGACAATTGGCTTAGGAAAAGGAGAGCTCTGAGAATCGAGTTCCATCTTTGTCATTGGAGCTTACACCGAATGAATCTGTTTCAAAATCGACTTTTAAAGTGTCATTGTAAGCAAGTACGAACCTATCTAAGAAGGTAGACTTGAGTTGTGGCAAAGATTGCAGCAATCAGTATGACTATGCCAATCGTAAATCGAAGCTTCCGCTCTGAAATGCTTTGGATTCGAGTTACAGCAAGATAGCTGCTTATCGATCCAATGACGACGTATAGACTAACCAAGAGAACAGTGGATAAGCTAAACTGAAGAAGGACGAGATACGAGATTACAGTCATTGAGAGCATGATTGTCGTCGCCACCATTGCTGTACCAACAGCTCTGAGTGTAGGTAGACCTACAATGAACATGAGGACTAGTGCTATATTCATCGCACCGCCCATTGCTATCAGCCCCGTTAGAAAACCTTGTAGGATACAAAATCCGTAGACGATACTTTCCTTCTGTTTGCCTGACAAGTGAGGCGATCCAGATTTCGAACCTTCACGCTTGGTTCCAGTGAAGTTCTTCATTTTAAAAGCCTGAACAATGAACATAATTCCAAACAACAATGTGATAATCGATGAACCACCTTCAAACAAGCTCGAGAATTGTTCCAAGATAGGAAAAGCAAGAGATGCTGTGACTAAAGCGACAATTCCTGCAACTATACCTAGTTTGACACCATACGTACTATCTATCGCGACCTCTTGATGTCGAACATAGAATGCAGAAAGGACAAATGCAATTGCCAAATCGACCAACAAGCTTGACAAGAGAGCCTCATGAAGCGGCACCCCGCCAAACACAAGTAGTAAAGGTACCAACAAAGGCCAGGCTGTTAAGCCAATAACACCTGCACCAAGTCCCACAAGCACTCCGATAGGAAATGCAAGTATAATCATGGTGGTCATTAGAGGGTCCATATTCCACAACAAGCTCTGTGCTCGTTTTATTCATTACTCATTCAGAATCAGGCAACCATGAAACTGCGGATTGATGTCATACTCATCTTATTGGTCCTGTTTCCATACTCCAGACTGCATCTTTCGAGAAACCTTCAGGAAGAAAGACTGCGGCGATTCCAGCGAGCATCAACATTATACCACTTATTACAAGGAAGAATTGAATGTACTCAAAATTGGCCGTAGGAGGAACTGAACCAGAATAAGCTGAAACTACGGAGATCAAAAGAGAGGAAACTAATCCAATCACTATAAGTGCAATACCAAGCAGGAATGCCACTCTGCCAATCCGTTTCCTTCTTGAGGGATAAGGGGTCTCAATCTCTTCTTGTTGACTATTCATAATCCTACCAACTATAAGTATGTTAAAATCGAAAATAAACATTGAGCTAAATACTAGAGATCAGAGAACGCTTCTTTGCCAGTTCTCAGCAACAATTTGGACAAATCGACAACAAAGGATAAGAAAATGTGAAAGCATCTAGGACAAAACAGATTAGCTACAAAAACGATGTAGACACAATTCGCATGTGAGTTGAAGAGGTATAGGTATGCTCCGTAGAGCAAGACTAACCAAGCGTAGAGGAATTATCTTGGTTTTCCTATTAGGAGTCCTATTCTTTGGTATTGTAGATTCAAGATTTCTCTGGACTGGATGGAGTCCCGACACAGGAGGACTATGTTTTGTGAGCCAGCGTTATGGCGCAAACGCAAACTCGTCATACTCTACAGTGTTCTTTGGTGTGAATTTCACTTTCTTGTACTGGACTTATCCACCTCCAGTAGCAGGACCAAATGGGACAACAATTGCTGTGGTGGATGCGCCTTACAGGGCATACTTTGATGTTGCTTTCGAGGATGGATCAAAGGAAATCCTTAGTCTCTTTGTGGATGGTTATACAGCACTAATGCCATTCCAGTTTCCACATGGTGTGAAAACCATTCATTCATATCCCAGTGCAGGAATTGTGACAAGTGAGTCATGGGGTCTTTGGGGAGGGTGGCAGTATACTGTTGCTCTTTTGGGCTAGTGACTTGTCTACATTCAAGTATTATCTAAAATGTTAACTGGACCCAAAAAAACATTAGACAGCAAAGGATGGAGATACGTCTTTCGTTACTACACTCCTAGACAACTCTAGGTACTGTGCGAAGCACACTTTTGATCTGCACGCCTCGGACATTAGTAGCGGTGAGCTGAATACCTCGCCGAAGCTCGGTACTTACACCCCCGCCCTATTTACCTTGTCTTCTACAAGAGTCCTCGTTCCTAGACTTCGACGTTACTGTCGCCAGTCCCATCGTCTTTTACAGATCGTCTAGCAAGTGGATGTCTATTTTTGAGTCTGGCTTCACGCTTAGATGCATTCAGCGTTTATCCATTACGGCTTAGCTACTCCACAGTGCCCTCTCAGACAATGGATACACCATAGGCCGCGACAATGCGTTCCTCTCGTACCGGCATCATCTTGCTCTCAGACATCCAACAGTACCAATAGATAGAAACCAACCTGTCTCGCAACGGTCTAAACCCAGCTCACGTTCGGTTTTAATCGGTGAGCACCCGCACCCTTCGGGCCTTATGCAACCCGAGGATACCAAGAGCCGACATCGAGGAAGCAAGCCGCGTGGTCGATATGAACTCTTGCACGCGACAACTCTGTTACCCCTGGGGTAAGTTTTTTGTCATCTCAATCACTTACAATTGGCAATATTGAGGTTCGCTAGGCCAG
>RDNZ01000053.1 GCA_011364905.1 Candidatus Thorarchaeota archaeon
GGCCCAATTGGGATCAACCGTTACTTCGTAGAAGTCACCAGCTTGCATATCAGTAAACTTGAATGGACCGCAAGTGACAAACGGATCATCAGGGTTGTATCCTGGGTTCCAAGAGGCCCATCCCTCGTAACCGATACCTGCACCAGGCTCGAAGATGTGCTTCGGGATGATGGAGTTGTACATGGTCAAGTCAAAGTTCCAGTAACTCTCTCTCCCAAACTCGACAACGACTTGGTACGGTGACGGAGCGTATGCAGATAGTAGTTGCGACGCAGTCAGAGTTGAGCTAGATGGATTGCCTAATGGTGCAGTCTCCAAGAGATAGTTGAAGGTGAATGCAACATCATCAGCAGTGAGCGGAACATCGTCACTCCAAGTAGCGTTCTGGATAATGTTAATGGTGAACCTCTCATGTCCTGCAGGCACAGCATCATTATCCGCATGGGTCTCCCGAACATAACTCTCTGCCAATACTGGGTATGGGTTCAAGTCAGGACCGAAGTCATACAGTGATGAGTACAGGCAATCGAAAATGTTAGCCGAGTAAGCCGAACTTGAAGTGAACAGATTGAAGCTGTCTGGCTCCTGACCAATTCTGAGTGATATTTGGCCGCCATAGGTGTTGTCTAGCTTAATCATCTGTTGAAGGTTCCACTTACTATTGAGGTACCTGCCTCTGTCAACGATCCAACCGTGGAACTTGTCAGTTCTGTAGCCTTGGAGGTAATAGTTCTCATAGGTGATCAATATTGGTACTTGGTACTGCAATACTTCCTGTAATTGGGCAGCTGCATCATATGTCTCTTGAAATGTAGTTGCTGAATCGATGTCATCAATGAGGCCATCTACAGTCTCGTTTCTGAAGTTTGCACGGTTCAAAAAGGGCTGATCTGCATTGCTAGAATAGAACATACTCCTTAGCCATGTTAGGCCCTTGCCATAGAAGGTAGTAGCGAAGAAAACCATGTCATAGTCACCGTGACTATTCAGGTTTGCAAGATATGTATTGAAATCTGCTTGGTTCGTTTCAGCCTTGATGTGCAGAGCCGTGAGAGCATCAACACCTATTTGAGCGGTACCACCAGCAATAGCAACTGATGATGGTGAGAATGCAATTTCAATGTCAATTGGATTGCCGTTCGGGTCGGTGCGGTATCCAGTAACAGGATCAAAACCGAAACCTGATGCGTTCAATAACGCGTTTCCGGCTTCATGCTCATCGTTGTAGTAGTGGTATGAAAAGTCGCTTTCAATACAAAACAGATCGTTTGTTTCAACAATGAGTGAGTCGTGTAATACGCTTAAGCCCTCAAAGAGCTCGTTTTGAACTCTGGTCTTGTCAAAAGCCATTGCAAAAGCCCTGCGAAAAGCAGTCCAGTTCATGGGTGCTTTAGCATTGTTCATATAGATGTGGCCGTACCCGTTACGGAGGATACTTTCACTTATTTCGATATTGGGATCCGCGGTAAAGACGGGGATGGTTGATGGTTCAATGAAACTATCATGTAGATCAATTGCCCCGCTCTGTAGCGCGAGAATCATGTTGTCCTCAGTGGATATCACCTTGAACACAACTTTGTCAACATTTGGAGCCACATTCAGCTTGTCCAGTCTGAATACTGGCTGGGCGTCGGCTAATACAGGCGAGCCCACCATAAAGAGAAAAGCTGTGATAAGGCAGATAGCAAGAAGACGATTTTTCTCAGTTTTATTCATGTTCTCTCTATCTCCTTTCTAATCCGAGTCGAATTCGGATGCAGTTCAGATGCGAGAGGCGAATAAAAGGGTTACGAATGTCGTAACCGTTGTGTACGGTAGTGCACACACTTTGAATTAAAAATCAAGGTCCAAATGATTCAGTCATTTGTTAAAGAATTCTGCAAAATGAAAGGGGGGAGTTTCCCCCTTTCAAAAGTTACCCGTACTTGATTCGTGGATCAAGTACTCCATATAACAGGTCTGCAACAAAGTTTGCCAAGATTGCAGTAATCGCGATTATCATGAAGATTGCCTGAACCACAGGGTAATCTAGTGCCACTAGGCTTTCAAAGATGAAACGTCCTAGTCCCCGCCACGTAAAGACAGTTTCTGTTAGTGTTGCTCCATTTATCAAGAAACCAAAGGTCATTGCAATGATGGTAACCATGGGCAACATAGCGTTTTTCATTCCGTGTTTGTAGAGTACTTGGTTTTCATCCAAACCCTTTGCCCGTGCTGTCAAGATATAGTCTTCAGTCATAACATCTATGAGATTGTTACGCATATAGAGGAAATAGCCACCATAACCGCCAACTCCCAGAGTAATCATGGGCAGGAATAGGTGATGAAGCACATCCCCTGCTACCATAAAGGCACCCCATGGACTTGTCCTTGCCACTTCCCACACCTCATAACTGATAGTACCAAACTGCGGGAATCCAATAGCAACACCAAATGTATTTTGAGTCCAAACAGGGAGCATATAACCAAAAATCATGAGAAGCATCATGCCCAACCAAAAGACCGGTAAGGAGTAGATGAACAGAGCCACAGTCACTGCACCAATATCTTTCTTCGATCCTGGATTGGAAGCCACCTTGACACCTGTCCAGATACCAAGAAGAATCGCAACCATCGAGGATGTACCCATCAACAGAAGTGTGTTGGGTAGACGATCGACGATTGATTCCATCACTGGCTGCTTGGTCAGAAATGATACTCCGAAATTGCCAGTGAACATGCTTACGATGTAGCGCCAGAACATATAGATCCAATCAAAAATGTCAGGATTCATGACAAGACCGAAATTGGCATACATTTGCTCCAACAAGTCTTGTGTCAAGGTCTGACGAAGATTATCGCTAATCATCAGACTAATTGGATCCGCCCCAAAAAAGAAGGTCGGGAGTCTGAACAGGAAGAAGTTGAAGCACACTACAGCTATTATTAGGAGAAACATGTAGATGCTACGTCTTATAACATACTCACGAAGTCCCATTATCTGATGCTCCATCGCTTCTAGTACATAGTGATACTAAGTACTAAGATGCTTCGTGAGTAGGCCAGTGACTTATAAAAGTAGTGTTCAAGGCGGGTGATTGGAAGGAGAGTGAGAAGAGAGATGGAAAAATCCATCCCTCATACTCCGTCCCGGAGATTACTATCTCTCTCTCAGCCTTGGGTTCAGTACTTGGTCAAGCGTGTGGCCAACGAATGTGAAAGACAGGGAGAGAAGCGTTATCATCAAGCCAGGGAAGACAACCACCCACCATGCACCCCTGATAAACGCAGCTCCATTTTGAGCATCCGCAAGCATCCTTCCCCAACTGGGTACCTCGACATCGGTCAGACCGAGGAATGATAGACCAGCTTCAGAGAGGATTGCCCCGACCACTCCAAGGGTGATGTTCGCAAACAGGATAGGAGTCACATTCGGCAAAACATGCCTGAACATGATGTAGGTGTCAGTGGCACCAATTGCCCTCGCAGACTCAACGTAAGCTTTGTTCTTCTCTGCAAGGACCTGAGATCGTATCAACCGAGCAGTCCCGGTCCACCCTAATACAGCTATCACAACAATGATGACTGTTTCAGACTTTCCAAGGAAAATAGCCAGTACCATCATTAGAGGCAAGCCGGGGATGACCAAAAGGAAGTCAACAAACCGCATAAGCACCTCATCAACCTTCCCACCATAGTAGCCTGCGACAAGTCCGACTATTACGCCTAGAATGGTTGAGAGAGCTGTTGCGAGAATTCCGATTGTTAGCGAAACCCGACTTCCATAGATGAGCTGAGAGTATGCATCGGAACCCCAGAAAGTGGTCCCAAGTCTTCCATAGTAGTTTCCGTAAGCTGTTAGCTTGATACCTGTGACAGTGAATGTGACACTACCAGTATAATTCTCCCACGGGTGGATACCACCGTAACTCTCGAAGTTATGATAGGCTGCCATCCCAACGTAGACCTTAACAGTGCTGTTTGTGTAGGTCGGCGTTCCATTTTCAGCAACCATTCCCTGAAATACGTCTAACACGTCAAGGTATGAGAATGGAATACGACGTTCTCGTATGGGTGTTGAGTATGTGGCATCTAATGTCTCATAGACTTTAAACCACTCATTTGCGGGGGTAACAACCCAGACATAAAGTCGGAACATCAGGTTGTTGTAGAGGTGTGCACCTTCAGCGAAGTCGCCAGTCCTAGTAGTTCCAAAGGAAATTGACATGTTGACAGCATTTGGCAAGCCATTCCACGGCCAATTAAAAGCCTGTTCGAAGTAGACAAAGTCACTGTAATCAGGTAAATTCCCAGATGGGTCGATGCCAGTATAATTCAATTTTGTTCCGGCTGTATGTTGCCATGTTAGATTCACATAGTTACCAATACTAGATTCACTTTCCGGCACGTACGTGGCATTAAACTCGCCACTTGTCCCATTGATATGTATTGGAGGCGCAGTGTTCAGGTCCGCCTTTGTCAGATAATTATTCGTGACAACGCCCTCTGGATCAAAGACACTCATCCACGACGGTGCTAGATATGATGGAGCCACAGCCTTCAGTGGGTTGGGACTCCCAGTCCCCAAATAAGGTGCAAATACAGCCATTCCAATGAAGATGAGCAGAATACCAAGGCCTATCACTCCGATCTTATGCTTGCGGTATTCTCTGAAGAAGTTCGACAGACCATGGTACCAGTTACTATCTCTCCAACCTTTGTGTGTCTTTGACAAATTTGTTCCTCCAATGATTTCGCTACTTGTTCAATTATAGGAAGATGCATTCTCTTGGAATTGAAGTGAATGCTCTAGTGTGCTCGTCAATACGTCGAAAAACTCAGAGATTCCCTAAAAAAGCAATTGGTTCGGGTAGGCAAAATAGTTCGGGTATGCAACTGATAGTTTCAATCACCATCAAGAGTTTCCTCAAATGGATCCTCCATCAAATCTTCTTCACCTTCATCGGGAAGGCCCTTTTCTTCTCGAGCCTTGATTATCTGTGTTGTCCTTCTGTGAGCTGCCCACAAATCTGCAAAGACCATTCCAACAAGAAAGATTGTCAAGACGCCTGTCAAAGATAGAACTGCACCAATCAGCTGGAGTGGTAAGAAACCAAAAATCCACCATTTGACCAACATCAGATATCCAAGCACAATTAGTATGATGGGAATCAAGAGAATTCGTTTGCGGGGTTCAGTTCTTGTTATTGGAAATGATCGTACCTCTGGCATTCTAATCATCAAGCATGGACAAGAAGGAATACGCCTTTTACTTTTTCTAAGCAGGTGAGTTAGGTTCCTATGAACAGCCCGTGAATTTCATTAAACACGATTACTGTGTCTTTGCATCGATGTCTTGAAAGGAACATATTTAAGACAACCAACCCGCAGCGGTATCTCAATAGGGCGAGGTGATTCCCTCCTCCTAGTGTAACAGCAAGCTTGATGGAGATTACAAACATGCCCCTGCTCGATATTAGGAGTCTGAGAATGTACTATACGACACATAGAGGCTTGGTCAAAGCGGTTGATGATGTGTCTCTCACACTTGAGGCAGGAGAAGCAATAGGGCTTGCAGGCGAGTCAGGCTGCGGAAAAAGCAGTCTTGCATACTCAATCATGCAACTGCTTCCGCCTGCTGCAAACATTATTGGTGGAAATGTATACTTTAAGGGTGATGACCTAATCAGGAAGACAGCCAGAGAGATGCGAGATATCCGTTGGAAGAACGTAGCCATCGTCTTTCAAGGTGCAATGAACGCCTTGAATCCCGTCTTTGAGATAGGAGAACAGATTGCCGAGGCAATCCTTATGCATGAAAACGTGACCGAGGAAGAAGCTCTTGACCGTTGCGCAAAGCTCTTTGAAATGGTCGGACTTGATCCTGCTCGTATCCATAACTATCCACATGAGTTCTCAGGCGGAATGCGTCAGAGAGCTATGATTGCAATGGCGTTGGCATGCAATCCGGATTTAGTGATTGCGGACGAACCAACTACAGCGCTAGATGTCACAATTCAGGCCCAAATCCTAAAACTAATGCAAAAACTGCAAAAAGACCTAGGCTTATCGCTCATTCTAATAACGCATGACTTGAGTGTAATCGCTGAAACTTGTGACAAGACAGCAATAATGTACGCTGGAAGAATAGCAGAACTTGCTGATGTAGTGTCGGTTTTCAAAGACCCTATCCATCCATATGCTACTGGTCTAGTGGGAGCAATTCCAAGCATGGTGAGGGCAGAAAAGAAGAGTCTCACCTCGATTCCAGGATCTCCCCCTGATCTTATAGAGCCTCCATCAGGGTGTCGCTTCCATCCTCGGTGTCCGTATGCACAAGATATCTGTTCGAGAGAAGAACCGTCTTTTGATGAGATTGAGCCGGATAGATTTGTAGCCTGTCACTTTGCTCACCAACTCAAAGGCGAGATAGGGCTAGATTTGGAGTGATTAATAATGACAGTTGAGAAATCAAGAGTCTTGCAAGGTTCTGTTAATATAAGAGACGGTGAAGTTTTGATTTCTATCAAGAACATGCGCAAATGGTTCCCTGTTAATACTGGTTTTCTCTCCTCTTTGTTGTACAGACAAGAGTTGTATGTGAAGGCTGTCGATGGAGTCACATTCAATATCATCAAGGGAGAAGTCCTTGTGCTTGCAGGGGAAAGTGGATGCGGAAAGACGACAACTGGGAGATGTGTACTGCATCTAGAAATCCCAACTGATGGTGATGTGGTGTATGCTGGGCAGAATCTATCTACACTAGATCGCAATGAACTCAAAGAACTACGAAAGAGGATGCAAATCACATTCCAAGATCCCTATGAATCACTCAATCCTAAGCAGAGTATTTTCAGTATTGTAGAAGAACCACTATTGGTCCATAGAATTCCTCTTAGTCCAAGTCAAAGACGTCAACGGGTTCTAGAGGCATTAGAGAACGTGGCACTCACTCCAGCTGAAGATTATATCGATAGATTCCCTCACGAACTCTCTGGTGGTCAAAGGCAGAGAATTTCGGTTGCAAGAGCGCTCATTCTTCACCCAGAGTTCATGGTAGCTGATGAGCCGGTCTCAATGCTCGATGTATCAATCCGCGCGGAAATCCTAAATCTGCTACTGACATTGAGAGAAGAACTTGGTCTTACATTTCTGTTTATTACTCATGATCTGGCTGTAGCCACATATATCGCAGATAGGATTGGAATTATGTACTTAGGTAAAATCATGGAGATCGGACCAGCACACGAAGTGGCATTCAATCCTATGCACCCATACACCCGAGCCCTAATCTCAGCAGTCCCATCGGGAGATCCAACCGTAAAAAGACGAGTTGAATCACTTAAAGGTGAACCACCTAGTCCAATCAATGTCCCATCAGGTTGTAGATTTCACCCGCGATGCCCATATGCCCAGGAAATATGTGTAAGAGAGATTCCTGATGACCGTGACATGGGAGAGGGCCGCTTGGTGGCATGTCACTTTGCAGGCGAGTTACCTGAAGCTCAGCTGTGATAATAATGATGCAAAGGCATGGATTACCTGCTCTCAGTATGTAATTCATCTATCCTAATTCAATGAGGCTGTAGTATGACTGACATTGATGATAGACAAAGAATTTTGCGTGCAATCAAGAAGTGTCTGATGGATGGAGATAAGCATTTTCAAGCGGCTCAAGATTCTCTTGATGAAGCTTACAGAGGATCTGTCGGAGTTGGAATGACACCTCTATTAGGAGGGTACGCAATCAAGAACCCAAAGGACAATTATAGGCGAGCCTTGATCAATGTTGATTCTGCCGAAAAGTCATTGCTTCCTTTAATAAAACGCTTCAGAGATGGAAGAGTCAATGCATCTCATTTCAAATCAGAAAAAGCAATGGTGATTCTAGGAGACCTCGCAGGGATGGACTATAATCTTCTCATCCACAAACTTGGCGAACAAAAAGGTCGTGAATCCACGTGGTATCGGTTGAAAGAGCTGAGAACTAAGATTGCAGAACTCGTGGACCTAATTGCAGATCAGTAGTCTGCTGCAGAGCTAACAAAGATAATAACGATTCAATTGCAATCCCTGCTATCGGGGAAATCTGGAGAGTGGTCTTGTCCAATGAGTAAATCCGGAAGCCATCCGCAACTTCTCGAAGAACTAGAGAGAGCTGAATCAGTTCTAGGGGATTTACTCGCAACTCTTGTGAGTTTAAACGCTGTTTTGAAACCAATTGAACAAGATATGAAAGTGACCGATTTTGCTTCAAATGGAGAGTATGTTCAAGGAGTATCGAGGGGAATTGTTTGTGTACCATCGGGTCTGATCCAGGGTGATCCATTACAACAGATTATCGCAGAACGAGAGAAAGGCCGGAAATTTCCAGCGCTTATTAAAGCTGGAAACAGAAGCGAGTCGCCCGTTATTGTTGAGAGTATTGTTAACATGCTCCATGCAGAAGATGAGAAGAAACTCCTTGAGTTTGTGATTAATCTAAGATGGGCGGAGTTTCCTGCAGTTCTGGAGAAAGAGAATACTATCATAATCGGAAATAGATACATGTCCGGAAGCCCGACTGAAATGGCCAATTTGCAGAAAAGATTGGAGGATCTAAACTTCTTAGTACTTAGAGATAATGGGGAGTTTGGAGGTGGACCACTTATTTATGAAATAATCAAGTCATTCGAGGATAGACTAAATCTCCTGGTTGTGGAGTTGACTCTCTCTCGTAGTTCTGCAAATAAGCGCGAATCAGTGGTTGATATATTGGAGATGCTTGCAACCCTCTAGGTGTTCAAACATGGGTTCAGAAAAGGAAAGCTCGGAGATGCAATTGCCGTTTCCCCATGGAATAGAAATTGAGCTCCAAGTCATCCGAAAAGACGGCACCTGGATCCGTGGTGAAGATATTCTACAAGTCTTTGATGGGATAGTTTCAAGCGCAAAAGGCATCCTAGATAAGAAGATTCGAACATCATCTGTTGAGTCTGTGAAAAGAAAGTACAAGCAGTCAGCTCAGACGGAGGAAGGGGAGAGAGGGTCAAGAATAGTTGCAATCTATGACGACCCAAACAATGAACCTAAGGAGTATACGCTCTTAGGACACGACCCTAATGTGACCAGTCTAACTTGGATTCTTGAAGTTGCCACACCACCCTGCACCACACTTGAGGAGCTCGCCTGGTGGGTTCAAACTCTTATAGCAATATCACAGGAATCGCTTCCCACTGATTCAAAGGCAATCTTGATTTCCACAGGCTTGAATCCAACTCAGGAATACGTGCGAAATCTATCTTTTGGAGAACATCATCATATACTCGGAAAAGCCAGTGATGAGAGAACGAAGATTGCTGTTTACAATATGATCAGGAATTTTCTCCCA
This sequence comes from Candidatus Thorarchaeota archaeon, assembly GCA_011364905.1. GTDB lineage: Archaea > Asgardarchaeota > Thorarchaeia > Thorarchaeales > Thorarchaeaceae > SMTZ1-45. Next base: position 9,350 of record RDNZ01000053.1, read on the forward strand.
CATTTGATTGCCCTCTCCGTCAACTCACCATTTGAGAACAAAAAACCAAGTGATGAAGTAGCAATATCAGAAGATGGAAGACTGCGTGCTCCTCGCTGCAAGAGATCAATCAGATTGTTCAGAAACACAACGCAAATGGGACCAACGAATGAGTTTGAATTGATTCCGTATTTGCGTGAGCCGGATAAGGAAGCATTTGCGCGTCATGTGAATCGAAGCTATGCCCGAATGGTTGACATGTATCCATTCACTGACTATGGGACCATAGAGATACGTGTATTTGACACTCAATTGTCAATTCCGCGACGCATGGGCTTGGCATTACTGTTGCAGGCTCTAGCACTTAAAGCCAAACGTATGGTTGAACGTGGTGAAACTATTCCTGATGTTGGTTCAAAGTGTCTGGCCGCAAACAGAGACTCAGCATTATCAGCTGGCTTATGGGGGCCATTCCGACCTGGAGAAGAAGACAAGAACTCAGACTATGTCAAAATATACAACCATAGCATTTCCGATGATGGTCTTGTCAAAGAGGGAAAGAAAAATCGCTTTCTTGGAGATGCAGTTGTTTCAATGCTTTATCTCATCAGAGATGAGCTCGAAGAGCTAAACATAATCGAGAATCCGTTCATCCAAGCTTTACTTGTCTCAGTTTTTGGTAGCGAATATGTTGAGGCAAGAACAACCGGTGCAGAATTCCAACTGGAGGTCTTCGCTCAGTCGGATAATAACATGGTCGTTTTAATGAAACGCCTTTCAGAAGTAACAAGAGAGTGTAGTACAAATTGGTTGTATGATCCGCTTGAAGGAGCGCCTCATTTACCAACATGGTTGTGCTGGTGGAAAGGACTTGAACCTGAGATTGTCATCGGTGCAGAAAGAGTATTTGCTGGCCAAGATGTTCAATTCAGCATAATTACTCGAAACTCTACTGGGAAACAACTTGAGAACATTTCAATCTCCTATAGAGTCGAAGATTCGGAAAGAAACATCGTTGAGAACAATGTCCTAGCAATTTCCAGTATACATAATGGAGAAATCCAGGTTTCCGATGTTTCTTTCAAGACACGGAAAAACATCACAGCATACAACATCATTGCTGAGGTTGCATTTGTTGGAAGAGTAATCAACCTGACAAGTACAATCAACATGTATTGGATGAAAGCATCAATCAGACCAAGGACAACAACCCAATTCGCAGATGGAAAGACTCCAGTCCTATTTGATGGACAAATAGAAACAAACTATCCTACTCAGACTAGCGTTCAATGCCAGATCAGTGTTATAGCCCCAAGTATAGAGAAAGTCTTGGTTTCATCTCGTGATGCCATGCTGGTTGAAAGTGGCGAAGTAACTAATTTGGACAATACAAAGTTTCGCCCAATCTTGGTCCCATCTGACAGTGCAGAGGGTGTCGAAAGGTGCATTCTTAAGCTTAGCCTCTTCAATAATGATGGGACAGAAATCGCAGAAGCTATGTCAAAGCCATTCTATGTTGGATTTGTTAAAAGAGGACCACAAATCATCTTAGAAACAGAGCTGAAAAACGAATATCAAGTGGGGGATTTGATATCTGGAGCCATACTCGTGACCAACTTGCAAAAACGAGTTGCTGCTGATACGAGGTTACTTCTGGAATTTAAAAGCGATTCTGGTAGAACACACATCATTGAGGAGTTCCTCAAAGAGGAACTCCAAAGCGGATCTGTTAGCTTTGCGTGGAAAGTTCCAGCCATATCCTTTGAAATCTCAGCCGACCGCGTAGGAGTACTCAAAGCTTCCTTAAAACAAAAGGGAGAAGTGATTGCATCAACCGAGTCTGAGAGATTGCGGATTGAACAGGTAACAACAAGAGTCAACATCGACTCTCTTAGAGTCACTAAACGTTCACACATTGGTGGGAAGGTTTCAGGATGGTTGAGAGTCCGCCGTAATACAGAAACTGGCGAGCCCGCCGTGCTTAATATGATGTTTGTTTTTCCTGATGGCGATGAGCATCATGTACTTAGTCAACCCGTGAAGCAGAGCAAGAACCTTTCAGTTGCGTTTGGTCCAATAGTTGTGCCTGCGCCAAGAACAAACACAAATCATAGAGTAATCACCTTGATAGCCGCCTTGAGTTATAATGGCGTTGAGGTTGATAAGCGTTCAAGCGATATAGATCTGATGGGCGGACCTCTAATCGAAATAGCCCAGATCGAATTCGTCGGTCTGCCCACCTTCACAGCTCCTGATGAGCTCATTCGGCCAACTATCAAAGTAACAAGCAATGTTGATAGAAGAAGCAATTGCATTCTCTCAGTCGAGCTTGAATCTGTCGGTGGAAACAGGGAAATACTCAGTCAGGATTTGGAACTCAATCCTGGAGTGGAGCGACTGTTCCCGGTTCCTTTCAGGGTCCCATTGGGAGCAGAGATGAGCACAGCTCATTTGAGAGCAACATTACGATGCGATGAAAAATCGTACGAGAAAAGACAAAGATTCAAGATCAAAGCAATTGAGTCGCCGCTTTTCAAAATAAGATTTTCAATCCTGAATGAAGCAGGTGAAGAAATCCCTGGTCTAGTAGCAAGATTATCCACTGTGGAAATAGTGACAACTGTTGAGAGTATACGCGAGAAGATTGGAGAATTGACAGTCAAATTAAGAATAATGTCACGGCGAGATGTCGTCAAGGAGTTTGAGGTTCAATTGCCTGATCCTGAGTCGAAGGTTAATGTTGTAAGAATTAGATGGATTACACCTCCAATCGACGTTGTGACAGGATATTACTTAGACGCCATTGTTCTGCAAGCTGAGAAGCAGTTACCCTCGAGGGCTGTAGATTTGGTCAAACGACAATTCACCGTGTATTAATTGAGATAGAGTTCTACGTCCATAAAATAGTCATAACTCTCATTTCCTCAAAACAAGGATTATGGAGTCGCTTTTTTAATGAAGGGGAGATTACGACCTTTGCCGATTGATTCTTCGTGAAAATACGATTCGACATTTGCCGATTATTTGATGAAAATATGCATATTGGCTAAGAAATTAACTGGAATTTGAGTCCCTAAGGAAAAGCTATAAATGCGAACTTTGAGCGGCAGATTGGTAACCGGACGAAACAACTAGGATATGATATATACTCATAGAACATTCAATGATGACTTCGACAATAATGATCCGAAACTGAAATCTTGAAAATGCTTGGATGTGAGAGATTGTTCGATATATTGACCAATCCGGCCGTATCCGGATTATTGGTAATGGTGGTAGTCGGAGCTTTAGCATACAAGCTTCAATTTGTCGATATATCAGGCCTGATCAGTGCGTTTGTTGTTGGATTTACAATTTGGTATACCGGCGGAGTCGTATCCTTTGTTATCATCTTGTTCTTCTTTTTGAGCGCGGGCTTGGCAACGAAGATGAAATACAAAGAAAAAGCCCAGAAGGATTTGGCTCAGGAGGGAAAAGGAAAACGTTCGTGGATCAATGTGCTTGGTAGCGGCGTAATCCCGATGATGTTTTCAATTGCAGTATATATGACAGGACTTTCACCTGAGCTTGCAGCAGCAGGATGGCCATTTCTGTTGTTTGGCGGCTATGTTGGTGCTGTTGCAACAACAACTGCTGATACGCTAGCTAGCGAGATTGGGGTATTTAGTAAAAGCAAACCGCGACTCATAACGAATCTACGGCGGAAGGTACCGCGAGGCACCATAGGCGCAGTTTCACTTCTTGGTGAAGGCGCTGCTCTTTTTGCAGGTCTGTTTATCGGTGTTCTTGTTCTCTTCTTTGCGTTGCTCGCCCCAGGAGTGGTGCCAGCAATTACGACTACTGAGCAGTTGATTGTAATCGTTCCTTTGTCAATGTTAACGGCATTCATTGGTTGTAATCTTGATAGTCTGTTTGGAGCTGTCCTTCAGAACAGATTCGTTTGTGAGATCTGCGGTGCAATCACAGACAAGGAATTTCACTGCAACTATGAAACGAAATATGTGGGAGGCTTCAAGAGTTTCTCAAACATGCATGTAAACTTAGGATCGTCTGGTATGGGTGCAACTCTTGGTGTTGTCCTCGGTGCAGGTCTCTTTGTTTGGATTCTTGGTAGTCTATTCTTTTGGGTAGCAGCATCATCCAGTAGCTAAACGAGTTGTTTCATCTTTGATGGCAGCTTCCAGAGCCTCTGGAATCGTAAAACCATCTACAGATTTTTGCATGATTCCTGCAACCACCCACTCACTAAGTTCATTGGTGCCATTATCACATTCTGCAAACTGCTGCGTTTCACCCTCAACCAGACGATACTTGTTAGCGGCTTCTCGAATTAATAGTAGAGCATCTGTAATCCGTTGAATTCTTCGGATTGGATTGGGTTTCAATGTTTTCTTGAGATAATTCCATGCACGATGTGAGATCAAGAGTATATCTACCTGAGAAAGAACAGGCTTCAGACGTTCTAGCCCGAGTTCCCAAAAGGGGATAGAGCACCTGTAGAAGACGGGAATGCCATTCGCTTTTGCGTTGGCTGCTATTGAAGACGCCACTTCGACGAATATTTCTCCGATATAGACCGATTTAGCTCGTTCAAGAACTTTCCAAGGTACTTGAGAAGGGGATGTTATTGATAATGAAGTTGAGGGACTTATTCCCACAAGAATCCGAGAGCCCTTAGGCTCATCAATGATGATCGACTGATTTGTCTGTTTTCCATCCTCTACGAAAATGTTACGAACATCCACATCACCTTGAATTAGATTGGTTATCGTGCTCCAACCATCCATGTCATTGCCTACAGAGGAAACGAATGTCACCTTGGACCCGGTGCTTGCCAGAGCGAGCGCCAGTTCAGCAGAAGGACCACCAGAATGTCTAGTAGGAGAACTACAACTTGTAAGTCCTCCAGGAGATGGTACCTGCTCGCATATTATGTTGGTATAATATGCAGATGCGCCGAATAGAAGAAAATCAGGATTGGGGTAGTTTTTGGATCCATCGAGAATCGCTTTTGCTCTTGTTCGTGCAAAGATTTCGAAAAGCGTTGTTTCAGGTAACTGTTCATCACGGAACAGGGTTGCTAATCGGATTAGGTAGTCTTCGAGTAGAAAAGCGGTCAGCTCTTCGACATCCGAAGGTAAGCCCTCAAAGAAGAACCGCGAGAGGCCCCATCCATTTTTCGTTAGTTGATGATAGACAACTCGTTTGCCATTATGTATCGTACTTCCAGATGTAATTAGACCATAACTGCTGAGCGTCTTTAGATAGGCGAGGATGCTTTTATTCGAGTGTGGCAAGTTCTCAATAAGGTCTCTCTGCAATACGCGTCCGGTTTCATCGAAACTGGAGAGCACAGACCTAGCTAGTTTGGATGCAAGAATTGACCGGATGAAATCATCACGCTCATCAGCATCAACAGGGAGGAAGAGAAGATAGGGCCAAAGAGACCCGTTTTTTTCTGTGGCTGTCATTCCCAACATCTTCATATATCGGTTTTTTCTATAGATTCAGTGTACAAAGCTGCCTATGTAGTTTACTAAAATACACTACAATGGTGAAGAAGATGTCAGGATTTACACGATCAATTGCCTACCCTTGGGCTCTTACTGGAATATTTGCGGCGGTGCATCTTGTTATTACACTAATTCCATTCAACCTAAGCGTGGGCGGAGGAGGAGAAATCTCGTTTGGTTTGGTTTCTGCACCAATCATTGGATTTCTGTTGGGCCCGATTTTCGGAGTGATTGCGGTTATGGCTGGTTCGCTGCTTGCAATGACTATCAATCCGCTGATAGCACTTCTAGGTCCATTTACCGCATTAGCTACGGCTGCTGGAGCCTTTGCAGCGGGTGCAATGAGGACTAGGATAAGAATCAGTGTGCCTGTCATCTTCGTGATGGCCATGATAGTATATCTGGCCAGTCCGGTCGGGATTGCTGTACCAGTCTTTATTTGGTTCCATCTTTTTGCATTCTTTCTTTCATTATTATACTTCATTCCCAAATTATCTACAAGTTTAATTAGCCCACTTAATCTTAAGCCGGGTGTTCAGAGAACAAGAGTATTTGCTAGTATTTGGGTATTCTGTCTTGTCGCAGTGACATTAGATCAGGCAGTAGGCTCTGCAATAGGAGGGTGGTATCTTCCACCTTTCTTTGGTCTAGCCACGATTGTAGGATTCTTTCAAAGTGCCGTCCTATTGTATGCATTTGAGCGAATTGTAGCATCCTTGATAATTGCTGTAGTAATATCAGCACTACTCGAGGTTCTCTCGAAAGCGGATTATGGTTTGCCACTAACGCGAATTGGTGGTTTTGAGTTGCTTGAACTACAAGATGAGGAAATCTAGACAGCACGAAGGAGTGGAGTGAAGAGCTCACACAGTCGGAGGAAATAACGGGAATTCCTCCGACACCACTTGTTCAAAAGTTCGTTGTCCTGAGACGAAGCTTCTTAAGACTTCACACGAAATAGCCAATTGAAATAATGTCTTCGGACTCGTTTCGACCAACCCTCTACACAGTCAGGTCTGTTGAAGGAAGGAGAAATTAGAATTGCAGTTTGGAATTGAATCAATATATTGGTATATGTTGCTCATCGTACTCGCATTCTTCGTATTGATGTTCGTTGCGAGTGGGATTAAAGTACTCAAGGAATGGGAACGAGTAGCCATACTCAGATTGGGTAAGTTCAAGCATATCAGAGGCCCAGGTGTGATATGGGTAACGCCACTACTTGATAAAGTTGCTATGAAAGTTTCACTCAGACTTCTAACATATGCTTTCAAGACAGAGAGGTCATTGACGAAGGACAACGTACCAGTCGTGGTTGACGCTGTAATGTATTTCCGAGTCATTGATGTTGAGAAAGCCATCCTGAGTGTTGAGCGCTACACAGTCGCCGTGGAGTTGGCTGCTCAAACGACTCTGAGAGAAACCACTGGTAAGGTGACTCTAGATCAACTCCTATCTGAGAGAGACCAGATTGCTGGCCACCTTCAAGAACTAATAGATGAGAAGACTGAGCATTGGGGTGTTAAGGTGTCAAGTGTTGAGATTCGTGATGTTGTTATCCCATCAGCCCTTCAGGACGCTATGAGCCGAGAAGCACAGGCAGAGAGAGAACGCAGAGCTAGGGTAACACTAGCCACAGCTGAGCTGGAAGCATCAGAGAACATGCTCAAGGCTGCACGTATCTATGAGGAATCCGCGGTTGGTTTCCAGCTTCGTCAATGGAACATCATGCAAGAAATCTCAAAGAACGCGAACTTGA
>RDNZ01000054.1 GCA_011364905.1 Candidatus Thorarchaeota archaeon
TACAACACCGCTCATATCCTGTGTTGGAATGAGTATTCTAGTTGTCACCTGTTCCACCCCCCTCTACGACGACCTCGTCCACCACCACGACCCCCACCTCGTCCCATCCCCATCCCGTAGCCATATCCCATTCCGAGTCCTCGGCCTGGACCGCCCTGGCCCCTTCCGACATTCGAGGGTCCTGGGGTTGCTAGTTCCTGCAACATGTTCTTGTTATAGTTCTCTATTACTGATCTGATTGTGCCTGAAACGCCAGAAAGTATTCTGACTCCTGCGTCTTTCAACGCAGGAAATGCATTCGGACCAACACTTCCAGTGAGAACAGCTTCGATATTCATAGATGTGACAGTCTGGGCCGCTCTTATTCCAGCACCTCCTGATGTCATTGCTGCCTCATTTGATACAGCCTCAAAGTCGAGTGTTTCAGGATCTGCAATTATGAAATATGCACACCTACCAAATCGAGGGTCGACCATTGAGTCCAAGGTCGGTCCCGATGAGGTTACACAGATTTTCGTCATTATTTCTTTCCCTCTTAATAATGAATCTATATTCATTATTAATTATGAATCAGGATTCATATAAAGTCATCGATACATCATCACACTAAAGTGCAATCAATTACTGTACAATACTATGACAAAGGAAGTAAATGGACTGTTCATGTGCGAAGAATGTCATCTTCTCTACAAGAACAAGGATCTTGCCCAAAAATGCGAAGACTGGTGCAGAGAGAAGAAGTCATGCAATCTTGAGATAACTAGGCATGCAGTGAACAAGTCCGAACTGTCTCTCTGATTTTGGAAATCCTGTAATCACTACCATGATATAGGAGATTGCATACCTCTGGATGGTTACAGATTCAAATTTCAAACCTATAGAGGCTTGTCCATTGAAAGAAACTTTTGAGTTCGGAGGCGAGATTGTCTGGCGGCCGACGCCAGAACATGTGAAGAATGCCAATCTCACAAGGTTCATGGAGCAGCACAACATAGATAGCTTTGATGAGCTCCTGAAACGCTCCACCGAAGATGTCAGTTGGTTCACTGATGCAGTTCTCAAGTTCCTAGACATTCGATTCTATGAACCATATACGAACGTTGTAGACCTCTCACGAGGCATTGCTTGGCCAAAATGGTGTGTCGATGCGAAGATGAACATTGTTCACAATTGCCTTGACAAGTATATCGGGACAGAAGTCGAGAAGCGAAACGCTTTGATTTGGGAGGGAGAGGATGGAACTACTAGATTGATGACCTATGGCGAGTTGTATAGAGAAGTGAACAAGGCTGCAAATGGACTTCGTTCAATTGGACTTGGTTGTGGAGACCCTATTGGAATCTACATGCCAATGGTTCCAGAAACCGTAGTGGCGTTACTTGCAATAGCTAAGATCGGTGGAGTAATACTGCCTCTGTTCTCAGGCTTCGGAGTTGATGCTATTGTGGAGCGACTGTCCGATGCTGACACGAAGGCGCTCTTTACAGTTGATGGAGCTGTTCGCAGAGGAAGTATCATTCCTATGAAACCTGTGGCTGACGAGGCTGCAAAACGAATCCCGACTCTCAAGCATATGATAGTTCTGAATCTCTCAGACGCCTCAATTCATATAGATTCTCGCCATGACCACTGGTGGGAAGAACTGATAACAAATCAACCTGCAACTGCATCCACGGAAATCACTGATGCTGAATCTCCTTTGATGATAATTTATACTTCTGGGACCACTGGTTTGGCAAAAGGAGCTGTTCATACCCATTGTGGATTCCCTGTGAAATCAGCACAAGACATGTCTTTTGGCACAGACCTGCACAAAGGCGAAACTATCTGGTGGAACTCTGACCTTGGCTGGATGATGGGGCCTTGGCTAATCTTCGGGTCTCTGATACTGGGTGGAACTTTTCTGCTCTATGATGGTGCTCCGGACTATCCTGGCCCAGGTCGAATGTGGGAGATTGTAGAGAAGCATAAGATCTCGATACTCGGGGTTTCGCCCACACTGATTCGGCTCTTGATGACTCATGGAGAGGATCCTGTAAGGCCTCATGACCTGTCATCTCTCCGTTACTTTGGTTCCACAGGTGAACCTTGGAATCCGAATCCATGGATGTGGCTCTTTGAAACCGTTGGGAAAAAGAGAATTCCAATAATCAATTACTCTGGTGGGACGGAGATATCAGGGGGCATTGTGATGGGAAACCCACTCTTACCTCTGAAGGCCTGTGCATTCTCTGGACCGTGTCCAGGAATCGCTGCGGATGTGTTCGACGAAGATGGTAAATCGATACGGAATAAAGTAGGAGAGTTGGTCATAAAATCCCCCTGGATTGGGATGACGCGCGGATTCTGGAAGAATCCCAAGAGGTATGAGAACACATACTGGTCCCGGTGGGAAAATGTCTGGGTTCATGGTGATTTTGCTGCGATTGATTCCGATGGGCTTTGGTACATTCTAGGAAGATCTGACGACATCATTAAAGTGGCTGGGAAACGATTCGGACCTGCTGAGGCTGAATCCGTGCTAGTCAGTCATCCTGCTGTGGCTGAGGCAGCAACAATAGGTGTACCACATGAGATCAAACTCAACGAACTTGTGGTCTTCTGTGTACTTGTCCCAGGCGTGGAGCCTTCAGAGGAACTAAGAAAAGAGCTCAAACAGTCTGTTGCGATTGCAATGGGGAAGCCTCTGACACCAAAGGCGGTCCTCTTTGTGTCCGATTTACCCAAGACTAGGAACGCAAAAGTGATGCGAAGAATGATACGCGCTGCCTACTTGGGCGAAGATCCAGGTGATACATCATCACTAGTGAATCCTGATGCTGTCGAAGAAATCAGACGTGCCAAATGAGTTGTACAAAAAGAGAAGAAGATCGGAAATTCATCCTTAGAAGGAGAATCTCCGACCTCATGATATTGCTTCTTCTTTTCAACAGAAGGTGTTCCAGTCTTGGTTGTCTTCTAGGCTAGTGTGTCTTAGACAGAACACCCCATCCTATGTCAAGACCTAGACAAGATAGGAAGACTGCTACTAGGCTGGATAAGACGCTCTGGAATTACCAGTCGTCGTCATCATCGTCTTCCCAGTCATCGTCGTAGTCGTCGTCGCCATCCCAAGTATCTTCATCATCGAAGTGCATGATGTCACCTCATACAATGAGTCACCCAATAAAGAGTAAAATTATTCTAATGTTTACTAGTCCCATCAAAAAGTTCAAAATGATAGAAAAGAGGTTTATAAGCTCTAGAAAAATATTCTAAAGGTCTATCAAGGCATTTTACCAAGATACAAGTATTTAAACATGCTAGACAAAGATATTAACGACTATTGTAGTCGCCCAATTGTGTCACCAAAGACTCCATAATATTTCTTATAACAATTCGAAGGGACCACGTGCTATTGAACAATGACAGAAGTAAGTGTTAATGAAATCCTTCAAGCGGAATCCGAACTGAAAGGCGATTCCAGATTGGTCATTTTACTTGGTTCTCCCGAGGGAATAAAAGGCATTTCCAAAAAGCTGTCTGCTCTGGAAGGAGTCATAAGGATCAGAAAGGGCTCGTTTATCATCCATGGATTCTCGGAAATCCACGAGGCAATCTTGGAATCTCAAAAACGGGTTTCGTTCATTAAGACACGAGAAATCCCCACAGTACGAACGAAGTTAGAGGATCCATACACAGAGAGAGTCTACTCACTTGTTTCATTTAGTTACAACAATCCAACAGCACAACAGAAGAAGTACGTGGAGCGTCTTCTCAGAAAGACCACTGGAATCCGACTCAGACCTGGTGTGATTCTCTTTCCACTTCTCAGGTCCAAGGAACAGCGGAGGATTCTAGGGTCTGAGGATTCTAGGGTGTTAATTGATTCAATAGACTTCAGTAAAATGGTTCGTGAGAATGGAGGCAAAGCGTTACGCTGGTCTCGGCTTAAGATTGTCAATTGTGAAGGGAGTTCTCATGTCAGGCACGCTGTTGAACGTACCCTTCATACAGACTTGAGTGCTCTAGAGGAGAAAATACGGTCTCTCCGGGAACACTGCAAAAATCCTACCACTCCAATTGGTAAATTGAAGAAGAACTATACAGTACTATCACGCAACTTTCGAAGACTGAAAACGAAATGGATGTTGGCAAAGAAGCTTTGGTTCTATGATGCAGAAAAGGCACTCAAACGAACTTACAATATGCTGATCAGTACAAGACGCGCCATCTCAACTGTGGAAACCTTGCGGACTGGTTGACATCCATATCCTGACCATTCCACTATGAATCACAATTTTGGCATCCAGGATAGAGAACCTGAACTCCACCCAGGCATCCATCCCTGAACACTGTTGTTCCTTTGAGATGAAGTTGGTTGGCTAGCATGAATATCCTCTCAATGTCCTCAGTTGTAGCGCTGTTCGGAAGATTGACCGTCTTGCTCACAGCATTGTCTGTGTGCTTCTGAAACGCTGCCTGCATTCGAATGTGCCATTCAGGATCTATCTCTTGAGCTGCTTTGAAGACCTGTTTGACATCATCGGGGATTTCATCAATGTGCTGGACAGAGCCAGTCTTTGCAACCTCACTTTCAATGGTATCATTCCAGAAACCTCTTTCGACTGCAGCCTTTTCAAATAAGGGACTTACCTCACTGAGATAGATTCCTTCTGCCAGCATCCGACTGTGCGCAATGGCAAATAGAGGTTCAATTCCGCTGCTAGTCTGGGCAATCAAGCTAATGCTGCCCGTTGGTGCGACAGTTATCAAAGAGGCATTTCGTTTCCACTTATTCCGCTTCTTCAACAACGCGAAGTTCTCAAAGTTCCCTCTAATCTTTGCCAACTCACTTGATGCTCTCTCAGCCCTTTGACGTATGAAGGACATCACTTCCTCAGCTTTCTCAAGGCCCTTCTCGGAGTCATAAGGGATTCCCAATTTAATCAGGAGCTCTGCGAAGCCCATTATTCCCAGTCCAATCTTTCGGTTTGCTTTTGTGACCTGCTCAATCTCCCTCACTGGATAGACATTCAAGTCGATGATGTTATCCAAAAAGCGAACCGCAAGTCGAACCACTTCTTCAAGTCTTTGCCAATTGATTTCTCTCTCTTTTACCATTCGCGAGAGGTTGATACTTCCAAGCACGCAAGACTCGTAGGGTAGTAGTGGTTGTTCGCCGCACGGGTTGGTTGATTCAATCAAATCCCCGCTTAGTGGATGTTCATCATTGATACGGTCTATGAATATGATCCCGGGGTCTCCAGTGCTCCAAGCATTATGTACGATTGCATCAAACACTACTCTTGCACTGATGCTTTGAGTCACCTCACTGTTATTAGGAGCTACCAATTCGATATCTTCGTCTTTCTGTAGAGCATCAATGAATTTCTCTGTCAGAGCTATTGAGATGTTGAAATTCCTGAAAGATTGCTTATCAGACTTGCATGAGATAAACTCCATGATGTCTGGATGATCGCATCGAAGTATGGCCATGTTTGCCCCTCTACGGCGTCCTCCCTGTTTGATAATCTCGGTTGCAGTATCATAAACTCTCATGAAAGAAATCGGACCGCTTGCAACCCCTCCCGTGGTCCCGACAGTTGACCCAACCGGTCTTAGTCTGGAGAATGAAAAGCCGGTGCCTCCACCTGATTTCTGGACCACAGCCATATGTTTGAGCGATGTGAAAATAGAATCCATGTTATCTTCGATTGGCAGTACAAAACATGCACTACATTGACCAATCTCAGTACCAGCATTAAACAGAGTCGGACTGTTTGGCAGAAATTCGAGATTTGCCATCATGTAGTAGAACAAATCATCATACTCTTTCACATCAGCAGTCTCATCATACTTTTTCTCGATGCTTGCTACTGCTCCTGAAACTCTCCGAAAAAGCTGTGAAGGGGTTTCTGTTGGATTACCATCCTCATCTTTGAGAAGATATCTTGACAGCACAGTTGCTGCATTTGGTCCAAACTTAAGATCATCAACAACTCCCATCATCTGGAGTATCTTTCGAGCCTCATTGTGTTTCTCACGATACTTCATGTATCGACGAGCAATCTCAGTGAATCCCCGTAGCATGAGTGTGTCTTCTACAATGTCCTGTATCTCCTCAATATGGATTATTTCGCGATTTTTTTCGTGAATGATTTGGACTACCTCTTTCGTCAGACCTCGAACCGGACCAGTGTCGGCATTGATTGATTCGAAGGCCTTTGTAATAGCTGCCTCAATCTTTGAATCATCAAACTCCACTATTCTCTTGTCTCGTTTCTCTACTTTCAACTTGGCTTCTCCTCACCGGCGGATGTTCTCTCACATGTCAAACTGCTTGTACTCCTATAAGCCCCCCTTCTATATTTGCTTCCCGTTATCCATCTCTTGGGGTATTGGAATCTAGAGCATCTACACTATTTACAGGTCGCTCGAACAAAATACACTGGATCAGCTTTCGAATATCGGAATCCCATATTCTCATAGAGATTCTGTGCTGCAAGGTTGTCAGCAAAGTAGTGTAGGACAGCCAATTCAGAGGTTTCCAGCACATCTTCAACAACGGCCTTGACACAAGCAGCTGCATACCCTTTTCGTCTGTGACTAGGATGTGTAGCTATGTTCCCTATCTCTGTCCCATAGGGAGTGACATAGTGAACCCCTGCAACTGAAGTAATCTCTCCATCATCTTCAACAATTCCGTAGAATGGTCCCAAGTCCATAGCATTTGGAGTCCATGCCGGTGTTCCACTGATTCTATACAATTCTCTAAGTGGCTTTGCATCTTTCATGGTTAACCTGACTGGTGATGATTTACAATCACAGTGTAGTTCAGTGGTTCGATCAGCGACCATCTGTCGCTCCTCAATTGGCTTTAGAATAACACAAGCGCTTTCGAATTGGTCAAGCTGTTCCTTAGTGCATATTGCCACAAACTCCTTTCCAACCAGTCTATCTGAATAATCATTCATGATTTGTTGCAACGACTTAACATTTCTACACCAAAATGCAGTGGCCAAGAAGTTCAAGTCGCTATAGAGTGAGAAGACTGCGTCAACTCGGCTGTCAGTGGTCAATACTCGGACATCGCACCACTGCCTAAGCTGTGTGCAATCGGCAATCAGTACGATGTTAGATAAAGACTCCTTCGAAAGAGTCTTCAGCACATCATCAACTAAGGCATCAGTTAGCTTTCGAATTCGTTGAGCCATAACAAGACTTGGTTGTTTTCACCTTAAATCAGTGGCTGTTTAATCAAGATGGTTAGGTGGAGTATACCGAAACCAGTGGTTGTTTCAACTGGCTTATTTGAAACTCTACTCCGCCTTTGTGATGAATTCCAATCCAGGAAATCTCATACAATTGCTGATATGGGCTACCAATCATCATCATTGTCATCCCAGTCATCATCGTCCCATTCTTCCTCTTCTAAAAGATCGTCTTCATCGAAGTGCATGTTTTCGCCTCGGAAATCAAGAGCTGACAAGATAATTGCACATTGGAGCTTTAATGGATTTCTGATTAATAGACATCCAAATCATGACCTGAAATAATCTTTCCACTATACAATTCAGAGACCTCTGACAACAGGTCTTTCTCTGTGCGTCCCCATAGAAGTTGATGATACATTATCAAAAGACCTGGCTTGACCTGATTGACAATACCCGCCAATTCGTAGGATGATGTATGGACCGTTGAATGGTACCTCTGCCATGCCTCGGTTCTGCTCTCAAGTCCAACAGCAGAGTATACCTCATGAATCAGAACATCGCACCCCTTTGCCACTTCGATGAGTTTCTGCGACGGACTAGTGTCCCCTGAAATAACGTAGGTCCTATCCGGAGTCACAAACCTGAATCCATAGGCTTTCAATGAACCATGATTGACCCGGAATGCATCAACCTCAATACGGTCATCTTGGTAGATTTTTCCCTCCGCTATCTCATGTGTATTGACAATGTAAGAAGCCATTACAGCTGGTTCTAAACCACTGACGCGTTCATTCACATCCGCCTCGTAGGCTGCCATGATATGATTGGTCATGTTAGTGAGCCCCTGAGGGCCATATACTTCAAGGGGGTCCGTTCTCCCAGCTACTCCAGGTGTGAAAATGAGGTCCGGATATCCTATGGTGTGGTCTGAGTGGAGATGGGTTAAGAAAGCTCTAGTGAGTTTCGTGACATCAAGACCGGCTTGCACTGCCCGTCGTACTACACCTGTACCAAAGTCAATGATGTAAACTAATCCATTCACTGCTATTGCTATTGAAGGACCTGCCCTATTAGCATCTGGATTTGGAGTTCCAGTTCCTAAGAGAATGAGCTTGCTTTTCAAGTAGGATCCCTCGTAGAGTGTCGCCTGTTTGAATCATTGTTCCTCATGTTTGATCAGATTGTCTAGAACCCTCTCAAGGAATGTTTCAAACTGATCTATCTCTTCAGGCTGAAATCCTTTGTAAAACACGTTTGTCATTTCAACAGAAACCTCGATGTAGACGTTGAGCATTTTTCTGGTTTTATCAGTCAGTACAACCAGTACTTTTCGTCTGTCTTCATCAGATTGGACCCGTTTCACATGGCCATCACTCTCAAGATTGTCTAACAATTCGCTCAGTGTCGACTTTCTGAGTAGTGTTTTCTTAATCAGCTCTTTTATTGGAACCCTGTCCTTCTCCCAGAGAGTAAACAGAATCCTGCCTTGTCCTGGGCCTATGTCGAGACCTCGCTCCTTGAGAAGGTCTGAGAAGACTCTTCTTCCAAGATGATGTATTTGCGTTACTAAAAAGCCGCCCCTTCTCTGAGACATCATTTCATATCACCTAGCACCAATCTGAATGTCATACTTCCTGTCCAGCCTTTAGCGACTGTTGGTATGAGCCTGAGAACAGTGTGGTCAGGATCATCGTATCCTGTTGGGTAGTACCTCTCCCAACCATCGTGCCAAATTTCTTTCTTCAATCTTGCATCTTCAACTACCTCAAATTCTCCACCAAACATCACACCCTGTGTCGCTTCCGGCTTACAATAATAGACAGAGGCTGCAGGTCTTGCTAAAATCTCTCTAACTTTAGTGGAGGATGTGTTTGTAGAGAATAACATCATGAAGTCATCACGATGCTTGGTAAATAGCGAAGCCAACTTTGGATACCGTTCTCTATTCCGAAGATTAAACATCGCTCTTGTCTGCGGAAATCCTCTCTCGTCAACTGTTGTCACATATGCTGGCCATCCAGTATCCAGAAGGTTGTGACACATCTCTCTGATTTCATGCTCGTCCAATGCAGACACCACAAAAGTTCGGACCCTAATCAACTAGTTCGGGTCCTAACTAATTAAGCTTTTTGGTCTATGAAATATCTCGCTTTATTTTGCATATTCTGTCCCCTGTTTTTCATCCATATTATATACTAAAATTGAGAGGGTCTTCCTATGACCGAATCCAGATATGAAGAAGTGCAACAATCAGCAAGACGAGTTCTAACTGAACTTGGCCTTCCTGATCAGACGCAGAAAAGATGTTTTTCACTACTGAATGACAGAAGAACAAAAGAAATTTTGACTGAGAAGAATGTAGATGGAATCATTGCAGGCGCAATCTACATCGCTGCAATTCTGACAGAGAACCGACTTCCACAGCATCAACTCACTGAAGTTATGAACATCTCTGCAGCAACAATTCGCAAGTACTATGTAATGTTAGTCAAGCTACTTGAGTTGAAAAAGAAGAAAATTTAGCTCTCTCTTAGCAATTCGCTTGTTTCTCACCTTCTCCATGAACTCAGGAGTGATACGACACGAAATCAAGAATAAAAAAGAGGTGTGAGGAAGCAGTTGATCTGCCTCCTCTGGTTTGTGTACTACCTTCTCCTTAGCAGCACCACTGCTAGGATTACTATGGCTGCGGCTCCAGCCACAATGCCAAGAGTCATCGGGTCAAGGATTAGACCTGGTTCGGAGGGAAGAATACCAAGTACCGGATCGTACTCGAGAGTTTCATCGCCGAAGTTCTCAAAAGAGAGATAGATTGCGTTTCCAGAATAACTTCCTGGAGCATCACCAAAACTGGATTTGACTTGGAGAGTGTTGTTGGCTGCGAGAGCGGTTTCCTCATACTCAAAGTAGCCATTCTCAAACTGGAACTTGGTCCCGACCTTGTGAAATCCTGATGGATCATTGTCTCCTTGATTCTGATTATGTGCACTCTCAGTCACTGTGA
Organism: Candidatus Thorarchaeota archaeon; assembly: GCA_011364905.1. Taxonomy (GTDB): domain Archaea; phylum Asgardarchaeota; class Thorarchaeia; order Thorarchaeales; family Thorarchaeaceae; genus SMTZ1-45. The sequence continues at coordinate 10,201 of RDNZ01000054.1, forward strand.
ACATGAGAACCAAAATGGAGTCCTCATAGGTCCAACTCCAACCTTCAACAACAAGATCAAACTTGAACTCACCTGGTTTATCTAGGTACATATGCACATTGATACTCACGTTGACATCGAAAGCAGGTAGACTTGGCAAGTGGCCATAGTCCGTCCCGGTGCCCTCTGGACGAGGATCAAAGGTGGCTTCTGTGGTGAAGTTGAAATGCACCTCAGTGATGTTCCCATCGTCTGACACAGTATCAAAACCACTAAAGTCCCAGCCTATTGTGGGTAGAACGAATGGGGCACCTATCACAGTGTCTGTGCCGTTTTCGAAAATACCGTCTGAGTTGGTATCATTCGCCTCAAACATCCTCACAAACATGACATGATAGTCCACATCTGGAGTGTTGGGATCCCACCAATGAAAGTGTGGAGCCTGATCGTTTCCAGTGACCTTGATTGCGATGTTGTCTGTTTCAAGCGACACGATTCCAGCAGAATATTGGTATAGTATTCCTGTGCTCTGCGCGGCAGCAAGCGGCACTCCTACCCCTACCAACATAAGGGCAAAGAGTGCAAGTGATGTTTTCTTGTAGATTTCCATTGAATCACCGAAACAAACCTCGAATTATTATTATTAAAGGAGTGTTGAACAGTAAAGGGATTAATAAAAATAGAAAAGGCTTATCACCCCTTTTTTGTCTGTTTAAAGGTTTATGAATGCTTGAAATCCTTTGATGAATGAAATCAATTTTCAAGCAATCGCTGCGCTTTTTCCAAGATGTTCTCTACAGTGAATCCATACGCCTCGAAGACCACCTTTGATGGCGCAGATTCTCCAAATTTATCAACAGAGTGGATATCGCCATAATCTCCAACCCATTTTCTCCAACCTAGTGACACACCAGCTTCTACAGCAAGGCGGGCTTTGATTCCAGCTGGAAGAACAGAGTCCCGATACTCTTGAGTCTGACTCTCAAATAACTCCCAGCTTGGGAACGACACGAGCCGCACACTTACTCCATCAGCATACAACCTCTCTCCAGCCTCAACTATTAGTGCCACCTCGGAGCCAGTAGCCATCAAAATGATCTCTGGGTTCTCTCCCAGGTCCGCAAGTATGTATGCTCCTTTTCTAAGACCAGCTGCTGAGGCGAATTTGTTCCGATTCAGAATTGAAACACCCTGCCTTGTCAACGCCATGAGAGTTGGACCTTTGGTTCTCTCAATTGCGATTTTCCATGCCTCTACAACTTCATTCGCATCTGCTGGACGGACTACAACAAGACCTGGAATGGCCCTTAGCGACGCTAACTGCTCAACAGGTTGGTGCGTAGGTCCATCTTCTCCAAGACCAATGCTGTCATGTGAGAAGACCCAAATGCTTCTATGTTTCGAGAGCGCTGACAAACGGATTGCAGGACGCATGTAGTCAGAAAAAATGAGGAACGTCCCACTGAATGGTATCACCCCTCCATGAGCCGCCATTCCATTCACACATGCAGCCATCGCATGCTCACGGACACCATAGTGGATGTTTCGACCATGCGGTGAATCACGTTGAAATGACGGGCTATCATTAATCCATGTTTTATTCGAAGGTGTAAGGTCTGCTGAGCCTCCAATCATTTCCGGAAGTCTTTCAGCAAGCGTGTTTATTACCTTTCCAGATGCAACTCGTGTCGCGAGCGGCCCCTCCTCTTCACTAAAACTTGGCAAATCGCTGTCCCAGCCCTCTGGAAGTTCTCGCCTCATTACTCGTTCTAGCTCAGCTGCTAGCTCGGGGTGAACCTTGACATAGGCTTCAAAACGTCTTTTCCATTTGTCTTCTTCTTCTGTACCTCTTTCACCTGTTTTTCGATAGAATTCTAGAACGTCATCTGGAACGTAGAACTTTGGTTCCAACGGCCAACCAAGTTTTTTCTTTGCGCCTTCTACCTCTTCCTCGCCTGCAGGTTCGCCATGTGCTTTTGCGGTGTCTTGCCTGGTTGGTAATCCGTATCCAATGTGAGTCCTGCAAAGGATCAGCGAGGGCCGTGGATCCTTTTTTGCATTCGCAATCGCATTGTCTACAGCATCTACATCGTTCCCATCAGGAATGCGTTGGATATGCCATCCAAGCGCCTCAAACCGTGCGCCTCGATCTTCGGTGAAAGCCAACTCCGTACTTCCATCAATTGAGATATGATTGTCATCATACAAAAGAATGAGTTTTCCAAGACCAAGATGTCCAGCAAGTGATGCGGCCTCAGAGGAGAGTCCCTCCATCAAGTCCCCATCTGTTACAATTGCATAAGTATAATGGTCGACTATTTTGTGGTTCGATTTATTAAACGTAGCAGCAAGGTGAGCTTCGGCTATCGCCATTCCCACAGAGTTTCCCAGTCCCTGTCCCAGGGGCCCGGTGGTCACCTCAACTCCTGGAGTACAGATGTTTTCAGGGTGTCCCGGTGTCTTGCATCCCAATTGTCTGAAGTCCTTGATGTCATCCAAGCTAATATCATACCCAGTGAGATATAGTAATGAATAGAGAAGCATTGATCCATGACCCCCGGATAGAATGAAACGGTCTCTATCCCACCAATCCGGATTCTGTGGATTAAAACGAAGATGTCGGGTCCATAGTGCATAAGCCATTGCAGCTGCGCCCATTGGCATTCCTGGGTGTCCTGATTTTGCACGTTGGACAGCATCTGCTGATAGGAAACGGATCGCATTAATTGAACAGTCTTGGAGCGTTGCTTCAGGCATCAGGTCTGTCTCCTAGCAATCATCGGGGGACAATCATGCGGCTTGACACCATGACCTCTTATTGATTGTTGTGTTTTAATCTCAATCCGCTTCAGGGCTCGCCTACTACAGTTCCAGCTGGATAACTCTTGAAGAACTCATCCTTGAGTATATCCATCACAATAAAATCCTGAAAAGCACCATTGACAAAAGCGCCTTGTCTATGCACCCCTGCTTTCCTAAAGCCTGCTTTCTCATAAGCACGCTGTCCCCGTTTATTCATATCGAGTGTCACAAGGTAGACGCTGTTGAGTCCAAGGACATGAAACGCAACCCAGAGCATTACTAGAGTGGCGTCTGTGCCAAATCCTTTCCCGAGATTCTCTGGGTTATGAATTGCAATTCCAAATTCAGCTCGTTTATTTTGTTTGGAGATGTTGAAGAGACTTACTGTACCTAAGAACTGGCCAGCCTTCTTGTCCTCAATGGCTAGAGTCATTGCACCATCCCTCCAGGGATCCAATTTAGTTGCTCGTTCCAACCACTGTTGTTCTGCATTTCTTGACATAGGTATCTGATTGTTCAAATACTGGCGAATCTCAAGATTGTTGAAGTATTTTAAAATGATATCAAGATCCTCCATTTCAAGTGCTCTAAGACGGACCAACTCACCATAATACATACTTTGGACTAACCACTGCTTGAAGATAAAGATGTCTTAGAAATAGCATCGTTCGATAAACTCTTTACATTTTCACATTACTGCTACCAAATGAAGGTCTAGATGATGAGCTCCAGAAGAGAATACTTTGATGAACCACTTGTCAAGGTCGATTTTCTGAAGGTTCACTTTCCCAAGATTTGTCCTGTCTGTGGTGCTCCAGCCACGAAGTATGCTCTTTTGAAAATTGCCAAGAATGGTAAGCAATCTCTAAGAAGATCCTGGGACTATAGCTACGCTCTTTATCCAAGACATGAGATGGGAAATAGATTCTCAGAGATGAAAGTTCTACCAATACAGGTATGTGATAACCACGCCCATCCGGACGATGGCACTGATAGGTATCAGACTCTCTGCTTAATAGTCGATGGTTTGCTCATAGTTCTTATGATTTTTAGTTTCCTAATCATTGGAGATAGAATTTCAAGGACACGACCAATTCCGTTCTGGTCATATCTATACATACTTCTATTCGTGGTGGCAATTCTATCAACAAAAATAGCATTTAGGCCAAACGCACTCGAACGGGCAGTGAGAATCATTGGTTTTGACCCCGGGATGCAGCATGTTTTGATTTTGTTCAGGCGCACAGAATACCGGGAGCAATTCCTACTTGAGAATCAAATGAATGCAGAACTAGTAAACTGGATTACGCGCATAAATGATTGAGAGAGACGAGATTGATAAAAATCAGCAGGAAGTGCTCATGTTGCTTCCAACGCAAGCACTTCAGTCACAGAGAGGGCGCTACCATCTCTGGTCTTGTTATTCTGAGCCTCATTCGAGGATTTTTGTGCCGACGAGTCTGCCTTAGCCACTCAGGTCTACCTCCTGAAGTAGCTACGAGCGATCGCGTCAGTCGACATTCTCTTTCTGAGATGAGTTTCCATGTGTTGTTTCTCAACATTAGCAAGAGCCATGAGATTACCTCCGATAGGTGTAGGCATAGGTCAGAGCAAAGGTCGAGACCTTCGCTTTCTCGTTCTTCAGCACAGATGTTGGTCGTGAGTTAGTTGTTAGAGCCATGATATTTCACAAGAAATAGTACTCAGATTTAGTATATATAGCGAAGCCACTTGAGAGGGTCACAGGACGAAGTCACATATTGTGACTATCAACAACTCTTCAAGAACCAGAAGAAAACTGGCTTCAACTATCAGAATGTGTGTATGACTAGAAAGAAAGCGCTGATGGGCCGCTTGAGTACGACCCTTTTCCAGCTAATATTGAACTAGTCTATTTGAGCTTGAGTTGAGTCTCACTCTTCCAAAGACCATGAATATTGCAAAGTGATGTAGCCATCAGTGTACCTGGTTTAGTGGTCTTGAAGACGAAGTGCGCAACGGGTTCGCTAAAGACGCCACTGGTGTCAGGTCCTTGTGCGGACGCGCCATGACTGTCATATGAACAGTAGCCTATCTCATACGGAAACTTCTCTCCATCAGGCCATAGGAAAAGATCTATCCATTTTATGTGGTGCGCTGTTGTATTTGGATGCGGAATCTCCTTGCCAACAGTCACCGTGACACTGACCTTTCCATCTTTGATTTCTTCTATTTCAATAACAGGAACGTGCTTCTCGCTCTTCCAATCTGCGGTTTGCAACCATTTTTTCGACATTGTTCCCTACCTCTATATTCTATTATTAGTGCCGCAGCTGACTATCTCTGCTGCAGGTATTGCGATGATATACGTCAGTTGTTAAAAAAGTGCGGTTACAACCCTAACCTTCCCAAAACAATGCAATATCTCTCATACGCTCAAAGTTATATGTATCCACTTTGCCGATGACTTGTCGGTATCGTGAAAGGTGTCCAAACAATGGAGCTGGAGTACTTTCGACCCATAGGGAAGAATACTGCGATCAATATTACCCTGCTTGCCATAATGACTGCACTCGCTGCAGTTATGACCCTCGTGATACGAATTCCATATCCTGGAACTGGCGGTTATTTCAATCTTGGAGATACGGCTGTGATGCTAAGCGGTCTTCTTCTTGGACCTGTTGGTGGATTTGTTGCAGGGGGCGTCGGGTCAGCCTTAGCGGATATAGCTGGTGCTTACGCCTACTGGGCACCAATCACGCTTTTCGTCAAAGGATTCGAGGGCATGGCAGTTGGGTTCTTCAGTTTTAGAGTCAGGAAGAACATCAGGTTAAGTAGGTGGGACATCTCCGGGGTTTTAATTGCAGCAATTATTATGTTGACAGGTTATTTTGTAGCTGAAGCAGTCCTTCTTGGGATGGTCGTTGCAATTGGAGAGCTTGTGACTATCAACTTAGCACAGGTGACCATTGGTGGTCTTGTAACAATTTTGATTGGACCCACAATCAGATCATACCTTCGTGCTGCAGGACTTGAATCTCCTGAATCCCTAGAGGAATCAACGGATACCAATGACAATGCATAATTGATTTGCTAGTTGGAATCGTTTTTTAGGATGTGGCTTCCTCTGGACATGTGGTCATCCCGACCATCATGTGCTTG
>RDNZ01000055.1 GCA_011364905.1 Candidatus Thorarchaeota archaeon
GTGTCATAATAATTGTAGGTGCGGTTGCAGGTCAGAAGACCAGATCTAGAAGAATTCGAAAGAAGCACGCAGAAGCACTATTAATCAAGAATAGATTCAATGATGCTAATAATATTCTAGGTTTTCTTGTGCTGCACAAATTAAGCGGGATGCCTATATATTCACGGCTTTTCAAGGGTGGACTTGACGAGGGCATTCTCTCAGCATTCATCTCAGCCATCATGCACTTCAGGACTGAGTTCGAATCGAGTAAGGAACGTGATGAATACGTAATAATTCCAATCTCTGAAGTTGTCCGCGTTGTTCCGACCGGGCACTTGATCTGCGCATTCATAACTGTGACATCTCCATCGGTTGAACAAGAAGCGAAGATGAAGAGTTACGCGCGAGCAATCGGCATGATGTTTGATGAAACACTGGCTGAGGTTAGTGTAGAGGTGATCGATGAAAAGATGTCAGCAACTTTCGGGTTGATGTTTGACGATTTTATGGACGGCCTCTTGATAAGAAGATATCAGAAGAGCGAGAGGAAGTTTCCAAAAAGCCTGAGATTCATCGAAAAAGCCATCCCACTTGAAGAACGAGATGGCACCTTCAGTCTTGTGCGACTGATTCGTTTGCTTGCATCATCGGGTGTGTCCGAAGACGAAGTGTACGTAGGTATGGGCAGAGCCATCGATGGCGACTACATTCTACCTCTGTAACCGTTTAATACCTGCAATTAGCAGATTTCAGTTGAACAAGTGTTCATCGATTTTTAGCCAATATGTTCTCTTTTTCATCAATCAATGGTACCAAGTATGATTATAATACCGAAATAGCGCTAGTAGTATATTATCTGAGGCTGCGGTTGTGAAAAGAGGTCCATTTGTGACATTGGTACTCCTATTCATAATTAGTGGCAGCTTTACCTTTTTGAATTTTCCAAATACCAACATGAATCTAGGATCTTCTGACAATTCATTAAATGAAACCAGTGCCGTACAACCTTTTCAAACGAATAGTTACTCAGACATGCATGAACTTCAAGGCAAGCTAGATCCTGTTATTGTTGAACAGAGAGGATACCGCAGCTCAGGACTTCAAGCCGCGCGTACTGACATCAATCCCTCAGTTACAAATGACCTTCCTCTTGATGATACTCATGGATGGGTTGGCAGCCAAGCTCAGGTTGACATAACAGACTTGAAGCGACTCTATGTTGCTAATGGAACATTTGAGAACGGACTCCCTGGTTTAGACCAGCTAGTTCCTGATACTGCAATCCACCACTATCCATATGGATGGAACGCTACTGCATATAATCCTGATAATGGTCAAACTCAGTATTCCGCTTATGATGACTCGGGGAGCAAATTTGTTGTCGTTGAGAATCAGGGGAAGAAGATCGGACCAAGTGGAAATCAATATGACCATGTTGCTGGTTCAGAAATAGTCTGGTACCAGATTTTGGAAAACAGTCCATACACCGAGAACTTCTACCTCAGCTTTGATTACTATTACTTGAGAGGCCCCTTAGGAAACGGAGTAATTGGTGAAGGTAGGATCTTTGCTATGGTGGATGGTACCGTTATTTGGAACACTTCGATTCCTGACCTCCCACAAAGGCAAACTTGGTATTCAGTTGAGAATTTTCCAGTGACGATTAGCGGTGCAAGCTCCATCCTGAATTTCTCGATTGGTATTATTGTGGACCAGACGTTCGATTTGAATTCCGATCAAGATAATGATGGTGATGGTTATGCAGATGGCTTAGCTAACACGTTTTATCTTACAACTTGGTTTGATGACATCTCTTTTGTTGGTCAATCGGCTCCTTATTTCGAATCTGTGGACATGCAATTTACTGCTGGAGCAAATACTACATCCATTGCAGGATCACTTGGTTCTGGGACTGCTATCATTGCTAATCCAGCGAACTGGATATCGAGTCCGGTATTTACAGGCATCTCATCAAACGCCAGTGTATCATTCAACTACGAAGTCAAGTTACTGTCTCACAAATACTCCGCATCAAACTCAGGCACGAGCGCTTCTGAAATAGGAGTCAACTATTATACGAATCCAGACTCATCTCCTGAGTTATCATTTTACACATATGTTGGATCCCTAGGATCATATCAAAATCTGAACATCAGCATAGAGCATCCAAGCGATTGGGAGAATGCAACGATATACGACCCGCAATCTGATGATGTTACAAGTCAATGTACTCTCTCTCAAGGGTCGATTCTCATTCCCACTTCATTGTTAATTGATCAGTTGGGTTGGTGGTTTGTTTCGATTAGATCTTCAAATTATATCGACTCTTTGGTGCCTGAAATCTACGATTCTGGTGAAGATCTGTGGAATACTGAGTATGTTTTCAGAAGCACCAATGTTTCCAGAATCGCAGTTAATATTGGTTCAGGGACCAGCATTCCAAAACCTCTGAATCTAGTCAATGTATCTTGGATAATGCCTGATAGCACAATATGGTTCACTGAGTCTGTCAGTGGTGGAACCATGGGCTCGATTGATTCCAGCGAAGTGGTGTTTGGTTCACTGAACACAACAGCTGGCCAGTGGCAAGCACTAGTATCTTGGACTAATGGTACTGAGCTGGCATTTGGTAGTGTTAGTTTTGAGGTTCATCATAGGGCAACTCTCTATCCCGATGAAGGTGTTATCGATATAGAAGGTCTTCTGAGTGTGTCAACTTATGTTTACTACAAGGACAATGAAAGCGGCGCATTCTTGATGGATTCCACTGCATCTATAACTGCTAACTGGTCATCAACAATTGTTACATTTACACCTGTACCGCTTGAAAACAGATGGATTGGCACTTTTGACACTGCATTAGTTGGTCCTGGTGCATATACTGTGGTTGTTAATGCGAGCAGATCTTTCTTTGACAAAGCTACATGCACATTCGTTATATCTGTTAGTTCCACTGATAATGAACTTTCAATCGATAATCCAACAGCAGTGATTGGAATTGGTGACACGTTTCTCGCCACGTTCAGTTACAGAGATGCCAATGGGATTGGAATTCCAAATGCCAATGTAAGTGTTGATTTATCAGGTCCACCAGAAGGAATAACGTGGAGTGATGCAAATGACCTTGGTGGCGGTGAATACTCTATTGAATTCAAAGCCGCGCATTCAGGGGACTATAAAATTAAAATCTCGGCTCTGAAGGAGTACTACCAAAAAAGTGATGACACATTATTTATCTCGGTGGGCGATAAGACGACTTCTCTTTCCCTTGAAAATGGAACCTCGGCAGTTATCAGCTTCGGCGAGCAGTACCGTTTAGTGGTTCAATACGCAAATGGTACGGGTTTCGGCCTTGAGAATGCAAGTGTGACTGTGCAAGGCACAGCTCCTGGAACAGGAATCATCTATACTCCTACTACAGACGAGGGAAACGGATATTACTCAATTCTCTTGATCCCCACAAATACTGGAACATATACTATTCTTATTAACGCTTCAATTACTGACCACAAGGAGCAACTCAAATCATTCACATTGACAGCCACTCCTATCGCTACACAACTTAGGATTGCAGGTGGAATAAACTCCGCATCAGTTGGTGTGTTTCAACCTTTTCAGCTGCTTGTGTTATATGAAGAAATCGATAGCACTCCTGTTAACATTTCTGGGTCAACATTGCAGATTATCTTCACAAGTTTCGAAAGCGTGAATTGCACAATCACTCCGCTGTCCGAGGGCTATCTTATCCAAATTCCAACAGATACAATGGGAAGTTATGAGTTCACTATAACTGCAAGTAAACCCGGATACCAAAACGATGCCGTGGACTTCATTCTCTTTATCAGAGAACGAGCAATGCGGATCGAGATGAACACTCCTATCTGGGAACGTACTAAGGATTTGAATATTACACTGCGTCTTTTGGAGGTCGATACTGACAATCCTATTTCAGGCGCAAATGTGACATATAGACTCTCTAGATTCTTAGGAGTGGTGATGGAAGGGTATCTGACTGAAGTAACACCGGGAATCTACTCAGTGTCCCTTCGACCGAGTTGGGGCGATGGAACTGGCTATTCAATTCGTTTCTTTGCGGATGTAGAGAATTTCGCACTTGACAACAACTATGTGTTCGATATCATCCAGACAACTCTCCCAGGTGTTGTACTACAGATTCTCATCCAAACCTATGTTCCCCCAATCATAGCAGTTTTTGTCGTATCAATTGTGTCTCTATCCAGTCGAGTCGTCTATAAACGAAAGAAAAAGGCTGAATTCGCTGTTGATTTAGCAAACAAACGCCGCTTCGACGATGCAGATAACATCATTGGCATTATTGTGATGCATAAGCTGAGCGGCATTCCAATATACTCTCGGATTGTTAAAGGCGGTTTTGAAGAGGGGATAATTGCAGCGTTTATTGCTGCAGTCACTCACTTCAGAGAGGAATTTGAGATATTGGAGGAGCAAAGGATGCAGGTCATCCCTATCTCCGACATAATCCGTGCCGTTCAGACTCAGAATCTCATCTGTGCTTTCATCACTGTGAAATCTGCTTCAATCGAGCACAATCGAAGGATGGAAGCTTTTGGAATGCAGATCGGCACCTACTTGGACGATTTCTATGCTGAAAAAACGCCTCAATCTGCGCAGGACTTGAGGATTGCTGAGATTGTTGACTATGTGTATTATGAAACAATGGATGGCAACTTACTCAAATTCCATAAGGTCGCAGAATCCGCCTCGTTTCCAAAGCGATACAGATCCATTGAACTGGTGTTCCAAGATAGGGAATCAGCTCACTGCACCAAACCCGTCTATCTTGCCAAAGCTCTATCGAAATATGGGGTTTCAGAAGGGCGAGGATGCACCCTCGTTTCAGAAGTCTTAGAGAAACGACTCCTTGTGCCATGTGAAGAACATGAGATTCCTCCAATGGATGTTGATCTTACTCCTTTCTTGGAGAAGGACGACTCTGAGAATATAGAATAATCTCTTCTGATATTACGATTCATTGATACACCAAAGCTACTTCAATGGGATTTCATAATATTGGAATGCTTGAGGTCATCCGAGGATAGTGCTTACATTAGCACAAACATAATTAGACGAATTACATTGTATGCAGTCGCTCAGCCGCCCCTTGGAATGAATTTCAAGAAAACTCAATGGATAATGTATCAACAGGATGTAGGTGATGAGGGATATGACAAGACGATTCCTTCCTTCGTTAGTTATACTATCAATGTTCATAATCACAATAACTTGGGTGCCCCAAATCCCAATTGCAGCACCCGCGATTTCAAACCTTAAACCGCAAGACAAGTCATCACCAACACCTGTTGAACAGGATGAGGCTATTCCAATTGAAGAAACGAAACCTGAAGGTAAGAATGTCTATAGTCTAGCTGATGCGGCACCAGCTGATGGAGTTTTGAATCCAGTGACAGTTGAGCAGTCCGGTTATGCAGCTTCTGGGAATATCTCTGCACGAAGTGACAATTATCAAAACTTGGCATATGATCTTCCACTCGATGTGACGCACGGTTGGGTTGCTGATGTCACTGAGGTTTCAGTCTGGAATTTGGAGAAACTCTATGTGGCTAATGGTACTTATGACCAAGGATTTCCAGGAGTTAATGTCAATCCGAATGGTACAATAGATTACTATCCTCTTGGTTGGAGTGCAAATAGCACCGATACTGCTACCTATTCTGATGATGTTCAACTTGCTGCCTATGATGACACAGGTAGGCAGTATGTAATGGTAGAAAACCAAGGTGGCAAGGTGGGTCAAAATGCTTTCGGACACTCAGCTGGCACTAGCATTATTTGGACACAATCAGTTCAAAATGCACCATATACTGAAGACTTCCTTTTGGATTTCAACTACTTCTACTTAAGAGGGCCTTTAGATAAAAACCCTGGAGATCCGATTTCAGGGAATTGTAGTATCGCAGTTCTCATCGATGGTATTACCGTCTGGAATATGAGTCTTCTAACACTATCACAGAGAGGTGTCTGGACAGACACAGGGGTGATTCCAATAACAGTTACTGGTGCCCCCTCGTCATTCGTTTTTCAAATTGGTTTAGTAATCGATCAAAGCCTAACTCTAGACAAAAGGCTAGACTATGACAATAATGGCATAGCTGATGGAATTGGTAATGCCGCCTACATCACTGTCTATTTAGATGATGTGTCCTTCATAAAAGCAACACCTCCCACAGCAGACCAAGTGCAACTCGAATTCTCAACCGGTGGTATCTCAGAAGCGCTTGCTGGTTCAGTGGGTACTTATTATGCCTCAATCACAAACTCGTCATACTGGACCACAACGCCTGTTCCTGTTACTTTGACTTCAAACACTAGTGTTTCCTTTGACTATAAAACCCGGCTTCACTCTCACAGATTCACAGATTCCAATTGGAGAACTAATATTGATGATGTTGGTGTGGCTTATACCGTAGACCATGGAATAAGCTCGGACTTGACATTGTATACATATGTTGGGTATCTTGGGAACTATGAAGATCCAGAAATGATGCTCTTTTTCCCTGACGATTGGGAAAATGCTACCGTATCAGACCCGTTTCTTGTAGATTTAACCGGAAATTGTACAATTTGGACTAATAATCTTACAGTTCCTACCTCGGTCATTGACCGCCTTGGCTGGTGGCAGATCAAGATGGAGTCCCCGAACTATGCCAAGTCGATAAACTCGCAGATACTAGATGCTGTCTGGATTGATGAAACGACCTTTAGGATTGGGAACACGACTCGTGCAGATATCTCCATAGGGACCGTCACAGAAACTCCTGTCACGTTGACAGACGTAAACATCACATGGTTCAATCCCTATGATCAGATTTGGTTTTCTGAGCTTCGCCCTGGTGCCTCAGGTGAAGTCACGAGCACAGGTCGTACATTCAATTCCGGTTCCTCACCAGCTGGTGAATGGTGGGTGGAGGTCCTTTGGACAAATGGTACCGAAGTGGCGTATGACATGGCTGGTTTTGAGGTGCGTCATTCTACGAAGCTTGAAGCAGACCCGATTGATATAACAACAGATGCTGGGTCAACTTTCAAGGGTGTTGTTAGGTATACTGATAATGATATTGGCGCATACCTAATGGATCCGGCCGCGACCATCGAAGGAAACTGGTCTGCAAGTACGGTTCCATTTGATGCTATTTCCGTCAAGAACTGGTGGGAGGCTGACTTCGATACTTCATTGGTAGGTGCAGGTGAGTTTGTCATCTCTGTGACTGCATCGAGGCAGTACTATGATGATGCTAGTTGCATAATCTATGTCCATTCGATAAATGTCACACGGCTCACATCACCAAATGCTCCGTGGACAGCTGCGAAGTTGGGTAGTTCTGTTTCACTAACTTTCAAGTATGAGTCTTATTATTCTCTAACAGACACATGGACTCATGTGAAGAATGAAACTGATGTCACCGCTTCTCTCAACTGGACATCAGGATACTGGTCTGTTACGGAGAACAGAGCACTTGGCATCTATAACATGTCGCTCGATACAAATATCGTTAACTCAGGAACTTACCTTCTCAATGTCACATTCAACAAACCTAATCATTACTCTCAGACGCTATTTCTAACACTCATACTATCTCCAATGACGAGCTCTCTTACTGTTGTTGATGGTTTATCCGCAAGAGTTGATCTCGATACACCAAAAGCAATCACACTTAGATTCACGGACAAGGATGGCTATCCAGTTCAGGATGCAAGCGTTGTTGTAGATAGTACATCTCCATCAAGCGGACTGAGTTACACGTCGGTTATTGAAAAAGCCGGAGAACCAGGTAACTATACCGTGACCCTTACACCTTACTCGCCCACAGTATTTACAGTACGATTTCTAGCAACTGGCAAAAACGTAGAACCTGCAATATCGGTCTTTGTTCTAGTGGTCAATGATGTGCCAACCAAATTTGAGATTTTCAGTCCTCCTAGTGTTGAGATTGGGCTCTCGGAAGCCTATAATACCACATTCCGATACGAGTTGTCCAACGGAACCGGCATTGAGAATGCAGGAATAGATGTTGTCTATTCAGGAACTATTGGGACCCTTGGTTGGACCTCTCCGAGTGAACATGGTCTTGGTAACTACAGTCTCGAATTCAGTGCAATTCTCCCTGGTACATATGTGATTACAATCATCGCCTTCAAACCATTCCATCAACGGAACTCAAGTTCATTCTCACTCATCGTTAGGAACATCCCTACAAATCTCACACTCTCAGTCGGAACCAGCGAGGAGATGGGCCTTACTGACACCTATGAGATGAGTTTCCGTTATGAGATGTATAATGGAACCGGAATTGAAGACGCGAGTGTTAGTATAGTCCATCCTTCAGGTGTAACACACAAAGTCATTCAGCTTGGACTCGGAAACTATAACGTGCAATTCAATGCCACTCTTCCTGGTAGTTATCTGGTCACGATAAGTACTTCTAAGCAGTATTGCCAAGCCAATTCAAGCTCATTCTTGCTTGTTGTCCAAGAAATTTCAACAAATCTCACACTCTCAGTTGGCACCAGTGAGGAGATGGGCCTTACTGACACCTATGAGATGAGTTTCCGTTATGAGATGTATAATGGAACCGGAATCGAAGGTGCCTCGATTAACATTATTTACAATTCCGGAATAATCCCAAATCTTGTTGAACAGGGTCTTGGAAACTACAGTATTCAATTCAATGCTGATTCATCTGGTCAATACTTGATAACGATTGATGCATCAAAGCAGTATTGTCAGCGTGTCTCAGATTCCTTCTTACTTGTTGTTCGTGAAATCAGTACAAACATGGTTTCATTGAATGGTACATCGGACTTCATTAGTTTTGGCAAGAGCTACCGGCTCTTTGTTTCTTATACGAATACCTCTGGTTATGGATTAGTTGGAGCGAATGTTTCTGTTGTCGATGCTGATGCAGGTATCGATTACACTCCGGGTGAATTTGAAGCGCCTGGAATCTATTCGATTCTGCTAACTCCATTGTCATCCAATACATTCTCAGTTACAGTTCAAGCAAACCTAACGAATTATCGTACCCAAACTTTGTTTTTCACATTGGTTGCAACCGCTATTTCTACCACACTTACGACATTAAATGCCAGTGCGTCTGTTTCTGTCGATCAAAGTTTCACTGTCTATCTACGTTACCAAGATGAAGACTCAAACAATCTTGAGAATGCAAGCCTAAGTATTCTAAATCCTCCTCTGAATCTGACCCTCTCTCTGTTTGAAGATCTTGGCGATGGATTATATAGAATTACACTCTCTCCTGAAGAAATCGATACTTTTGATGTCGTATTTAGTGCAAGCAAGGATGGTTACCAGACTGACTACGCATCATTTACATTGATAGCAACGATTGTTCATACAGATCTAGTCATTAGGGGATTGTCTTCAGTAAGCATAACTTATTCTGAGCAATACGAACTGATTGTTTTGTACACACGAATAGATACTGGATTAAACATAACTGGAGCATCAATCACAGTTGCCCCGGGAGGTCCTGGGTTGAACTGGACATTAACAGAAGAGGCCACTGGCGGATATCGTATTCGTCTTGATCCTCAGATAGCTGGCAATTGGAGTATCAGCATTTACGCTATTGGGGACAAATATGCAGGAAACTTCGTTCCTTTCAGACTTGAAGCGAAGCCCATTTCGATGGCGGTCGAGTTGGTATCTGGCTCATCGCATATGGAAGCAAGCCCTTTTACTATCATTGTAAGGCTTTTTGAGTATGGTTCTAACACACCAGTGGATGAAGCATCAGTTAGCTATAGATTTTCTGTTTCAAAAACCGGTTCATTCAAAGAGATGGACCCAGGTGACACTCCAGGTGAGTATACCGCTCTGCTTCCAGCTGTGCCTCTGTATGCCCAATCTCAATATAGACTTGAGATCAAAGCTGAAAAAGAGAACTATGTTATGCTACAAGATTACGACATTGAGTTCACAATAACTCAGAACTTCGTTGCAAGAAATAGCTTGACAATTACTGCATCTGGTGGAATTGGTATTT
Source organism: Candidatus Thorarchaeota archaeon (assembly GCA_011364905.1). Classification (GTDB taxonomy): domain Archaea; phylum Asgardarchaeota; class Thorarchaeia; order Thorarchaeales; family Thorarchaeaceae; genus SMTZ1-45. Next base: position 10,050 of record RDNZ01000055.1, read on the forward strand.
CACTTGTCGTCTTTTTTGTGGCTCTACGTATTGTTTCGTCAAGAAAGAAGAAACAGCTCAATTATGATCTGGTTAACAAGCGTCGATTTGACGACGCTGACAATCTCATTGGTGCGATTGTGCTTCACAAGAAGAGTGGTATCCCTATCTACTCGAAAATACCAAAAGGTGGATTCGACGAAGGGATAGTTGCAGCTTTTGTGTCTGCAGTGACTCACTTCAGAGAGGAGTTTGAGATGTTTGATGAGGAGCAGATGCAGGTCATCCCCATTTCGGATATCATTCGTGCCGTTCAGACTAGAAATCTCATCTGCGCTTTTATTACTGTAAAGTCTGCCTCAATAGAGCAGAATAGAAAGATGGAAGCTTATGCCATGCAGGTTGGTACTTATCTCGACGACCTGTTTGAGGACCAACCGGGTTCACTGATTGATGAGAAAATCAAAGATATGCTTGACTTCATTTTTGACACGACAATGGATGGGAATCTGGTCAAGTACTTCAAGGTGTCCACATCGGAGCCGTTTCCGAAACGATACAAGCTTCTTGAGAGATTGATGAAAGACATTGACATGAGGCATTGCTCAAAACCCGTGTACTTGGCTCAAGGCGTAGCCACATATGGTGTCACGCAAGCCAGAGGCTGTACACTGGTGCTTGAGGCCATCGATTTGGGTCTGATCTCCATATGTGAAGAGCACGAGGTGGACAGGTCTGGGATTGACTTCAAGGAATTCTTCAGAAGTTCGGAAGAACGAGCCAATTCAGAAGCATGATTCCAATGTCATTAGCGCATCGATATGCTCCTATATTCACCGATGTGCTGACCTAAGCAAATCAAGGTGCCCCAAATAAACTCAGACTCTGCAAACGCTCCTTAGATACCATCGAGAAGAAGCGAATTCGAAACTATCGCTGCTTCTTCAGTTGAAAACGCATGACAACAGCAACCACAACCAAAGCCACTCCTGCAATTCCTAGAATCAAAAGCAAATTGACCCCATTATGACTTTCCGTCAAAACAGAATCATGAACGTATCGGAGAATGTCGTCACTGACATCCTCTCCCGGTTCGTCTGCACTCGCTGTGATCGCGACCACAACATTATACTTCCGTATGACATGTATATACTGTCCTTCACTACCAATCGCGCTACACAAACCCTCTCGTGGATTGACCCACCATTGGTAGCCGTAGTTTGTTGAGAGAAGAGTTGCGTTGGCATGCGGAGCGAACGATTGAGCGACATATTCCTCTGTCATGATCTCGTTTCCATTCCAGGTGCCATTGTTGATATAGAGGAGTCCAAGTTTCGCCATCGAGCGAGGCGTGACAAATAGTAGTGTTCCGCCAATATGGATGCCCTGGTTATCCGTACCCCAACCTCCAATTGTCATGTTGAGAGGGTCAAAGAGGTATTGCTTAGCAAAATCATATGTTGACATGCCTGTGGCTGCCTGAATGATTGCAGAAAGGACATGCGAAGCGCCAGTGGTATACACCCAGTGTTCTCCGGGTTCAAAGACCATTGGCAGGCTCAAGAAGAACTCTACGGAATTGACACCAAATCCAAACATCTGATTATACATGTTATCGGGTTGAGTGTAGGAGATGTTCCACTCATTCCAATCTAGACCTGTAGTCATAGTAAGCAGATGCTCTATTGTCATTTCTTCCTTTCGAGCGTCGGGGTTTCCAATCGTCAACTCCGAGAAGAAGTCCAGTACCTTTTGACTTACATTATCAAGAAAACCTTCCTTCAGTGCAATGCCCACAAGCGCACCCGTGAAGCTCTTTGTGCAAGAGAATATGTGGCGAGTAGTGTTCTCAGTGTTGTATCCCCAATACCCCTCCTTTACAATGTACCCATTTCTTGTGATGACTAGTCCTTTTATTGCAGCATTCGAATCATCGATGAACTGCATCATGTCGTTCAATACAGCGGAGCTCATTCCCTGCTCTTCAGGACTTGTACTCGTCCACATGTTAGTAGGGAAGTACGTGTCTGCTTCGGCTGTAACCATTGGTACGCCATTCACGCTCAACTGAAGTACGAGCAAAAGGATGGTGAGTGCAACTCCTTTCGAATTCAATCCTAACACACTTCTAGCTTGTAAAGATAGTATCTAATAAAAATAAGATTTCGAGCAATCTCTTGCTGCTCTCAGTGTGACCGTCCGAAAACAAGCAACCCCCTCTCCCCTTTTCTTCTTCTGGAACATGAAACGTAGAGTCTTCTACAGTGTGAGATCCGGCTTTCTAGTGGCATTCTATGGCTGTATTCTCCATATACGCCACATGTATTCTCTATGTAACACCTGCGTACATCTCCTCATAACGCTAAGGGTTAAAAGCGGAATCAGTGGAAATAGAGGTGAGTTGTACCACAGAAAGAAAATATAGAAATCAACACGGAGACGCAAGCGATGACCAAGGAAAACCGACCCGCCTCAACCCTCGCGAAAAATGCAGAAGTCCTCCATACCCTCTATGGCCTTTTGGACAGCGACCGTGAACCTACCGACCAAGACGCGCAGAGCCTTCGCTACCTCTACGCGAGTTCCTGACATTATTACGATCCTCATTTTCCAATGAGGTCAATTCGCTGTCTCCGTGCACCTCCCGGCATCAGAGACACAGTGGGGGCGGACTCCCCTAGGTCTGTCCCCCACACCATCTTCATGAGTTGATCAAGATGGCAACTACGGAAAAAACAAAACTGGCACGATCAAAGGGCACATCCACCATTCTCAGAAGGTACCGTCTCGAGGCGGATAGGACTCTTCGTCGGCGGCTCAAGAATCGAAAGTGATCATCCCGGATTTTTTTGCACATGCAGAATTATACCAGCAAAGTTGGAACACGTGTTCTAATTCATCACTAGATTTAAGGACAGCAAATACTGGATATTCCTACATTCACAGACAGGTGATTCGAATGACTGAGAACATTGGACCCAAATTGAAAGTCGTATCAGTATTCGTCTTCCTTGGGTTCCTTATGACCTTGGGACTGACTGCGACAACCCTGCTCAATCCTGGAGGAGGTAACCTCTATGAGATCCGACCAATCGCGAATGTGATTGCTGACCTTGTTGCTGCAACTCCAATGGACATCAACATCAAGCTAGCGAGTCTGGTGTTTGACAACTTCTTCATGATTGGCTACCTCAGCATCTTCTATGGACTTTACCTGCTGACAAAGGGAAAGGAGGATCTATTTGCAAAGGTGGCATTTGCCCTTGGCAGTCTGACCTTCATCTCTGACCTGATTGAGAACGCATTTCAGGTTGCACTCCTGACCGGGGTGCCCAATGGATGGGTGCCAGCTGACAGTGTCTTCTCAACATTCTGGACTGTCATGTTCGTGAAGGATATATCGAGCTACATGGCTGGCTTCACATTCATTGTGCTCCTGCTCCTGTCCCTAAGCGAACCCGTAGAATTTAGAATGTCAAAGATGATCTTTGTCATTCTCTTGGGTCTCTATGTCGGTCTTGGAGTGATTGCAATCATCCAGCCTTCTCTCCTAGTCTTCAGGAACCTGAGCTTCATGATTGACTTACTTATTGCATCGCTTCTTTTTCGGCAGTTATCTCAAAGGATGGGATAGAACTACTCCGAAACAAGAAACGCTTGCTTGATTCCTCCAGCACGCTGAACCTCAAACAGACACCAGAACAACACAAAATCAATCGTTGTATTTGCAATCAGTGGCAAAATTCTCCAATCTGGACCAAATGTCACGAGTAGTGATGCCCACACGAGACCTGAGAGTACCACCGCAATTAGAGCAATCACCATAGATGCATGCACACTATACTTGACCTTTTGAAGTAGAGTTCTCAAGAGTATCAACTGAAGGAACCCAACTGCATAGAGAACACCAAATGCTAGTACCCAGTGAATTGGGATGATTGAAACTATGTCACTGAATGCAAGGAGGCTCCCGATGAAGAATATTCCAGAAACTGCCTGCAGTCTAAGACTCAGTCCAAGGTATGATCGAGTAGGCGGTATTGCTGTCATCGCGTTTTTGTATCGCATCAATCCTTCTAAAGACTTGGTTTCCGAGTATTTCGAAAACCTATGAGCTATCAAGACTCGTTTGACATATAACCCTAGACAGTGAAGCATCTCGAGGCGGATAGGACGCTTTGTCGCCGACTCAAGAATAGGAGATAGTTTTTCAGCATCTCTTTTCAATTGGAATTTTCTGCCAAGAATCTTGGAACACGTGTTCTAGGAATTCTCTGTTCTGAGGTTGTGTTTACATTTACTAGCTGTAATGTCCTGTTTTACTGTCGCGAAATACTCTCATCAGTTATTGTTTCGAAAATTTATATTTTATTGGCTTTTTTTTCGAAAATCAGTGAAACTTATATGCAACATCATACAAGTAATATAATTACACATTTGAGCGTTACGAAAACAATCAGCGGGTCCTGGGGGGTCTCGACTCGTGGTGGGGACGAGTCTTGTTGACCTTGACTACTGTAGAGCAATATGTGATACTCCCTACGGATTCGAGTAGGGATGAAGGAGGATAGAATTTGAAACAGAACAAGATGAGAATACTAACAGCAACTCTGTGTTTGCTTTTTTGCATGTCGCTAGTCGGTCCATTGGCCGCGAAACACTATGGAAGCCACGCATTCGATGAATCCGTATCTTGGGCTGATTACGATATAATGGGAGCTAGGCAGGTCCCCTTTGATGCTGGTTATTACAATATAATCGCGGATGTACCTCATAACGATCATGGATATTCAGTTGTAGAAGTGTTCAACGAATTTGGTGTGTTAGACGGTTATGCAATTGCAGGATCTTCGATGAACAGCAATGGCGACCTGGACTTCTTGCTAATTCGGACTGATGTTGCTGGAAATGAAATTTGGCGACAAACATATGATTATGGTGACCATTCCACTAATGTAGCCTACGATTTAGTGCAATGTAGCGACCAGGGATTTGCGTTGGTTGGGCAAACTATAGACTATAGTGTAAATTATGGTGATTGCCTGCTGTTGCGAACCTACGCCGATGGTACTTTGTGGTGGGCACAGCCACTTGATAACTTTGGGAGGAATGATGTGGGCTACTCGCTTGTTGAGCTTGATAGTGGCGGGTTTGCTATTGCTGCTGCAACATCAGATGGTCCTGGTTCTGGCGGCAATTGGGACGGGTGGCTCATAATCACTGATGCGATGGGGGTGATT
>RDNZ01000056.1 GCA_011364905.1 Candidatus Thorarchaeota archaeon
CTCTCTGACAGCTCCTTACGCTTTGAACGTGCCTGTGAAAGAAATGCACTCACGTCATCATCCCATGTTCCATCAGGTTTCAGAAGTCTCTGATAGAGGTTTGATGTGTAGCCCCGAAAAGCGGTAGGTCTCATGCAGCGGATGTTTGCACCATAGGCAATCGCGCGGGAGGTAAGTTGAGATGCTATGATCTGGGCTGATTCCTCAGGGAGTCTAGATAATAAGACTCCGCTCTCACCAGTTTCGTCTAATCTGGCGAAAGTTGTTGGAGTGCTTGTCAGAAATTCGGATATAACAGATGTGACAGTTTCTTTCTCACCTTGCAGAATTACTGCTAAGGTGATTAATTTTGGATCCGACACCTCGTACATCAGTCTGATTATGTTGTGATTGATGAGATTCTTCAGGTGTCCACGGATCTCTCTCTTTTCTAATCCCAAACTAACAAGGTGTCCCGGTGTTTCTAGAGAAGATAGAATGACCCCCTCAGAAAAGAGATCTACAACTCTGGCCTCACCCTTCGACATTGTATACATATCAGATGTTCCCCTGCCTCCAAAACGATTCATCAGTTTCCTGAATGTGCTCTTTTTTTCTAGAGACTCGATGATTTGTTCAACTGGTATGTCCCAAGAGTTGGTTCTCTCATTGAACAAATCCAAATTCAAGCTTCTTGCCGACCAGAATACGCTTAGAACACCCGGCAAAGCTCTTCGAACGCGTTCAGCAGCTTTGAGCGGCAAAAGCATTACTTGGAGATGTGGAGGATTCTCGTTTAGGACTCCTAGCCGAGTAATGAACTTCATGTGTCTATGTGGCCATCTGTAAGCTGCACCAAGATAAACAAGTTCAACCAAACCTAGAGCTGATGTATCAACATATCCTCTAGCCATTAAATCATAAGACATCTCAGCGAACCGTCTTTTCCAAGCAGTTCTCGCCCTCCTGGCTGCACTCCTTGTGGTTGGTAATCCCAATATCAATCGTTTCGATTCATTCAGGTTTCTTGCTGATTTAACTGCGATATTCAACCAACTGGGGAGCAACTCAGCGCATTTGTGAACATATACAAACCAAGGGGCGCTTAAAATGGAATCAGAAACAGCGCGCTTTGGAGATTCGAGATGTCCTCTGGCAGCTAAAATCATGAGTTTCACATAAGATGGCCAATCCGTCTTGTCAGTCAGGTGCATCAAATGTCCTTGGATAAGACTTTCCAAGACAGTTGTTGAAGAGAATCTTGCTAGGTATGTCAGTGGATCCTCCCTGGGTAGTGTGTTTTGAATAACATAGGCAAGAAATGCCATGAGCTCATCTCTGATTGAATCTGGAAATGAAGCAGGCACAACTTGAGTAAGAGTTTCTCTCATTGTCTTTCCCATCTGCAGACTGGGAATAGAAACATCCTTGACAAGCATAGATAGTTCTTGCCACGTTGGAGCAGGAGAATCCAATACACTTAGAATGTCATTTCTATCAGTAGTTCTTTTTGCCTCTGATTCAGCTGGTGAAATTCGCTTGATTCTATAGTCATCTATTAGAGAAATCGCCTCCGCCTCATATGGTTGAATCAGAAGATTCTCAAATATCTTTGAAGTGCGTGGACTTGTGATTGTGAGCCAAAATTGATTGCTATTTTTCACTTTCTGAACAAAGTACAGCGCTTCGCTTCTTCCATTCAATAACCTGCCATAGAATCCAGAAGTCGAGGGAGGGAATACATCTTCAACTATTTGCCCTCCGGATTCCGTATACGGATGATGAATGACTAGAGTTGGTTTCAGTAGAACTTCGACGTTTTCTTCAATTGGTTTGGCAATACTCCGGCTCTCATTATCAAGGGAAATTCTCTCCATTACATCAAAGATTGTATTGCCAGATTTCTTGCCTGAAAAAATTTCGCCAGACTCTAGCTCGATAGTGACATCGTTGGTATCATATCTTATGACTCCTACTTCAAACTCGTCTGCTGTTTTCCGAACCTTTACAGAGAGTGTTGTAGAAGCAGTCATTCAAAGGCTCCCCTGATGAGTAGCCAGTCTTGGTGACAATTGCATTTTAGAGTTATTATTAATCAATACAGATAGGAAAGAAATGAATCCGACTATTAGACCAACAAAAGAAACCGGAAGCTCCAGAAAAGTAGTCGTTACCGTCCTTGTTTTGGGACGACCTGGTTTTGTCAGGATTATTCAAAATCCGTTTTTGAATCAGCGGTTCCATGGTTCAGGATCGCTTTCTTGTGGACTTGGTCTCATTGTGTTTCACTAGCAACTTATCGTCACTACTCGATGTGTGCACACAATCATAACTCGGGCTAATTTGGAACACCTGAGATGAAGAAAACTAATCACACTCGCTGGAAATCACCTGGATTTTTAGGGGTCTTTATTTGGATTGCCAAACACAAGTCTTGAAACCACTATCTTTTGTTGTCTATTGTTGAAATCTCATCGATTTGCATGGCATCTGGATTATGGCTCCCTTTGGGCTCTATTCCCAAGCACACCTCGCCGCTTATTCCAATACCAAAACGCTTGCAGACATCTTTCAGAGTTGAAATCGCAGTCTTGGTCCAACCTGAAACATCTAGCTCTCCCGGACATGCCACTTCTCGTACCATAATGCTGAAGGGCTTTACATGCTCTGCAGTGAGAATTCTAGCAACCATTGATAGGACATATTTTCTCTCATCGTTTAATGATTTGGCATAGACAAGAATCAGCCGATCAACAGCATCTGGTGTTCCCAACACCACAAGTGCATCTATTCCTAAGAGCCAACGCTCATAGTCCTCAGAGGATAGAAGTGTTTCACAGTAATCCATGAGCGATGTGTCCTTTCTTCGAGCTAGTTCCAATAGCGCCGGTTTTTTGAGAATCAAATGGACCTTCTCATCCTCAAGAAGATTCCACAGCCGCGCACTGTCGACGTCAACATAAAGAGGGGTGTGGTATTCTATGTGGGAAGGCGCGGACAGTAAGCGCAGCTGTGGCTGGGTCATGCAGTCCGGTATGGACAGTTGCTATTAAGGTCGTACAACCGAAGGTCAATTGGATATCTTTTTATGAGAACAATTCGGACGCACAATAAGCTCTGAATAGAGGAAAAGAAGATGCCTGGTTCACACGGTTCATTGACAAAAGCTGGGAAAGTTCGTGAATCCACGCCTAAAGTGCAGGGGCGTGAGAGACACACACCAATTCCCCGTGTACGTAACAAGAGGAACTATGTCAAAAGGTTCGTCAAAGGTCAAACAATCGGAGTCCGAAAGTAATCCGATATCCTGATCGAAGGTTGTTTCTAACCTACGAATCAGAGTCAGAACCTCTTTTTCACACCCATTTCATTACGGTGATATTTTCCAAACTCCGATATTTTCAACAGACTTTCTCCCGAATACACTGGGCCATCCAGGCACACAAGAGACCCGGTTGGATCAAGTGCGCAAGTCCCGCAAATACCACAACCACACTTCATCACACGCTCAAGAGAAGCCTGAAATGTCATTCTGAAACCCTTGATCATGTTAAGAAGGTTGTACATCATTAGCTCCGGGCCACAAGTATACAACGAATCGAACTCATTGCTATTTAGAATCTCTCTCGTTGCCTCTGTGGCCAGACCTTTGAAACCTATTGAGCCGTCCTCAGTTGCAGCGCTCACAATCAATTCTCTGTCTGAATGTTTTGAGAACTCCTCCCAAAATACAAGTTCATGCTCATTCTTAGCTGCAATCAACACGGTGACACCTGAATGCCTTTTTCGGAGGCTGTAAATCAGTGGTTTCAATGGTGCCATTCCTACTCCTCCCCCCACAACAAGAGCTTTCTGCGACTCAAGGGTGAATGATGTTCCAAATGGGCCTCTAATCCCAATCCAATCATTTGGTTGAAGCGAAGCAAGTGACTCTGTTGCCTCCCCAATTGGCAATACAGTGACTCCAACACTGGGTGGTTCCCACAACGAAATACTCATTGGAACCTCGTCAATCCCAGGTACCCATACCATCAAGAACTGACCGGGTGCAAACGCAAAGTAGGGTTTATTGATTTGAAAAACAACTGTCACTGCACTCCTATTCTCTCGATGTATCTTTGAAACTCTCACGGAATGCGGGTTTCCTATGAGATCTTCCAATCTCATGGAGTAGACCTCCAAGAAGCCCCAACAATCTCTGACACGTTTCTAAAACCCATCTCTTTCAGATAGTCCTTAACCCCCTCTTTCACCCTTGAGAATACATCTAGGCCTTCCACGACTGCCGTTCCAATCTGGATTGCATCAGCACCAGCAAGATGCATCTCAATAGCATCTTCCCAAGTTGTAACGCCTCCAACACCAATTACTGGGACTGTCAAGGATTGACTTAGGTCATAGACACATCTCACTGCAACAGGGAAGACCGGATGCCCTGACAGACCTCCAATCTTGTTTCCTAGGACTGGTCGTATCTGGTGAATGTCAATCTTCATTCCGCGTAGAGTGTTTATGGCCACCACAGCGTCAGCACCACCATCTTCCGCAGCTTTTCCAACTGCAACGATATCTGATGCATTGGGCGTGAGTTTGGCAAATACTTGACAATCAACGACCTCTTTGACTGATGATACATACCTGCGGGTCAAATCTGGGCTATGTGCAATCTGACCAATCTCTGCATGAGGACAAGAAAGGTTGAGTTCAATTGCGGCTGGTTTGAACTGGACACTTTTGCGCGCCACTTCAACGATTTCTTCGATAGTGTTCCCGAAAATGCTGAGGATGACAGGAACTCTCTTACTCTTCAGGAGTTCCATCTCCTCTCCAAAAGCGTCAATCCCAGGGTTTGCCAATCCCACTGCATTTAGAAGCCCTCCATGAGAGGTTGCAAGAATTGGTCCTGAATATCCTTTTCGAGGGTGTAAACCGATTGATTTTGTAACCACAGCATCTGCCCCCGATTCAACTACTCGCTCTATGGTAGCAGCCGTGACTCCTAGAATTCCGGACGCCAACCAATAACCCCGTATCTTCAATCTGGCACCTTGTGATAGACTGACTAATGGTCAGTAATAAGCTAGATGGAGCTAGTACGACAAACTTATCCGGAGTACAATATTCTCAGCTCTAGGCTTTAACAGGATGAGTTCAAAATGCCAGCCTATCTCACACTTAGCGTATTTGGTGTCTTTGTTCTGGACGAAGACGGGAAAGTGATTTCAGAACATTTGTTCTATCCCGATGCCGATCTGGCGGCAACCGCTCTTCTAGCTGTCAGTAACGAGGAACTAACTAAGGATATTGAGAACAGCGTAGTAGAGCTGGAGGGTAAAGAAATCATTGTAGAAGATGCTGTCTTTGCAAGAGCCATTTCTCAGGTCAAGGGGAGTACTGTTCGAGTTGAGGAAGGTGGGGCTCCAAGATGGTTTAGAGATAATCATGATAACTATTTGATTGAGCAAAAGATTGTACCGTCACGTGAAGATATTGCTCTATTCAGACGCGAGGTTTCAATCACTTTAGCTAAGAATAAAGTGAGCGCAGCAAGTGAGGAAAAAGACCTTCTCATTAAGAATGCAATAGATGCCGTAGATGAGATTGACAAGTCATTCAACGTCTTGGTCATGCGTTTGAGAGAGTGGTATTCACTTCATCATCCATCTCTAGGCAGATTGATTGAAGATCAAGAAATATTCGCTAAGATTTTGAGTGCTTGCGCTGGGAAATCCGACATTTCTAGGGACTGCCTACAGTCTGCCGGGGTCCCTGATTCGTTAGTAGAACAGATCTTCAAGGCACTTCCTGGAGATATTGGTGCGGATTTGCAGGACTCCGATTTTGTTGTGATTTCTAATCTTGCTAAGAGTACAATGAATCTGTACCAAATGAGGAGCGAGCTTGAGAGCTACATCTCTATAATGATGGAATCTGTGGCACCAAACATCGGAGCATTAGCGGGACCCATGATTGGGGCACGACTGATTAGTCTGGCTGGTTCATTGAAAGAGTTGGCAAGAAAACCATCTAGCACAATTCAGGTCTTTGGCGCTGAGAAGGCTCTTTTCAGAAGTCTGAAGACAGGTAGTGATCCTCCAAAACATGGCATCATTTATCGAATTCCTGAAGTGAATAGTGCACCATATTGGCAAAGAGGGAAAATTGCAAGGGCCATAGCTGGAAAACTCTCAATTGCTGCAAGGATAGATGCCTACTCTGAGAAAGATGTAGGTGAAGATTTGAAGGGGCAGTTTATCTCAAGACTGGAGGAGATCCGCGCCCAGAATCCTAATGCCCCTCCTCCTAAACCTTCCAAACCCAAACCTGAACAGAGGAGGAAACCTGAACGAAAGCGACGCTCAAAGAAAAGACGTGGAGGTCATTAAGATGACGAAAGTCACGCCTCACAAGTTCGCTGGAGTGTACTCTGTTGAAGACAATGATCGTACATCGCTTTGCACAGAATCACTTACTCCAGGAATCAGTGTCTATGGTGAGAAGCTCATTGACTATGAGGGGAAAGAATTTCGAGTCTGGTCCACCCGAAGATCGAAATTATCTGCGGCAATCAGGAATGGGCTTGGAGAGATGCCAATTCAGCCCGGTTCAAGAATCCTCTACCTTGGAGCTGCATCTGGGACAACTGTAAGCCACTGTTCGGACATCGTAGGCAGTAGCGGTGTAGTGCATGCAGTTGAGTTTTCAGAGCGAACTGCAAGAGAGCTAATTCATCTCGCTTCATCCAGAAATAACATAGTCCCAATAATCGATGATGCTAGGCATCCAACAAGATATGTTTCTGTAGTTACTGGACCAATAGAGGTAGTCTACCAAGATGTTGCACAACCAAACCAAGCGGAGATTCTCTATGAAAACCTCAAGACCTTCTGCTCATTTGGAGCATGGGGAATGCTTGCAATTAAAGCCAGGAGCATTGACTCAACTGCAGGTCTCGATGAGATTTACAGCAACGAAATAGCAACTCTGGACAGACTTGGTCTTCAAATTGAGGATAACATAGATTTGAGCCCTCTAGAGAAGGATCATCGATTCATAGTCTGTCGTGTCACGGAGGAACTAACTTGAGCAAGTTCTTGGACAAGATGATTGAACACGACATTGACACATTAAATGATCATCTGCCTGAATCACGAGTCGCTCTAAGCGAGTTGATTGGAATAGATTCTCCAAGATTCAAGACACGGATTGGAGAAACATCCGTCTTCCGAGTCGAAGAGATTGAGCAGCTTCTACTGGAAGTACCAAAGGAGTTCTATTCAGATATTAGACTACCAATTGTTGTTCTGAGAAGAATGGATTATGGTGAAGGCATTTACACAGTTGCAGGAAATAAGACCGAGCTATTCATGGTCCACCGAATCATAGGATATGTTGACCTAGAATGGAAGGATTTTACCAAATGGAAACCTATCGAACGATTGGCGAGACCACACGTTCAAATATTGAGACGGAAACTACCATCAACGACCACTATTGGTATTGGCATATCATCGAAGGATAGGTCTGGCCTGAAAACAACCTGATTCCTTCCTATCCGAAACAAAATTTCACTATTAGATATGCTGAAAAAGGTTCGAAATAGAAGAAAATCTGGTAAACTCTGTTGACTAAGGTTAGAACTCAGCTAATTAAAGAGGTTGTCACAAACCTAGAGGGTGCTGGGTTTATACTGTCGTCGCAGTGTGATGTACGACCTAGCTGTTTTGATCTCGTGGCTCGTAGGGGCGAGCAGTTGATTCTCGTCAAGGTGTTAGCAAACATTGACGCTCTGACCGGTGAAGATGCAATATCTCTTCAACTGGTAGCTCATTTCTTCGGTGCGACACCACTTGTGGTGGGGGAGAAGACAAGAAGAGGTGACCTCGACTCCGGAGTAGTATACAAGCGATATGGTGTGTCCACGATTGCCCCTCCTAGCTTTCAGAGCCTGATTGCAGAGGAACGACTACCTCGAGAGTTCATTCAAAGGGGTGGCCGATTTGTTGCGATTGACGGCACCAAGCTCAGAGAAGCAAGAATCGATCAAAAAATGACCACTGAGGAACTTGCTGACTGTGTGCAGGTGTCCGCCCGAGCTATCCTGGCTTATGAAAAGGACGAGATGGACATCAGCACAGACATTGCAGAGCGACTCGAGAAGGTACTTGAAACAGACCTAATGATACCTATTGACCTATTACAGGATAAACCCCAAGACAAGGCTCTAAGACAGATCGACAAGCCTCAACATGAAGTGTCAAACCTTGAAAAGCGGGTCAGCCAATTCTTTGAGCGTCTGGGAATGACCGTTCTTTGGACAGACAGAGCCCCCTTCCATGTTGCTGCGAAAGAAAAGGGACCACCACTGATGTCTGGGGTTGGATCCATTACAAGCTTGACACTGAAGAAACGGGTCGAGATTCTCAAGAGTGTTTCAAAGGTCACTGAATCAAATGCTGTGGTTATCGTTGAAGAGGGAAAGACGGGTGATAGCATGTCTGACCTGCCAGTAATACGCCAACTCGAGCTCGACGGCATCGCGAAACCGCGTGAGCTCAAGAAGTTGCTTGACGAGCGATCCAGTCAATGAACTAGAATGAGTCCAAAGTAGACTGCTCGTTTGCTTCCGCATCAATAATTCTTCTGACAGACTCCCAGCCCATTCTTACTATCGACGGCAGTTTACTGCGAGTCTTGACCAAATTTCTTACAAAATCAACTGTTTTTGGGTCAGAAGGATATCCAGAACCAAAATCACCGTACTTTTTATGATACTCAGAAATCCTGCGGTCTCTCTCGACCTTTGCAAGAATGGATGCGGCAGATACAATGGGATACTTGGAGTCCGCTTTGTGTTCCGATATTATATCCGCACCCTTTTCTTTCAGACCACTTTTCTCTCCAACTTTTCTGCCAAATCTGTCAGCTTTTACATCAGCGGCATCCAAATAGGCTGTTTTTGGTGTCAGTTCTTTCAGAATTGACGCAAACTCATCGACCTCTATCTCATTCAGGGTTGTATGTTCTCTCCGTTTGTCTATTTCCGAAGCAGAAACAAATCGGAATGATGTCGCGATAACCTTTGTTTTAATCTTCTTGCTGAGTGAAAGACGACGCGAGGGTGACAGAGTCTTCGAGTCACGAACCCCTAGTTTCTCGATCTCATGCAAAGATTCTGGGCCAATCAGGACTCCACAGATGACCATCGGTCCAATCATCGGTCCTCGACCTGCTTCGTCGATTCCGCATATGCCATAGAGTCGAGTTCCTTTCCTGGTCATAGGCCATTGTTGATTACAGGGACTTATTACACTCTCGGATTCCAAACAAAAATTTAGGATAACATGTGGTGGGGTGGGGGAGATTTGAACTCCCGATCGACGAGTGTCTTCATGACGACGGTCTTTTAATGACCCCGTCCATTTCAGGCACGCATTGTGCCTAGATCTGGAGCCCGTCGCCATACCTGACTAGGCCACCACCCCGGACGTCGAGAGCCACCATTCTAGAGCAGGTTATGAACTTTTCGTCAGTCAGAGTCACACCGCATTCTATTAATCTGGATATTGTGATAGTCATGGTCATGACCGTACCTGTTGATGACTATCATATCTACAGAGAGATAGTCGACATGCTGCTTGGGTCTTCAGAACCCCTTAGCAAACAGGTAATCAACCGTATCAAGAACAAGGTATCTGCGAAGTACAAACTAGCTAAGACTCCCAGAAACGCTGACATATTACAGGTGACAATTCCTGAGGAAGCCGAGATTCTACGACCATTTCTCCAGAAGAGGCCGGTACGCACAATCTCAGGTGTTGCAGTGGTGGCTGCCATGACGGCTCCTCATGATTGTCCTCATGGAAAATGTGCATATTGTCCAGGAGGTCCAGAGCAAGGAGTTCCTCAGAGCTATACTGGCCACGAACCAGCCACAATGAGAGGGCTACAGAATGATTTTGATCCATATCGACAAGTGGAGAGTCGGTTGGCACAGCTCTCAGCGATTGGTCACAGTACAAACAAAGTCGAACTCATCGTCATGGGCGGGGACTGGTGTTCCAAACCCCCAGAGTACCAGGAGTTCTTCGTCAAAGGCTGCTTGGACGCCATGAACAGGTCTGTTAGTACTGACATTGAGGCGGCAAAGAAACTCAATGAGACCGCAGAGGTGCGCAATGTTGGACTCACGTTTGAAACTCGTCCAGATTGGGTAACTCAAGAGAGTATTGACCATATGCTCAAGCTGGGTGCTACTCGCGTAGAGATTGGGGTTCAGACTCTCTCTGACGAAATTCTACGAAAAGTAGAACGTGGCCACGGTGTTGAAGAAACAGCAAGAGCCACAAAGCTACTCAGAGAGAGCGGTCTGAAGGTCTGTTATCATATAATGCCCGGTCTTCCAGGAGCAACCATGGAAAGCGATCTTTTCACCTTCAGAGAGCTCTTCTCAGATACTCGATTCCGTCCTGACATGCTAAAGATCTATCCAACGATTGTGGTAAAGAACACAAAGCTGTATGACTGGTGGAAGTCCAATGATTATGCTCCCTATACCACTGACCAAATCGTGTCTGTGCTCTCTAAGGCAATAAGTGAGATGCCAGAATATGTCAGGATACAACGGATGCAACGGGACATTCCGCTTCACCAAATTGAAGCGGGACTGAACAAGGGGCATCTCCGTGAACTGGTCCATCAAATGATGAGGTCAGAAGGCTGGAGGAACCCAACAATCCGCTATCGGGAGATTGGCCACTTCCAGATGAGGTCTGATTTGGAGGTCAGCCCTGAGAACATACGATTGGTTCGTCGCGACTATGAGGCGTCTGATGGTACAGAGGTTTTTCTCTCGCTTGAAGATTCAAATCTAGATGTGGTCTTCGGCTTCCTTCGCTTGCGACATCCAGGTCCAGATTCTTTCAGACCTGAAATAAACGAAGAGCCCTCCGTCATAATCCGAGAGCTACGAGTATATGGTCCTGTGGTGGACATAGGAAAGAGAGATTACGATGCCTGGCAACACCTTGGTCTCGGGGAAAAACTGATGGCAGAGGCTGAGAAGGTTGGCAGTGCTGATTTTGATGCCACTCGAATACTCGTAAACAGTGGGATTGGAGTCAAAGAATACTATCGTGCTCTCGGGTATCTCGACAAGGGGCCATATCTTTTCAAGACACTTGCCTAATCTGTTGATCTGACTAAGCCTCTCAGGAAATCCTCCAGTTCCCTGTTGAAGGCCTCAGGATTCTCAAGATTTGATGCATGTCCCGCTCCAGGAATAATCACCTTTCGAGAGTTCTTTATCAGCTCAATCATCTTTTCCGCGTGTGGAAATACTGCCTTTCTCTCGTTTTCTCCAAGAATGACAAGTGTGGGGGCATCAATGGTTTCCAGTGGGAGAAGTTTGAATGAATAGATGGCATCTGTGACCTTCAGGAGTTCCTCTTTGCGAAGTTTGAGTTGTTCTTTCTTGAGGTATTCTCTGACCTCATCATCCATCTCGAAGTATTTGAAGGACCACTCTGCATATCTCTCGTCACTCATTCGTCTTATGGTCCATTTTACCATGAATTTTGGATACACTACTTTCAAGACCTTGTCAGACAATGTCAGAGCTGAAGCGACTGCAGTATCAGCTAGAACTAATCCTCTGAGATTTGTTTGATATTTCACAGCATACTCCTGTGCGACCATGCCTCCAAGAGAGAGCCCAACAACCACAGGCTCCTGTAGCCCAAGACGGTCAATCAGCAGATGCAGGTCATTGGCAAACAACTCACAAGTGTATTCGTCATCAGACCCCTCCGACTGCTGATGGCCTCGAAGATCATAGGTGAGTACATTGTAAGTCCTTGAGAAATACTCGACCTGAGGTTTCCACATATCATGAGATGCTCCGGCTCCATGAACGAATACTAAGGGCAGTCCTGATTCACCATGCTGTTCGTAATAGGTCTGGATGTTACCGGTCTGGATGAAAGGCATGCCTGTTCCTTGTTTCAGTTTTATGAAAAACATAGCTACTCAATGACTACTTCTTTTGAAAATCGAACTGAATATGAAAGTCATAAAGAGTTAAAACTCAGGAGTGTTTCAGAGGTGGGTATGAAAGACGTTTGGCTTGTTGATTATGCTCGCACTCCGTTCTCACGATCACGACCACAAAAACCTGAGACCGATGCGTTTGGTGAGATCAGAGGGGACGAGCTCCTTTCCCGTCTGCTCATGAAGTTTTTTGATGGCTCACTTGCTGATAAGGGAATTGAGAAGAAGGATATGGATGAGATCACAGTCGGTGTGGCCTCGGGGGTCCTTGAGAACTGGACGTACGGAGGAAAAATACCTGCTTTCCTGTCTGGATTTCCATATGAAGTACCCTCCCTCTTTATTGACCGCCAATGTGGCTCTGCAGGTTCTGGTATGCATATTGGCATCATGGAGATTATGACAGGGTACAGTACAACTGTGTTATCCACAGGGTTTGAGCACATGACCCGGGTGCGGGGAACAGGGATTGATCCCAACTTCTCCATGGCTGACAAGAACTCTGAGTTCTACAGACCCGGTTTTGATGCTGCTACGGTGTACAATATGCTGCAAACCGCCCAGAAGCTGTATGAAGAGGAAGTTCCTACTTTCACCAAAGAGGACATGGACAAATTTGGTGTGAGAAGTCATAATTTGACAATCAAAAGTCAGGAGAGTGGATGGTTCAAAGGAGAAATCATTCCAATAATGGGACACACACCAGGTAATGTAGAAGAACCCATGCTAGTCGATAAGGATTTGAATGCTCGAGCCTCGACATTAGAGAAGGTCGCAACCCTACCTCGAGTATCAACACCCTTCTATCTTGAAAAGAACGGTGGAAAAGAGGGGTACATCAAAAGAGAAGGTACAGATGAGGGCGTCATCACCCCTGGGAATGCCTCGCCTCTTAATGCGGGTGCAACTGCTGCTGTTATAATGGAGGCAGAAACGGCAAAGAAGCGCGGGATCGAACCCATGGCACGAATCGTTTCCATGGGGTGGGCTGCAGTCGACCCCACAGTCATGGGCCGTGGACCTGTACCTGCTACCATCAAAGCCCTCAAGCATGCAGGACTTACCGCTGATGACATTGACTACTGGGAGATAAACGAGGCGTTCTGCATAGTCGCTCTCAACTGCATGGACAAACTGAAGATTCCCGAAGAGAAGGTAAACGTCATGGGAGGATCAACCGCAATTGGACATCCTCTAGGTTCTACCATGATCAGGCTGACCGGAACATTAGCGAGGATTCTCAAAGATAAGAAGGCAAAGTACGGGGTTGCCAATGCTTGTGTTGGCGGTGGACAGGGAGTAGCTACCATAATTGAAAACTTGGATGCATAATTAAGTCATTCTTCATAATCTGAAGAAAAACGGCTTCATGCATATACTCAGTTGGTTCTGTATTTGGCGACTTGTGGAAACTTGAGGAATTCCCAACTCCCTGTGACACCGGCGTAACGCGCACCCAACTCTAGGTGTAGCATTGCTATGCCACAATCGAGCTTTCTAGATACGTTAAAACCCTCTCTGTTACTATTAGATGAAACAGTGATAGAGTCATCACTGATCTGAAATCTCCAAGGTTGTCTGTTTGTGGCTGAAGGGGCAATCCTGGCGGCATCCAGTGCAGATTTGATCCACTTGCTTTTGTCTACACTCCCACCTATGACAAGTTTACTGAGGTCCTTTCTCCGATAATTGATGGGGACGCCACCGACTCTATCGGATCTCTTACTTGAGTAGCCCACTGGTGTGATTGCCAACACCCGCTCATTCCTCTGGAGGGTGACCTGCTTCATCACAGAATCACGACGGAAAAAGCCTCCGACCCAACAGGTATTCAGACCTAAAGATGTAGCCTCAAGGATGATTCCTTCTCCCAGATATCCTGTGATTGATTGAGCATTAGGGGTTTTCATATTGGCTATGAAAGCGATGTAGTATGGAGCATCTGTTACCTTGAAGAAGTAAGGACCTATTGCCCCCTTGAACACATCATTTGCAGGTTCTCTCACCAGAACAGCTCTTGCGCCAGTGAACGGTCGGAAGTCTGTGCATACTCTTTCGATTCTTGAAGTGATTTTCTCGTCAGGAATCTCGCCTGAATACTTCCTCTGTGAGCGTCGAAGGAATAACGCGTCATACCACGTTTCGACTGGTAGCTCCACGATTATCACATCAACCGGTTCAAGTTATCATCAAATTAGATTAGCACCTGCTATAGCGGCAAAAAGTGGCGCAGAGGATGAGATTTGAACTTACATCTGGGTTGTCATCTATAATCTTGGAATTTCATTGAGTTTTGCTAGGATTAAGACTGGCCTGTTCGCTTTGAACTGGAGAATGGTATCCCATTTTTTTGAGAGTTTTATAGAGGAATTTGCTGGATTCGAGTGACTCTGATGATCTCCAACGCTTTGCAAAATCTGCCTGAATAGGTTCAATCTTCTCCCACCATATCATTGCTATTGCTGCCATTGCTTCAGGTATTAGCTCTGCATCAGTGATATTCTCTTTGAGAAGTTTTCCCATCGAGTCAAAAAAGGAGCTAACGTGGATGAACTTTGCCCAGTTTTTGGGATTTGTTGGTCCGTATTTAGCTAGAAACTCTTCATAGTCGCTCCAGTTCCACTCCCCAACCACTTCTTCAATGTCTTCAAGGAACTCTTGGTCGGCCTGTTTGTGAAAATCCAAGAATATGGAGGCTCGTCTTGACTTTGCTAAATTTCTAATAGAAAGCACACTCATGATCACTCCTATCACGACGCTCACTGTCGCTATTATTATCGAAACAGTCTGCAAATCTAATTCCTGCATGAATACCACCTAGCATCTATTGCAGGATTTGACAAGCAGCCCGCCTTAAATAAAGGGCTTATCCACTGTTTCTACCACTGGTTATGAATTTAGACAATGA
>RDNZ01000057.1 GCA_011364905.1 Candidatus Thorarchaeota archaeon
CGTAGCTTATCAGATCTTTCACAAAAGACTCTGGGTTCAGAGGGTGAAGCACTTGATACGATTATTGACGAAGTGATAGACTCCCAGAGTAAATCAATTCAGACGATAAGAACAGCGCTCTCGAAATATGAGGATGATATGCTAGAATTGGTGACAAGCCGAATAGAACAAGTCAAGTCGACGGCGACTTCAGTAATGGCGGCCCTCTCAGAGGATCTTGAAGACGTTATGAACAAGCTGGACACATCCTTGGATAATAGACTTGGTGCCAAACTCACAGAAATGCAAGGCGAGATTGACAAGAGCCAAGTCCGACTGGAAAAAGATGTTCGAGGCATCTCTCGAGAGTTTGATAAATGGCTGAAGACTGAGAGGAAGACAACAATCACCTCCATCTCAGAATTCGAAACAAAGGCCGAATCACTCATTGA
This sequence comes from Candidatus Thorarchaeota archaeon, assembly GCA_011364905.1. Taxonomy (GTDB): domain Archaea; phylum Asgardarchaeota; class Thorarchaeia; order Thorarchaeales; family Thorarchaeaceae; genus SMTZ1-45. The sequence continues at coordinate 432 of RDNZ01000057.1, forward strand.
AACTGCTAAGAACTCTGTTACTAAAGCGCTTGAAGCATCATCAAATGTATTGAAGAATATCGCACAAGAAATGACTACAGCACTGAGCTCAATGACTTCAGATGCATCCGATAATGGCGTTGAGATTCTCAATTCAGTGTCTGAAGACCTCACACAGCATCTTACTCGCTTGGAAAACGATCTAACTAAGACATATGGCGCAGGACATGATTCGCTACGTGACGTTCTAGTGCAGGCCCGAACTATACCCACCGAGTTCGGCGCGTTCACAAAGAACAAAATCATTTCAGCTGCAGATATAGTGGAAGAAGCTAACAAAGAAGTTGAGAATTGGAAGACAGAGGTTTCTAGTTTCATGGATGTAGCATCTCAATCTGTTACATCTCAGCTTGATCAAGTGGCTTCCACTGATGGAAATTATATCGATGTTTTAAAAAACACACTAACCTCACACATTGAGAAATTGAATGGTATGGCAAACGAAGAATATGGCCAAATACAGGGTCTAGCAAAATCATTGGGGGCAGATTGCGAAAACACACTTGCAGAAACTCGTGTTCTTGTTCTTGAACTTCTTCAGAAGCAGAATGATACCGAACAAGCTGGGTGCGATGAAGCTGCAAAAACACTTCATTCTGACCTTGATAATTGGGTACAAGGCACAGTACAATCCATTGCGACTAATCTTTCATCAACTGCTAAAGACGTTTCTGCTATTCTTGACACAGAAACCACGGAATTGAATACTCTGGCTGAAGCTATGAATAGCAGGTTAAAATCAGCTTTCAATTCAATCATTAAATCCACTGCAACAAAGAATGAAGCCTTAATTGCCTCCGTCAAAAAAACAACGCAGGATTTTGAGTCGAGTGTTGGTTCAACTCTAGAAAAGCTGATCAGTAATTACGCTACTAATGCTGAGAAGCAAGTTCTTGACTCAAAGCGACTTTATGAGCGTCTCCGAGAACGCCTTGACAAGAGAATGAATGAACAGGTCACAGCAATAAGCTCACAAGCTGACAAGGCTGACAAAGAGATTGAAGCCATAATTCAACAACAAGTCGAGCGAATCGACACACACACACTGGGAATTCGTGAGGAGTTTCACACACACCTTGAGGATATAACGCGTCAATTTGCTACCTTAACTCAAGGTATTGAAGCAACATTCAATGGGCTCCTTTCAAGTCAGACTGTTGAGGCTCGTGATCTCATTGCTTCCACACATAGCGAGTTCAAGAACACTCTGAAGTCTGAAATTGCCGAGCTCAAAGAAGACTCCGTAAAACTACAACAAGAGTACTCTGCTGAGCTAGTTCATAAGATAGATGAAGTCGCCACATCTGTCGCGTCTGCAAAAAGTGCTCTTGAGGAATTATCAGTTGATAAGCGTCAAAAAATGTCTGAGAGCATGGCTGAAGCTCTCGGAAAACTTGAGAAATCCATTCTAAGCACAGAAGATAACTTGCATCAGATGGAATCAGGTATCATCAACCAGTTCACTGAAAATCTTGAACAGGTAAGTCAGGAATTCAACATGACTGTTGACAGTGCGCGTGAGGCAATCGCTGAACGATTGGATGGCGTTCGAACTGTAACTGCTGATGCGTTGCAGAAGAGCACAACTGCTGCGAAAGGCGCAGCTGATGCATTTATCGCAGAACAAAAGGATCACAAACAACGATTCTTGGCTGAAACTAGTAAGAAGATAAACAGACTGGCAACAAAACGCGTGAAATCTTCAAGCGCGAGTATTGAGGAGTTTCAAACTGAACTCTCTGAGCGTCAAACCAGTGGCTTGAAGAGTAGAACCGCTGCAAAAGAGGAGGTTGTCAAGGCAGTTGAGGAACGGAGAGCCGAAGTGACACAGGCATTCGATGCAGCATCAGTTTGGGTCGATTCGACAGTGGCTAATGTTGCGACATCTCTTGAGACTTTTGGTGCAAAACTAGGAAATGAACTAGTTTTGATGCAGAGCAACCTTCACAAAGCTGCAGAAGATGCAGCAACCGAAGTGCTTGAACGCGGTGAGAATGATATCAACAAGTTCACGGAGATCACTTCGTCACTCCTGCAAGAGGTCGAAGCGACCATCGGAGCTAGGATTGATGAGTTTGGAAACAACTGTGCCATTGCTCTTGCCAAGGGAAATGAAGCATTCACATCATTGCCTAATTCCATTTCTGAAAGAATTGCTGAGGTGGATGAGGCAATAGCCAAGGAAACAAATCAAAACTATAGTATAGTGATTGACAAACTCGCAACTCCATTCAACGAGTTCAAGAGGACATCTGAGTCAGCAGCTGAGGAATTTCGGAATCTGTTGGAGCAGGCTTCTATTCAAACAACAGAAAAGAGGAATGAGGCCATCAAAGCGGTTCAAGAAAGCGCTCTACTTACAAATCAATACGCCGCAAGAAAACTAGAAACAATTGGTTTGGACTTAAAGACTCAACTTAGCACACAGTCCTCTACATTGATTGAAAAAGCTCATTCTGACCTGGCTGCCAAGAATCTTACACTAACTGAGGCTGTCACTGGTGCGAATAATCAATCATCTGAGGAAATGGCTGCACTGAAACAAGCAAGAGGCGACACTCTTTCAAAATTCAGTGATCAGGTTGACAAATCACTAAGGAAATGGTCTGGGAAGCAGAAGGATAAGATTTCATCTCTGAATGAGAATATCCAAAGCACAGTGGAAGGAGTCGTTGACATAACCGAAGATGCCGTCGAAACAATTGCTGCAATTCATTTAGCTAGTGAGAAACTACTAAACATACCAACTACAAGAACCTGGTATCTAAGCGGTAGTGAAGAAGTCTGTGCCCATGTCAATGACATGGCTCAACGGGCAGAGGAATCGGTGGTGATATCGGTACCTGATTTGTCATGTCTGGATATGAAGAAACTCGCTAAGGTGAAGAAACCAAAACGTAGAGTTCTCATCGTACCGGAAACTGATGAGCCAGATGTCACCCTAGACTCAATGGATGGCTGGCGCATATGGCAAACACAAACTCCAATGCTTCTGTCAGTCATTGATGAGCGTGAGATACTGGTTGGAGGCGGAAGAGATTCAGATACTCCAATGGCTGTGATATCTGAAGATGAGTCTTATCTGAGACTTTTCCACGATGTACTAGGTCCAAGACTCATCCGCAACAAAGCATCCTGATCAGAGGTCTATGGAATAGATGATTGCATCCTCATCGAAGTAATAGCTGGGAATCTTATCCGACTCGATAAACCCGTATGACTCATAGAGATTTCGAGCAGGGAAGTTACTCTCTCGAACCTCGAGGAAGCAGGTGTTAATCTGAATATTCCTTAGGTGGTCTAAGACATGGGATAACAACCTCCTCCCATTTCCCATCCTTCGTTCATCCTGACGAATAGCCAAATTTAAAATGTGACCCTCTTTTCTGACGATGTCAGTCTCCCAGACTATATATCCTGCAACTCTCCCGCTATTCTCAAACACATCCATAATCAAACTTCTAGCCTCTCCGGACTTCACCTCTCCGTTTTGCAGGCATATATTGAGGAAAATGGAGTATTCCCAAGCGACAGGAAAGCATGACCTCTCTATCCTCATGACCTCAGTCAAGTCGTCTAACCTCACTCTCCGTATCACGAAATCAACTCACATAGATCCAAGTCAGAATGAATACTCCTCACCATGTTTTCTTTCAACTGGATTTCCACAGGCTGGGCAATAACTGGCGTTCTCTGGGATTAGACTATCACAGAATTGACATCTTGAGCCAACACGGAGATATGCTGGTCCTGCCTCTTGTGATTGCAAGAATCTTTCATCTTCCCGCCAACTTCTATTGACTTGCCAAAAACACATCATCACTAAGAATAGTGTTGCCAACATGAGTACCGGAGTGAGACCACCTGCGAAAAAGAAGGGAAATATGAAGAAGGATGTTCCCTCGCCAGGATTCAATAGAGCAATGCCCAAACCAAGAATAATGAATCCAATTACAATGACATACAGGTCTCTAATCTGCAAATGCAGCTCACCATTGAGTTCTGATTAATATCTCGGTAGAGCGCCATTGAGGGACTACCTATTAACTTATGGCTAAACCCTGCTGGTCTTGATTGGGAAAACGCACGCAAGACATATCAACATGAATTGAGATATCGTTTGTAGCTATGCCACCAGTGAAGTAATCATTAAGTTGATTACGACATCATGTGGGGGTTTGAAAGAATGACGCCAATTGACGAGAAAGAGAAAACCAAGAAGAGGGCGAAATCAAAGTATCTCTTCAAGATCACTGTAGTGGGTCCCGACGATGGCTCGCTCGAGGATGTTCTTTCAACCTTCGATCCTGTTGTAAAAGTTGATGGGATTCGAATTGTTTCCGCTGATTATATCGCTGATGACTCTGACGTACGAGCTGTGTTCATGTCTCCAAAACATGCAGCACTTGATATCCTCTTGTCGCTCACATACAAAGGGGCCAGTGCAGTTATTATTGTTCTGAGAGACCCTGATCCTGACTTGGAAACAGTTTATAGAAATGAGATTCGCGAGAACTGTGGTGCCAAAATTCCAACCCGTGTTTTTACGATTGGATCCTCAATGGACGATTTCAAACGAAATGAAATTCATCACATCTTCGATGAGTTGATTGAAGAGATTCTCTCCCTGAGAGAGAAAGAACACATGGCCAAAGAGAAAAAGATAACGAAAGTAACCAAGAAGAAGGCTAAAGCATCGAAGACATCAAGAAAGAAGAAGCAATAACACATAACACGAACCTTTTTTTCGCTTTCAGCTTGTTTCAAGCTTGGTGTCAATCGTGGACTCTGAGAAGAAAAGATCTGATGAATACTGGATGGGCGTTCGTGATGCATTACGAATGGTTGATAGCTTCATCAAATGGGCGCGAAGAAACGAAGATCGTGCAAAGACGTTGGATGATTTCATCCATGATGGACTAATAGCAGCGGCAAAACGATGTGAGTCTTGCCTTAAAGATGACTTAGGACTAACTTTCGCAGAGGGTCAAGAGAAAGCTACTGAACCATCAGAACCAGAACAAATACCATCTGGTTATGAGATGGGCTCTACTTTGAGCATACCTTCTGAGGAATCCTTTGAGATGACCCCTGAAGATATGTCTCCGGATTCCACTGAAGTGCCAATTGAATCTGAAGAAGAGTCAGTAAGCATCGACACTGTAGGTCGCTTAGAAGATGAAGAGATTGAGGATTTCTCAATTGAAGGACCTGCACGTGAGTTTTCATCTGACTTTGACCTTGTTGAACCAACGGAATTTCCAGCAAGTGATTCTGATGCCGAAATTAGCTCAACATCCGAATCAGAAGTTGACAAAGAACCTGAGGAGGACTCTGATCATGCACCCTCGTTCACTTGGGCTGATTATGAGCGAGCAATAACGCCATCCGAGGAAGAACCTGAGGATAGTGAAGAAGACGAGGATGTCGAGCTTCCGCCACCTGTTGTATTAGGCACAACTCCTGATAAGAGTGAAGAAACCTTAGTCCCGGTGCCTCCTGAACTTCCGCCTGATGATTTGAAAGACAGCCAATCGGATGAAGAAGAAACTGACTCAGATGAAGCATCAGAAGCACCTACTAGGCCGCCTCCGCCACCACCACCAGAGGATGAGGAGGATGAGGAGGAACGCCGACGTAGAGCCAGAAGATTGTTCTTTGGCGACTAATCCTTGCCTTCAACAACAAGTCTGAAGAGTTTCACAGCAGCCTCTGCATTAGGCGCGCCTTTCACAATGGCATTTCCTGCTGGCATGACCGTGACTCTAACTTCGGGGTCAATAGTGACAACCAAGAAACGCTTTTTGCGGTCAACATGATACGACGAATCAAGTCTTTTCGCCAGTTTGTCTAGATCTAGCTTCATCAGTTTCCCAGCTGAAACATTGAAACTCTGAGAGCAAAGCTGAGTCACACTGGGTTCATCTTTTTCCTCTATGTGGTCTTCTATAGGCTTGGAGCACACTTCGCAATCCGAGGCCTTGCCGATATCAAAGAAATCAAAGCTTAGCGTACTCGTGTCTATTGTCATAAGGCGGTTCGCAAGGTCAGGTTTTCTCCCGATGGCAATCTTAACAGCTTCATTCACTTCAACTCCTGCTGCAAGCGACAATAAAGTTGGAGAAACTCCAACAAGCGCACATGTGTTCTCAGGATTATCCTGTGCATCTCCCATTACGCATTGTAAACATCCAGTTTGTCCTGGAATGAATGTAGTGATATTAGCATAGTATTCAACTCCACCTGCGAATACATAAGGGATGTTAAGAACCAAACTTGCCTTGTTAGCTGCTCGTCGAGCTTTGAAGGAGTCTAATCCATCAACGATGATATCTGCCCCTCTTATCACATCAATTGCATTCTCATCGTCAATTGATACGCAAACGGGATCGAAGTGAACCTCCGGGTTCATAAGTGCGAGATTCTCAGCTGCAGCTTCTGCTTTTGGCTTGCCAATATCATCTGTATTGAAAACCGTCTGCCTTTGGATGTTTGAAAGTTCCACAATATCTCGATCTACAATCTTTATTCTTCCAAACCCTATGGCTGCAAGAAGACGAAGTGATGGACTCCCGAGTCCACCTGCGCCTAACATAGCAACAGTTGTGTTCATTATTTTGTCCATATTGTCCTCTGAAAAGTCACGAAGAGCAAGCATTCGAGAGTATCTTTCTCTCTGTTCGTCTGTAAGTTTCATCTCTCGGATAAAGAAGACATAGGCTCACTTAAAACCTTAGACATCTGTAACGGTTTTTCATGGACAATAAGTCAGAAATTGCCATCGGTGTGAAAAAGAGTCCCGGTGAATCATTACATGCAGCGTTGTCTAAGCTGAGTAAACCAATAGTTCCGCCAAAGAACACAAAACGGGTTATAATTAAACCCTCCATCTACAATCCCAAACTTTCAGGCAATACCGATGTGGAATTGGTTAGTGCCCTAGTTCACATGTTTCATTCCATTGGTCCAATCAGTATTGTGGAAAGCGACAATCCTCTTCGAAGAACAGAAGAAGCGTTTTTCCAGTGTCAGTACACAAAACTCGTTGATGAGCGAGTAGAATTGGTAAACCTATCAGATGCAGAGATGACCTCTGTGAAATTTCCGGGGCACTATTTCAAGAACCGCGAGATGCCTCGAGTTCTTCAAGATGATGCTTTCTTCATCAACGTTGCAACACTCAAAATGGAGCCAAATATCTGCAACATCGGAGCAGGGATAAAGAACCTCTTTGGGCTTCTTCCTGAACTAGATAAGAGCGTTTACCACGCCTTTATTGACGATGTTCTCATGGATCTTTTGGCTCTATACCGGCCAGACCTCACTGTGATTGATCTTACCGACGTCGTTATTGGTATGAGGGAGAATTGTAGGACCAAACATTTTGGAGGTACTATTGTAGGGATAGACCCGGTCAGTGTGGACTCGTTTTGCTCGAGTCTTTTCGGTCTGAATTCGCTAGAGATCAAACATCTGAGAAACGCTCACAACTTAGGTTTCGGAGAAGCTTTACTTGACAGAATCAGTGTTAGAGGAACAGAATATCAAGTAAACAAACTTCTTCAGTTTTTCAAGGAATAGGACATAAAGAAAGGGTTTATCATTGGTTAAGGATTGCCAAGACCTCAGTATGCCTAAACAAGGCAGTGCATTGGATAGCCAGTGGTGTTAGAGATGGATTGGACCTCCCATACTATGGAGCGGATTCCCGCTTCCGGTACTCTCAAGATGTTTGAGCTTGCGAGACGTCTGGAAGACGAGGGCAGACGTATTTACCACTTCGATATCGGCCAACCAGATTTTCCCACTCCCGATAACATAGTTGCTGCAGGAATTGAAGCATTAAAACATGGTTTCACGCGATACACACCCTCCAGAGGTATACCACCGCTCTTGGATGCAATTGAACAATACTATGGAAACCGTGGAATCACGATAAGTGGATCGAAAAATGTTATTGTAACACCTGGAGCAAAAATGGCACTATTCCAAGGATTTCTCAGCACAATTGACGCTGCAGATGATGTCCTTCTACTCTCTCCCGCATGGCCAACATATCGAGTCATGATTAGAACTGTTGGTGCTAAACCCGTGGATGTCCGCACCTTTCCAGGCTATCTACTTGATGAGGAAGCACTCAAAGATGCATGTTCAAAATCTGTGACTGCTCTTGTAATTAACACACCTAATAATCCGACCGGAGGGGTCCTTGAGAAAGAACACATGAAACTAATACATGATCTTGCCATCGACTATGACTTTGTTGTTTTCTCTGATGAAATCTATGAGATGCTGGTCTATGATGGATTTAAGCAGACTTCGATGTTGGAGATTGATCCCAATCTGGAACACAGTTTGGTCATCAATGGGATGTCTAAGACATATTCGATGACTGGGTGGCGATTGGGATTTGCAATTGGTAATGAAGAAACAATTAACAATATGATTCGTATTCAACAAAACACAACATCCTGCGCCGCTTCATTTGTCCAATATGCTGGGGTCGAAGCATTGACCGGGGATCAAAGCTCGATCAGTAAGATGACCTCAGAATATCAGAAGCGTCGAGATTTAATTACTAGTCTATTCTGTCACATGCCGGGAATTCAGTGTGTCAATCCCAAAGGTGCATTCTATGTTTTTCCCGATTTTTCGACTTATGGTCTTAGCAGTAACACACTCGCGGAGTTAATCCTAAAGAAAACCGGTATAACATCCACGCCTGGACTTTCCTTCGGAAAGAATTATGATGATCATCTTCGCTTTTCTTATGCAGTCGAAATACCTGAAATCAAGGAAGGCTTGGCCAAACTAGCTGATTTCTTGTTAACATTGCTTTAGATGATGTACGTAATAATTGACGGCTGGAGGTGTCCCAGTGAATCCAAAAATCGAACAAGTTTTTTTTGAGTGCACAAAATGCGGCGACTGTTGCAGAGAACGCACTCTATTGGTGACTGTCACTGGGAGGGATATAGTTCGACTATCAAACGGATTGGGTTTCACTTCAAACGAAGTGATAAAGGCTCTTGATTTCTATCTTGTTTCAAGCGAAGAACCACCCAAAGGGCTTCAAGATATCCCATCGGTAAAGACCGAACATGGTTCGGCATACATTGCTCTAAAGAAACTGGAGAATGGTGATTGCATCTTCCTAAAGGATGATCTTTGTATGATTCATCCAATCCGGCCTGGAGTATGCATGTCCTTTCCATTTGTGTTCAGAAGTGAGAAAACTGACATTACATGGGGACTCAGCGCCAAGAAAGAAATATGCCCAGGGTTGGGTATTGGCCCCGAAGTCAAACTAGAAGATTTGCGTGAACTTGCGGCCGCTGTATTGGAGGACCTTTCGCTATTCAAAAGCTTCGCGAAAGAGTGGAATAGGAATGAACAAAATCAAACTGCTGCTCGATTGATTGAAATGATTCTCTCAGACCCTAGATTTTCCGCCTGATAGAGCTAAAGTTTACTAAGTATCTGAAGGATGTTACCAAAATTATGTTCAATTGTCCTGCTCTTTTCAGCATATCCAGCAAGCACGTCCATCCTCTCATCTTGTTCTGCTAGCTTGCAAAATCTGTCTGATCTTATTTCGGCATGGATTTTTTCATTCAGTAGTACAATCTCATCCGAAGTCTTCAATACATACTGAAGCATTTTAACCAAAATATTGAACTCGTTGATGTCTCTCAGTTGTAGGGTTTGACTATAGAATTGGAACTCTAATCTTGACAACCTCTCTCTCATCGCGACAAGCTTTCGAATCCACTCATCAGCTTCTTCTTGCTCCAGTTTTCGACCTAGGTCAACCCAGTAATTCTGCTGATCCAATAGCTGCACCAAATAGTTCCGCAGAAATTGGAAATGGTCAACCCCGTTTTCGATGTCATCCTCAGTACCTATAGGTACCATCATTGAGTCGGTTTCACTGTGCTTCAGCGCAATCATGAGTGAAAATTTGTCAACATACTTCTTTATTTCCTCACTCTTCTCCTTCTCTGAGAGTGTGTCAGCAAAAGTGTCAGCTAATGTAAGTATGAACTTGTAAAGACATTCGGAACATATCTCTGCGCTGCTAGTAATCTCCTTGGTCGATAGGAACTGCATCGCATCTTCCAAGTCATTTCCTGGAACATCTTTTCCATGAATCCGTAAGACCCATCCTTGCGATATGCAATAGACTTTGTTGTCAGGATAATTGATGTAGATTGATGCATAACATACATTCCCTTCAGTGGCACGTTCTTCCTGCATACTCTCCTTATCATAGTGAAATGAGAATATGGAGGGATCTATCTCAATGGATTCAATCTCAAGAACACTGTCACTATTGACGCAGAGCTTCTCATCTCCGAACACCTTGTAGCAGGGACATCCCCTGACTAGTTTGATAGTCGATTTTTCCTTTTGTTCGGCGGATTCCAACAAGTTTCTTTTCTCCGGCACAAGCCTGCGTTCAACAGATATGCCCTAAAGGGCACTTTTGTCTACATCTAGTAGCCATTTAGCAGTTATTATGTAGTATATGTGTCCATTTTGTGCAGGGCTGAAGCGAGGTTACTGAAATTGTACTCTGTTGCTTTTCTCGCTTTGGAGTGATGTGAAAGCATCTCGCTAACATTACTAGGAATCTCGTTGCGTTCCAAGAGGTCAGTGGTTCTCTCTCGTATGAGGTTGTTCACAGCAATTACTTTCTCGGAAACTCCAACCATGAACCTGAGAACGCTCAGGGGATCTGTTTCATTGGAGGGATCATCCAACGATAGCACTTGGAAAAGAAAAACGGATTCCAGGCTAGCAAGAGTTCTATAAGAGTCAATCAGCTCAATCAGGTCATCACTTGCCCCTGCCTTCATCATGTTAAGAATCATCGATGCCCAATGAGAGCGTTTTCTATTAATCTCCCGCAAGTAGTCCCATAAGTAATCATTGAACGGCCTTGTCTTATCCTTTTCACCATACCCGCTTAACTGAACTGCCATATTAGTTGCTAGCTGTCGCACGTAGTTGGCAACTATCTCGCTTCTTTCATCATCAGTCAAAAGTCCTTCAGAACTCTCTCCCAAAGTCCTTAGATACCTATAGAGGCATTCTGAGCAAAGCATGCCATCTCTGTTCTTTTCAGATGTTGTAACAAATTGCAGAGCATTATCAATCTCTGTCGCTCTAACATCCTTTTTGCTAATTCTGACACGTTGATTCTGACTTACGCAGTAACAGAATCCCTCGTCCCTATCAAGAAACATCAGGAGATAGCACATGCTTTTGTTATCGCTTTTGCACTCTTCTAGCATAACTTTTGAGTTGAGCTGATTGAAAAAACTGGGATCAACTGAGATCGCATTGATTGGCAATATACCGTCGTTGTTTAAACAGACCTTCTCATCGCCAAATTCACGGTAACATGGACAGCCCTTAACAAGTTGATTCGAATCATCAATAGAATCTGTTGGCATGCCTCGGTTCCCGATCACTCGTGACGCCTCTAGACGGTTTTGGTCTTGTTCGTGGAGATGATGAGTCTCATGCGGCTGAGTCATCAACTAAAGATAATATCACGGATTTTTTGATAACAAGCTCTTTTCACGATTGGTAGCCTGCTATCGAAAACTCAGTTCAAAGTTCACTTTTGAATAAATCTCGGATGTTCGGAAAAAGAATGGAGCATGTGGGGCTCCATTGCGGGATCATCCCCACAGCTCTCTCTTGAGTAAGTCACGAATAGCGATTCGAATAGCTTCGGACCGGTTTGGGTAGAGATTGCTTTCTACAAGTTTCTCCAGTCCATCAACATAAGTTTCTGGAATGTGTAAGGTTACGAGCTTCATCTCGATAATCACCTGGGTATGTTCAGAGTCATACCTGAATATGATTGTAAGTAATACTAGGTCGATATTCAATTCTGGGGACGTCCTCGAAGCGATATCTTATAACTATGCAAACTCGACGAGCGACCCAAACGAATCTCGGGCAGTGCAGCATATTGGACCGTCAGAAAGGCATTGATGTGTTGTTCAATCCTCGCTCAATTGCAGTCATTGGTGCGTCAGCGACAAAAGGAAAGCTGGGAAACGATGTACTTCGCAATCTAGTTGAAAGTGGCTTTAAAGGTCGTATCTACCCCATTAATCCCCGAGGTGGCGAAATTTTTGGATTGAAAGTCTTTCGTTCAATATCCGATATTGCTAATGACGTAGATGTGGCAATCATCGTAATTCCTGCGGATTATGTGCTTTCTACAGTTGAAGCATGTGGCAAAAAGGGTGTTAGGGCATTAGTCATCATAAGTGCTGGTTTCAAAGAAATCGGCCATGAGGGTCAAGAACTTGAAAAGAAACTAGTGGAAATTGCAGATAGCTATGAGATGGTTATACAGGGGCCTAACTGTCTTGGAATAATTAATACTAATGCTCCCTACAATGGGTCATTCTCTGCCGGAACTCCAAGAAAAGGTCGAATTGCATTTGCATCCCAATCAGGTGCTCTCATGACGGGCATTTTGGATTGGAGTCTTATGGAAAAGATTGGTTTTTCCAAGTTTGTCAGTTTAGGCAACAAGGCACAATTGGATGAAGCTGATTTTATCGATGCTTTTGGAAGGGATCCAGATTCTGCTTTCATTCTTCTCTACATCGAATCTGTTGTTGATGGCAGAAAGTTCATGGAGGCATGTCGAAGAGTCGTTCCTGACAAACCCATCTTTGTTGTAAAATCGGGAGTGAGTGTGGCAGGTGCCAGAGCAGCATCATCGCACACTGGCTCGCTTGCGGGCAGCGATACAGCATATGATGTTGCATTCAAACAATGTGGAGTGCGACGCGCTAGCAGTATGGCGTCACTTTTCGATGTTGCATCAGTTTACGATGACATGCACCTCCCTTCCGGGAACCGAGTAGCGATTGTAACGAATGCAGGGGGTCCTGGAATCATAACGACCGATGCCTGTGAAGCAAGCGGACTGGAGATTGCTCATTTGTCCTCTGAAACGATTCAGTTTCTGAAGGAAAGTCTACCTCCCGCTGCATCAGTCTACAATCCAATTGATGCACTGGGTACAGCACAGCCCGAGGAATATGCTCTATGTGTGGAGGCTTCTTTGCGTGATGAAAATGTCGACTCCGTTCTTGTTCTCCTTACACCTCAGGCAATGACAAAGGAAACAGAAACTGCTCAAATCTTAGTTGATTCTCACAAGAAGTATCCTAACAAGCCATTGATTGCAGTCTTCATGGGCGGGAATTCCATGGTGTATCCTCGTATTGTGCTGACAGAAGGTGGCATTCCTGTCTTTGATTTTCCAGAACGTGCAGTTCATGCAATTGCAGAATTGTACCATTACACAGTAAGCAGGGATAGTCTGAAAGAGGAATTGATTCCAACTTTTAAGGTGGATAAGAAGAAGACAACAGAGATCATCGAGAACGTTCGGAAAGATAGCCGTCGCGTACTACTTGGCAGTGAAGCGCATTCAATTGCTGAAGCCTATGGAATTCCGGTCGCCAGAATAAGGCTGGCGACAAGCTCTGAGGAAGCAATCTTACTTGCAGAGGAGCTAGGATATCCAGTTGTACTCAAAATCGCCAGTCCTGATATTATTCACAAAAGCGATGTTGGAGGGATTCGTGTGGGACTAGAAACTCCTGAGGCTGTTAAAGCAGCGTTCCTTGAAATTCTCAACAACGCTAAGACACATATGCCTAATGCAATAATCTACGGTGTTGATGTACAAGAAATGGCTGAGAAAGGCAAAGAACTCATTATCGGCTGTTCGAAAGATGTTCAATTCGGACCCCTTGTCATGTTTGGAGCTGGAGGGATCTTTGTTAATTTCCTCAAGGACGTTGCATTTCGTCTTGCGCCAATGACTCGAAGTGACGCTCAAGCGCTTATTTCAGAAACCAAGATTGGTTCGCTCCTAAAGGGAGTAAGAGGCGAATCACCGAGTGATATCGATGCTATTGAGGATACTATTCTTAGGATAAGTCAGCTTGTCACAGATTTTGATGAGATTGTAGAGCTCGACATTAATCCTGCATTTGTCTATGAGAAGGGAAAAGGCGTATCTGCCGTTGATGTTAAGATAACCATTGGAGGGAGATAGATTGACTGAAAATATCGTGATCAGTGGAGACACACTTACTGGAAAGACCATGGTTGCTATAGCTCTTGCTGCCAAGCTCAGAAAGGATGGTAAAACTGTTGGTTACTTCAAACCAACTGGAACAAAGAGCTATGAATA
>RDNZ01000005.1 GCA_011364905.1 Candidatus Thorarchaeota archaeon
AACAGCCGGAGGGCAGTAGCGACAACATGGGACCCCCGGAAGGACACTGTTGTGGATGAAGTCCCATGTCTGAATCATTTTGTCTTCATGGTCAGGGAAGGCGAACTTGGTATCTCAGTCATGATACGTTCGAATGACATGTTTGGAGCGTGGCCAGCCAATGTATATGCTCTCGGAGAACTCCTAACATATGTTTCAGAAAAAATTGGAATCAGACCTGGTACAATCACAACGCACTCGGTAAATGCGCACATCTACAAGCATGACTATGAAAAAGCCTCAGAAATTTAGGGCGTTAACTCATCCGCTTAATTCATATAGGTCTTTAACTTGAAAGGCATATCAAGTTTCAATACTTAATCACAATGGTGTCAGTATATAGACGGAGTGAAACCAAAATGGATGATATAGATAAGAAACTGGTATCTATTCTGCAAAACAATGGGAGAACAAGCTTATCGGAGATTGGAAAGGAACTTGGGATGTCTCATGTTGCTGTAAGTAAGAGGCTTGACAAGCTTGTTCAGGCAGAACTTGTAAACGTGACAGCTGGAGTCAATGCAGAGTATCTCGATGTAAAGGTCCTATTCATGGGACTCGAAACTGAAGATATGGAAGTCGCAGAACGTATTCAATCTAAGTATAAGGACTGCCCCAGGATTTTGATGTTCGCACCGGTAACTGGGAGGTACAATGTCTTTGCAGTCATGGTTGCTGAAGACACATGGAGTCTTGAATCAATAATCGGCACTTGTAGCATGAGAACTGAACCTGGTGTGAGAAGATCAGAGAGTTGGTTTGGGAATGCGCCAGTTGCTCCTAAGTATCTTCAGGTGAATCTAGCTCCAAGCCCGACAACAAGTTCGGTTTCACCTTGTGGCAGGGATTGTGGGGCTTGCAAGCGCTACAAAGCTGACAAATGTGTGGGATGCCCTCCGACGAATGTCTACAAAGGAGCACTCTGGGCGGCACCAAACAGGACCAAAAAGAAGAACAGAAAGAGCAAAGGTTAACACACACCTGTACTCCGATATTCTCGTGAATCTTATGAGTGACGTCTTCATTCATCCGCTTGCAGTTGTAGACGATGGAGCCAAGATTGGCGATGGAACCCGGATTTGGCATTTTGCACATGTAAGGGGAACAGCAACGATTGGCAAAGGGTGCAACATAGGGAAAGATGTCTATGTTGATGCCGATGTTGTTATAGGACATAATGTGAAAATTCAGAACGGTGTGTCAGTCTATCATGGCGTGACCATAGAAGACGATGTGTTTTGCGGTCCTCATATGACTTTTACCAATGACCTGTATCCCAGAGCATTTAGTACAACGTGGGAGGTTGCAAAGACATTGGTCAAAAGGGGAGCTTCAATTGGGGCTCACGCAACAATTGTTTGCAATACAACTCTAGGCGAATATTGTATGGTCGGGAGCGGTGCGGTAGTAACTCACGATGTTCCCGCCCATGGACTTGTTGTTGGCAATCCTGCACGACTGGTAGGATTTGTATGCAAGTGTGGGCAACCATTAACTGAAGAAGTCGCACAAAATGATACTAGCATAACGATGCGTTGTTCTAAGTGCAATGAAGAGACTGTGTTGTTGAAATCAGATATCAAGAGAAAGGCCAGGTAGACATGCAGTGTCCCACCTCTACAAGAAATTCGTCAATGAGAGAGTCATGGACCTTGTGAACAAAGTCCAGAATATCCGCAATGTCACAATCATTGCACATATCGACCATGGAAAAACTACGCTGAGTGATTCTCTGATTGCTGAATCAGGCTTGCTCTCAAAAGAGGTCGCTGCGACAGCAAGGCTTCTTGATTACGACTTCATTGAACAAGAAAGAGGTATCACGATAAAAGCATCAGGGATTTCATTGGTTCATGTTTTCAATGGGAAAAATCATTTAATCAACCTAATAGACACTCCGGGACACATCGATTTTTCCAGCCATGTCACTAGAGGACTTAGACTCACGGATGGTGCTATAATCCTTATTGACGTAATCGAGGGAGTAATGGTACAAACAGAAACTGTCACGAGACAAGCAATGGCAGACCTTGTCAAGCCTGTGTTATTTGTGAATAAGGTTGACAGACTTTTCCGAGAACGTAAACTGACTGGGCGTAAAGCAGCTGAGGAGATTAATAGAATAGTACGCGAATTCAACGCGATGCTGGGAAAGTATCTTGATGATGAGAGATTGGAGGAGTGGGAGGTTTCCTTTAGTAGAGGGTCGCTTAGCGTGGGCTCAGCCTTAGACAAGTGGGGGATTGATTTGAATACATTGAGAGAGAGATCTGGAGGAAGCGATTCGCCAAAAGATCTGGCAAATGCATTCATTTCAATCTTAGAAGAGATTGAACAAATCTACAAGGCGGAAGAACGAAAAGAACTAGCAGCTCAATATCCAGTTGCACGCGTTGTCTTAGACTCTGTGATTCGAGTTATACCAAATCCAAAAGTGGCACAGAAATATCGCATTCCCCTGTTTTGGGATGGCAATCCTAACTCGAAAGTTGGCAAAAGCCTGCTCAGTTGCAATGCCACCGGTCCATGCATTTGCATGGTGGGCGAGGTACAGCCAGACAAACACGCATCAACTGCAGCAGCGGTGAGAATCTTTTCTGGCACTTTGGAAAGAGCCAAACCCTTGATGAACCTACGGACAAGAGAGCAACGGAAGTCGCTACAGATTGGGATGTATATGTCAAAGACTCGTGTGGACATATCACATGTTCCAGCAGGCAATCTGGCTTTTATAACGGGACTCAGAGATATTGCAGTTGGGGATACACTAGTAGAACTAGCAGATTTTGAGAAATTGAAGGAAACAATTAGTCCGATGAAAGCACTACAGTATCCAACAGAGCCAGTTGTGACTTATACAATTGAACCTAGAACCCTATCGGAACTGGGGAATATCCAAGGACCTATTGAGGCATATGTCGCAACAGATCCAGCTCTTGAGTTCGAAGTCAATTCAGAAACAGGAGAGATGCTCATCTCCGGAGCTGGCGAGCTGCACATTGAAATCACGATGGAAAAATTAGCAAGGCAGGGAATAGAGGTCATTCTTGGTAAGCCAATGGTGTTATTGAGAGAGCAACTCACAAAAGATGGGCAATCTTGTTCAGCCGAGAGTGCCACTACGAGCGCATTCACGGTGCGTGCTATAGTTGCATCGGACGCAATGCAGCCGGACTCCTTTGGCACCGTAATTGACCAAGACTATCGGTCTGCAAGCTGGATTGTTGATAGATCTGATAAGATAAGTCCATTTGGCGAAGAAACGGAGTGGATCAAGGAGGCTTTTAGAACCATTATTCGTAATGGGCCCATAAAGGGAGAACGGATGCGAAGAGTAGGTCTTTTGATTGAGAACGCTACCGTGAAATCAACGTCTCCCGAAACATCTTGGCGCGATATCACTCAACCGTTAATTGAAGCGAGTCGAAAGAGTATAACATCGGGACAACCAGTGGTCTTGGAACCATGGATACATCTCGAGATTAGCACACCTGAGGACTACGTAGGATCTTTGAGTGCAATCCTCTCAAAACGAAAAGGCCATGTGCTTGACATAAATTCGGATAGAGCTCTCTTTAGAATCGATGCTGAAATACCCGTGCGAGAATCCTTCGGATTAGCGAATGAAATCAGAACCTCAACATCCGGATGGGCAACCTGGGGGGCACGAGCAGGAGGTTTTCGGGACATCAAGAATTCTGAGGCACGATATGATTGATTCCTGCAACTAACGTCTGATGTAAAATCTTCTGTTCATTATTGTTCCGAGTAGAGAAAGTACTCTGCGGTCTACCAATGACACACTATCTATCATTCTTATTGCTCGAGTCAAGTTCGAGAAGACAGCATTGAGGTATGGTTGCGCCTCAACCATTTCAGACTGTTCTACCATCTGAAGATATGCATGCGTGATTTTGATAAGACCAAGCCAATCTTCAGCCAGAAGGTAATTGTATTGAGTTTCATATGTGACCAGAGGACTCTCTTGAAACTTTCCTCTGTCGACGTAGGCAGCATATTGATTCTCCAAGGCAAGGGAGAAACGACGAAGAACTTGTGACAATGATGATGATGTGGCCTTGATGAATTCAGCAGACTCGAGGAAGTCTGGTTCCATCAAAGCAACTTCTCCAAATGCTATGGCAGATCCATAAAAGCCAGTAGCCAGCTCAGAATAGTCCTTATTATCGTAAAACGCCTTTATTGTTTGAACAAGATAAGTCTGACCAAGCCAATATTGAGCAAGCAATGGGTCAGTTTCGCGAACAGCATCATCAACGGGAGGCTGTATCCGACCACCAATCTCAGCATTAAGTGCGCGCATGTTCATTTTAGCTGTTGATAGCGCTGCCACTACTCCAGCAACACCCGCGAGTTCAGATGTGCTTTGGCTCATGTTTTTCGCCCGTTCAAGAAGAGCCCTCCATGAGCTCTCCAAAAATGGCACTACCAATGAAACACCATGTATGAACATTGAATCATCATCCATGCTAGCATCACTCAACATTCGATCAATGTCATCGAGAAGTCTCATTAGTTTGGGAGGAATGGTTCCTCCGTGGCGTGTCACTAGCCAGACAACATTGTATGTTGCAATAGCCACCTCAACAAACGCACGATTATCCGTGGGAAACAATGGCACATATTGAACCAAGATCTCGCGGAGAGGGTCTTGAATGTTAAGATCTGCTCTCTCCTTTGTTCGCATCCGTGAAAGTGCGAGTCCCATTCGAGTACCCACAAGTTCTATCTCGGAGATCCTTCCTTCAGCAAACTGTCCCTCCCGCATCTTAACAGCCCTTTCGAATGCTTCTTGGCCAGTGGCCCAGAATTCATCACATTCAGTGCTCAAACATAACCAGCCAATCGCATTCTCGGCTCTGGAGAGGTCTATATCAATATCCGGATGGTAGCCCTCTAGCTCTCCAAGCATTTCTTTTGCTCCACTCAAGTACTCCATCGATTTTGTCATGTTCTCATGATCACCGAGGAGACCGTGAGCAAAACCTAGGCTGGCAAGTGTATTGAAAACATGCATTTTCTGGTCAGGGTTCTTTTCTTCTATTAATTCGAAAATCCTTAGTCCGAGGTGAAGCTGTTCTATTGCTTGTGGAACACCTTCGCGCCAACCATTTGCGAGAATGCTTGAGCCAATGACAACATGAGCAAGACCGACTTCATCTCTCCCCACCTCTCCAGCTTTTAGTGCTATGTCATAAATCTCTGCAGCCTTGTTCGCGGTTTTACGAGCTTCCTGATAAGCGATTGATTCATCCCTAGTTTCATTGACTCCAAGCTGAAGAATGACAGCAGCTAGACGTACGCGGTCGTTCTTGGCACGCGCTTGTTTTTCAAGCTTCTTCAACCACTTTCGAGCTTCAGAAAACAGACGAAGCTCTGTCAAAACACGTGCATAGTCAAAGGTCACTTCGAACGTGAAATCTTTGAGTCGGACTTCACTACCTATTTCCATCATTCTACTAAGCAGCAACTCGGCGCCTTCAAAGAAACCCTCCTCAATTAAGCTCCAAGCTAAACTGTGAACCTCGTATAATGCAAGTTGTGTTGTACCATCATGGCGCCTGTCGTAAATCGCATTTAGTGTCATAAGAACTTCATCAGCCAGAAAAGGAAGCAAGGGTCTGAGATTGAGTCTAATTGATGAACTAAGTGCTTGAGAGAGTTCTCCCAGAATGTCGATAAGACTAGGTATGGCTTCTATGTCAGGAAGTAACTCACACTCAGTACGTCTATAATCATTCGTATACCGCGTATCAAGAAGCATAAGAAGTTCAGGTATTGCACGGTTTTTGTGAAATGACAATCGAATGGTGAGTTCAGCAAGTTTCGCACTGGCAAGCCCGGGCCTGCGAAGGATAATCTCCTCGATGGCACGTGCGATGTCATATAAAATATCTGCTTCATCGCTGTCGTTGAAAGTAACGTTCTGAACCGCTGAGAGCCCATCATCCAGAGAGAGGTTTGCACATAGAATATCTCTCAGTGTAGCTATCAGCTTTGTTTGCAATGGAGCCTCTCCTCTCAGAGCATGCTTACGGTTCCTGCTTTAAAGGTTTCACAGAAAACAACTAACGTTCAATAACAAAATCGTGCCATTCTCGGGATGTGTCAGTGCCCCTCATCCGCTCCATCCTTATTTGGTGCCGGGGTGTTGGACCGCTGTCATCTATTCTAAATCTGAGAACTGCATCAGCAAGGTAGGAAAAGGTCGCATAGGTCTTCTCATCGTGGACACCCTCTTCGAGAATGTACATTATACTATGAGACTCCTGCTTT
Source organism: Candidatus Thorarchaeota archaeon (assembly GCA_011364905.1). Classification (GTDB taxonomy): domain Archaea; phylum Asgardarchaeota; class Thorarchaeia; order Thorarchaeales; family Thorarchaeaceae; genus SMTZ1-45. The sequence continues at coordinate 6,337 of RDNZ01000005.1, forward strand.
GTTCTACCGCTTAGCCGCTGCACCGCTCTCGGCATGGTCGTAGGACTGGAGTGCAGGATTAATGTGGAAAGGCTATCAATAACCACTCTTGCAACCACAAGTTTCTCCAAAACCTCTGACAACACAATCCCAAGCTCGCTAACATCATCAACTTTCGCTAAGGAACGTGCAGGACCAGTGCTTGGTGCGCCCATCCGCTCGGAATAGCCATCAATGAAAACAAACTTGCCTGCAGCTTCCTGTTCATCAATTGTCCATCCATGACGACTCATGTCATTGCGAATTACTCGAGGCGAAACATCTGTGGTGACAAAAACAGCAGGAAATCCTAATTCGACTCCCTCGGCGAGAAATGCCTCAGCATAGGTTGTTTTTCCGGAACCGAGTGGACCCACTAGCATGTAGGACACTTGTGTCAACTGGCCGAACTTCACAAGGTCACTGATCATAGGAGTGGCTTTTGCTGGAGGCTGTATCACCTTTTGTGAGTCCTGATTCTCAACCACTTTGCGGGCCTCGCTATCTCAATGGTTAAACCCCGGGACTGATCTCTCCGGGCCAAACCCTGATTCCTTCATCTGTGATTCTCATTGAGTGTATCCTTGAACTATGCTTTGAACCTCTCAGTTTGAGAACCTCGATTGAACGAGATCGTGATGTGTCGCTTATCTTCTCGTTGTAAAGTACAATAACACCAGATGCTAAGAAGGCTTCGATATCAAAAACGCCCAGTCCCTGCTCCTGAGCTGGAATCTCGCTGGTCAAGAGGAGAGTACAACCTGCACGAGTGATGGTGGCAGCAAGTTTGAAGAACTCCTCCCGAAGAATATCCCGACTTTTGAACTTGTATGCCATGATAGAGAGCGTGTCAAGAACAACTCGCGTTGCTTTGATCTTCTTCACGTGATTCAAGATTATTGCCTCAAGTCCGGAAAGGTCAAAGCTCGGATATTCACCAATAGTAACAGGTGTCACTTCCTTCGATGGCGACAAATCAACTATGGCAATCTTCTTCTCCTTCTCAAGCTTCTCTAAGTCCATACCAAAACGAAGCATGTTTCTCTTGATAAGGTGTGGCGGTTCTTCGAGAGTCACAAGCACACCAGGCTCATTATATTCGGTGGCGCCTTTGTATATGAACTGAGTTGCCAAGATACTTTTCCCAGTTCCAGCTTTTCCAGCAATGAGAATCGTATCACCTCTTGGGAAACCTCCCTCGATTAGTTCATCGAGGCCAGGAATTCCTGTCTTTACCCGTTCGATTATAAGGTCGTTCATTTTGACCCATCCTTCTTTTTCGTCATGACCTTGGCTCCGAGTACCATCTTCATCAGCAAATCCGGTTCAGGGATACCGGTCACTGATATGCCACCAATCATAACAGTTGGTAGGGCGAATATACCAAACTCTTCAGCCGCATCGGGGTTCTCACTGACGTTCACGACTTTGAGTTCGAAGACTTCGGAGCCAAAGTTCTCCAACGTTTCTCGTATAACCTCTTCCGCTCGAGGACAGAACGCGCAAGTGTCAGACTTGAAGAAGACAACCTCGATTTTATCGGATTTCTTCTTCTTGGTTGACGCCTTGCGTTTTTTCTTGTCCGCCAAATGGTAGCACTCCCAGGTTCGAGAAACGGCATGGTTTCAAGCATTGTTTGTCACTTGAATGTTTTGAGGGTGTCGGCTGGCGCTCAAATAAGGAGATTGGCTATTACCCAGATAATATCAGTATCTCAGCAGACGTTTGATTCTTGTGGCTGCTTTTCCTATGGGTCTTGCGTGATAACGGACATTGCGAGGCATGACTGCAGCCAAAATCAAAGCCTGTTTTCCACTGGTCCCTATTTTTTTGAAGACCGCTTTGCCTTGAGTGCACCGAAGGCTGATGTCCCTGAGATCTCCAATCATGAGTTCCTTTCTCACTCGCTCGGCAGAGTCTGATATGAATCCAGAAACCGCTGCAACAACATCTCTGTCAGCCCCTGAAGAAACGGCGGAGGCAATAGAAAACCCGTCGTCTCTGACAAGAGAAGAGAGTGTGAATCCACCCTCCTTGTTCATTTGTTCAAGGATTTTCGGGAGGGCAGCATAGTCAGGACGGCTCATCTTTTTCTTCTCCGATTTTCCTTAAGTCTACACTCGAGTTGGTTGTTTCCCTAATAAACAATATGAGATTGAACCAACTACAGTAGAGATTTAAATAATATTTACAATTGAACAATAGTACGGAGTGTGAGTCTAATACCCGCTGAGTACCGTTACAAAATTGTCATGTTAGGAGACGGTGCAGTGGGCAAAACCGCGATGACGACTCGTTTTACACAAAACTTCTTCGAAGCCGATTACAAACGAACAATTGGCAGTGATTTCGCAATCAAACGACTCACGATTGATGATATTGATGCGCAGGTCACGTTGCAGGTATGGGACCTCGCTGGACAGCCAAGGTTTGAGTCTGTGAGACAGGGATTCTACAGAGGGGCGAGAGGTGGTCTCTTGCTCTATGATGTGACGCGTAGACGAACCTTTCTGAATGTTGAAAACTGGAAAGAGGAAGCATTCGCCAACCTCCAAAAAGAAATCCCACTGATTTTGGTAGCAAACAAGGTGGACCTTGAAGACAGTCGAGTGGTCGCAACGGAGGAGGGTGAGAAATACGCGAAGAAAAACAAACTCATCTACGTGGAGTCTAGTGCACTCACTGGGGAGAATGTTGAAGATGCATATCTCAACCTGTGCAGAACTATGATTGAAGACTCAAAGAGTGCAAACGGAGCAAATTCGGTTTAATCCAACTTATTTTTTCCTAGGTGTGCCTTTCAGCAAATCAAGCTCTCGTTTGCATTGCCATACAAGATAGAATATCTTCTTGGTCGCTAGGGTTTCTTCATCATAGTTAGAACAGAGATTCTCAAACTTCTGGATCAAGCTGTCTCTGGTTGCAGGACTATTGGTGGATTTAATCTCATCTAGGAGTGCCTCAAAGGGAGCCATGGTGGATGCAAGGTCGGTGACCTCCCAACGAATTATCGCGCCAGTACCATCTGCGGTGAGGAAAGACGATGTCTTGGGATACCACTCAATTCCATCAATCTCACCCATCGTTGACGCTTCGCCTAGAGTTTCAAACTTGGCTGTATCCCAAAGGTAGACCGTCTTATCGCTCGAACCAGAGGCAAGATATTTGCCATCCTCACTGAAACAGAGAGCTCGAACCTCTGTGTTATGAGCATGAAGAACCTGCTCGACTCTCATGGGAGTACCGGCTGAATCCCAGAGAATCAGACTAAGATCTGACGAGCCCGAAGCAAGTTTTAATCCATCGAATGAGAATCGGACCTGATGAACTGCTGCACGATGGTCACTATGACGGTGGAGCATCTCGCCAGAGTTTGCGTCCCACTCGCAGATATTGGCATCTACAGACCCAGATACGATTCGATTGCCCTGTGGGTCCCAGTCGCATGTCACGACGTAGAAGCCATGCCCTTTCAAATGATGCTTCATGGTATGGTCTTCAACATCCCAAATCATGAGAGTCGTGTCTCCACTTCCTGAAACCAGTTCGTTCCCATCAGGTGAAAATGCAAGTGAAAGAATGGGATACTCATGGCCACCCATTGTGGCCAGGCAGTCGCCTGTTTTAATATCCCAAAGCTTCACAACTCGTTCTACACTTCCGGTCGCAAGGATATCACCTTTTGGACTAAAGGCAATAGATGTGCAGAGAAATTCATCCTGCATACGTTGCATTTCTTCACCAGTATCTGCGAAATAAAGACGGATGCTTCGATCCTGTAACGCAGCAGCAAACATCCTTCCAACTCTGTTCATGGCAAAGCGTCGAGTAATCTCTGACCCACGCTCAGCTTGATCCCGCAGGATTATTGGCTTGAGGAAAATCGAGGACTCTTGGCTCTCCATTTATGTCACGCACAGACCTATTTTTGGCAGCTCGAGGCAGGAGGCTGCGTAAAAGTGTTGTTAATACGTCGTTAAAGAACTCGTATATCTAAGCATTATGCGTCCGGTCACACCAAGAAATTAATGTCACATCACAGCAATCATTATCAAGCGTCGAAATGCCCGTCAGTAGGAGGGTGACCCTTGGCTGAGAAAGACGAGAGAAAAATTCTATCCGCACTTGGTGGAGGAGAGTCTGTAAGTCGTCTTAGGAAAGCAGTTAGAGGGGTACTGAGAAAATCAGATGATGCCGTAGACAAAATGCTGTCAGAACTAACGAGTATTCAGGCCTGTAAGGATGCCGCATTGACTGGAGATGATGATATCCGGCTTTTGGCTGTCTGCAGACTTGGGGAGTTTGGCGCAGAAGCGTTTGAAGCTCTCGATATATCTCTCAATGATGAAAATCCTCTGGTTAGGACCATGGCTGCTGGAATGCTGGCGTTTACCGAGGATAAAGAAGCAATAGACATCTTGAAACCCTATCTCCGTGACAATGACGAAACAGTAAGAGATGCTGTCAAATACTCCCTCGGTTGGCTTGAGAAAAATGCATCAGAGAAGCTCCATGGAACAAGAATTCCCGACAGGTGTGAGAATCCAGCAGAGATTCTACTCGATTCTGATGCAATACCATTGAAAACTTCGGAAGATGTGGAAGTGACTAGTACCTATTCAGCGCAGCCTGAAAGTCTCGAATTTGGGATGACAATTGAGAACAATACTCTGGAGTCAATTCATGAGGTTTGCATCAAAGTCTTGTCGTATCCAAAAGAGAGTTTGGAGCCATTAGATTCGCTTAATCAAAATATTGAGGCGATAGAACCAGGCGGGACAGAAGCACTGATTTTCGGGTTCAAGGTGACCCATGAAATCGTGGAAGGAGAGTTTGTCACTTCGGTCCAGTTTATTGATTCCAACGGTGAAGACATTGCTGCAATCTCGGGCAACATCTTTGTGAGATCCCTTTTCGAACAAATACTTCCACTTGATATGACACCTGAGGAGCTTCTCAGTCTGAAATCGGAAATGAAGGAGTGGAACAGAGAACACTCACTGGCTGTAGAAGCAAAGGAGCTGTTTGAAATTCTTAAGGATCTTTACCAGAGTTGGAATCTACATATTATCCAAACTGAAAACACTGAGAGAAAGAAGCTCTTCATGGGAGTCATATCCGGATCCGCAAAGGGAAGAATCAATCAAAGTAAGTTGGTGGTCACTCTCACTGTCGTGGGTAGACTGAATGATAACCTCTCAAAACTACGCATTGATGTTCTGTCAGAAGACCCAGAAGCATTGCACACAATCGCCAGTGTGCTGTTTGAAACAATTCAGAGAAAACTAGGCGTTATAGAAATGGAAGACTAACTCTAGGCTAGTCCACCAGCCTCAAGAATCTTAATGGCTAGTTCTAAGAAAGCAGCCTCAACGTTTTGTCCAGTTTTTGCACTTGTTTCAAGAAATGAGGTTATAACACCCTGAGAGGCAATCTTGTTGGCTAGTTGCAGTCCCTCTTCAGTGGTTACAATAGTCTGAGCCATCACAGGATTGTCCTTGAATTGGTCACGGAGGTCGGTCTTGTTTGCAATAAGAACGATTGGAATCTTCTTGTTAGCATTGGTCCAGCATTCTTCTACCCAGTTCATGAGGTTATCGAAGGATTTTCTCTCCACGGTAGAATAGACAGCTAGTGCCCCCTGCGCACCTTTGTAGAAGGTCGAACGGACACTCTTGAAGTGTTCCTGCCCGGCAAGGTCCCAAATCTGTATCGACACATCATGGCCGCCCTCTAGCTGCATCTTCTTAACAGCGAAGTCTGCCCCGATGGTGATCATATAGTTTGCACGGAAACCTTCCCCCATGTAGGTTCGGCGGAGACTGGTCTTACCGACACTTCCATCTCCCATCAATACAACCTTGAACAGTGCAGTGACCATAATCTGTCACCTGTGTAGTGGAGTGTCCTGTGGACACTAGCGCGGTATTTGATATTTCTGCTATATGAGTCTATGTGGATTGTACAATTAGGCAAGTGTGCTGTTAGGATAAAGGCAAGAAACGAGTTTCAAAGGTAGCACAGCTGCGTATCACAGTTAGTTGAAATTCATTTTGGTTGGTTCCACACGAAGTTGAGAACAGGGAGTTGTTCCCTCAAGCTAAAGACAAATCAAGAGTCCGTGGCGACAAGTCGTTGTTTTGCTGCTTGAAGCAAATCGTCAGGCACTTCTCTCTTGAAAGGAATCTTCTTGTTAATCTCTAGATTCTTGATAATCGAATAAGCGAATTTGCCCAGCTCACCTATTGTGAATGGCGTGAGAAGTGAAACATCATCAATTGCACTATGGCCGACTTTACCGGTCGTTGTCCCGTAGCTTGCCAGATGTATTGTAGGAATCCCATTCGCTGTGAATACTTTGTTGTCGCCCCCTGTAGTGGATGCCCGTCGGCAATGAGCAGGGTACTTGTTTCCCACAGATATTTTGGAAACCCAATCGATCATTTCATCTGTGCCAGACGCGAAGGCTAGCAACATTCCCGGCAACTCGCCAATGCTATCAAAATTGATGCATAGTGCAATATTGTCCAAGTCCACCTGAGATGCATAAAACCTCGAGCCTTTCATACCAAATTCCTCCCCTCCGAAAGATACGAATCGATAGCTCAAGCTGGGTTCCTGTTGTGCGAGAATACGAGCGATTTCCAGCATTATCGCCACGCCTGCTGCATTGTCTGTTGCTCCTTGAGACAATGGATGTGTATCATGATGCGCGCATAACAATACTGTTTGTGGCGATTTCCCTTTTAGTTTGCATTCAATGCTTTGCATGTTCCCAGACTCTCTAGAACCTTTGACTACCATTTTCATTTGCGAGCCAAACATATTCTCATGTAGAATTCTTGTCTGTGATGCGGATACGACTATTGATGGGATTCGTGAGAAAGATGGGATTAATTCACTGTTCAAGAAATCCCGGGGAGCCACATCTCTTTCTAGGTCCAGAAATACTACGCCATCAGGATTCATTGCATAGAGCTTCTTCCACGATTCGGTCGTTTCTCCCGGTCGGTCAACATAGAGAGTGATGACTAACTTGTTCTCAACATCTTCACGCTTCAGGCCGTCAATCATCTGATATGATCCAATGTAGGTAGTTTCGGATTCGACGCCTCCAAGAATCGTTGATGCGCTCATCCAACAAGGGACTCCCTGTATCACTATGCTGTCATCGGGTAATCCCAGAGTCGCAGTCTGAACCTCATAGAAGGAGTGCTCATGACCTAGAATCTGCACTGTCGATAATCCAGCGCTCCTGAAGCGTTTTTCTATCAATAGCACTGCACTGATCTCAGCATCGGATCCACTCACACGGGGTCCAATCTTACATAAATCCTCAATTGTCCTATATGCTGCATCTTGGTCAAAATCTAGATTCCTTGGCACAAACTAACCCTCGTCATCAGACTCGTGATACATGTCGGTGCGATTTAGGTCTTATGACCCTGACAATTCGGATTGGCTCTGTTAGTCTTATCAAGGAGTCGCCACAAATCATACCCAAAGCAAATCACATTCTCTAATCCACCCAACATCAAATCTTCCACGAACGAATTGCGACATATTTTCTATGAAGTATATGATGATATAAGCTAGAAAGGAGATGGCGAACACACGGCAGATCGTGGTAGGAGGGAGATTCGTGACGATTGAGGGTTTGTTAGGAAAAACTCACCGGTATTTCTCCATGCTTTAACTGACGACCTTCGAAAACACTGCCATATAGGCGTCTTTTCATTGATGACTCTTCGAGCAATTTGCTTATACTTCCAAAACCCGTGGTTCACAATGTTTGAGTCTATTGATACGGTTGCATAAGCCAGAAATTTAAAGGACTTATTCAAAACAAATCGCCACATGAATCCATCCTTGTACCAAATAAAGTCAAGCTTCAACTCGTCTTCCGTTACTTCAATCCCCGGTCAAAACAACCTTGGAGAAAGTAGTTACTACTCAGTTTTCTCATGTTGTTGGACTGTCCCGTATTCGATTCTTCGTGTAGTTCAGTGTGACCGATTAGATGGATAACAAAAGCATTTGTAGGAAACAAGATAAGTTCCAATAAATATGTAGATTCAGTGTGGATATCTGCACCTGCAAAACCACGCAAATTCGATTCACCGAAATATCTAACCCTGAAACTTTGAGAGACTTGTTTCGAGTGTTCGATATCTATCCTTGAGCACATCTTTCTTCTGTTTGTAAACCTCCCAAAGCATGACGTGACATCTAAAATCTGCCTGTTTAACATCTTCCGCACTATGTAGTGGAAGCCACACCTTAGGCTGTGAGATGTACGCCACCTTACGCTGTGGGATGGGTGTCATTAGTTCTCGTTTTTCAAAATACTTCATATCTTTCGCTATAAAACTGAGGGATTTCCAACTTTTGTCTGGTGTAATATCCTGAATCCGATCATGATTAATGAAGTCAGCTGAAGCAGACTGAGGCAAATCCATGTCATAGAGGAGAAACTGTTTCAGAGTGACTCGCTTGTGGTCAATTGGTAGTCTTGGTCCTATTGCAAGAATTCTCTGATTTGTGATTATAATCGCACCTATTCGACCATTTGCATTATTCGAGAATTTCCAAAGCAAATTACCCCTTGATATAGGTGATATGTCATAGAAGGAGAAGGCCCCGAAATCAGCGTACTCAATCCGCTCTTCAGAATCGAGAATCAACTCAGCGAAGCGTCGATAAATATCAAAAACAGGACCCACTCCATCATCCGGTTGAAGATATTCAGGAACTTGAAACGGGAATGTACACCCAAATCGTCTTGTCAGTAACATCAATATAAGACTCGCCGACGGCAACTGGCCAGCACCGGGATAACCACGTTGGAGGAGCTCGATTCCTTTCCGGTGTAGCTCTTTGCAAAACTCAGGTGAGACGATTAGTTTTGGATCAAAAGGAATCTGTACTTCTTTCTCAAGAAAATCTTGCAGTTTTTGAACATTCTCCTGAGTAAGTTCAGATTTACTTATAGCGTCTATTTCACCCAAGATCTGAAAGATGTTCATTACATGACCTAGTGAGGTTTTTCTAGAAGAATGATAAATATTCTCTGGGTTTACTCGTTGCAATATGATCCAAAGCAAGAAACCTATCTCGCATTCAATATCTAATCACCAGACCAGACATGAATATCTATTTTCAACACCTGCCTGCAGCATTAAAAAATCCAAGATAAGCCGATGTAAAGAAGCGAAAGACATCTATCCCTAAAAGACACAGTAAAATGAGGAGGCTTTCGTTTGGGCCATTCAATTAGTGGGAGATATGTTGGTGTTTCAGCTATATTCGTGATAGGTATAATACTGATTGGAACTGGTTTGTTTTTCTATTTTAACGAACACTATCCAGGACCAAACGGAACAACTACTACTACTACTACAACCACTACTACAACAGAACCAACAACCACAACCCCGCCACCTCAAGTGGAGAATCCATATGAAGTAGCCATTGTTTTTACAACTGGAGGTCTCGGAGATCAAGGTACCAACGACGCGTGCTATAGTGGCGTACTCAATGCTCGTTCAGACTATGGAATCAACTTCACATATGTCGAGCCCACTTCAATCTCCGAGTATGAAACATGGATCAGGTCATATGCAGCGCATTCTGGATACGTCAACTCCTTTGACCTCATAGTCTGCATTGGGTTCGACCAGAGTGATGCACTAATGACTGTCGCAGAGGAATTCCCAAACCAAAGATTTGCAATAATCGACGCATTCATTGATCCTGGCGTATACCCCAATGTTGCATCATGTCTGTTTCAAGAACACGAGGGCTCAGCGTTGGTGGGGGCAATTGCAGGACTGACCACTCAAACAAATAGTATTGGCTTCATTGGCGGGATGGACATTGCTCTTGTAAATCGTTACGCAGCCGGGTATGTCTGGGGGGCAAACTTGACCAGTCCGGGTCTCAATCATACTGAAATGTACACAAATGACTGGGTTGACACAACCGTTGGCAAAGCTCTGGCTTCAGACATGTATTCATCAGGAGTGGATGTTGTGTTTGGAATGGCTGGAAGATCCTATCTCGGTGCATTTGACGCTGCAAAGGATGACAATGCGACATCACCTGTTCCACTTTGGGTCATTGGATCAGATTATCCTCAGATGCATTTCGGGTGTGCAGATCCCAATAACCCACTTCCTCCGACGGTGTGTCTCACCTCGATGCTCAAACGAGTGGATGTGGCAATCTATAACATCATCTATGACGCTGTAATTGGTACTTGGGCCAGTGGTCTGAAGATCTTCGACCTTTCGAACGGTGGGCTTGGATACGAGATAAACACTGACCTTCTCACACTCCCGCAGTCAGTAATCAATACTGTAGAGATGATTAAGACAGGGATTATCAATGGAACCTATGTGGTCCCTGATACCATCTACTGGACCTGAAATGCAGTTTACTTTCGGGAGACTGTCCCCCTCAGGCTCGTACATTTGGAAGGACTAGGGAACTCCATAAAATCCACAATCAACTAGGACTTAACATACTAGCCTGATAGTCAAGAGACCGTACTCTGGTACTGCGGGTAACGCCACTAAGAGGATGCAGATCATGGGACGAACTGTCCGCACCTATAGAGATGGAGTCAGGATTGAGGAAGAAAGATGGAAGGACTTTAGACGGACCCTCAGGCCGTCCCAGAGAGACCGTTTTGACCGTATCTTCGACTATGCGAGGGGGTTCGCAGATGCAGGGACCATGATGGTGACACCGCGAATCATTGAGGTCATTCTTCTATCTGCACTTCTAGAGATGCTTGGAGAACTTGATGAGATCAGAGAGAGGGTCCAGGTCTTGGAGAAGAAGATTGAGGAGACCACCCCCTGATGGAAAAGACTGGCTGGCTCTTGGACTGCAGTGTGAACCAGGAAAAACATGCACTGACCCTCTGGATAAAGAGCGAAGAGGAGACCAAGGGTTACACCTATCGTGGATTTCAGCCCTCTGTTTTTGTAAGTACCGACCTGATGCGAAGTATGGACTGGAGTGAAACAGACATTCTGAATGCAGTCCTAGAGCATCCCAAAGTGGTACAAACGAAGATTGTGAAAAAATTCACCAGTGTCTATGATGTGGAGAAGACCCCAGTTCTGCAGGTATTCACTGCACCAGATGCACTGCGAGAGGTTGCTAGAGACCTAGAGAGACTTCCTGGAGCTACTGTGTTTCATGCAGACATCGATCCGGTCCACCAGTTCTTCATCGCCAAGACTATGTTCGTCTTTGGACGTGTTAAGTATGAGCTGAAGGGAGATGAGATTGTCAATGTCGAGTGTCTTGACGATCGTGAGGACCCAAAGTATGAGATTCCCGACCTTGTGGAGCTTGGGTTCGAGGTGTTCATTGACACCGAACAGATTTTCCCTAAGATAGAAGACAGGATACATCACATAGAGGTCTATTACAAAGAAGAAGTCATCCATATCGAGGACTTAGAGGAAAGGAATATTCTCTACAGATTTCAAAGCATTGTCGACAAGATAGACCCTGATGTGATTACCACGCGGAGAGGTGACGAGAGTCTCTTCAGGTATCTCAGCTTACGTGCCCAAGTCAATGGAGTAGAACTACGACTCTCGCGGGATGGCTCACCATTGAGGGTCACATACAGAGAGCCCCAGTCATTCTGGCAGTACAACCAGATTGTGTACAGATCAGGGACCCAAGTCACGTTGAATGGGAGAATTCACATTGACAGAGGAAAGACAGGCATGCACTTCTTCTCTCCTGTGGGCCTAGATGGCGTCGCAGAGAGCTGCCGTCTTGCCTTGGGAAGACCACAGAGAGTCTCACGGATGACTATTGGCGCGGTGAACGCAGCTGTACAATTCTACAATGCTTTCAAGATGGACATCCTCATACCTCCAGTCAAACGAAACCCAGAGTTCCTCAAGTCACTCAACGAACTGGCGGCCATCGACAGAGGAGGACTGATCCTTCAGCCACGGCCAGACATCTACGAGAATGTCGCTGAGTGTGACTTTTCGTCGATGTACCCAACCCTTATGGTCAACAAGAATATCAGTCCCGAAACCATATGCACACGCACAGACTGCCCCTATGGTAAGGAGTACTGTATCACAGTCCCTGAATTGAGCTTCAAGATCTGTTCTCGCAAGAGGGGAATTGTATCAAAATCATTAGAGCTACTTGTCAACAGAAGAATGAAGTTCAAGGATCTGATCGAAGGAGGCGAAGATGCGAAGAAATACGAGTTTGTCCAGAACACACTGAAGGGAGTTCTAGTTTCATGTTTTGGATATCTTGGCTTCAAGAATGCAAAGTTCGGGCGAGTGGAGGCTCACACTGCTGTAACCGCATTTGCAAGAGATGTCATGCTCAGGACCCAAGAGATTGGGGAAGAGATGGGACTGGAGATGATCCATGGTATTGTTGACTCTGTATGGCTGCAAGCTGAAGGCGCGATTGACTACGAGAATGTCGCGGAGTTCTGCAAACGGGTCACTGAAGATGTCAAGATTCAGATGTCGCCAAAAGGAGTCTACAGGTGGATGGTCATCCCATCCTCTCGCCTGTATCCCTCAGTTGCCCCATTGAATCGATACTATGGGGTCTATAGAAACGGAGGAATAAAGACGCGGGGAATCGAGACCCGTCGGCGAGATACATGCTTGTATGTCGGTGACTGCCAGAAAGAGATGATTAAGACTCTTGCACGTGGTCGTGACAAAGCAGGGTTTCTGGAGCAGATACCAAGTGCGTATTCGGTGTGCCAAGAGTATATCAATAGACTGCATGATGATAATGTAGACATCAGAGACCTTGTCCTCAATGCCACGCTCACGCGAAATCCTCATGAGTATCGAGCCACATCAAGAGCAGCAGTAGTTGCTCAGCAGTTGGTCAAGGCGGGGAGAGACCTACATGCGGGTCAAAAGGTCAGATACGTAATGACATCAGCAGACTCAGAAAACCCTATACGCAGAGTATGCGCGTTGGAGTTGTTTGATGGATTTACGAGATACGATTCAGATGCTTATGCGAATCTTTGTAGACGCGCTTTTGAAAGTCTCATTCCCGCGCAGTATCTGAATTCTAAAATGCAACTGGATCCTGAACAGACAGCTCTTTTCATAGAAGGTTGATTTTTCTACTCAGTCACTGCGTGAGCTTGCATCGCAATCCTCGGTCGTAGTTCTCGAACAGGAATTCCCGTTTCTTTAGAAACTCGAAAGACATCGTCAGCTTCGGGCTTGATACTGAGAATACTCCCATCCACACTTCGAGAAACCTTCACGCGAACCATGTGTTCATTGCCATCAATCTCAAATCTACACACAATGGTTTCGCGTATTGCTTTAAGCCGCTGCCAGGTCGTATAACGAATCCCGATTGTACCAAGATTCCTGATCATAACGTCAGCAATACTCTTCAACCCGGCCTTAGCCGCAATGACCTTAACAACATAACAAGGACGGTTTTTCTTACCAATCGCAGGTATAATGGTCACGTCATAGGCGAGTCCTTCCTCAAGAAGCGTGTCAAATAATGTACCAAGAGTTTCACCATCGACATCATCGACATTGGTCTCTATTACTATCACATCATCTTCGTTCCAACCGTCGATCACATTGGATGTCTCTTCGGCCTTAGCTTTGGTTTCTTTCTGCGCCTTACTTTCTTTCTGCGCCTTAGTCTCTTTCTGCGCTTTAGTCTCCTTCTTCTTCGGCTCTTCCTTTGCTGGTTCAGCTTCTTCCTTCTCCGGAACTACTGTTTCGCCAACGACAATCGACAGCATATTTGGAATCTTCCCAAGATCCCGTATACCAAAACCGAATCCTTGATTCTGTGCAACAAAATCGTCATGCGATTCCACAAACTTGTCTGCAATTGCAATTAGGAGAGCTGCACCAGTTGGAGTCAGCACCTCAGTCTTGGCATCGCCTTCGTGATGTGGAACCTTGTTTGCTTTAAGCAACTCTGAAACAGCTGGCACAGGAACTTCAAGCACACCATGTTCAGTTTCGATGGTACCACTCCCTACTGCAACGGCCGTTGAAAGGAACTCTGCGTCCCCCAAAAGGCCTGTTCTTTCAAGAAGATAGGCGGTTCCCACAATATCGAGGATGGTATCGATTGTACCAGTTTCATGGAGGAGTAATTCATCAATGGGTGTATCGTGAACTCGACTCTCAGCTTCAAGAAGCTCATCCAGCGCTTTTGTAGCAATCTTCTTGCCCTCTTCACATAGCTCAACTTCTTCGGCAACTGAGTGAAGCACCTCTTTAAGTGAGATGGGAGTAAGTCGAATTCCTGTGTTCTGTGACACCTGAATCTGGCGACCTGTCATTCCAGAATGGGTATGAGACTCCATGTTTATGCGAAATGAGGGGTCATATATCAGAAGACTGGCAGCAACAGGGAGTAATGCATCATCTTCTCCAATTAAATCTGTGAGAGCTGAAAGAAACATGTCGCCTGAAGCTCCGGCGGTTGCAACATCTATGAGCACTGTTTTCTTTGTCAAATATCGGATCCTCCTGTTGTTACTCCTCCATCTGGAACTATGTTCATCGTAACTTTTTCATTTTTTCTAACGTGAACTCCATATCTGATAATAAAGTGACATCCGACCCAGCCTAAATAAGATTGTCAGCTCGTACTCATTTCCATGAATTCAACTCGTCTGATGTTTCCTCCACTGGCTAAAAATGGCCATGTACATGCATTCCGAGGGAGGAATCCACATTTCTGCGGAATCAAATGACTGGTCGACAAACTCAACTGGAGCATCTCTAACGATTGCCGCTGGAATCGACTCATTTGTTTCGCCCATAACTGCAGTGCATGCAGATGCCAGATTATCAGCAATAGCTCTTCGCGTTATGCGCATGACATTCCCAAACAAATCCTTATGTCCGCGCTCGTCCACAACAGGGCGAAATCCAGAAACACCAAGAGCCATTCCAATGTTTCCCAATCGCAGAGGTTGTGTCCTGCTATCGATGAGGAGAACTCCAATCGTTATGCCAAGTCTACTCTTAACCTCATTACGTAGTCGGTCTGCGCTAGCGCGGGGATTTAGAGGAAGAAGTGATGCATGACCTGGTGGTGAATTGGATTTATCGACGCCTGCGTTTGCCATCAGTGTATTGTTCTTGATTGTGAGCAAAACATGCGGAATCCCACCAAGAATGTCATCAGCCTCTTCTATGACAAGCTCAGCGATTTCAGGTTGCAGTTCGTATTTCCTCGCTAGTTTCTTGGCATCCTCTGATGGTTCTATTTCAGAAAGACTGACAACTCTACCCTCAGTTGTACCAAGAGGGGTCTCAGCAACACCTAGAATGTCATTATCTTTGAGCTCGAGTCCAGATTCGTCGATGGCATTCAGAAGTACATCAATGAAGTTATCCTCTGGTAGGATAATTCGCGTCTTGACGGGAATAACCTGCATCTTGTATACCCGATAAGGCTCGTAGATGACTGAAAGATAAAGTCATCCATGCCCCTTTTTTTGGAGCCTCATCCTCTGACCCATAATGCATTTATCGCCCTTGCGGCCTCCCATAGGATTTTCTTTGGTGCCCATTGAGTTCATGCAACGAGCTGCGACAGCAGCGCCCATTGCTAGCCCGTCTTCAACAAAGAGGAGGTCATGCGACGAGGACCAGCGTTCACCAGTCTTCAACCGGAGGCCATCCACGATTAGTTTCGGCTTATGTCCAGTTATGATTGACCTTCCTGTAAGACCGAGAGATGTATTCCTAAGAAGGAGTCCTTCACTGTCAACAATGTTGACGATTCTTTGAACGATATCAACCATGGCACAATCTATAGCAGTCAAAAGAACTTCGACTCCAGCCTCTGCAACGATGGTTTGACCCAGCTTTTCTAGTTCAGCGAGCTTTGACCCGTTTGTCCCAGCATCAACACCGATCAGGAGAACCTTAGACTCGTTTGCAGATTTTCCGTTCACAGGAACAGTTCCAAAACGGGTGTCGGTTTCTTTTACACGCTCCACTCGGATATAGTCATCGAACCATTCGTTAACGATCTTCGTTTTGCTTGGATGATATGATTGTGGCAAATCTAGAACTGTCCCATTCCGCTCTGGAACCAAGCCAGACTTGCGAACTAGTGCATCAGGAATTGCCCCAGCCAGCCCTACGAAGGATCCAATTGTCTTTGCGTAGGGATAACTATCGTCAGTAATGCGTCCTGCGAGAGTAGTACCGAAATCAAGAGTCATGACCGGATGCCGAAAGTCAATACTAGTACTTTTCGCCGCTCCTTTAATTCCCGCTGTAACTAATTCGCCCTCCATTTCATTAGCTACAATTGAAGTGTCTGATGGAGGCAGTGAACTAGCCACAGCACCGTCAAAGTAGACTTTCTTAAGCCATGTGAACTCCTGTAGATCAGGAGGGAGGTTCTCGGCCATGAGCGAAGCAGTCATTTTCCGCGGAGAAACCCCGGCCTGTAAGCACCCATCAGCAAGTGCTTGGACAATCACCCCGACTTCATCAGGGTCTGCAAATCCTGCTGTAACGCCTGTGGACCGGACTACAAAGTGAAGGTCGCGATCGATGTCTAACCTCGCCCTATTCAGAACTGTGAGAAGCACATCAGAAACCATCTCTGATACCGATTCACGAGTGAGGTCAACTCCAAAGATTGTCCTCCCGAAGATCTGCTCATCAGATTGAGGAGCGCGGACGTCTCTGGTCATTCGCACTTCTTTCTCAATCTCATAGATCTCTGCGGTCTTAAGATTGGTCGACACTAGAATGCATTTGGTGGTGGTGTTGCCCAGCTCAACTGACGCAACGGTATAGAAGGGACCATTGCGGAGTGAAGATACTCCAATCGAGCGAGGTTTGATAACCTTATCTTTTCTCACCGACTAGACCAACTCCATTCTAGAGTAGCTTCTTGTAAGGATGACTATCAGGTGGTTCAATACCAAACTCAATTTCTGATGACTCTCCAGCAAAGGCATCTCCCATCGCAATAACAGGGAAGACACGTTCTGCATTCTCGATTGGACCATATAGCACATAATCAGCACCCATCATTTGAACAATGAGGTTGGAAGCTGCATCTACAGTCAAGAAACCCTCACGGTTGACTTTCTTGTACTTGCGCAACCAAGGCCAAGATGATGGAGCGTTGTGAACGCCCGATCCAGTGGGCAGTCCATAAATTGACTTCGAAACAAAGGTAAATGCGGCAGCTGATCCCGCTCCCGCACCCATTGCAGTCACAGCCGTGTCAATCAAAGGTTTGGAAACACCCAACTCTTTTGAAAGGTCAAGAAGTCCTTTGTCGAGGTTCAAAGCACCGTTCTCCAGAACCTTTCTTCGACCTGCAATTGAGGGATCTTGTGGATTGAAAGCTAGGAGTATCGCACATTCGTGCTGAATTTCACGCAAGGAGTCTAGTTCCTCTTCAGTTGCGGATACATTGAGTGAGTTGTAAATTGCACGATCAAGTAGCCCGACTTCCTCAGCATGTCGCAACCCAGCAATTCTAACCATTGGGTCAGTTGAATCGATGAGGAAGGGTGCGTCCGTAAGATTGGTGACAAAGTCGATGTATTTTATCAGCGCCTCTTCAGATTCAGAAAAAATCTGAATGAGTGTCGGATTGCCGGTCATAGCTGACATCTCATCTTGCCTTTGAATAAGTGATGCAGCCACGTCCTCCTCAAAAATACCTCTCCTGGGATCAGTGACAATCTTATGACCACTATAGAAAATTGTTCCAGCTAAAACCGTCGGGGTCTCTCCAGGATTGCCGCCTATCCTGACACCACCCACACTATGAATTATCTGCTCTTTCTCAAAAACAAACATGTGTTCTAAACCTCCCGTCCAAAAAGAATTGTACCAGTATCATCATCTTGTACTTCAATAGCAACTAATGACGGATTCTCAGCCACAATGGCACTTGATTTGTGACTCGTCACCAAGGAGCCATTTGATTCAAAAACAACTCCGTATTCAGGAAGGAGTATCACGTCTGCTTCCACGCGCCTCCGCCGTGATTTCTTGGCAGTCACTTTAAACTCCACCCACATAGCACCTTTTGCGAAAGCCCCGGGGTCTTTGGAACTCAGCTCCTTTGCGGCATCTGCAATTTTCATAGGGTCATTTGTGTTAATCATATCTATTAGTTTGACTTGTTCTCTAAACTGCTCTATGCCCTCCAGTGGGATATTTTCTATATATGGGATTGCACCTTCAGCATCAATTATCTTCCGTGTTTGAGGGTCAACTCCATTGTTGTAGAGTGCCCTCATAGATCGACCAGTGAGATGACCAGGAACTTCAGGCCCCGAGAGAATCAGAAATCGTATATTCGGATTAGAAATGACATTGATGATGACTCGTTCTATACCTATGTTCTCCGTTTTGCAGGAGCCAATGATCGCATACTCTGTATCAACACTAATCTTCTTTCCAAGCGTGCAAATGGCAACACAATGGGAAGGTGTTCCGACCTCAAAGTCTCCTGATACAGGGGGCCATTCTTCGTTCTCGCTCATTGGATTTTTGCTTCCTCCTATTCGTATGATGGCGGATCAAATAAAGGTCGGTCGATGTCAAGTGCACTGTTTGCTTCAGCTATAGCGGTTGCCATGGCATTTCCAGTCAATGCTACAGCTGTGAACACCTCTTTCGTGTGAGCCATAGAGCCATACATGATTGAATCTGTTGCAAAGAGTTGAGCTGTCACCGTCGATGCAACGAGTGCTGCAGTCATAGTCGAGTCATCATCGAATCCGGGTTGTTTGAGAAACCTCCATGCTGATGGAGCGTTATGTGGACCTAGACAGGTGGGGAGGCCCAACTCAGATTTTATCGCGATAGTCGTTCTATACTCGAGTCCATAACCCGCTCCGACAGGCATTGTTGCTGGATCAACAAGCACCTTTCCAATTCCCATTGACTCAGTAAGACTAAGCACTTCCTTGATTGTTTCCATTCTGTCAACAAGTGTCGTTGCACGAGGGGTCCATCCCAAGACCACAGCCATGTCAATGGAACTCTGCTGCAATGCCTCTTTCTCATCGTCTTTCATGGAAAGGTTGACAGAGTTGTAAATTGCTCTACTAGTGAGACCGGAGTCTTGACAGTACTCAATAGCCCTCACTCGTGCGTCAGCGTTTATAGATTCGAACATGAAAGGTCCTTCATAGTTGTCAGCCAGCCACGAGAGATGATTTTCGATTGCAGTAGGAGTTCGACCATATGCTTCGATTACAAGTGGATGACCAGTCTTCTCTACCATATGGAGACCAGAGTCAATCCACTGTTTTGCAGTAGTCTTGTCGAAGGTGCCTTCCCTAGTGTTCTTCACAATAGATTGACCTTTGAAGAATAATCCTCCCACAAGAACTGCAGGATTCTCTCCTGGTTGGCCTCCAATGGTTACTCCTCCAAAATCAAATACTCGTTGTTCTTTCTTGAAAACAAACATGGAAATTCACCTCATTTGGGTCTAGGAAGCAGATTTCCGAGTCTAGAGAGTTCGATGATGCTTTCAGTCCAACCGACACCCATAAGATGAACTCCGTTAATCCCCTTTATTTTTCTGATGCTTCCCAGTAGTTCCAACGCAATCTGTATTCCCTCGTTTCTCTCAGCCACGACTCTCTGTGTTTCATCCAAACCTCTACCCGCATCTCTCATTCTGCTTACAATCTCTTTCGGAACTGTAATTTCTGGTACCTGATTGTTCATGAATTCAGCCATCTCTATGTCTCTTAGGGGGATTATTCCTGCAAGCACTTTTAGATTCAAGCTAGTTGCTAGGCTCATGAAATCCTTTAGCCGCGTGGGATCAAAAATAGCCTGCGTTTGAAAGAACTGAGCTCCTGCAGCTTGTTTCTTCTCTGTAAGAAGAACTTGTTCCTCCAAAGATGGTGTATTTGGATTGAGTGTTGCTCCAATATAGAACTGAGGCGCACCTTCTAGTTCATCGCCGACAAAATCCACTCCTTGTCGAAGATTACTAGTCAGCTCAATTGCTTTGACCGTATCTAAATCGTAGACCTCTTTTGCACCAGGATGTGTGCCATGTTTTGCATGGTCGCCAGCTATGAATAGAATGTTTCTGACACCTAGGGCATATGCACCATACAGCTCACTTTGAATGGAAATTCGATTCCGGTCCCTAGTTGTCATGTGCATTATCGGTTCAGCTCCAGAGCCCAAAACATAATGCGCACAGATAGCACTACTCATTGTGGGTATACCTAGAGCATTGTCGGGGACATTAATAGCGTCGCAGAATTTTCTAACCATCTTTGTACGTTCTTTGATGAGATTGGAGTCTGTACCATGAGGAGCTCCAATTTCTGCTGTTACAACAAATTCTCCTTCATCTAGCAATCGTTTGAGGCGGGTTTCCAAAAGTTTCGATATCTCCCAATTTTCTTAATGAGAAGGATATGCGCTACCCTAAATTGCTTTTGTCTATTCATGGTGCTTTCTTTCGCTTATCAGAACAAGAATAGCACAAACAATAACAATCGAGTATACTATGAATGCGGCATATTGTAATGTTTGATTTTGTGAAACGGGTGTGGAAGCGGCAGAAGTGTTGTCAAGGTTTGGTAGTGTTGGTGGTGGGAGCCAATGATACCTTGGATTTGTGGTCAGTTCATAGTACCTTCCATCTTCGAAGTCTGTTAACAAGAAAGCTCCGCAAGTAACATGAGGTTCATCCGGATTAAAGACAGGATTCCAAGTATTCCAACCTGAATAACCAATTTCTGTGAAAGTGTGTTCTGGAATTATGTATTCATAGGCAATTTTGTTGAAATGCCAATACGACTCAGAATCGAACTCAAAGACCACACGATATGTTGATGGCGCATATACAGAAACAAGATCACTCAAGGAATCTGCGGCTGGATTTCCATAAGCTTTGCTTCCTAGTTGGTATGTGAATGTGAACGCGATGTCATCGGCAGTCAGCATCCAGCCATCTGACCATGTGGCATTTTGTAGGATGTCAAAGGTAAAGCGCATATGGCCATCAGGGATTAACGAGTTGTTGCTATGGGTTTCAACAAGCATAGATTCTGCTAGGTCTGGAATTGGGTTCATGTTGGGATCATGTGAATAGAGGGATGAGTAGAGATTCTCAAGAATCAAGTGTGAATAGGATGAAGACGCGGTGTAGATATTGAATCTGTCCGGTTCCCCGCTAATTGCGATATCGAATAAGCCACCATAAGACCCATCGATTTCATGAATTCTTCTCAGAGTCCATGGACCTGAGAAACATCGGCATTGGTCCTCAACATAACCTTGGAACTGGTCATTCCTAACTGCTTCAAAATAGTTATCCTGACATACAACCAATCGTGGAACATTATAGTGTAGATTCTTCTGAATCTCAGTCGAAGCCTCAAAAACCTCTTGGTATGTTTTCCCATCATGATATTTATCGATCCAGTATGAAAACGTATCATTTCGATAATTAGAGAATTGGAGAAGATTCTCCCAGACTATAGTGTTGTATCCAAAATTCAAATCCCATACCACCATATCATTAAAAATCTGTGGACTGGGCCATGGATCCAATGAATCATACCAATCATTATTGACATTCAGCGAATCAAGAGCTTCACAAGCAAGTTGCGAGATTTTCCCAGCTATGGCTGGACTTGAAGGGGAGTAGTACCCTCTGACAGTAAATGGTTCGCCATTCGGTGCATCTCTGAATCCTGTTGTCGTATTGAATGCAAATCCAAGTTCATCCAAGAGTGAATTACCTCTCTCTATGTCAGCCTCATAGTAATGATACTCAAGAAAATCTTCTGCACACCACCTATTCGTCGATGGAACCACTGAATCATGCAGTGTTGCATGACCTTCGTACACGTAGTCTATAGCTTTAGTTTTGTTGAAAGCAAAAGCAAAAGCCCGTCTAAAGCCACTGATGTTTAGTGGATATTCACTGCAATTAATGGTTATACCAATATTCCCATTTCTTGGACATTCTAATATGTCAATATCCGGATCAGCATCTAATGTCGAGAGTTGTGAGTAGGTGATACTACCAATATCAACCGCTCCACTTTGAAGAGCAAGGACATGTTGGTTATATCCGACAGTTACTTTGTAGACTGCCCTGTCGATAAATGGCCCATAACGGATATCTTCAGGAATATCTATAGAATCAACAAGAGGAATTTGAAGAAGGATGATTAGAAAAATGCAGCACAGAGATAATGCACTCTTTGACCTCCTCAAAACAATCCACCCCATAGTACTAGTAGAGGATTGACTTTATTATTTCGGTTCAACCAATGAAATCATTTCATTGAGTGGACAGGCGTCGCAGATCACCAGCAGGCAGATCTCGATCTAACTTTTGAGCCACTTCAATGTTAAGATTGGCAACAACCTCGATGTGCTCTCCAGTGTAGTTTTCGCTTATGATATCACCCTCCTCATGAAGCCAGGATAGAAGTGACATTCCCTCATTACCGTATGGGAGTTTGATCTCATATCTATGGAGACGTGGAAGCTGTTCCATAATCGCTTCAACTAGGAGATTGAGATTCATCATATAATGTGCAGATATGGGAACGACTTTCAAGAGTGTGTCAGGAAGCGCATTGACTCTTTGCTCAATTTCTTCACCACTAAGAAGATCAATCTTGTTGAGTGCTGTTACAATAGGAATACCATTTGCTCCAATCTCATTGAACGTGTCTAGACATGCTTTTACCTTTCGTTCCATTTCTTCAACACTGTCAGAAGCATCGACTACTAGTATGACAACATCAGCGTCTGCAACCTCCATGAGTGTAGTGTTGAAAGCTTGAAGAAGAGGTTCAGGTAAATCACTAATGAAACCCACTGAGTCCGACAAAACAACACGACGACCAGGTAGGTTCAGTTCGCTAGCCTTTGTAGAAAGAGTTGTGAATAGTCCATCAGCGACTTTTGCCTCTGAACCTGTAAGCGCTCTATGTAGGGTGCTCTTGCCTGCATTCGTGTACCCAGCTATTGTGAGCTCAATGAACCCCTCATGAACCCGCTTCTTCTTTTTGATTTTTTGTTCGGTTGTGATTTTCTTGAGCTTGTCATTTATTGTCGCCAGTCGTTTCCGAATTTGCTTCATTCGCAGGTTAAGCAAATCCTCTCCAGCACCAATCTGCTCGGCTATTGGACGATCTCCAGTATGCTCTTTCTGAAGTCTCATTCTTATCTGGTGACGTTCAAAGGGCAATTCGTACCTTAATCGAGCCTGTTCAATTTGAAGTATAGCTTGCGGGCTTTTTGCATGTCTATCAAAGATTTCGAGGATGACTTGTGTTCTGTCACGAACCTCAATTTCCCAGAGTTCCATCAGTCTGAAAACCTGACCTGAAGAAAGGTGGGGGGAGAAGAGTACAAACTCAGGTTCGTTCACTTCTATCCATGTCTTGATTTCCTCAGCTTTTCCTGAACGGAGGTTATACTTCGCAACAGGAGGACTCACAATATCGAAAGACCCTATCACATCATATGAAGCTGTTTTTGCCAAAGCCTTAAACTCACTAAGAAGATCGGGTTCTAGATGAAACCTCCGCTGTACAAGTAAAGCTGTTGCTTCGACCATCAGGAGGTCAGAAAGAAGATTCATCTTAAAGAGTTTGATTTATGTCACACGGAAAGATTCTTGGCTAGATGAATGTGTGACCGAGTAGAATGCATATGACTCAATTTGAGATTCGAGCAAAGGATGGTCTGGCACGCCTAGGCAGATTCACAACAAATCACGGAACAGTAAAAACGCCCTTGCTCATGCCTGTGGTCCATCCAGGAAAATCTGCTATTCCAGCCCAGGCACTAATTGATGAGTATGGATTCCAGATGGTCATCACCAATTCGTACATTATCAACTCTCACGAACGATTTAGAGCAAAAGCCCTGTCGGATGGATTACACAGTCTGCTTGGCTTTGATGGTCCAATCATGACAGACTCCGGGACATTCCAGATGTATTTTCATAATCTTCCTGAAAAGGAAATCGAACCAGTAGAGATAGTTGAGTTTCAACGAGATATTGGAAGTGATATTGGTACAATTCTTGATGTCTTCTCAGACCCTGATGTTGGGAAGGATAAGGTAAAGGAGGATGTCCAAAAGTCATTTGACAGAGCGAAGATTTCAATCGACAAGAAGGGAGAGATGTTTCTTGCAGGCACAGTTCAAGGAGGCATTTACACTGACCTGAGAGAGGCCGCAGCAAAATCCCTTGCCAGCTTGGACTTCGATGTGCATCCCATTGGGGGAGTCGTGCCGCTTATGGAACGGTATAGGTTTTCGGATATTGTGAGAATCACGTTGGCAGCGAAAAAGCATCTTCCTCCAGACCGTCCCGTTCATCTCTTTGGCTGTGGTCACCCCATGCTCTTCGCACAGGCGGCTTTGCTTGGATGTGACTTCTTTGACTCCGCGTCTTATGCAAAATTCGCTGAGTCCGGAAGGATGCTTCTGTCAACAGGAACTGTGCACCTAAATGAGTTAGATGAGCTTCCGTGTAGTTGTCCTGTCTGCAGCGCGACATCAGCTGATGAATTAAAAAGCGCAAAGAAAGAGGAACGCGAACTAGAGCTCATGAAACACAATTTGTTTGTGAGTGCAGCTGAGATACGCCGTGTGCGTCAAGCAATCTCGGAGGGCAAGTTATTCGAGTTGGCGGCGTATAGAGCCAGAGGTCATCCAGCGCTCTATGAAGCACTGCAAGCGGTGGTGAAAGAAGCTCAACAACTCGAAAAAAGCGACCCAGTTGGCAAGACCGGATCGATATTCTATACTGGACCTGAAACCACGTGGAGACCAGAGATTACTGGATTCCACTCTCGTCTTATCGCACGATACCCCTACAAGAAAACAATGACTCTACTGCTCGTGTCTGACTCTGGCCTCAGACCATTCTATGACACCTTTGAGGTTGTCATCAAGGAGGTCAGGAAAAGATCAGCTGATGACTTGCTTCTTCTGTTTGTAACACCACTGGGTGTTGTGCCATGGGAACTAGAACATGTTCATCCAGCCCAGCAATGCCTCTTTCCAGAATCATTAGATCCAGAAACGCTGGAAGCTGTCGAAAAAAGAACAAGAAACGTTCTTGAGATGCTCTCATTTCAAGACGCAGTTTGGTTCAAACGAAACTCAAACGTGGACTCTGCAGTTGCAAGGTTACAGAAGGAGTATCAACTTGATACTGTTACTTCCGCTTCTGAAGTAGTCAGTCATCTCCCTTCCGAAAAGGAGAACGTTTCATGGATGAGAAGAAAATTGCGAGCTCTCTTTATCCATCAATGGGGCAAAAATGCAGGTGAAGTCGCAGATCTTGAAAACTTGGAGATTGTGCTTTCCAAGAACACTGGCAAAATCAAGCATGTCAAACTAGATGATGGGATTCTATTCACCATTGTACCAACCACAGGACTAATCACACCAACCCTACGAGGAGGCAAAGAGCTCCTGCGCGTCGGGATTGATGACACTTACAAGGTAATTATGGATTCTGAGGTCTCACAATTTGTATCCTCTGGAAAATCGGCGCTTGCGAAGTTTGTGAAACACGCAGATAGGAATCTGAAGGCGGGGGAGGAAGTAGTGGTCTTGGATGAAGCCAAAAACCTACTAGGAACTGGCAGATCCGTCTTAAGTGGTGAAGAGATGATTGCCTTTAATCGTGGCGTCGCAGTCATGATTAGGCATTCGAGGAAGCCCTAGATGGAGCAGGTGCAAGTGCCAGCGGATGGCCTGGGACCTTTCTAAGAGCATCGACCCCACCAATTGGTAGGATCATCACCTCATCTTGTGGTGCAAAAAGATGAATATCATCGCCTTCTGTCACTCCAGAATCAGGATCAAGTAAAGCTTCAGCTGAAATGTCTCCAATTCGGAAATAGGCTTCGAGGGCATTTCCGACGTAGATGGTCCTTGTAACGGTGCCTATAATTTCGTTATCTGTGGCATTTTCCTGCACAGAATGTAGGTCTTCGGGTCTTATTGCCACCTTCACCTTCTCACCTGACTCAAAGGGGTAATCATTAATTGTTGTCCGTCCAACTACTAACTGATTGTGTGGTATCCGTGCGGTCAGGGTTTCACCAACATCTTCAATGGTTCCATCGATAAAGGTGCACTGACCAATAAAATCTGCAACGAATACTGTTTGCGGATTGGCGTAAATTTCACGCGGAGTGTCAAACTGCTGAACGTAGCCATGGTCCATGACTGCAACCTTATCAGAGATACTTAATGCTTCATGTTGGTCGTGTGTGACATAGACAGTTGTTATCGACAACTCTTTCTGGATTCTGATGATTTCTTCCCTCATATCAATCCTGAGCTTGGCATCAAGGTTTGAAAGAGGTTCATCCAATAACAAGACATCTGGTTCTATGGCAAGAGCTCTTGCCAGCGCGACGCGTTGTTGCTGACCACCTGAGAGCTGGTGGATATGACGACCAGCTAGCTCGCCCATCCGAACCATCTCAAGTGATTCGTTCACTCGTCTTGAGATAGCGCCCTTAGTGTATTTCATCCCACTGACACGTTTTAGCTTCAGTCCGTATGCAACGTTGTCAGCAACCGACATGTGCGGCCAGAGTGCATAGTTCTGAAAGCACATTCCAGTGTTTCTCTTGTACGGAGGAATCATTGTCACATCTCTATCATCGAAAAATACCTTTCCATGATCAGGAACGTAAAATCCAGCAATGATTCGTAGTAAGGTTGTTTTTCCGCAACCAGATGGACCCAGCAGAGTTGAGAGTTCACCCTCTTCCAAGACCATGGTCACTTCATCGGTCGCCACAACATCACCGAATGTTTTGCGCAAGTTCTCTAATACAATCTCGACCATCTAATCACCTCATATTCCAGTCATGGCTGAAGATCGCGCACCTAGAATCTTGTTAGTAATAGTGATGACTGTCATTTGCATTGCCATCATTAAAACTCCCAAACAAGCCGCGCTATTTGCAGCCGAATAGCTTGCTGAGTGAGATTCAAGAACTTCTTTGGTCCAAAAAGTCATTGGAGCTTGTTCAGGACCTAGACTTCCTAATATCAGACTCGTACTCACCTCGCTAACCGAGTAAACAAATGATAAGAGGGAACCAGCAAGCACACTAACACCTATCAATGGTAAAGTGATTTTTGCAAATGTTTGATTCTTGCTGGCGCCCAGATTTTGAGATGCTTCTTCAAGCACTACAGGCGTTGATACCAGCCCGGCATAGGCTGCTCTAACAGTGAAGGGGAATTTCCGAACAGTATATGACATTATTATTAGGAACGCTGGACCATCCAAAGGGAAGAAAGGAGTCCGGAAATACATAATGAAATATCCCGTAGCAATGACAATACCCGGAAGAGCAATCGGAGATGTCACAAGCAAGTCGAAGGAGGTCTTCCCTGGAATATCACGACGCGCAATGATATATGCCGCACTGGCTCCAAGAAGAACAATGAAAACAGTGGCAATCGCGCCATAGATTAAGGTAAATATTATCGACCTCGTGACTGCGGGATACGTAGTGAATATGGAGTAGTTCTCTAGGGTCCAAGTGTTAGGCAAAGGTGAAGTGGTTGACCAAATGCCGGCGAATGATAGAATTATGACGCTAATCTGGGGAATCAGAGCTAAAAACAACAGGGGAAGCAACAATATGTATAGCAGTAGTGTTGTACGTTTCGAGAGTTTACGAGTTCGAGGATTCCATTGACCGCCCTTAGTACCGGATTCGTATGATCTCACTCCAGCGTATTTTCGAATTGCCAAGAAACCTAGAAGCGCAAATAAAAGCAGAATCATTCCGATAGCAGGTCCTTTAGGATCTATTCCTAGAGCTCCAGATCTGAAAGAATCGAAGACTTGGAAAGCAAGGGTGTTTTTGGCCTGTGGATCCTCTTGAAATACAATTGGAGTGCCTAAGTCTTCAATGCTGAGAATAAATGTCAGAATGGATCCAGCCTGGATTCCGGGCATTGCTAGAGGGAGGGTGATAGAACGAAACAGCCTCGATCCTTTTGCACCCAGATTCTCTGCCTGTTCCTCTAAGGATGGGTCGATTGACATGAAAGAGGAATAGGCGTTGAGATAGACAAGCGAAAAGAGTGACAATGACTGCACAAAGATAATAGCAGCGAGACCCTTGATTTGTATCTGCATAGGAAAGATATGCAACGTGTCGTAGAATAGATTGTTAATAAAACCATTAAGACCGAGAAACGACTTGATTCCAATCGCGCCTATAAAAGGTGTAGCAAGAAGCGGGAATATCAGAATTGTTCGGATCACTGATTTTCCAAAGAACTCGTATCGCGCAACAATGAAAGCCAAGAAGACTCCAAGTAAAACCGAGAATCCGGTAACAATAATCGCTACATATATCGAGTTTATTACTGCACCGAGGTCCCAGCCCTGAATCACAACAGTCTGGCCAATAATCACCGTTCTGAGATCACCAAAGAAGTGCCAAGTTTTCGTGCCAATATCAAAGTACCATGGCCAGATGGTGGGATCCTGAAACAGTTGTGCAAAATGATATAATGAAGGCAAACCTGTGCTAGGGTCTGTAAAGGAGTATACTACCACGCTGATTAAAGGCAAAACAAGAAAGAGAGTGAACGTGATGAGAACGGCTGCCAATTGGATGGAGGTGAGTGTATCCAACTCTCGACGAAGCTTTTTCAATCCGCCTCGAAATCGATCCCCAGGGTTTTGCAAGAAATCGCTAACACCATCTAGACGCCGCCCCGTCCAGGGTCCAATCCCTCGAATTCTGCCAATAAGACCATTCTTGAGTCTTCTTGGAAACGCTCTAATGGTCAGTTCAAGATTATATTGAAACGAATCAGGAACTAACTCGTCTTGTTCAATTGGCACCTCTTCTACCATTTCGTCAGCGGTGTCATCGTCCATCTCTCTTTCCTCAAGTGCGGACTACGTTTCTGCTTCAACCTGTGCTTGGATATTTGCATACTGTATATTGGCGGCCGCTGTCCACCGTGATTGAACACTATTAGCATACGCCGAATCGTAAATCATGTCGTTATTAATAGCGGTAGCGTACGCAGGAGTAAACGTTTCCATAGTGGAAGTCTTTGGATCCTGAATGGTCATCATCTGACTCATAAGACTTGCATAGCTGTCCAACTCAGCGGCATTAATTCGACCTTCATGATAGGCAGTATAGATTGCGTACCAGCAGTTCACAAGCGCAGTATGAGCGTCCGTAAGCACAGACTCCCAATATTTGATGAATGCTCTGTTCATCTGCAGTGACATTGTGTCGTTGAAATCAATGCCTACCGTGTCAATTGTCTGATTGAAGGCGGTATAGAGATCTTCAACTCCTACAGCAGTGGGTTCATCAAAGGCGCATCTCATGACAGGCATTCTACGAATGTTATTGTTAAGCCAAAGAGACTGGCCATAGCAGCTAAGAATGAAGTCTACGAAGGCTTCAGCCGCGGCTTCCTGCTGAGTGTTGGCTGCAATAGCTATTGGATCACCATTCACGATTGATTGACCTTCCGGTACAAAATACTGACAGTCCGGATTTCTTGCCTGAGAAAGGTATCCGTAGAAGTCAATAGACATGGAAATACCAACCTCTCCAGTTTCTACGGCGTTTTGTGTTTCCACAGATCCGCTGTAGATACCTGCACTCCCCGCCATTCGGGACATAGTTGTCCAGCCTTCTTGCCAGCCAAGTGCTTGAGTAATAATCTCGTATATACGCGTGTTTGATGTCGTACCGGGAGCATTACCCATAGAAATTGTTGGGACTGTAGGCAGAAGAGAAGCGTAAACTGGATCAGCAAGGTCCGTCCAAGTACTGGGAGTGGGAAGTGAATAGGTGTCTAGAAAGGCATTATTAACAGTAAAGCCGAAGGTTGATATTGCTGCTGCAATCCACACGAGTTCGTCAGCAGTATTGTTTCGCTTCATATCAACTCCTGCGATAGTATCATTGACTCGAGCTGCCACAGTCTGCATCCTGGGGCTAGTAAGTGGATACAGTAGGCTATCCCTCATCAACTGATCGAACAAAGTCGGGCCGCCGCCCCAACAGACATCGATTGTTCCTTCATTAATCAAGTCATCCCAGAATTCCTCGGCAGGGGCTCTGAACTTCAAATCAACAATATTGGCATCATGAGCGATATCACTAGCCAAGAATGCCGATTTGAAAACATTTTGAATAGATATATCATGTCGTGTTAAAATGGTGAGGGTGATTCCGCTACTTGTTGTGGTAGTTGTGGTTCCGGTCGTTGTATTATTGGGACCGAATCCGCCTCCTAAGTAGAATATTGAAACACCAGCAACACCGATTATCACGATTACTATAACAGCACTAAGCATAGTTCTAGTTCTTCCAGCTGTTTCAAAATCACTCATTTGCACACCTCTTGGATTATTGAGTATCTAGTTGAGTCATGAGAGAGTAGATTGCAGTAATTAAGGTTTGTCACTCACGAGAAGATTGCGTACTCCAAACATTTCATAGAACCTCTTGCAATTCGAAGTGTTCATATAGGGAGAGATTCTGCAATATGACTAAGCTGCTATCTTTTATAGATAGGAGAGGAACCTGAAAATGAAAAACATCAACGGAAGACAAGCAGCATCACTTTTTGTGATTGCAGCTTTATTCGCATCCTTTCTTGCGTTTTCATCTGCGACTCCGGTCGCCGCAGCTTCTGGAACAATCGTCTTTGATTATTCCCATGGGCAAGCACCTTCGTTTGAGGAGGTCATAGCCTATGATGCACAGCTAGGAGCAAATCTGACGGCCATGGGTTATACTGTAGTGTGGGCGCGAGGAGGAATTAATGCATCAATCCTGAGCGGAGCTACGGGCTTGGTTATGGGTTCGTGCTATGGAGCCAATAACGGATACACGGCCGGGGAAATATCAGCAATAGGTGACTGGTTTAATGCTGGTAATAAGTTCCTATGGGTCGGCTATGACAGCGATTACACTTCCCTTCCCGATGCGGGTCAATGGATTGACAACAACATGACACTCATTCTAGAAGCAGTCCATTCAGATGTCTATGGTGAACCGACAGCAGTCGAGGATCCGGTGAATAATGGAGGCTCTGGATACCGTGTGGTTGCAAACAAAACGAGCACCAATCCATACGTCGCAGACATCGTTAGTGGAGTCACAGAAGTTCTTATGCATGGACCTACCTGTCTCTACGGCGCTAGTGGTAGTTCTATGGCATCTCCTGTAGCATTGGAAACAACAACAGTGACTGATGTCTACCCGATTCTATACACGGGTGGAAACGGTACTATCAATGACGGCGATGCTACCGACCCAATCGTTCATACTAACGGACAGCAGGGAAGTTTCGTCATGATGGCGATGCAGATCAATGCCGGTGATGCTGGAACTGGAAACCTCATGGTATCCGGTGCCTCACCATATGGTGACTATCAGCCAATGTACGCCAGCTATTACAATAAGGTATTGGACGGCTACAACTTAGTAAAGCAAGCAATAGACTTTGGTATGCAAGCAGTCCAACCCGCAGGTGCGCCAATTAATTGGATACTAATAGCAGGTGTTGGCGGTGCTGCAGTCGTAGTAATCATCATCGTTGTCTATTTCGTAAGGAAACGATAAGTCAATATCGAGTAGTCTGGGTTTTCCAGACTACACCTCTCTTTTTTTGTTAGTAATGCGGATTGAGTGTGATTAGGATTCAGTCCTCTTACGCCAAAAAAAGCAAACTTTAAGAAACTGTTTCCACGGAGGTAATATCCCCAAACGGTGATTCTATGAAACATGATTCATTATCTAAATACTTAGCCTTGTCATTTCTTCTCTTACTAGTTGTGTCAGTCCTACAGACTAGTAATTCCTGGACAACAGTATCCTCTCAACCATCAGAGAATTACGTAAATGCTTCCTTTACCCCAAAGTCAATTCTATTTGATGAGTCACATTG
The DNA here is from genome assembly GCA_011364905.1 of Candidatus Thorarchaeota archaeon. Lineage (GTDB taxonomy): Archaea > Asgardarchaeota > Thorarchaeia > Thorarchaeales > Thorarchaeaceae > SMTZ1-45. Next base: position 38,361 of record RDNZ01000005.1, read on the forward strand.
TGATAACGGAAGCAGTCTTTGGGCACCAGGCAACGCTTCGTTGTTTAGTTGGATCTTGGGTGAAAGCGGGTATGACTCGGATACAAATTTTAACACAAGTCTGGATTCAGGAGTACTTGACCAGTATGATATCCTCGTCCTGTTCTTTCCAGTTATTCCGTTGACGAGTGGTGAAATAGGCGCTGTCCATGCGTTCGTAGATGCTGGAGGCGGTTTGCTTCTTGTTGGCGTAGATGATAGCAACTTTTGGGAATTTCGTTCGAATTATCTCAATCCGATCTCAAGTGGTTACGGAATCACCTTTCAATCAAACACTGTAGACGAAACAGTAACATCCTTTGCCACACACAACATCACATACGGAGTGACATCGATAAATACACGCGGAGATGACTTCAAATTCTGCACGATGTCTGTTTCAACACCGGCTGTTTCAGTCGTGGATTCAACATCAGGTCCAATCATCGCAACTTCTGAATCGGGCTCTGGCAGAGTAGTTGGCGTGGGAGGCCCAAGCATTTTCTATATGTATAGAAAGAATGCAGGTAGCTTTGGAGATTCGCACTTTCAAATGTCAGTGAACATCATCGACTGGCTAGCGAGAAATCCAAAGAGAATTGCAAACATCCCGTCAGAGGCTGTGATTACAGTCGGTCCTGGACCCTCTTTGTCGCCATCTGCAGTTGAAGACTATGTCATGTTTACGGGAGCATACCATGAACATACGACTCACAGTGATGGAGCCAATACCCCATTGGAAATGCTTGAGAAGGGAATTAGGCTGGGCTATGATTTCTTTGTGATGACAGATCACTCTCATAACACTCCGGGTGACGTTGGCGGAATCACCGGAGCCCTTGCAATGCAAGATATAGTGAATGCGAATCACATCGACTTACCAATAATTGCTGGTGCGGAGCTGTCATCTGTCAAGCACACTATTGGGTTCCCACTGACTGAAAACATCTGGACGGATAATCAACAATATGCAGTCGAGCAGATACATGCTCAGGGAGGAATTGCTATTCTGGCGCACCCAACAATTGGATTTGATTACGCGCCCATCTATGAAAACCGAACTGCCTTGGGCTACGACGCAATTGAGGTGGACAACAGAGGCTTCTTCTTCGGCGGTGGAGAAGATGGCTTTTTTGACAACTTCATGGGTTCTGCGGATACACACACAGATTTGGAAGACGGACTTCGAGATGCCATATTCGTCGAGAATCCAAGTGGACCCAATGGAAGAGTGACCGCAGGGGACATCATCGATGCTGTTCTCAATAAAAGGGTTGTAATAATAGATCCATATAATGGCATGATCTATGGGCAGGAAGTATGGGTCAACCGCTACATAGAGATTAGAGATCAAGCCGAATCAGCAATCCAGTCATGCAATGCATTACTTGACAGCTTGAAGGATTCGGGTGAAGAAGTCGGTCTGTCTGAGTTCTACCTCGCTGATGCTATGAAATCTCTTGACGCCTTGAATCCTGATAGAGCGCTTAGAATGGTCCAGAATGCAACCTCGGATGCAGTGCTTGGAGTCGACCTATCCATAACATCTCCAATGATTATGGAACCAGACACGGACCATGAAGTACCACTAGCATTGAAAAACAATCATACATATGGTGTCGAGATTGCCTCAACTTTGTTTGTTGGCAAGGGCATCTCTGTTACGTCGAATGATTTCAGCATTGTTGTGGCTGGAAAAAGCACTTCGACAGTGACACGGGATTTCAGATCGAATAGTTATGGACTCACGACGTATTACTTGAATCTGTATGAATTCAATACTACGGGATTCATTAATCCCATCTTGATACCGATGAAGGGAATCATTGATAATGTCACAGTAGAAGCAATCAAAGAGGGTGGTGACTATAACGCCGATGTGGCCTTTTGGATAGGAAGAGCTTCTGCCAGACAGATAGTAACGGCCACTTTGTTCTACGACGATGGGACAGGTGAGCAACAAGTCGATATGAGCAGAGAGTTTAACCTGTTCCTCTATACGCTCGGTCCGTTTCCATCAAACACAGAGCTGTCTATCCACATCATTGTGGTAACCTTCGAGGGAAACACGTACACGATTGGTGAGCAGGTTTTAACGCTAGGAGCAACTGGGCAGCCTCCTGAAATCGGTCCAATACTGCTTCTGGCGGCTGTCGGCGGCGCGGCTGCAATCATCCTCGTAATCGTAGTGGTTTTCTTAAAGCGGCGACGTGGATGAGCATACTCTGTCTGTGTGACAATATCAGGACCATATAATACACAGCGACGGTCAAAACACTCTTGAAGACATGTTAGACAATGGACTTTCTCATGGCCTTGATTTCAGGGCTATGACCAGCCACTCTCAAAAAAGTCCCAAGTCAATAGAGGGGGCATGCCCTCCAAGCATACCACTTAATACCGACAAGTCTTGAATATGGGAGTCATGAAAAAAGCAAGTGCAGTACTAATTATTTTGCTGTTGCCAATCTTCACCGCGGTTGTCTTCACACCGATGGTGACTACGGTGGATGCATGGGGACATGCAACCCACTTTTTCATAACGGAACAAGCCATGGCGGGGATTAGCAATCAGAGCTGGGCTGATGCCTTTGAATACTACTCCGCAGAGGTCATAGGTGGTAGTGTCTATCCTGATGTCGCATGGCAGGATTGGGACAATCATCTATACTATCCTGTAAATGGGACCCACCATGCACCAGAAGCTGCACAAAGATGGTACAATTTTACAAGGACCAACTTTACAATTGGAAATTGGGAGGATGGTTTCTTCGCAGCAGGTGTCATGGCACACTATTTCAGCGACCCCTGTATACCGGTTCACACTGACGTCTTCTGGGCAGGCCATTCGGCCTATGAAACGGATATCAACAATAATCTTGATCTCTTCACGATCTCGACTCCAACTGAATCGTACATCGCAAACGCTAGCCAATTAGTAGTCGATTCTGCAACTTACTCACACCAGTACTATGATGATGTGGTTTTTGCATATCCAACAGATAGCTCTCAAGCAATCCAAACCAATGTGACAATCAAGAACTTGACTCAGGACTGTCTCAACTTGGCTATAGATGGTCTTCTTGATCTCTTCTATACTGCGACTTTAGGCATCAATGCACCAGACGTAACAATCACCTATCAGTACAAAGCGATGATGGATGTTGCCCATGGTAATGACTATGCGGCTGCGGATTTGGATACGATTAACACGACTCTGTCGCAAAAGGGGTATCAGTTGACTGAACAGAGTACAGCAATAACGACTGAGAGTCTTGCAGGTGTTGACTTATTCATCGCCACGTGCGCTAGTTCACCTTATACTGCCAATGAACTCAATGCGATTTCCACATGGGCAGCCAGCGGAAATAAGGCGTTACTACTTACAGGAAGAGGTGATCATCCTTCAAGCCCGACGAACACATCATATTCTGATGCCATCTTGGCAGCGATAGGCTCCAATATCAGAAATAATGATGACAATGTCTACATGGAAGGAACCTACAATCCATGGTATGATGATTTGACAGTAATTCCTGATTCATCAGTTACCGTGAACCTCACAGCAGGTGTAAACACAGTGACGTTCTTCTCACCGAATAGTCTCTACTTCATAGACGATGGTCCAGTTCTTCCCATAATCTATGCGGACGTTACAGGGTATCAAACTAACCAAGCCCCTCCCGCTCCTGCAGTCATCTATGATGATTCTATGGATGGCATTTGGGGTAATCAGATCCCACTAGCTGCAGCTGAGGAAATAGGAAGCACGAGACTGTTGGTCACGGGAACGACATTCTTCAGCGACTTTGATTATAGTAAGCCTCAGTTTGATAACGTTCAATTGCTTGAGAATTTCCTAGATTGGGGAGTTGGGAACCGTTCTGAGTGGAACATCGCAAATGTGGATGAGGTTGGACCAAGAGTCAGCAATGTGGAGTGGAATCCAAGCAGCCCAGATGATGGGGAAAGTGTGACTGTTACAGCAACTGTAGCAGATCCAGGCGGCGTTGATGCTGTATATCTGAAGTACAACAATGGAACCGACTTGGTGACATTACAGATGGATGCAGGTGCTGGGGGAGTTTATTCGGGAGTCATCTCGGATGTGACCACTGGATCACTCTCCTTCACTATTGAAGCGCATGACAACTCAGATAACATAGAAACACGAACACCGTTCACAATCACTTGGACACCTCCAGTCACAACTACTACCACTCCTCCAACTACCACAACAACGGCACCCACGACCGAAACTCCGACTACCTCTGAAACACCCACAGGCACAGGAACTGAACCTCCACTGCCAACGAACTTGCTGCTGATAGCAGGCATTGGAGTTGCTGTAGTGGTGTTGTTAGTTGTTGCGGTCTTAGTCCGGAAGCGGTAGACGCAAATTGAAGATATGTGACCAGGACCTTCCTGGTCACACCCCCTATTTTTCGTTCTGTAATTTTGACTGGGAAAAAACAGCAGACCCTTCGATTTGAGCAAACCCTCATTCCAAAAATCGGATAGCTATATCTTCATATGTTTAGATGAGATATGAATTACGATATAATAGAGAGAGGGTTTGCAAAATGACTTACGGGTTGGACGCCAACGACCTGGAAAGAGAGGTTGAGATAGGTGTAGTGAGCGCCTTTGGTTGGGCGGTCATTGAGTTTGAAGCCACGCTATTTCAGAAATATTTGTTAATGTCAGCACCCAGCTCCTTGATTACTGAAGATATGTTTCGGAAATATCTGAAGGATATGGAGGCAAAGGGGTACCTTGCGCCGGTTGATTTTCAAGGAAAGAAAGCATGGAAACGATTGGTGATTGATTCAGAGATCCAAGAGCCAGCAATGACTCCGGAAGAAGTTAACGAGTTCATTGCAAAAGCGCAGGCGGCATCGCAAAAGAAAAAGAAGAAACGTGAAGTTTTTAGTGATCATCGATTTCGGGAGTCCAAGAAGGTTGCGGAAAAGATTATTCGTACTCTTGAGCAGGTTATGCCTAAGTCGAAAGCTGGTAGAATGCCTTGGGAACCAAAACTAATAGGCCATGTTGAGGGAATGCACAAAGCCCTCGCGGAGTCGAAGGATGAGTTTCTCAAGTACCTGAAGAAGAATATACCGAGCGCATATGATCCAATGAAAAAGATACTCAAATCGGAAGGAGAAGAAATGCTTCTCCTAAGTCTAAGATTCATTGAGTCTGGACAACGGGCGTATCCACCATAGCTGTAAATGGTGATCTATGAAAGCTATATCACTGTCTTCTGTTTAATTTGCTACTGTCCAACGAGCTCTGTTCCAGAGAATGCAATAGTAGGCAGTATGACACTCCCGTTAACTCCAATATCAGAAATGCCCTGGACTTGTATGTCGTTCGCGATGTATAGGTCGCCCTTGAGGCTCTCGTATAGATTGCCAACATGCAGCGCGTGTTTGATTTGACTGGTTAATTCACCATTCTCTATTAGCCGAGCGTTCCGAATCTCATTCGAGAAGGAACCTGAAGTTGGTTCAACTTGAGGCCATGCAAAGTGCTCTATGAATACTCCTTTGTCGATTTCACTTACCATATCATCGACGGTCTTCGTTGACGGAGTGATTTCAAGTGTTGTTATTCTGCAAGTCACTGGAGCTGCAAACGCACCGTTGATTTCACGGGCACCACGCCGCATTCCATTACTTGTCGATTCCAAGTCCAATTGGGCTGCATTATAACTATCATTCAAATATGATGTGAGAATACCCTTTTCAATCACCGAGGTCTTCTTCATTGGCATCCCTTCATCATCGACAAGTGCACTGAGGAGACCCCTCTCAGATAGACCATTGTCATATATGGTCAAGACCTCGTTTGCCACTGTGTCTCCAACCTTGTCGGTCCAAGGACTTGACTTCTTGTTGACATTCTCTCCTGAAGCTGAAAATTCAATAATCCGATTAAGTAGCTGTGCAGTTTCACTAGGTGCAAGAACAGCAATGACATTGTCCCACTTCTCCTTAAAGGCATCTGCCTTCAAGACACTCAATGCTTGCTCTTTCAGCTTCTCACCAACTTTATCAAATTCAATCTCAGAAACTTCACGCGACCAACATCTTTGAACACCCTCTCCAACAGCGCCAGAAACCTCAGCTTTCGCAGTGAAAAACCCATAGACCATCGTTGATTTTGAACCAGCGTCAACACCAAGCGAGTTCATCACTTTAAAATCGACAGAACTTGCTCGAAGGGTACCATTTGGAACAGTGACACTGTCAGAGGCTGCGCTCTCAACAACCAACATGGCTTTGTCTGTAAGATATTCGCTATCTAGATGTGCGGTGTTTTTGTCATAGAATCGCTCAGGACTCCCAGATACTTTCTTTGGGCTTGGTAGCGATTTGAATTTGAGATCAGGACTACTCACTTTTGCCATCGAACTCGCTCGAGAAACGAGGTCATCTACTGACTCTAAAGTGAGTGTGGAACTGGTATACCCTATTTTCTTGTCTATTATGAGTTTTAGCCCAAATCCCAACTCTGTTTGGGATGTACCCATCTTCGCAATATCATCATCGATATAGACGCCGGATGTTCTGACGATGATCCCAAATACCTCTGCCTGGGTTGCACCTGCTTTCTCTGCTAGATGGAGAATTTTACTATTGGTGGATTCTATGTCCATCTCAACCACCTCCCACTATAAGTTCGACACGCATGTTGGGGCCCCCGGACGAAACCGGAATGAAATCCTCTTCTCCTTTCCCACAAGTACCACCGCTAAAAGACAGAGTGTCACCCACTGCGTCTACAGTTTTTAATAGTTCGAGGACCTTTCCTGCAATCGACAGTTGTCTGACAAGCTGTGTCTTTTGCCCGTTTTTTATGATATACCCTTTTAGAGCTGTACCTTGAACTCCGCCCCCAACAACATCTTCCATTCCAGATGTGAATTTTGTGATAAACAAACCTTCCTTTGTGTCCTCGACAATCTCTTCATCTTTCCAATCACCTTTGTCAAAAAACGTGTTGGTCATTCTAGCAAAGACGCGTCGGTTGAAATCCTGTGCCCTGCCATTGCCGGTCGGCTGAACACCCATCAGTATCGCTGTTTCAAGGGTGTGGAGGTATCCCTTGAACACACCGTTTTCGATTATCACGTTTCGTGACGATGGAGTCCCCTCCGAATCATAGGGTACACTTCCCGATGGCCCCTTCAATGTTCCATCATCAACCATTGAAACTAGTTCAGTGCCAATTGTCTTGCCAACAAGACCTGTCAGAAATGACCGACCCTTGACTACCTCGTCCGCCTCACTTGCATGACCACAGACCTCATGAACTATCAGACCTGCAATATTCCCATCAATGACGGTCGTGAGTTTTCCTGAAGGTGGTTTCTCAGCTGAAAGGAGTTCTATTGCTCCCTTAGCAGTCTTTGATCCAAAGGCTTCAGGGTCAACACTTCGGGCTAGCTCAAAACCAGCAGTGCCATCAACCACATCGAAGTCGAACTGAACATTACTCCCCTCCCTTGCAACAGCTTGAGTCACAACACGGATTCTTGATTCATCCCATTCAAGTTTTGACCCAGCTGTGTTGACCAGCTTGTAGATTCTTCTTGCATCACCATAGACTGAGTTTGTGTTGACTATCTTGTCATTTAGCTTCTGAGCCTTATCGAGATTCATGAGAAGCTCTATCTTCTCTTCAGTTGACACATCACCCGGATCCTCCTCAACCTGCTGGTGGACTGTCCTCTCAATGCCCTCTATTTCAGAAAGATCAATATCCTTTCTAGAGTGTTTCGAACAAGCCTTTGCCATTTTTGCGGCTTTTTCAAGAAGGCCCAAAAACTCCTTTTCAGAGAGGTGTCTTGATGATGAGGCAGTACCCCAGCATTCGCCGACGAGAGTGCGAGCAACAGCACCAGCAGTAGACCTTCTGTTGAATGAACGAAGCGAACCATTTGTCACATAAAGGTTCGTTGCATTCCGATCTTCAAGGCGAATGTCTGCAAAGGAAACCGCCTTATCGGAAAATGAGTCAAGAGCCTTATCCATAATATCCAGCATCTGGCTTCACTACTGCTCTCGGTTTTTGCAGTGGAGATAAGTCTTTGGAGAAAAGCAACTATAATGACCAAAGGATCAATCTTGGACGTAAAGAGTGCCCTTCATCATAGTCACTGCAGTACCACTCACTTTGACCTGCTCAATGTTTTCCTGGTTGCCACGAACCTCAACGAAAATTTTGCCAGGTCTATCTACATAGTGGCCTTGCTCGATGACGATGCTCGTTACTGGATATGTTGTTTCCATGATACCATATCTGATTAAGTAGCTACCAAGACTTCCAGCCGCTGAGCCAGATACTGGATCCTCATAGATACCAAACGCAGGACCGAAGTGACGGACTTGAGCATCTGATGTTGGCTCCCTTGTATCTCGAGTGAAAACACTAAGAGAAACATAGTCAGAGTTAGCCTGTAACTTCTTCAAGCACTCCCAATCAGGTTTGATTCTATCAAGAGACCTACTTGTTGAAACCGGCATCATTAGATGAGGCGTTCCAGTACTCACAGTCTGCAAAGGATTTGGTGAAAGAATATCTGCTAACGAGAGACCTAAAGCTTCAGCATATTCTTTGGGATCATAAGTTTCTAGGAACTGAGGCTTTTTGTGAGTTATTTGAATCTCGGGATGTCCGGTCGATTCATTCCTCACAATCTCAATATCAAGGATGCCCGTACTGGTTTCAAGACTTACCATTGTGACATCCTGGACTAATTCGATAAAGCCCTCTTCGACAAGTGCATGAAAAGCGGCAATAGTTGGATGTCCAGAAAATCCTATTTCCCTTTTGGGAGTCATGTATCGAAAATGGAAGTCAGCTACTTGTGATTTAGAAACAAACACTGTTTCAGTCACATTCATTTCACGAGCAATTTTATTCATCGTCTGCTCGCTGACACGATCTGCATCCAGAACGACAGCAGCAGGATTCCCTCCAAACGGCTTATCGGTGAATGCATCAACTTGAATCACGTTGAGGGTATGGTTACTAAGCATGGACATCAACTTGTGGGGAAACCGCTCAATGGTTAATTAAGAATTCCATAAGGACAGAGTAGCTGCCACACATTCATTTACTCTCCATATGATGGGAGAATTGCTCTTTGTGTTGTGAATGATACAAGACTCTATCTGCAGGGATTATCTTAGCCGGTCCGAACCTGGCTTTAGCAGGTTCGTAGTCACAATCAAGTAGGGTTGCAGACCACATATCACGACCCTGCTTCCCAGTAGTTTCGTGAGCAGCGCTCGGTCTGTTCTTGGTTATCCTAACACTATAGGCATAGAATAGCATTGACAGTAATACGCCAAACCCAAGCAGATAGATTATGAACGGCATTGTTAACTATTGTGAATTATATTGATTTAAGGTTTCTGTTAGACTGACAAACACATTGTTCAGATATGGAAGGCAATGGAAGAAGGTGGCGAGCACGTGGGAATCGTGGTAGGAGGGGGGAGTTTCGTAATTGAGGGCATGTAACGAAAAACTAGCCCACACGCTCGCCTTTGCTTTTTACTTTAATAGGATTTATGCCCGGCTATTCCTACTTAGACTTGTATTAATTCTTTTCTCCACTTATTAAAGTTTGTTTTGGTACTAGGAAAATTCGCAAAATAATTGAGCCCTATTCATTGTATAAGCTCTATTTTTCAATAGCAAAAATTGTAATCACATCACCATTTCAGTGGATGAATTGTTCTTAAATTACGGCGAATTGTTCTAATGAGAAATTATAGTGGAAAAAGAAAAACAGAGGTGTGTGTTCATGATGAAACACACACATGTTAGCGATCTTTACTTTTCACTAGTATAAGGCGTTGAGATGCTTTCCTCTTCAACCTTGGTCGGTTTGTGGCCAGACCGCCATTCATCGATTGTCTTTGAGAACTTCTTCTCAATCCTCGAACGGTGAATAGTGTTCATCGTGCAGAATGGGATAATACGTCCATCTGGGACAGAGTAGTTGATGTCACAATGCTGGACACGTTCAAGGTCGAAGTTGTAGGGGTCTTGGAAGTGCATCATCCCTAGCATGATGATACGTCTCATGAGTTTGGCAAGTGAGTCATAGTCTCCACGATTGAGGAATGCACCAAGAAGGTCTTTGATGATGCCTTTCTTCTTGATATGACGAACACCAGCTGCAAGTTTCGCTTTTGCACGTGTGCTCGCACCTCTTGCTTGGTCGGCAAATAGATTCGCAATTTCCTCAAGCAAGACTAGGAATTTGTCAACATCGATGATGTCTGTGATTGGTCTGTAACTGCCATCATCATCAATGTAAATGAAAGTGGCCATTCCGCATGCAAAGTGAGAACTCAACTCAAGATCAGGACCGCCCTTGATCAGACCAAGAGCACGACCAACTGGCATCATTGAGGGCACAGGGTACCATTCGGTATGAGGTATCTTGCCGCCTGTTTGCTCCTCGATGAGGTGAATGGCATCAGGAATAGTGATTCTCATCTCGTTACGTGCAGCATAATCAATCCGACCAGTAATGCTCACCGGTTGGAAGTTCACGCAACGCACAACGTCACGGTTCTCTACAGCAAACTCGACTATTCCACCAAGCTGGCCATCATTTACGCCTCGTACAACAGTTGGAACCAAAACTAAAGATTCCATTCCAACCTCACGAGCGTTCTGGATAGCTTGCTTCTTTAAAGGCAGGAGATTTGTACCGCGGGCCGCAAGGTAGGGCTCAGGAGTAATCCCATCGAATTGCATGTATATAGTTGAGAGACCAGCATCACGAAGTTCCTGCAAGTATTCTTTGCTTTTGCCAATGCGTATCGCGTTGCTAGCTATCTGTACGTGACTGAAACCAAGCTGCTTTGCCCACTTGATATATTGGGGCAGATTCTTACTGACAGTTGGTTCGCCTCCAGCAAATTGGATCGCAGGAGCTGGAACAGGTAAATTGCTACGGAGGTTCTTCATCATATCAAAGACCTCCTGAGGTTCTGGCTCATAGACAGTTCCACCCTCAGCAGCAACAGCGAAGCAAATAGGACATCGAAGGTTACAGCGATTAGTCACATCAAGAAGAGCAAGAGCTGTGTGAGACTTGTGTTCAGGGCATTGGCCACAATCTTCGGGGCAGCCTTTCACAGTTTCAGTTCGCGGATTGTCAAGACCAACTGACTTGTACCACCACTTTTGGGCTTTCTTGAACATTTCAACATCACCCCAGTAAACATCCACAAACTCTCCATGCTTCTCACAGGTCTTCTTGTACATGACCTTACCATCGTCTTCATAGAGGGTTGCATCGATCACATGGACTTCATCATCAGTCAAGAAGCATTCAGGACAAATCGATTGAGTCGTATATGGTAATTCTTTGACTGGGTACCGTTCAACATGATACCTTGATATTGGCCCACCATCTTCATGTTTTACGGGTTCTTCTGGTATTTTTTTAATATCATTATCAGTAGCCATAATTATTCACTCCATGGCCAAATAAAACCACCACTGAACAGGGTGGTATTGTCTGATACGGTGCGCCAAGAATTTGAATATAAGTTTAATCCGAAGTTTCCGAATATGTAAAGTGAGCTACTCGTACCCTTCAGCTTCTTCAGATGAAAGAACATATCCCTTCGTGAATCCGCCTCGAGCAAGAAGTTTACTGTGTCGTTGGAGTTCAATGAGTGCTGTGTCTGCTTTTCTGAGTCTAAGTAGGGCATCGATAGCCTCTTGAATATCGACTAGTTCCTCAGTATCACCAGAGAAAAGAAACTCCTTTGCCTCTTCGACAATCTTCTCGCGAAGCAGCACTTCAAGCTCATCAGGTCCGGCAACGCGAACCCTGGGATTTCCTCCATTTTCACGAATAATGTCTGGAATCTTATCTCGTACTAGTTTTTCTGCCAAGAGAATCACCCATTTCTTATCTGATTGCAAGCGCAACTTCTACTTGATATTTCGCAGCATCCAAGAATGCATCTGCAGCAAGTCTGACTGAATTGGGAAGTTCTGAGGTCCAAGGAGACTCAGCATCTCGTGGTGTAGATTCAGTCATAGCTGAGAATGCCAGATACTCGACATTCATTGCATCATCAAAGGAAATCGTTCCCACCCATTGACCCTCTCCATCCACAACCTCGTACGTCGGGAGGAACTTCTTCATTCCTTCAGGAACAATGGCATTCCAATAGATCGACATGTCATTGAATTGCTCTGGGTCTCCGAGACCTATGGTGTACGTGTCCATTGTCGCAGTTGCTGTCACTAGCTTATAGAGAATACCTATGTGACAATTCAGACACTGATTGAACTCAAGACCATCGCCGCTGGGTTCGACATATGCAATTCCATTTTTCTCAATATTATCGTCATTGCAGTGAACACAGAGATTCATGCCCCATCTCACTTCAAGGTGGTCGCTAAATGGCCCCTTGAGAAAACGGTCTTCAGCTCCTTCAAAAGCGCTTCTTACTGCTTCTTTCCCTTCGCCGTCCATTTTGGTCCGGATGGCTTTCCAGACTTGAAGACCATCTTGCCAAAGAATGTTGAAAATCATATCTGCAAGCTTGTCAAGAGACCTTTCTTCTAATGCGCTCATAGCATCACGTCAATAGAATAAGGACTAGACATTTCAATTAAACATTGGTTGGACCTCCTGAAGGTCAACTATTGCTAGCCTAAGATTTTTAACTAAGTCAGAATGAGATTCCAGAGGACGAATAGGTGAGAAAAGGATGGATTGCCAAATTCACTAACTCATATGAAAGTGAATGTAGTCCGTTCTCTGATTGCATGCTTGTTCGATCTTTTATGGTGTATTCAGAGCAATATGTTAGACAACCATACTCCATATCGAGCTGCCATACTGCATTTGCAAGTTACAGATATTATCTATTCCGACGTTGGTGATGGAAGTGTTCAAGCCAGTACCCAGTCAAGTTGATTTTGTTGCCCAAGAAAAAGAAATGCTCAAGCTGTGGAGTGATTCGCAGATTTTTGAGAAACTAAAGAGTCTCAGAGCAAATGGGCCAATCTGGTCATTCCTTGATGGCCCCATCACAGCCAACAATCCCATGGGAATCCATCATGGATGGGGACGCACCTACAAAGATCTATACCATCGTTTCAAAGGTATGCAAGGATACCACACCCGATATCAAAATGGATTTGACTGCCAAGGGCTTTGGGTGGAGGTCAATGTGGAACGGGACTTGGGATTCAAGGGCAAGCAGGACATAGAAGCATTCGGATTGGAGAAGTTTATCATTCTATGCAAGCAGCGTGTTTTGAAATACGCTGCAATCCAAATGGAGCAGAGTGTACGTTTAGGCTATTGGATGAACTGGGACAATCCAGAAACTCTTCAAAAATTGCACGATGCTCTTGGTAAAAACCCGTTAGCAGAAATGACAATCGAAGGCGTGAAAGGTCCGGTCACTGGTACAGTTGAACAACTTGTTGGAAAGCTTGGGACACCTGAGGTGGGAGGATCGTATTTCACATTCTCTGAAGAGAACAACTATACGATTTGGTCTATGCTAAAATCCTGTCATGATAGAGGGTGGATATACAAAGGCCGGGACGTAATGCCATGGTGCGCTCGATGCGGAACGGGAATTAGTCAACATGAGATAGTAACCGAGGGCTATCGTGAGTTGACGCATCCTAGCATCACATTGAGATTTCCATTGGTAGATCGACCTGGAGAAAGTCTTCTTGTATGGACCACGACGCCATGGACCCTGAGCAGCAACGTTGCAGCAGCTGTTGGTCCAGACTTAACATATGCAAAGGTGCGTCAGGGAGAGGAAATTCTGTACCTCAGTAACAAGACTTTACACATGCTGAAAGGAGATTTCCAAGTTGAGGAGGAACTCCTAGGTCTCGATATGGAGGGGTGGGTATATCATGGCCCTTTCGATGAGCTTCCGGCTCAGAAAGAGCATGACGTTGCAGGAAAGCACCGAGTGGTTGCTTGGGATGAGGTAGGTGAGGAGGAGGGTACAGGGATTGTACATATTGCACCAGGTTGTGGTGCAGAAGACTTCGAACTCTCAAAGGAGCTTAATCTTGCTGTAATTGCGCCACTTACGGAGAATGGAATTTTCCTGGATGGATTTGACTGGCTGACTGGGATGAATGTGAAGGAAGTTGCTCAGCCAATATTCGATAACCTCCGCAAGAAGGGTCTGGTGTACAGGATAGAGGACTATACTCACCGATATCCTGTGTGTTGGAGATGCCAAGAAGAGCTGGTCTTTCGGCTTGTAGATGAGTGGTTCATTTCCATGGGTGCGAAACTAGACATTCCGTATGAAGATGTCATGGAAGAACAGAAAGAACATAATCTTCGCTACCAAATCATGGAGGTGGTTACCAGCGATACCAATTGGTATCCTTCCTTTGGAAAAGATAGAGAGCTAGATTGGCTTCGAAACATGGATGATTGGATGATCTCCAAGAAACGCTATTGGGGACTCGCGTTGCCAATCTGGGAGTGTTCGCACTGCGGCCACTTCGAAGTGATAGGCAGTAGAGATGAACTCAAGAAGCGAGCTGTTGCTGGATGGGATGCTTTCGAGGGGCATTCACCACACCGACCGTTCATAGATGAGATTGAGATAGAGTGCACTGAATGTAAAAAGAGAATGAAGCGAATACCTGACGTTGGAAACCCATGGCTGGATGCAGGTATTGTTGCCATGAGTACAATGAGGTACAATTCAGATAGAGAGTATTGGAACAAATGGTTCCCAGCAGATCTCATTAGCGAGAGCTTTCCGGGGCAATTTCGAAACTGGTTCTATAGTTTACTCGCAATGAGCACAATCCTTGAGCGTCGAGCACCATTCAGGGATGTCTTCACCTATGCCACACTGAATGCTGAAGATGGAAGGCCGATGCACAAATCCTGGGGCAACATGGTGGAGTTTGATGATGCAGCCGATTCGATGGGAGTTGATGTAATGCGCTTAATCTATTGCGCTCATCGACCTGAGAAGGACCTTGCCTTTGGATACCACCGTGCTGATGAGGTGAGGCGACAGTTCCTGATTCCGCTATGGAATGTCTACTCATTCTTTGTCACATATGCTTTGATAGATGGATGGGTTCCGCATAAGGAGAGGAGACTGACTCTAAGCCTATTGGACCGATGGATACTCTCAAGAATGAATGAGTTCACTCGCGAGGTTACAGATTCTTTGAATGCATATGAGCCGGATACAGCGACAGCGGCCATCGCTCGTTTCATAGATCATCTTAGTAATTGGTATCTCCGGCGAAGCCGAAGGCGATTCTGGGCTGAATCAGGAGCAAGTGACGATGTTGATGCAGATAAGAATGCAGCATATGATACGTTGTATCGTGTGCTCATCACTCTATCTCGACTACTTGCCCCATTCGCACCGTTCGTATCAGAAGCTATGCATCAGAACCTAACACAGGGAGTTGAAACAGACACACCTGAAAGCGTTCATCTTTGTGATTGGCCTCAGAGCGAGTCCATCGATACAAAACTCAACTCAGAAATGGAGTTCATCTTACGTCTGGTTTCACTTGGACATGCAGCAAGAAACCAAGCGAATTGTAAACTTCGCCAACCATTGTCAGAGATCGCATTTGCTGTTACTTCTGATATGGAACAAGAAGTAGTTATGCGCTATAAAGATGTGATAGCAGATGAACTGAATGTAAAAGAAGTCCGGCTGCTAGATGTTACTGCTGAGGTGATAAGTTATCAGCTCAAGCCACTGCCAAAGCAGCTAGGTCAGAAATATGGCTCGCGTTTCCCTGAACTCAGAAAAGCCATATTGCAGCTAGACACACGAGATGCTTCAACCCAGTTTCTGAATGGCAATTCAGTTGATGTGACCTTAAATGGAGAGAAATTCAGTATTCTGCCCGAAGAGGTCGAAGTAATCGTACAAGCCAAAAAGGGCTTTTCAACTGCGTCAGAAGGACCCTACCTTGCAGCCTTAACAACACAAGTGACGCATGAACTGAAACTTGAAGGCCTTGCTCGAGAGTTCGTCAGACGTGTTCAGAATTTGCGCAAGTCGGCGGACCTCAACGTCAATGACCAGATAGAAATCCAGTACTCTTCAAGCAAGATTATGGCTGAAGCAGTAGAGAATCATCAAGTGTATATCTCAGAGGAAACGCTGGCTGAAAACTTGAAACAAGTGCAAAAGCCTGCAGGCAAATTTCACGAGGAATATACATTCGCGGACGAAAAGCTGGTGTTAGCGATTACTCGTATTAAGAGCTAAGTCCGACACTAGAATTGCATCTATCTAGAGGGATCAGAGAGAACCGGATTTCCGTATGAGCACATCGATTAAGGTGTGATAGACTTCAGAAGTTGTTCGTAAGGACTCTATTGAAACCCATTCATTCACTCCATGAACGTTGTCGCCTATCGGACCAAAGTCGAAGAGGTCAGCGCCTTCGCCAGCAAAAAACCGAGAATCAGAAGCTCCAAACCCCTCAATGACTCTATATGGTATCCCCTCTTTCTCAAGAGCCCATCGCGCAGCTTTGATGAGCTGTGAATCAGGGTCGCAGTCCACGTAGCCTATACCTGGATGAACTTGAAGTGAGAACAGGTTTACTCGGTCCTTCAAGGCGTTTTCCATAGCCAACTTGATAGATTCATCGTCATTCGTCATTGAACGAATATCAATGTACAGAGTCCAAAGGTCACCTTCCTTTGACAGGATGTTGGGACAAATGTTGGTCCCCATATCTGAAGGGTGCGTCGGAAATGCAATACGAGTAATTGGAAGCAAGGACCGCATCAGATTGGTCAGAGCTGAGTCATAGGTATAGTCTGAACCTGTTTCACTTGGATGAATAACCTCCATCTCAATCCAATCTGGTACAACATTACCCTTGAGAAATGCACCTTTGACTGATTCTACCACGGCTTGAGGATTGAGATCAAGATACTTCGATGCGGCAATCATCGCGTGCCTATCTACGCCAAATCGCAAGTAAGCACTATGTCGAGTGTTCGTACCATAGGTTTCAGTCTCCACTCGTATTGTTTCTTTAGTTCCTCGAATCTTCTGTTTCTCTTCTTTGACTTTAATGAATGTAGGAAGGATGTTGCGTCGGCGATGAATGATATTCTGCCCAGATCCATCTGCGACAACAACATGGTCCGGGAAGAGACCCTGCTTTATTAGATACTCCTTCAAGAAACCTGCTCCTTGACGACCCCCTAGCTCTTCATCCCCAGATACGGCAATCATAACTGTACAAGGAAAATCGGATTCCGCAATCTTTTCAGCGAGGAGCAGAAGCGAAACAACATTCCCCTTATCATCACATGTTCCTCTTCCGTAAGCTCTGTCACCTTCGATTCTAAGCTTCAACGGATCCGAGTCCCAACCATCACCAAATGGGACAACATCAAAGTGAGCAAGGAAGAGGATTTTGAATGAACCATGACCTCTTCGAGCAAACACTGTGAAGTATCCATTGGACTCTAGGATTTCAGAGTGAAAACCATAATTCTGAAGTACGCCACTAATGAATTCTGGGCACTCTTTTTCTGGCTTTGTGTTTCCATCATTTCTTGTGTCGAACGAAATCAGAGTTTCTAGAAGGTCGGTGGGGTCTAGTTTCATCTCAATCAGTTGTAGACGTGCTTAAACGAGTCAAAAGTCTATCCTCTGGGGAAGCCGTTCTAAAAAAAGTAGGGTCGAGGAGCAATCAATGGACTGCTCCTGTCTTCAAACTGGATTAAGTTCGTTTGTACATCCATCGACTCCAAGAACTCAGGCTTGGCATTTCCTCAGGCATACCTTTTCGAGCTCTAATCTCTAGGATGATCTCTTCCTGCATGTTGCTAGGTAGCGGTTCGAATCCTCTGAACTCATAGCCAAAGAAGCTCCGACCCGCGGTTGCACTCCTGAATTCATCTGCAATCCCTATGGTTTCTGCAGTCGGGAGTGTACCCTTCACAGTGACTGTGTCTTCTTCACCTTCGATTGTCACGATTTGACCGCGATGTCCTGTCAGGACCTTGATAACCTGTCCCTGTGTATCGGTTGGAGTTTTGATATCAGTGTTCAGAACGGGTTCAAATAGTCCAGGTTTCCCTGTTAGAAAACTCATGTTAAGTGCAGCACTCACCATTGTGGCGACCTCGTTGTAACCAGTGTGAGCAGGGTCGGTATGGACCGTTGCATCAGTGAGCACTACTCTAACACCCATCACAGGCTCTTTTGCGATTGGACCGCCTTCAATAAACTCTCTGAATGTAGTCTGAAGATATGAGAATATTCGCTCAAATCTCTGGACACCGCTCATAGCATCGACAAGTATGGAGGACTCGTAGATATCAAGGATCTTTCTGGCTTCCTTCGCATCCCATCCAGCCTCGTCTCGGAGAATAGCTGCACGCTCACGGTCCGGCATTTCAGCTGTAATCCTCTTCTTTCTGATGAGCTCCACAGTCTTTTCGTCAAGCGGTTCAAGATACATTCGAATCCTGTTGTGTCCATTGGGAGACTTGGTGTGAAACTCGTCGCCCTTATCAGTCATCTTTTCTCTGTACACAATGATTGGCTCAGATACCTTGATCTTGACTTGCTCGTTGATTCTCTTTGTCAGAATCTCAATCTGAAGTGGGTCAATACCATCAAGTCGGTACTCACCGGACTCCTTGTCGTGAACGAACCGTGCAGTGGGGTCAGCCATGATCCACTTTGAAACGACCTCACCGAGCTTAGCGATTTCTTGTGGATCGACTGGTTTAATGCTTCTACTAACAACAGGTTCACTGACATATTCAATGGCCTCAAAGCCCTTCATATTGGAACCCGGCATAACGAATGACTCACCACTTGGACACATGAACCCAAAGACAGAGAAGAGGTTACCAGCAGGCACTTCATCCATGTCAAGAATGTCGGTGATCTCTTGGACACCCAAACGTTTCACCTTTGCATTCTGTTTCATGTTGACTAGTTGAATCTCCTGTCCAGACTTGATTGTGCCTGAGAAAACCCGTCCAATGAGTGTAGGTCTCTTGCTTTTGGGATCAATGAAAATCTTGGTAATCATTCCGAGCAGAGGTCCATTCGGATCACATTGTACAAGCGCCTTACCCTCCGGACTGTCAAGTTCTCCAGACCAGATTCGAGGTATCTTGTACTTTTGAGCCTCTTTTGGACTGGGCAAGTGTTTTACAATCATCTCGAGGAGTGCATCATCGAGCGGTAGATTCTCTCGTAGCCAGCGCTCGTCACCCTCGTTGTATTTCTCGAAGACAATGAGAGGTTTGATATCCTTCTTCTCTAGGGTCTTCATAGTGAAAGCCCAACCAGTCTTCGCGCTTCCGATTGCAACACTTCCCTCTTGGAAACTCACTCTCCAGTTTAGGGCATACTCCTTTGGAGCGACCTTCTTGATGAGTTCGTTCACCTTTGCGATGATGATGTCAATACGCTCATAGACCTTAGCTGGTGGGAGCTTCAACTCGTTGATGAGTCGGTCCACTTTGTTGATGAACAGGACTGGCTTGCATGCTTCGCCGCCCACAGCAAGACGTATGTTAGTTTCCGTCTGAGTCATCACTCCCTCTAGAGCATCGACAAGAATGACCGCGCCATCGCTGGCACGCAGTGCTCGGGAAACCTCTCCAGTGAATGAGAGGTGTCCAGGAGTGTCAGACAGCTGAACGAGATACTCCTCGCCGTCGACCTCGAAGTTCAACAGCACGACTGAAGTGAATATAGTGATACCGCGCTCCTGTTCCTCTTCGTCACTGTCTGTCATCAGTGCCTGTCCAGCAGCGGCATCACTCATCAGACCAGCGCGACGCATCAGATAGTCAGTTGTTGTGGTCTTTCCATGATCGATGTGAGCGCTAATGGAGATGATTCTCTTGTGCTCGAAATCGTTTGAAAGGATGAGCCTTTTGATTGCATCTGGCTCTTTGATTTTAACCATCAGGGTGTCTCCTTGCTACTTACTTTGTGTCCCCTCGTGATATTGTACGATAGCATGTCCCCAACTGTCCATTATCACACGAGAGAACTCGTTGGGAGCACCAGCAATCTCACTGGTGGCTTGCGCGACCTCGCGAGCAGATGATTAAAAGTATTTCTACAGGGGAATTCCAAATTGCTGAAGAATTGAAGACGACTCCTTCGGTTATGAAACTTCAGCTTGACAAATGCGTTTCAAACGTCGAGTTAGACGACTCAATGCTCAAATATCAATTCTAGCGATGAGCAATCACAACCATGCGTTCAGAATTAGAAGCATACGGAAGTCGGGGAAGAAAGTGCTGGCCGTAGAATTCCACTTTTGAGAATCCGACCTCTTCAAGCATCTCTCGAATCTCAAGGGCAGTATACACTCGGGTGTCATTATTTGAGAGCGCGTCTTTATCCATCAGGACAAGTCGATCCTCTTCCGTGTCGATAAACACAGCAGGACGACCGATGAGGACACCTGCATGTGCATCCAGAACATGAGGCTCATTCAATAGAAAACCCTCTTCCAGTTGGGTCCAAGTCTTCTGGAACTTTGGCAAGTTGTAAGGATTCATTAGGTCAAGCAGAAGGCAGCCACCCTCAAGCAATGCGTCATAGGTCTCTTTCAGCACATGCTTATTCATCTCATGATCAAAGAATCCAAAACTATGACTGAGCATGACTGCAGCTTTGAACTGCGATTTGAAGGACATGTCCCTCATATCGCCGGCATAGAAGTTGGTATCTACCTTGGCATCCTTTGCGCTTCTCTTTGCAAATTCAATCAAAGACTGCGCTATGTCAAATGCTGTTACTTTGAAACCCTGCTTGGCAAATTCAATAGACTGGTATCCTGCGCCACAAGCGATATCCAGTATTTCATTGCCTTTCTTAAGATTCAAGACCTCAATGATGAAGGATACAACGAGCTTGTCATACTGGTCAATCCCTTGAATTGATTGGCGGTGTCGTACACGAATGATTTCAGCCCAGAACTCATCCCAGCCAAGTTCGACCTTCTCCATTGATTTGCACTTCCAATCGATGCCCTGCATTGACTTGGATATGAAGATTGTCATGGTGAAACTAGTTGTCATGAAAAGATCGGTTTCACCAATATAGGAACAGACCTAACCTATCATTGTGGATGCTGCAGTGCGTTAGAGGTCGATGAGATTATGTTCACGAACGAGAAGAAAATTAGAAAATGGAGAGTCCGCATTTTTCCTTTCTCCGCCGGGAGGGACGCAGTACAACAGGAAAACTCGAAATGAGCATAACCTGCGGGCTTCTCCACCTGAAACGAAGGTAAGTTATCTAAAAAACCTTTAGGTTGTCTACAAAAGTATCACTTTTGACTAATTTTCGTCAAGTCTTTCTAATTTTTGGACTGTTACTAAAAGATGAGTTGCGTATGGGAAAAAACCGGTCTTTGAACGAAATGAACAGCAAAAAATGAGGATTGCGTACCCAAATATGTGAATCAACGATATGAAAAAGGCAAATCAAGAAGTGATTGGTAGCCCCGCCAGGATTTGAACCTAGGTCCGGTGGGCCAGAACCACCGATGCTGGACCACTACACCACGGGGCTATGTGTGGCTCCGAAGTCTGCTAGTGTATTTTTCATCTTTTCGGTTCGAAGGCAAACTAGACGCTTCTTTTATAAAAAGACTCAGCTAAGCCATCACGATTTAGAAATGCCACTCTGGTCGGAACTCACTCACGGAAACTTCAAAGAAATAGCTTGCAAAACTGAAGTTGTAGTCATGGTGACTGGAGCTCTCGAAGCTCATGGAAAGCACCTTCCTCTTGGGACAGATACAATACTTCCTGAGTCTCTCGGAACCCAGATAGCTAAGAGAACAAACGCACTAGTCCTTCCAGCAATCCCATTTGGTGAGAGCTGGTCGTTTGATCAGTACGATGGGACCATCTCGATTCAGTCAGATGTTTTGACAGGATACTATGAGTCAGTCATGACAGCCATATTCAAACATGGATTTCATTATATTGTGGCATTGAATGGCCACGGAGGAAACGACCCGATTCTACGCCAAGCCGCGAGAAAGGCAACTCAAGAGGGGGAAAGGACAGTCGTTATCGTGAACTGGTGGAGAGATCTGGCAAAGTCTGTGCGAGAACTAGTAGAAGAAACTCCAGGAGGCCACGCGGCGGAGGATGAGACTTCTGAAGCCATGCATGTACGCCCTGACCTCGTTGACATGACTGTTGCTGAGGCACATCGCATCGAAACGAAGTTCACCATTGTATCTGGGGCTTATCGAAAAGACCTTCTCCCATCCGCGGTTTATGGAGACCCAAGAAAAGCATCAGGGGAAAAAGGCAAAGCCATCATGGAACAGGCTGAGAAAGAACTCCTTGAGCTGATTAATCAATTAGAACAGGGACAACTCCCTGTTGAAAAAACTAGATTCCAACCTTAAAGATTAGGGCATCTCGAAGGACCCGTTGAAACATGCGTAGAAGGTTCTTTCCTTCAGTGGCGATAGTGTCAAATACCGGATATCCCTCCAAATCCAACATCTGGACCATATAGTCAAGGGGCAGTGCGTTTGGAAGGTCCCTCTTGTTCAACGCCACAATGATAGGGAGTGTTGCCATCCTATCGGTACCTAATGCAATTCTGAGCTCTTGTATCGATGCAAGATTCTCATTCATCTGTTCAGGCGTAGAGTCTGCCATGAAGATTAAGCCATCACAATCTCGTAACACTTTGATTCGCTGGCTTGCATGTCGTCTCTGTCCAGCCACAGTAAAAACATCAAACACAACCATCTCGCTCGCTGAAACCGGAACGAAGTCGAAGAAGGTCGTTCGACCGAGCTCATCATGAATCTCAATTATCTTTCCCTTGGCGAGCGAGCGAACATTAGCAAACAACCATCGGAGAGCAGTGGTCTTCCCAGAGAGAGATGGCCCATAGAAAACAATCTTGATGTGAACCCTTCCTACTTCGTCGCGTTTCAAGATATGACCTGGTACAATCTCAGCCGCGCTTTGAGGCTTAATACTAGCCCGTCGAGCATACGCAGCGGTTGCTTCGGGATCAAAACGAACCTCCTCTGAAGAAGCGACTAGCGTACCCATAGGTGCAGGAGTTGACTCAGGAACGGGTGGAGTTTCAACCGCAGGTTTGGCATCAACACTAACTTCTACTGATACTTCCTCTTCATCTTCAGGCTTCTTGGAGCGCCCGGTCAACCTGCGGAACACAGACAAACGCCTCTCCAGAATTTAGGATACTCAATCACCGTTTAAATCTTAGGGGGCTTTCATCCGCAGTAGGCTTTATCAACTAAAAGGCTTTGGAGAGATTCATAATGACAGATTTGATTGAATCAGAGTTCATCTCTAAGACATGGCCTACACTCAGTCAGATGACTTACCTGAATAATGCCTCGACTGGGATTCCACCAGTCAACGCTTTCAAAGCAATGAAGCAGTATTTGGACAATAGTGCAAATGCAGCTGGTAAAATCGAAGACACACTCAAGGCATTCAAAGAGATTCGACAGAATCTTGCTACGCTTCTTGGTGGAGATTACAACCAATATGCATTCGTGCCAAGTACTAGTGAGGGAGTCAACACAATCGCGCATAGCGTGGAATATCCTCCAGGCTCAAACGTTGTGCTCTGCGACCTCGAATTTCCAGCCAATTATGTTCCTTGGCAGAACGCAAGCAAGCTGTACGGTTTTGACCTTCGAGTTGTAAAATCAGATGAGGGCGCGGCTCCCTTGGAATCATTCAAGGACAAGGTCGATGAAAATACAAAGGTCATTGCTGTAAGCCAGATTCAGTTTGGTACGGGATTCAGATCAGATTTGAGTAGACTCTCAAAACTTGCGCATGACAACTCTGCCATTCTATCTGTTGACGTGATTCAGGCTGCAGGATGCATCGATACAGACTTGGTGAAGTCAGGCGTAGACTTCGCAACCGGACAATCAGCGAAATGGTTGCTAGGACCTATCGGAGCAGGGTACATCTTTGTTGGGCAGTCAGTACTAGAGAAACTGCGACCTCGGTTCATTGGATGGTGGGGAGTTGAAGAGCTCATGGAGTTCGAATACCGTGAACGGACACCACTACCTGATGCACGAAAATTTCAGGTAGGATCACCATCAATGGTATCATATGTTGGATTGTTGGAATCATTGAAGACCCTACTTCAGATTCCTGGTAAAGTTAGAGAGACAGCGGCTCTAAGTAATTCAGATTATCTCCGTAAGCGGCTCTCAGAGCGCGACATTCCATTCTATGACTTCGGTCCGGAGAACAATTCAGCTATTGTTTCCTGCAAACCCCAAGATGTTGAAAAGCTCCATGAAGAATTGTTGAAGAACAAGATTCATTGCTCTGTAAGGAATGGCAGACTACGAATATCACCTCACTTGTATAATAATCAGGATGAGATTGACAAAATTGTCGATAATTTGAGGTGACTCGATGCTAGATCAAATCGCAGACTCAATCTATTTCATAGAGAGTAGGTCATTCGATTCAAACATCACCTACATCAAGTCAGGAAACCATGAGATTCTTGTGGACACAGGCACGGGGCTCTATTCATCGGCGCTTGATAGAGATTTGCAGACGCAGGGTTCATCATTGGAGTCGATAACTGACGTGGTCCTTACCCACTGCCATATCGATCATATCGGTGGCGTAGTACCGCTCTTGGAAGTAGGATCACCAAAACTCTATCTTCACAAGGCAGAGGCCGAGTCTATTAACAGTGGCGACATGAGCCCTACGCTTAGTGACACCTTTGGAGCAGACCTCCCACTATTCAAAATTGATGTCATACTTGAAGAGGGGAGCTTGATTGACTTCGGAGATATTAGACTCAAAGTGTTCCACACACCAGGACACTCAGCCGGGAGTATCGTGATGAGAGTGGAAGGCTCAGGAATCCTATTCACTGGAGACACGCTATTCCCCGGTGGTAGTTTTGGCAGAGTTGACTTCCCAACTGGTGATCCGCTCAAACTTGTGGAGTCGCTTAGACGGATCTCTGAGATGGAGTTTGAGATTGGTTTGCCTGGACATATGAGTGCCATGAAGCATGACGCTCGTCGGTCTGCACTTACATCGTATCAGATGGCGAAGAATTGGTTCAATGTGAGTGGTTGACAAGAACAAAATCATCATTGTAATACGGGGATAATGTGGGGTATTCTACTAAGCAAAGAATATATGAGATAAATCGTTTGAGCGTGAGTGTCGATGATGACACCATCAGTGGAAAAGCCGTCGGCATTAATGCTCAAAACAGACTCTCAGACCATCTTGATGGCCTTGAGGGGATAAAGAATAAACAATCCATCAGTGAGTGTGGAATATTTGACTGACCCTCCTCGTGACTTGGAAGAACTACTAAAAGAGTTCAAGCCCGAGAAGAAGGCTCGTTTTCAAGCATTCGACAGGGTAATCAGTGCACTCAATACACCCAGCCAATCACTCTTTGTCACAGACAACGATAACGAGGTCGACACATTTCATCGAGAATTCGACCAATTCTTGGTTTTAACAGGAAGAATGGAGGAAGGTGGAGAACGACCATATCATATGGTGCGAATCGGATACGACGGCGATATGTTAGATGATATGTTTAGAATCGTTGTTTCAGAGGAAGCCGCAAACTTCAAACCATCCTCCTTAGATGTCAACATGCTCTATTCCAAGCAAGCCATCTTTCAACACCTCTATGAGATAATCACCAAAGACAAGTTCATCATTTTCCATATCCCCGAGTTCCCCTTGGCATACTACTTTGAAACTGCGGTCGTCGTGGATGTGGAGGAACTCTCAGATGTCATGGACCCATCTGTCCACGATGATACTATAGTCCGATACCTTAATGACCTTCGTGAACAAGGAGCAGAGGAGCATAGAAAAACATACAGCTTCTTCTACAGGATCAGTACCTCTTTGTTAATGGAGTTCTCCAATGTCTTTCTTGTTGCCCCAACTGCGGGCATGAATCGACATCTTTGTGTGACCAGTTGGCGGACTCAGACACTATTGCTTGGATTCGCCCCGCTCACATGGTCATCTGGGAGTTTCCGAGTGTTTGATTTAAGCGGCAGAGATATCGATGCTAGATGGGCATACCCCGCACCTCCATCAGATGATCCACGAGTCAAACAATACACACGAATTGTTCCAATGGAATAGTAGTCCGGGATAAACGCATGTGAGAATTAAGTTTCGTAGAGATATTGATTGTATATACATGTATATATGCATGATTGAATGTATAAAGAATATTTAATACTCGACCTGATAGGATAAGACATGACTGACACTTTGAGACCGCAACAAAACGCAGCAAAGTCTGCAAAGGCATTCGTGCCAGGACATGTCACGGGACTCTTCAGAATCTTCGATGACAATGAAGATCCTCTTCGTTGCGGTTCGATAGGTGCAGGGTTCTCAGTGACCATCGGAACAGTCACTTCTGTGTCTGTGGTGGATCACCCGTCACTAGTAGTCAAAGTAGATTACAACAATGAACGAGTAGATGCAAAAGTAACAAATGCGGTGATACAGAGGTTGACAGACGAATATGAGAGGACACTCAAGGTACACGTGGAACATCAGTCCTCTCTTATTTCAGGCGCCGGAATGGGAGCTTCGGGAGCTGGCGCGCTGGGTACAGCCCTTGCTCTGAGTCATCTGCTTGATCAGGATATCGAATATGAAAAAGCCGCAAGCTATGCACATGTGGCCGAGATTATTAACCACACAGGTCTTGGAGATGTTCTCGCCCAGACAAAGGGAGGAATCGAGGTACGAGTGAAGGCTGGGGGACCAGGAGTTGGAAAAATAGAGAACATATCATATCATGATTCTTTACGTGTAGTGTTAGCGGGTGCACCAGGACTAGAAACATCTGAAGTTCTGACCAATCCAGTTTCAAGAAAGAGAATCAATTCAGCGGGCGACAGATTGGTATCAAAGATTATTGGCGACCAGAGGATTGAAACATTCGTGGAGTGCTCCCGCGAATTCGCAGAAGAGGTGGGGCTACAGACCACTCGGGTTAAGAATGCTCTTATTGAGCTCAAGAACGCGGGGCTTGGTTCCTCTAGCATGATTATGCTCGGTGATTCCGTCTTTTGTCTCTGTGATGAAGCTGAAACAGGTAGGGTTCAGAGAATCCTGTCGAAATATTGGAACTCAACTGATGTTCGTGTTGCAGGTATTGCACCCGAAGGTGGGAGGCTGTTCAAATGACAAAAACTGAAATCCCTCCCGACCATCCCCGAAGAGTATCTTTGGAAACCAGGGAAGCAATAATTGAAGGGCATGAGGCCCATATTGTTGCAACAGCTGGTCTGCTAGCTCATGGCAGAGGCGAAGCATTTGACTATCTCATTGGCGAAACAACAACAGATCTAGCCAGAAATGCAGCCCGAGCTGCAGTTGCTGCGTTACTTTCTGCGAGCCATCCAGTGTTGAGCGTCAATGGGAATGTATGCTCGTTGGTGCCAGAAGAATTAGTGGAGCTGTCAGAGCTCTGCAGAGCGCCACTAGAAATCAACCTGTTCTACTACCGAAAGGAAAGAGAGGATGCCATTAAAGATGCTCTTTTTGCAGCCGGCGCCAAGGAAGTGCTAGGAACTCATGATCGTCCATCAATGACAATCCCAGAGTTGAGTAGCAACCGTCGAAAAGTTGATCCTGAGGGAATTGGATCTGGCGATGTTATCCTTGTTCCATTAGAGGACGGTGACAGAACTGAAGCACTGAAAGCCATTGGCAAATTCGTCATTACCATTGACCTGAACCCAATGAGTAGAACTGCAGTGTTTTCTGATATCACCATTGTTGACAATGTGGTAAGAACTCTTCCACTCATGACCGAGCTTGCCAGAGAGATGAAGGAACTGCCAAAGGAAGAACTTCATCGAATAGTGGAGAGTTTTGATAACACAAAGAATCTTGCTATGGCAGTAGAGGTAATAATCAAGCACCTTGAAGCGACCGCCAAGGACATTGGCAAAATCAGAGAAAGGAAGAGAACTGGAGTGAAAAAGATTTGAAGATAGTTGTAGTGGGATCTGGATCCATTGGGAGTCTATATGGAGCCTTTCTGAGCCAACTAAAGGATACTGAAGTTATTCTGATTGGTAGAAATCCTCATATTTCCGCCATCCAGAAGAAGGGCCTCAGAATAAAGGGCATTCTCGGAGACCGTCTCTTCAAGCTAAAAGCTATGAAATTCGCTTCCGAAGTGGATTCTGCAGACCTCGTTATTATAACAACAAAGACCTATGACACTCTGGAAGCAGCCAAGAGCGCTAAACATCTCATCGATGCAGGTGCTTCAGTGCTGCTGATTCAGAATGGTCTTGGAACTGAAGAGGTAGTAGCCAAAGCCCTAAACACTACTAAAGTCCTTAGGGCAACCACTTGCATGGGTGCACTTCGGACTTCGCCCGGAGTTGTTACTGCGACGGGGTGTGGTCTGACGGAGATAGGCTCGAGATACCCAGAGAACAGGGAACTTGTAGAAAGGCTTGTCAAGATGATGAAAGAAGTGGGATTCAAAGTCAGATCGAGCGAAAACATCGAAGGAGTCGTGTGGACAAAAACACTCGTAAACTGCGGCATAAATCCTGTTGGCGCCCTGACTGGTCTTTCTAATGGTGAGGTTTACAAAAATCACATTCTTCGAGGTTTGATTGTAAGACTTGTGGAAGAAGCTGTTCAAGTAGTCGATGCCCTTGGTGTGGAACTTACAACCGACGACCCGATTAGGTATGCACTTGGTACTGCAAAAGCGACTGGAGACAATATTAACTCAATGCTGCAAGACCTTCAAGCAGGAAAGAGAACTGAAATTGATGCAATAACCGGTGAAATCATTCGATTGGCCAAAGAGCATGGCATCGAAACACCCTCAAATGAGGCAGTCTATGCTCTTGTGAAAGCTTTAGAGTCTAGGAATCTCAAGGAAGGTAAGAAACTAGCTGAAGTTGACGTTCTGAAGGTAGCTGACCTCGTTGAGGCAATAACCGGGTGAAGTAGTTGGTAGAGCACACATCAAAGCTCATCAAGGGCAGTCTGAGTAATCTGTTAGAGGGAAAGACTATTGCCTTGGGCATCACAGGAAGTGTGGGAGCTGTAGAATGTGTAGCTCTTGCTCGAAAACTGATGAGACATGGAGCAGATGTAGTCACTGTTATGAGTCAAATGGCACAAACCATCATCCACCCTTATCTTATGGAGTGGGCAACAGGGAATAGAGTGATAACTGAACTAACGGGTCAGATTGAGCATGTGACCCTAGCAGGAAAACACAAGGACCATGTTGATCTCCTTCTGATTGCTCCTTCCACAGCCAACACAATTGGAAAGATTGCCAATGGCATAGATGACACGCCAGTGACGACAACGGCATCGTCTGCCATTGGTGCTGGAATCCCAGTTATCATTGTGCCTGCCATGCATGAGTCGATGTATGACCATCCCGCAGTCATACGAAACATTGGTCGACTGAAAGAGATGGAAGTCACAGTAATTGCTCCACGCATGGAAGAAGCAAAGGCGAAAATTCCAGAAGTGGACACAATCATAGAGCACGTCCTATTAGTATTGGGACCTAAAGATCTTCAAGGGAAGCATTTCGTTGTCACAGCTGGGCCGACAAGAGGGTGGGTGGATAGAGTACGGTTCATCACAAATCCTTCAACTGGTAAGATGGGAATAGCTGTGGCTGAAGAACTCATTCGACATGGTGCTTCTGTGACTCTGGTTCTGGGTCCAACATCCGAACAAGGTCCAGCCCTTGCAGAGATTCTTAGAGTGACGACCTCAAAGGAAATGCTTGACACTGTGATGTCACAACTCTTAGCTCGGAGGACAGATGGATTTGTGTCAGCAGCGGCAGTTTTGGACTATACACCATCCAAGAAAGAGGACGTCAAGCTGGCTTCTGGTTCAGAAAGTCTGACGGTAGAGCTTGTGCCCACAAAGAAAATCATAGAAGAGGCAAGAAAAGCTCACCATGATCTATTCATCGTGGGATTCAAGGTGGAGTCTGGAGTATCAGATGAAGAGCTTGCATCAAAATCACGGGTGAAAATCGATGCGGGAATCTGTGACCTTGTGATTGCTAACGATGAACAAAGAAAAGGTGTAGCATTCGGTACGGACACCAACGCGGTTCTGATTGTCGGACCGCAAGGCTACACTAAAAGCATCAACCTAGCACCAAAGCGAGAGATTGCACGTCACATAGTCAGTGAAATCGTTGAAAGGATGAAGTGAAAACCGACATTCAGAGTATCTCTAGAAGAGACTCGGCCATTCTTCTCATGTCAACAAAAATCAGTCCGATCTGAGCGTCAGATTTTGCCAGGACCAAGAAAAGAGCGTTCTCTCCAACTGAAGTCAACAGGGTGTATCCTCTGTCGCTTTTGACATAAATTTCTATCAAGTTGCCGCGGTCCAACTCATTTGCAGCCTTCTCGCCCAGAGATAGCAGCGCCGCACTTATCGCCGCAACTCTCTCTTGTTCTGCTTCCGGGAGTGCGGATGAAATCATCAAGCCATCAGCTGAAACGAGAGCCGCGCCTTCCACCCCTGGTACTGTTTCAAAATCACGAATTATTTTGTTGATGTTGTCCACACGACCAGACATTCTTGCACCCTCTGGCAATCCAAACAGGCGTTAGTCAGTGGCCATTCTATAATAACTTATTGCATTACTAGGTTTCTCGGCCTTCTGGGTGCCTTACCTGGACTAAATGCCGAAGTACTCCTTTACATCAGACTTGCTGTCCTTTTTTCGTTGCTCAGCTTCCTTCTTCTTTTCCTGAGGGGTCTTGCCACGTTTCCAGGATATATTGTCACCCCGCCTTTTCTTCCAGTATAGCCAACCACCTACTATAATGGCAGCGCCGCCTCCTATAATTCCAATCAATAGGATTGGGAAGGGTCTGATGAGCATGAACTGTTCTAGTGTGAGAGTGAGGGTGTCATATCCTGCCTTGGAAGCAACTATGTGGATATCGAAGTCACCAATATTGTTCCTCGTCCAAGCACCATTTAGGGTAACAGTATAGTACCCACCGCCGGCATCAGAAGTGCTAGTTTGACTGGAGTTAATCAGCACAGACAGACTTGCTGAGTCTATTCCATTGCCGACAAGGTCAGTCAGCCTAAAGCGAATTGTAACCTGATCTCCAGCCCAAATTATCCTTTGACTGAGCGAGATTTCATTAAGCGTTATTGATGGGTATTCAGCCCATGTGATTGCATTCTCAATGGTGTGGACCTGTTCTACTCCGGTTGGTGATGTTGTCGTGAGTGCTAGTTTTCCTGAACCGATAACGCCAGCGACAACGATAGGATTTAGTCCGTCAGTCGCAATAACAGAGAAATTAGCCCACACTGACGAAAAGTGGCCAGCAAAATCAACGGTTGAATTCAGCATGTTCGGAGAACTCAACAACGGATGAGATGAGTCTTCGATTGTAATAGATGTTCCAGATCCTACTGACTGATAGATAATCGGCCACGGAAGCCAGTCAATTGGTTCCGTCACCCCTAATATTACTAAGACGCCACCATTTTCTATGAAAGACTTCAGTTGATTGCTGGTTGATGCAAGATTCGAACCAAGGTTGGACAATGTACCAGGTTCAATAAGTACTACCTTCCTCAGCGGGAGAAGCTGAACGAACTCAGTGTAGTTCGTGGATTCATAGTATCTAAAGTCAGCGCCTAAAGAGGACAATGAAGAGGGGAGATAGGATGAAGCACCAAGGGCTGCAATCCAACGAATGCCATGTCCTGGAACATGGGAGCCGAATCCTGTTTCTAGAGGATTAACAGAATCAATGTAGGGAGATGAAGTGGGTTCAAAGAGTCTAATGGATGGATCACCAAAGAGAACTTGTTGATTGGCATAGTCACGAGGGTCTCGCCCAAGAGGGTCTGAGTAGTCTATTGAGGTAAGAGCAAGACCAGAAGAGAGCGCCTCTGCCACCGTTGATCCCCCACAGAGAGACTCCGTGAGAAGAACTGAAAGCATCCCTGCGGGTTGGAAATAGACTGTCCGTGGCGATGCAGTAACTGCAACAGCTCCATGCTCCATGAGCATGAGGGGCATTTGTGTCCCGCCCAGGAGACACGCAGTCAGAATCACGATTGGACTGCCAATGTTGCCTACTGCAGCATCCAAGTCATGGGAAGATTTGATGACATGATTAACAACATCTGGAAAAGCTACCGGATTTACCAGTAGATTCGCATCTGAGGGACTTTCTCTAACCTCTAAGCTGTCCTCAAATCCATAAGGTGCGTCAACACTTCTCATTGAGAAATAACCCACGCCATTTGGGCGGTCAGGCGGGTCTCGTGGTAGCTCTGTCAAGGTTCCGTGTGTACTGAGTGACCAGAAAGCCACCTGACTGCCAAGGGTTTCAAAGACCTCGTTTTGTCCAACATGACTTTCAATTGAGAAGCCGAGGTCCTCAAGAGGGCCTGTTGTGTCTTCAATCTGAAACAGAACGTGAGAGCCATAATTGTTGTCGACAAAAGTTGCACCATCAGTATATGCATACATACTCACCAGAGACGTGTCTGCATGGTCAGCCTCCAGAAACAGGAACCGATGGAGAAGGCCTCTGTTAATGAGAATGGAAGCCATAGTTGGCGATGCCGCGGGAATTCTTCCCGGGTTGAAATGGCTCTGAAGTGACCTATCGAAACTCAACGGAACCAACGAATCTGGAGAAACAACAACAACAGGTTGAGAGGACGAGGAATTGTAAGCGCCTCTGGATGTGAGGAATGTTTCAAACTGCGCTTCGGAAGCCATCATTGAGAACTTATTTGGAATGCGTTCGTCATACCACCCGTTTTCAGCCCTGTTCTCATATTTGTGGATGACATAGATGTTATTTATCTCAGGACCAATTAGGTATGGAGCCCATGTTTCTTCAGCTCGTGTCGTGAGCACATTTGTGGTGCCGCACAGAGAGAATACAGGGCTACCATGTGCAGCTGCTGAGAATGCTGCAGGAGCGAAGAACTCGCTTCCATTACCCACGGGAACAGTGACAACAATATCCTGAGAACCTGAAAGGGATTTAATCAACGAAGTCACATCAGAGTGGTTCTGTATGTTGTAGAGTGCGCCGTGCGTTTCTAGCAGGGTTGAAAGTCCGGCCCCCTGCTGATTGTATGGATCGACAAGATAGATATCATTCACACCAAGCCGATTGAGTGCCCATTCTGTATCAGTGGGAATCTCGTCCTCAAGCACGTAGAGGAGAGGACAATTGAGGAGGGAGGCCAGTACTGCTGCGTTAGCCGCAGACTCCATGTATGCTTGGAGGTCTGCGGGTATTCGAGATATCTCCCATGAGAGGTTGATGTTGTTTTGTTCCTCACTTGCATCCATCCAAGCGGCAATAATTGTCCAATCACCTGCCATCGGGTATGGTAAGTTTACCACCTCATGTCCAGGATTCGACAAGATACTCCCCGCAGGAGCCCACATGACAAGTCGACCATTGGGATCTACAAGAGCCAAGTTAAGGTCGGTGGCCGCATTATCCCAGAGAAGAGAAACATTGAACCATTTCGCATTTGTCGGGACATTGACCGTCTGTCTGTACCCCGGATGAGAAATAACCTCATTGACCATGGTCGTAGTGGTGTCAGTGTCGCTAGTTATATTCATGGTCCAAGTTCCGTCAACTGTCTTTGGCAACCAGAAATTCAGAGGTACGGGGGTCACAACATAGCCCACCTGTCGGGAGAAGTAGACCTGATTAAACACTGAGTAATCTACCACTTCTCCATTGGGATCTATTAGTTCATGTGTCAATAATTCATTTCCAGTCCAATTGAATCGACCTTCTATCCAACCAGCCCAAGTAGGAGGAGTGAAGGTGATGCTTGAAGGAGCGCCATATGTAACAGTGCCTCCAAACTCTGATACCTCAGATGGTTGATTCTGAAATGTGTGAGAAGCGCTTCCTGTAATCAATGCAGGAGTGTTGAAATCCTCCTTTAGAAGTGCGACCACTGCTGTCGCACTAGTACTCCATCCATTCAAAGCAAGCAAGGATGCAATACTCGTAGCTGAATCACCAGTAATCCGAGGATAAATTTTGGCGCCAGTCTCATGCTGGAGTTGAGTCAGATAGCTCTCAGAGAAATCTCCAATTGCGACAGCTTGCGTGATCCCATTATTGCGTCCAAGATACCCAGACCAGTCATCCAAGAGCCAATGTTCACTATCTGAACCATCGCTATAGATGAGTGGCGATATAAACTGCGTGTCATTGAAGTAAAAAACTGATGTAGGAACTGCAGCCATGTAGGCGAACTCATCAACATATGAGGTTGGATCTGGTGCGACAAATGCGACCCGCGAAAGAGGAATTTGATTTGCTGCAAGGTCACTCGGAACAAAATCATTCACTTTGGAGTCTAGTCCAGAGTTAATGAAAGTGGTTGTTATTGGAGCCATAGCACCCAGCATTAATACCACAAATAGAACAGAGAGTGTTTTGTTCTTGGATTTGACCATACGGGACGCACTCCGGTAGAATTCAACAAGACGAAGAATTCTATGTAAATAGAGTTTTCCTGTTGGGAACACAGATTCTAACTTAACCCGCGAGACCTCTATTCATCATCTTGAAACTCAAGAAGGTCCTCATCAAAATCATCATCGCCATCTTCATCAGATTCATCTTCTTCGGGCAATGCATCAATCAGCTCATCAATCACCCTTCGAAGCCTACGGCGAGTACTTTTGGGAACATCCCACATTTTTTGCTCTGCGCGCTCAAGTACTTCGCGAGCTATATCAAAAATCTCAGATTCGTAGTAGTTTTGTGCAGCCTCTACAAAGAATTCTGCCGCCTTCTTTTGATTTCCTTTAGTTTCAGCAATATCACCAAGAAGCGAGAGAGCATCAGCCACTCCGGACTTGTCATCAATCTCACGATAGACTTTCAAGGCTTTCTTGATTGTAGTTTCAGCAGTAGTCCAATCCTCCTTGTCAACGTAAGCGGCTCCCATGTCCATTATTACACTCGCAACACCTTGATCGTTTTTGAGCGAGCCGTAAGCACGTTGCGCTTTTTTGAAATAGTCCATGGCAGTATCAAAGCTCCCTTGACCCAGACTTGCCAATGCTAATCCATAAATCGCATCGGCAGCACCACTGGAGTTAGAAGATTTCTCAAACATGTCTTTTGCAGATTCTAGAGTTGAAATTGCTCCATCCCACTGCTCCAAATTAATCTGAGCCACACCTAAGTTGTACATCGTGTCGCAGATACCTGTTTCATCTTTCATTTCTTTGTAAATTTTCAAAGAGTCTTCAAAGCACTTGTGAGCCTCTTCAAATTCAGCGACAGCCATGTAAAGATTACCAACAGCATTGAACATCTTTGCAGCAGTATCCTTGTCACCAGCCTCAAGTGCAGCATTAGCTTGCTCCAAGACTTCAGCCGGGTCCATATCTTCAATGTCATCACTCATTTGGCTCACCTGCAAATATCAACGATGGCGGCCTATATCGCTTTTGATTCTTTCTGAACGACCTCTTCTAGTTACTAAGTGTTTCCAAAGAGAGCGCGCACCTGATAATAAAGCGGAGTTCGTGACTAGTGAGGCATGAGTAGTACCGGATTCTCAAGAAGTGGCCTGACACTATCCTTAACGATAAACTGCTCGTCACCTACTTGGACCTCCAAGAGCTTACGGAGTTCAAATCTGCGAAGATAGCCGACGGCTTGATCTCTTTCTAGGTTTAAGTCCTTCATCATTTTGCTAAGACCCTTCTTATCGCCGCTGAATTCAGCAAATTTACTGAAGACCGAGCTCCATTGCATCATTACAAGATACAAGAGTGTTCGAAGCATACTATCCACATTTTCTCCAGTCTTAGCTGACACAGGAAAAACTGGAAGACCTGCAAGGAAACGAAGGTTCTTTCGCAGTTGATCAATTGGTCTGGATTCTGAGAGGTCCTGTTTGTTCGCAGCCACCACACAAGGGACTCCTGGGAGGAAAAACGCAATCTCCCGGAAGAATAGCTTTGCCCTAGCATCTGACTCTGGATCAACTGAGTCTACCACAAAGATAATGCCGTCTGCGCCTGCGCTTAGAATCTTTCGCATTGTTCGAAACCGTAACAGCCCGGGAGTACCGAACATGAAGACATTCAAGCCATCTACATTAGCTAGACCATGGTCCATCGCAATTGTAGTACCCCTGCGTTCCACATTGATGCAGGCACCATTGGTGATGTGATGAATCATCAGGCTTTTTCCAGCTTCATATGGACCTGTCACGACTATCTTCATTCGACCACCAAACTCTGAATTCGAATCACTGTGTTTCCAATATTCTGATGCTCATTATAAGGTTTGTAGTGCTATTATCGTTAATGCTTCTTCAGGCGCCACCTATAAAGAATGCATTTCTAAGGCACCCAGATTGCACAATTTGGAAGAATTGGTTTGTGAGGAGAGACCGGCCGCTCGCGACGGCAATCCTCAAACACGGGCTCCAACGGATTTACCGATGTTCTCATGGGAAATCGGTCTCAATGAACTGAACCTCTTGTGCAAGTCTTGCACAAGGTGATCCTTTAGCTTCCACAACTTTGCCAATAGTCCAGCAGGGCAGATTCTTCTTTGCTAGGAAATTTCGAAACTCATCTGCCTTACTTGAATCCAAGAACACAAGCATTCCACCTGCAGTTTCAGACCCAAATCCAGACGAGAGTTTATGTCCAAAGAACTCTGCAAGTCGGAGGGTTCCCCGAATTACAGGGATTTGATCAATGACAACATCAACTCCGCTGAGAAAACTGACATTTCCAGCATGTCCAAGTAGGCCAAAACCTGTTACATCAGTTGCAGCATGGACTCCAACTTCTTGCATTGCTTGTGCAACTTCAAGATTGCTGAATGTCATTAGTCGAACTGCATTATCCTGCATATTCTTCAGGTCTGCTTCATCGAACTTGGACAAGAGGACATCGCGTTTCTCATCCTTGAGGTCTCTATAGGATCTCATTGCTGGTTGGATACCCAATGGTTTTGTTAGAAGAACTACATCACCTGCTTTTGCACCATGTGAATATACAATATCACGAGGATGTGCAGTACCCAGAGCAATCCCTCCGAAGACCGGAACAGGATTTTTGATTGTCTGACCACCAGCGAGTTTTGCATCATGTCTTTCCATGAAATTCTTCATGCCCGTGAGAACACCAACAACAATCTCCTCGGGTAAATCCTTGGGATAAGCAAGAAATGCTTGAAGTGATAGGAGCTTGGTAGCACCCATCGCAAAGACATCATTGGTAGCATTGCAAGCGACAATCTCCCCTTGTATCTGAGGGTCATCATGTATAGGTGTGAAGATATCCACATTTTCTACAATTGCTACATCATCGTTGATAATGCGGATCACAGCATCGTCGCCAATTTCCTCAGTTGTGCATTCACCTAGAGGAAGTAGATTAGCTGTTTGTAGAAGGTGAGTGAGATCCTCCTGCTTGACCTTGCAGCTTCAGCCGTGAGAAGTTACCATTGCAGTCAAACGCACATCAGGCACTTAGTGACTCATCCTCCTGTTCTGTTTTAGGCATTGCAGCCTCGTCCATGTTTAGTGATAGCCTGTAATAAGATTCTGGGTCAAGTTCACTTCACAAGCCTTATAGCCATGCCAACGAAGCGATGCGTCATTATAGGAGCGTGCATACTAGTTGGATATCAAGAAGGTATCTGAGAACATCCACGAGATTCCCAAGGGTACACAAGCCTGCATGAGAGTACCTGTCAAGATATTCGCTTCTGATAAACTGGTCGAGAAGATGAAACAAGATGCTACCTTCACACAAGCAACAAACGCAGCATGTTTGCCAGGTATCTATAAACACAGTATTGTACTGCCTGATGGTCACCAGGGCTATGGATTCCCTATAGGGGGAGTTGCAGCCACGGATTATGAATCAGGAGTGATTTCACCAGGTGGAGTTGGCTATGATATCAACTGCGGTGTCCGCATTTTGAGGACCAATCTTGATGAAAACGATGTACGGCCTAAACTCAAAGATCTCATTGATCAACTCTTCACGAATGTGCCTACTGGAGTTGGAAGACAAGGAAAGATCGACTTACGAAACCAAAAAGGTGTAGATGAGGTCTTGGCTGGTGGAGCAGAATGGGCCACAGAGCAAGGTTATGGTTGGCAGGAAGACCTTGACCATCAAGAGGCAAATGGAAAACTCAGTATTGCAAATCCGGATGACGTTCCTGTTTCAGCGAAAAACCGCGGACTTAAACAAAGCGGTACACTTGGTTCTGGCAATCATTTTCTAGAAATTCAAGTCGTGGATGATATCTATGATGAGGCGGCTGCAAAAATCATGGGTATCACTCGAAAGAAGCAAGTAATGGTTATGATTCACAGTGGGTCAAGGGGTCTTGGGCATCAGGTATGTTCAGAGTTCATAAAGACAATGACTCAAGCGATGAGGAAGTATAACATTGAGGTTCCAGATAGGGAGCTATGTAGCGCCCCCACCACGTCTCCTGAGGGGCAGGCATATTTGGGAGCAATGAGCGCAGCCGCAAATTACGCATTCGCCAACCGGCAAGTGATGATGCATTGGACAAGAGAGACTTTTGGTAAGGTTTTGGGCAGTTCTCCTGAAGATTTGGATATGAGTCTAATCTATGATGTAGCCCATAACATGGGTAAGGTGGAGTATCACGATATAGATGGCAAGAAGACCAAGGTAGTGGTTCACAGAAAAGGTGCAACTCGCGCTTTTCCGCCTGGTAATCCTGATGTGCCCTCCAAATACCGTGATGTTGGACAACCGGTGATAATTCCGGGTACAATGGGGACAGCGTCGTATATACTTATTGGGAATCAAAAAGCAATGGATCTCACCTGGGGATCAACCGCTCACGGTGCTGGTCGATTCATGAGTCGCTCAAAAGCCAAGAAACGCTTCTTTGGCAAGGAGGTTCAGGAAAAACTAGCCACTGAAGGTATCATTGTAAAGGCGACCAAGGGAATTGTCATCGCAGAGGAGGCACCAGGCGCATACAAAGATGTGGATGAAGTAGTGAAAGTGTCGGATGCAGTCGGAATTGCCACAAAGGCTGTCAGATTACGACCCATTGGTGTCATCAAGGGTTGAATGATTTCTTCTTTCACGCACAGCAATATCTGCGAGCACTAATGCAATTCCAGATAAGATGACTATAAACCCAATCACCGTTGTTAGACTAGGTATTTGAAAGAAGATTATTGCTGCTAGCAATGCGGCGCCTATAGGCTCACCAAGAACGGCTGATGAAACAACATATGCAGGTACTTTGGTTAAGAGGTAGTTGTTTACAGAGTGCCCAAGAACCGTGGGAAAGATTGCTAACGCAATAAAAATCGCAACCTCTCTAGGCTCAAAGACTACTAAGTTCAGGTTGAAAGCAATACAGATTGGTGCAGTTGTAATGGCTGCTATAAAATAGATGGCTGTTGTGTATACTGTTATTGGCAACTCCTTGGCAAACCGTCGACCGCCTATGAAGTAAAGAGCCAAGAACACAGCACCTGCGAGAGCAAGAAGATCACCACTCAGTGCGATCAATCCACTTCCTCCGAAGTCGCCCCAGGCAAGAAAAACTGCTCCAATGAGCGCGATTAAAATTCCTATCCAAGACCGTCTTCTCAGAGATTCTCCTAGAAAAAGAGTTGAGAGAACAGCTGTAAAGATAGGCGATGAATCCACAAGTACGACACTTGCAGCCACAGTTGTCATGGTGAGAGATTGAAACCATGTACAGAAGTGGAGCGACAAAGTGACACCGATGGCCACCAACCAATGCCAGTTCGCTTTTATGACGGATCGGGTAATTCTTTTGAAATCACCATTCACGATTCCAATGGACCCCATGAATATTGCACCATAGAATGTTCTCCAAAAGACAATCACAAATGGGTGAGAAGAACTGAGAAGAATCAGAATACTCGCGCTCGATACCATTGAAACTGATAAAACAAGCAGAGGAATTACTTGGCGCTTACTACTTGAGGAATCAACAAGGGATTCTGCCATTTTTTACACCCATGTTCGATGACCACCAGATCCACATCCAAGACATCTTAATCCTTCTTCATTAGCTTCTGCGACCTGGGAAGAGCAAACTGGACATTTCTGGACAATCAAATTCTCAAGATTGTGAGCTTGAATCTTTTCTTCAACCTCACTGAGATCAGAATACTCTATGAGCACTTTTCCATCTGCTCCACGAACCATCTTCGATAACGATTCGATATCGCCTTGGAAAAACATCAAAACCGGTTTCATGTGCTCAATTGCGAGCATGATCTCCATTCCCACGCCTAAGGAGGAATTTGATACTTCGGCAATTAGAAAGTCAGACATTAGGACTTTATGGACGTCTCGTCTATAAACCTCTTCTGAGTCAGCTGGAGCGAGAAACTGGGGAGCAAAGACAGTAAATCCTGAATCCTCAAGCGTTGCCACAACTCGCGTGCAAAAATCGTTCTTCCTTGATGCTTTCTTGATGATTGGAGCTGAAAGATAAACTAGGACCATCGTTGAACCTCTAGCAGTTTCTCAATCCCTATTGCTCACCGGTAGACTCTCTTGCAGCACCCAACTCGGAAATTGATGGAACTGAACCATCATCTACAAGTATCTCATATTTCCCAGAGCGGCCAAGAGAGAGTTGAATCTTCCCCCGCCATTCTTTGGCCCAGCCATCAATAATTCTAATCACCTTTCCAGCAGATAGATCAGTTCCTTCATTGAATCCCCAAAGCGAGAGGATCGTAGATCCAGTATCATCAGCTACGAGAACTTCAATGAGTTGGGTTTTCCGCCCGGTTCTAGTGCTTATCATTTTAGGTGGGGCCATGGAAACAACACGGACAACCAAGTCGGTCACATTCTTTTCTGGTTCGACATCGGATAGTTTCAAGAAGATTCCTCTATCTTGATGACGCACATACTAGCAAATCAGTTTTTCCGATTATCGAAACTATTCGGATTCCGTTTCGTCATCGTTGGAATCCAGAAGTTTATCGAGTTCTGCGAGTGTTTCTCCATTAAGCGGAAGATATGGAGTATCTTCATCCTCTTCTTCATCCGCAGTGGTTTTGGATTCGGCTGTCCCTGTACCACCTACCGAGCGATCTAGGGGCCCCAGAAAAGCCTCAAGCTCTTCAAGAGATTCAGCATCTATCTCACTGGGTTCCTCAGGTTCATGCAAGAAGGGAATAGTTTCATCACTCCCAATTGCCTGAAGCGCTGTGTCAAGGTCCTCGTCAGAAGCATGGTCAATCTCCTGCGCAATCATATTGTCAAAATCATCTGCTTCAAGAGCTTCAAAGATGATGTCTTTGGCCATCTGTGCTGCATCCGTAATTTCTTCCACGAGAGCAGGGCCTAGGTCTTCAGAAGCTACAACGGTGGTTTCCATATCAAGCTCTATTGGTTCATGCTCTTGCACAGATTCAATTGCGGGTCCGGACTCTGGCTCTTGTTCAATTTGGATGGCTATTTCTTCTGTGGCATCGCCTATTAGAGCCTCTATCTCAATTTCCTCTTCTAACATTGGCTCTTCTACCTCCTCAGCCTCTGTCACTTCAGATTCCAATTGAGCGGCTTCGACCTCAGGTTCCACTAGTGATGCTTCGGCCTCCTCAGCAGGTGTTTCTTCAATCTCTGCGGGTTCTTCCTCTACTTCGAACTCCTCTTCTACTATCTCCTCTTCCCCTTCCTCGATAATCTCATATTCCTCAAGATTCTCGATTACGTGGCCTTCTTCATCAACATAGACTTCTTCGTATTCTTCTGCCTCTTCGTATTCTTCTTCAGCTTCTGCCTTTTCCACCTCGACCATCTCTGCGTGTGAAGTTTCAGCTATGGCCTCTTCAGTAGCGGCTTCTGTAAACTTAAGCAGTTCCGAGGCTGGTAGGTCAGGCAGGGCGACTCCCACATATTGGGCAGCAGCATTCATGAGGATTCGAAGCATTTCATCTCGGCGTTCTTTGTCAATGGCCACCATTGGATAGGTGGGTATTCCCAGCACCTTTTGGACCACCTCAGGTTTCATCGCATTTGGTTTGTCCTGTTTATTCGCCATGGCAAAGACTGGGACCTTAGGAGCATCCCTTTTGATCAGTTTCAATATGTCCTTACTAATGATGACATTCCTCAGCGTAGAGTCACACACTAGAAAGATGACATCGGCACCATGAAAATAAAATCGCCATAAAGTTCTGAAACGCTCTTGCCCTGCAAAGTCCCACAGAACCAGAGAGTAATTACCAAATCGAATATTCTCAACAGTTTCCAGATTCAAAGCGATTGTAGGCACATATTGAAGGGGGGGAGTGTCACCAAGGAGCAAATGCAGTGTGGTTGTTTTACCAACACCTCCTTCCCCAACCAAAGCGATCTTGAGACGAGTAGTCACAGATGGTTCAATTAGAATTGCATAATTCTTTACAGCGCCTTCAATGCCCTCCTTTTTGAACTTCGTTCGGAGAGCTTTGAGAGCCAAATCAATTTTCTCGAATGTACTGCCTTCGTCTTCACCCTTATCGGTAACAAAGACCAGAACTGAGTCCTCTATCCAATCTTTCCCGAGAAACTTATGGTCACCAACCACCAAGGGCAATTCTGAAACTTGACCGGGTTCCGTTCTGAGCTCTTCTCTGGTTGAGATGAATTCATTCAGCTCATCTCTATCCACATCAACAGGCCAGTATTGAGTCGCAGCGATTATCTGCCGCGTGGAAATGCGAACGAGGAAGGTGTTGTGGATCACTTCAATATCACCAGTTTCTATCACATCAAGAGGCAATGCCCAGAGGCCTTAACGCCAGTAGGTTAATTTCATTGAGTATAGATTAAGATGTCCCGTGTGTATATTTCGATATTCTGTATATCCATTCTTGGTATTAGAGAAGGAAAACGTTGGAGCGGCGGGTTCGCCGAGGCGAACCTTCCGCATCCGTGGAGCTCTTCGCAACAGGATGCATGGTAAAATCAAATTACATGCGCAAGACTGCCCAGTTATGGGCAATAGGGACCTAGAACTCACTTTGGGACCGTGTTTGCTGCGAGTTCCTGACGGGGGAAGCCATGCAACCCTGTCATGAAGATTCACAGGTCCGAAGGGCAAAATACCATATGAAGCTTTCTAGGTTTTCAAAAGGCGTTTCTTAGTCGGAATTCACTGGAATTATCGCAGTATTATTAAAGACTGATTGAGGAAATCGCAGAGGTTTGGAACATGCGTTTTCCATTTTAGTTTCAGCGAAGTATGAGTTATCAAATCCAGTGATTGCATTCAGCGCGGGAAGTTGTCTCTGAGTAATCGCAGGTGATGATGTACCATTTCCATCTGTTTTGGATCATCAGGTGTTTTCTCAAGGTCAGTGACGAGTGTTTGCAGGAAATACTCAGGGAAGAAGAGTCTGACACGGATGTCGTTCAAGAGGAACAACCATTTGTCGTAATCACCTGATGCACCCTTGCGTCGCTTCTCAGATATTATTCTGAACTTCTTGAGTGTCTGAATCGCAGACTTCAACTCTTTTGGTGGGATGGCGAGGGTCGCTTCTAGTTCAGAGATATTTACAGGTCTCCTTCGTAATTCACTAAGAGTATCATAGCAGTCAGGGTCT
The DNA here is from genome assembly GCA_011364905.1 of Candidatus Thorarchaeota archaeon. GTDB lineage: Archaea > Asgardarchaeota > Thorarchaeia > Thorarchaeales > Thorarchaeaceae > SMTZ1-45. The sequence continues at coordinate 82,156 of RDNZ01000005.1, forward strand.
GCCAATACTTGTGCTACGGAAACAGTGTCTTCTGGGGTCTTCTGCCACTCTGTCAAGAACTCCAGAACTTCGGCTTTATATTCGGCAGCAAGCTCAGGGTCCAAAACACTGCTAGCGGCTTCCATGGCCACTAACGGCGGAGCTCGGAAAACCTCCAAATCCTTAATCATGAAGACACAGGTTCGACCAATCTCATCAACCCACTCTGTCTTTACAAGACCCAATTCTTCGAAGGGAGCGATTACAGAATCAACGCTTACACTTGGTAGTCCTGTAACCATCTTGAGCCACTCCTCAAGCTCCTCCTTAGAGATTCCGCCTTTCCAGAGCTTGGGAAAAACAGCTCGTGAAATCTCATCAGAAAACAGTCGTGCTAAACGCGACTCATCAGTCATTCCTGCAAGCCGAATGATTCTGCGATAGGTATTGTCGAGCTCAACCTTCAGTTCAGCATCAGTCATGGCTACGACAGCGTTGGTGAGTGGCGTCACGATTGAGGTTATCGCGGCCTCGTAAGTCTTCGGATCCTCAGAAGGTGTGAGTAACAAGGAAACGCAATACTGTTCCTCTTCTCTGACAATCCCTGTGTAATAAGAAGCCACACCATACTCTTCACCCCCAATTCTAACACTTAGTGATGAGAATCCAGCTGTGGCGTCACCCATAGCATGTGACGTGAAGATACGCATGATCTCCGTATTGAGATCCTCTCTGTAGTAGTCCGCAAAGTCCGCAGGAACTTTCGCCTTTAGGACAGCGCCAATCTTTGAGTCCCAGTCTATTAGCAGCATCGCAACGGGCATTTTACTTCGCTCCCAGTCCCTGGAGTATGGTAAGTATAAAGCCAGATTATTATTTGATGCATGGGGCCAGCCTAAAAAACCTTGTCTTATTTGGCTCCGACTATTAGAAATATCGAACTGTTCAGCGCTTTTTAGATGGGCCTTTTTTAAGCCCGAAAAGTAGTTCTATTCACTCATTATCAGGGTGTCTGTTATTATATCGTATATTTCATCAACCACTCGCTCAAGTGACTGCTCAGAATTAATAATTCTGAATGTCCCCACATCGTTTTCAGCTATCTCAAGATATGCTTGACGAACCTTGACAAGACGATCGAGCTTCTCAAACTGTAGATTAGCTTTCCCAGTCCGACCAGTAGCTCGTTCCAAGCCAATCTTTGCTGGTACATCGAGAATGAACACAATATCAGGTTCTGGTGAAGAGATCTCTTCACGGTTTCTTCTGAGGATTTCTTTCCAGGAGAGATTTGTGACTGTTGATTGATAAGCTCCCGTAGCAAAGAAATACCTGTCTAGAAGAACCACTTTGCCTTCCTTAAGAGCTGGGAGAATTCTATTTGCAATATGCCATTCACGGTCTCGGATGAAAAGTTCAAGCTCCTCCTCCGGAGTGAGTTCTCCTTTTGGAGACCGCTCTCTAATTTCCTTTCCCCACTGACTTTCATTGGTGGGCTCTCGAAGATGAATAACGGTATAACCATCTGACGTGAGCCGCTTTAGCAATTCCTTGCAAGCACAAGTCTTGCCTGAACCGTCAATTCCCTCAAGGACGAAGAGAAAGCCACTGTACTCTTTTTTAGCTTCATCAACCAAGACGGAAATCCCCGCTGTGTAAACAGGATTTCTCAAACTCGAGTACGTATTAGATGCTTCGGTAAGGTCCCAAAAAGCAAAGCTTAAATTATTGATGTTGTAGGACAGGTTGACCTATCCTAGGGTGTGAATGCCACGCGGCGACAAGGATATTCTCTCGCTCTTACACTCATTGTGGTTCTGATGATGACTCTAGCTATCACAATAGACGCGCAGGGTGATAATGAGAACATCGTTGCAGCGCAGGGAATCACACTCAGTATAGACTTTGGAAATGGAACAACCAGAGAATATGACAACCTCAATGGATCAACTGTTCTCGATGTCACATCGTCAGTTCTTGATGTTCAAGTGCAATGGTATGGATCATTTGCATATATCAGAGGAATAGAAGGGCATGTTGGCGCGGGAGATACTGGGTGGGAGTATTGGGTGAATGGAGAATTCGCATCAATTGCGGTAAATCTCTATGTGCTTCATGATGGTGACTCAATATTGTGGAGGTATACAAATCCTCAACCACAAACGCAGTATGACCCAACATTCATCCCAGGATTGATTGTTGTATCGCTATCTGGCATGGGATTCCTAGGTATTGTCTACATTCAAACATCGAGGAGAATAAAATGAAACACAGTTTTGCCACTATGCTAGTTATTGCAGTGCTTCTTTTTCCAATCAGTGTTCAAGCACAAACAAGCGATTTTGGCGTAAGTAAAGGAAATTCGGTAATTTGGGACGTCGAAATTGGCACTAACTTCACGCTATGGTATACTGGCGGTGGATATTGTGCAATTGAAAACGGGAGTACTATGAGTTTCGATGTATCAGAAGTGAATCAGGAGGTTTTCGGCATATTGAATATCGGAAATGTGACTGTGCCAGCAAATGACACCGCGGTTGCCCTTGATTTGACCCTGGGAATCTGGCCAAGTTGGTTGACTGGGTTATTCGTTGAGGTTGGTCAACAGAATATCCATAATCTCAATGAATCAGCTTATGCGGCAGCGGAGAGAGTATCAGGAAACTGGATGAATGGAACAATCACCTCACGATATGAGAACATCTCAGTGGGTGAGGGCCTTCAGGAATGCATTGTGTTTGATTATCAACAAGACCCGCCTGGAACTCAGATCACTCATCTTGCATATTCCTTAGCCTTTGGCGTGCTTGTCGAAGCTAATACAAGTGTGACATTCGGAAGCACCTACAAGCTTGTCCTTTCACTCAGGGGGGATCAAGGCTACCCAACAGTAGTTGACTTCAGTGCGAACTTGGGGAGATTGATTGTGTTTGGAGGGGTTGTGGGAGGCGGATTGCTTGCTGTGATAGTCATTGTATATGTACAATTAAGCCGCAAGAAGTAATGCAGAAGGGATGGTTGGGTGGAAACCGAGAAGTCACAGAGAAAGATTAGCGACAGTAGATGGATTTCCATTACTGCCATCATGACTGCTTTGGCGTTGGTTGGCAACTACGCTCTGGTAGCTATACCAAATCTAGAGTTGGGATCAACTGTACTGTTTGTAACAGCATATATCTTTGGAGCAGCGATGGCCATCTGGTCAACGCTCATCATGTCCGTACTCTTCGGCATCATCAATCCGTGGGGAGCATTTATTCCGCAAATATGGATCTCTCAGGTGATTGGGTGGTTCTACATAGTCGCAATCGGGTCAATCATGGGAAGGCAGGGTAAGTCAGGAAAACGACTGCAGCCAAAAGGATGGGAACTTGCTGTCACTGGAGCTTTCGTGACGTTCATTTTTGAGCAAATCACTAACCTTGGATATTCGGTCACTTTTGCTGTTCCGTTCATAATAGCAGTAACAGCTGCGATTCCATTCTCGGTCATTCACATTGTTTCCAATGCTGTAATCTTCGCTCAAGTTGTTCCTATGATGGATACCGCTTTGAGGAAACAGTTCAAAGACCTTATCTGGAATGCCGAATCAAGCATAAAAGTCGAAACATTGGAGTATGTGCAATTTGACATGGAAGGAAGAGTTCATCAGGCTCTCTGAAGCTGCAGATGGTCGTGTCGCACCAGCTTTCAAGCCACATCACGCTGCAGTTGGTCTGATTATGATTGCCAGAGAGCAACCTCTCGGGAGATATGAACTCTGTGAAAAGATGTCGATAGGGGAGGGAAGTGTAAGAACCCTGCTGAAAAGACTCACAGAGGCGGAATACATTGAACCTGAAGGAAAGCAGGGACAACGCTTGACAGCCAATGGAAAGAGGCTGTTCGAGGAGATGTCTCGCGACGTCCCGATTGGATTGATGCTAGACATTCACAGACTTGTGATGTACGAATACGCATATGCGAACTTGGTCAGAAACAAGGCATCGGAGGTAACCGATGGTGTTCGACAAAGAGATGAGGCAATCATCCAAGGGGGCTACGGTAAAGCAGGTGCGACAACCTTAATCCAAAGGAACATTCGTTTGGTCATGCCTCCTGACGATTTTCACATTCTTGTTGCCTACGAGCCTGAAACACTTCTTATCATTGAGAGCCTTAGACCAGAGAACAACGACGTTGTTGTCATTGGCTCTGCGGATGATCCAAACTTGGCCAGGGAGGTCTCAATGGCCGCAGTCATGACACTCTTTGATGAGGGGTAGGTATGCAATCAGACCTTTTCGGCAATGTACCGGAGATTGTCATTGATGTACATGAAACTGGCGGAAAACGGAAGAATGCTGTGAAGCACCTCATGTCCATGTTGGACAAGGAGCAAATCACATACTCCGTTCAGAAAATCCCCATCGGAGACATCCTTGGAGTTGACGGCATCGCAATCGAGAGAAAGACCGTTAGTGATCTTGTGAACACACTGAAAGGCAGCGCTTCAGGCGTACCGAGGCTAACCAAGCAACTGGATGCGCTTGTTTCATATGACAAGCCCTATGTCTTGATTGAGAACATTCTTGCGATTCGGAGAGACCCCGTAAAGAGTTGTATCTACATTCCATTCTCGACCAAACAGACCAAGGGAAAACCATACTATGTGACAATGGAACGCGCCAGCTTCATTCATCCAAATTCATTAGATGCCCTAATAGATAGCATAGGTGAGAGAGGAATCACGATTCTCAAAGGTTTCAATGCGCTCCATTCAGCAGGATTGCTCTACGGAGTCCTAGTGGGTGAAGAGGCGAAAAGAGAGCAAAAAGGACAACGTCTTCCCGTGATAAGAACAAGGAAAGGACTGGACTCTATGAATGATGAACAGGAATTCTTCATCGCTGGCTTTCCTGGCATTAATGTCGTTCGTGCAAAGAGTATTCTCGAACACTTTGGATCACCTCAAGAGGCGATCCTTCAGATTGATGACTGGGGTAAAATACCAGGGATAGGTCCAAAAACTATAGCTTCAGCAAAGAAGCTCCTCTACTCGGACTATGAAGTCGCAGAAGGAGAGACTTCTGAGACTAATGATGATCCAGTGAACTCTTGATATTGCCAGCTCACAAGTTTTAAAAGAAGTAACTATTCTATGACTATAGAATACTTGACAAGGTGAAATGACTATGGGAGATGTCCGAATAGCAATCGCAGGACTCGGAAACTGTGCGTCTGCACTCATACAAGGCACACACTATTATAGAAACGCCAAGGCAGATGAAGAAGTTCCTGGTCTAATGCATGTTGATTTTGGAGGTTATTTTCCTAAGGACCTAAAGGTCGTGGCAGCTTTTGAGGCAAACAGGAAGAAGATTGGACTCGATGTTGCCGAAGCTATGTGGGCGGAACCCAATTGCTGCGCTGCGTTTGCCCCCGACTTCCCAAAAACGGGTGTTAAGGTATTGCCCGGACCCATCTCGGATGGTGTAGCTCCTCACATGCGAGAATCTTTCTTCGCATATGACGAGAAGGAAGTAGAACCGGTAAATGTTGCGGAAGAGCTGAAGAAAGCAAAGGCAGACTTGCTTGTCACATACCTCCCGGTTGGGAGTGCTGATGGCACTAGGATTTATGCTAAGGCCGCATTAGAAGCCGAGATTGGATACATTAATGCCATCCCAGAGTTCATTGTTTCTGACCCCAAATCACCGATTGCGCAAGCATTCGAAAAGAAGGGACTTCCTTGTGCAGGCGATGACATCAAGAGCCAACTAGGTGCGACAATCTTGCATCGTGTCCTAGCTCAACTATTTGACAAAAGAGGGCTTATTCTGAATAATACATACCAGCTCAACATAGGCGGAAATACTGATTTTGAAAATATGCAGGTTGAGAACAGATTGACCTCAAAGAGGATTAGTAAGACCGAGGCAGTCACAAGCTGTGTTGATTACGAACTCCCAACCAAGATTGGTCCAAGTGACTATGTGCCATTTTTGGGAGATAACAAAGTTTGCTACATTAGTATGCGTTCGAGAGCCTTTGGAGACTTACCAATAGACCTCGATCTGAAATTGTCAGTCCAAGACTCACCGAACAGTGGTGGCGTTATTATCGATGTTGCCAGAGCCGTTAAAATCGCTCTGGACCGAGGCATAGGAGGAGAACTATCCAGTATCAGCTCCTATAGTTTCAAGCACCCAAGATATCAGATAGACGACTTCGAAGCAAGAAATCGCGTAGATGAGTTTATCGAGGGCAAACGCGAACGGTAGTAAATATCAAAAAAAGAAGAGCCAGCCTAGAAGTAACTAGGCTGCTTTTAATTCTCTAAAGAGTTGTGAAGCTCTTGACTGTCTTTTCATCGAGTTTCTGGAGTACTTCAACTAGAAGTTGGACTGCATTCTCAACATCGCTAAGATCCAGCATACCATGATGAGAGTGGATGTATCTTGTCGGAATCCCAAGATACAAAGATGGAGCACCCATTCCTGCAAGATGGATTTGACCTGCATCAGTCCCGCCGGCCTTGATAAATGATGGTTGATACCGTATACCCTTCTCTTCAGCGATTTCCAAGACGAATCTTCGCAGCTTTGGATTTGGAATCATGGATGAATCACCAGCGGAGATTGAAACGCCTTTGCCCATCTTTGCAACGATGCCCTCGACTTCAGGCGAGTCTCCAGAGATGTCCACATCGAGAGCGAATCCAATGTCAGGTTCAATCATTTGAGCAGATGTCTTCGCACCTCTAAGACCGACTTCCTCCTGAACGGTTGAACAGAAAAAGACAGTGTTTGGAAGTTCGATGTTGTTTTCGGAAATGCGTCGTAATGCCTCAAGGACAATGAACACGCCAATTCTGTCATCGAAGGCTTTTGCAACAGCGAGAGTGACTTCGCGAGTTTCCCCTTTTGCATCTTTGCTATCTTCATCCTTCTTTTCCTTTCTCTTTCGTTTCATTGTACGAAAGGAAGAAAGAGGTACTGCAGGGTCTCCCACGCGAATCCCAAGCTCCTTTACATCAGCTACTGATGAGCAGCCAATATCGATATACATCTGGTCTTTTGTGACTACTTTGCCACGCATCTCAGGGGTAAGAACATGCGGTGGTGGTGCACCAATAATGCCTACTAGTTTTTCTCCCTTGAAAGATTGAATCACCACCTCTTGGGTCAACAAAGTCTGATCCCACCAGCCCCCTAGCTGATGAAACTCCAAATAGCCCTCTTTCTTAATGTTGGTTATCACAAAACCAATCTCATCGACATGCCCAGCTATCATGATTTTGGGGCCTTTGCTTCCCTTCTTGAAAATCACAGACCCCAGTCCATCATGCAATATCTCATCAGCGTATTTCTGGCCATGTTTCTTTGCGACTTTCTGCGCCTCTTCCTCGTGCCCACTTGGTCCGAAGGCTTCGCAGAGTTCTTCTAATAATTTCAGGTCAAGATCTATCTTGGTCATGAAACCCACTCATTTATCTTGAATCGATATCGACCTTAAAATTCGCCTCTTTAGTGGTTTTGGTTTGAGGACTAAAAGAGAAAAGTCTAGGAAATTGATAGAGAACTTTTCGCAAGTATACTGAATGCTTCTTCAACGTTCTGCCCAGTGAGTGCACTTGTTTCAAGATAGCCAACCAGATTCTGCTCACGAGTGAATTCTTCACCCATCTCCCGGGTTATCACTCGGTGTTCAGCCAAGTCCACCTTGTTCGCCAACAGAATGATAGGGATCCGCTCACCCAACGCATCTTCGGTTTCCTTAATCCATTTTGGCAATTCCAGCCAAGTGCTCTTTCGTGTTGTGTCATAGACAAGCAGAGCACCTTTAGAGCCACGATAGTAGCTTCCTCGAATGAAGTCGAACCTCTGCTGTCCAGCAAGGTCCCATACGAGAAGTTTAACTACAATATTTCGACCATTTGCAGCTTCGACAGCGACTGTCTTGACTGCAAATTGCGACCCGATGGTCACAATATACTCTTCCGAGAACTTGTGTGTAAGAAAGCGGTTGACTAAGGCGGTCTTTCCACTGCCTCCTGCGCCAATCATGACGACCTTTCGCATGTAGTCAAAACCACCGCTACTCAAGTACTCACCTTTCCGCTCTATTAAGGGATTCACATAGGGGGTGCTTGATTGCTTCCACCCGCAGGTTTCCTTATTCGAACTTCGCTCCTCTGTATTTAGCCTTTTATGGGTCGAATGTATTAAAGTCAAAAGGCTCTTTGCCATATCATGAGTGGTTGGCGCGGAGTTTCTAAGGCGTAGTATCGACTTATATCCGGTATTACCCGGTTAACACCAGTTGAGAGGAATTACATGTGCAGCTTGTTACTGTTAAGATGAGTGATATCTACGTAAAGGGTCTTGACAAACTAGTGGAAATTGGCATGTATCCGTCGAGAAGCGAGGCTATTAGGGTAGCTATAAGAGATCTTCTTCGCAGGGAGCTGTGGCCCGCTGAAGGAAGTCCTATAAACATGGAACAGGAAACTGGATAGAACAGTGCTAGATGCACACAAGACACATTAAGATATATGAGTTGAATTTGCTAACTACCCTTGCTTTAAGGAGGACAATTGATTGAACTTCAGGGTATTCTTCAAAAGCGTGAAATTCGCATTCAGAGCTAGAATTCGAGTGCTGGCATTCATTCTAATCTATGCGATTCTTTTCATTATAGTATCGAAAGGTATGACAAATAATCCCAGTGAATGGCTCACATATTTTGGAATGGCGTTTATTGTTGCAACAATTTATGCGATTCTAATCTCACAATTTAGAAGAAGAGATATTTCAATCTTCAAATGTATTGGATGGGATAACAATAACGTAATGCTATTGATGGTGGGAGAGGTCGTACTAGTTTCATTCAGCGCATTTCTACTGGTCTTTCAAGTCAGCATTGAGATTATTGGTTTCATAGGCTACTTTGGATCATCAGCACTACTAACTAGTATTCGGGACTTACTCTTCATAGACCTGAGCTCAATGGCTGTGACACTATTGGTGATAATTGTTTGTCAAATACCGGGGCTGCTTCTGTCCATGTATAGAGCAACAAAGATACCTCCGATGAGGGCACTAAGGGAGGAATGAGATATGGCAGGACCAATAATTGAACTTGAAGATGTCAATAAGGAATTTGGAAAAGGGAAAAACACTGTAGCAGCTCTCAAGGATGTCAATTTACAAATTGAGGCTGGAGACTTCGTAGCAGTCCTTGGACCCAGCGGATGCGGAAAGTCTACGCTTCTACATGTCATGTCGGGTCTTGAAGCACCTTCATCAGGTCGCGTGCTTGTTGATGCTGTTGATGTCACACTCATAAGTGAACGAGATATGCCTAAGGTTCGTGCTCAGAAGATTGGCTTTGTCTTTCAATCATTTCTCTTGGTGGAACACCTCACAGCGTATGAAAATATCGAGGCTGTCCTCTGGCCTAGAACAGATATGACTAAACAAGAACAAGAGGAAAGAACCTTGTCAGTCCTCCGTGAGGTAGACATGCTTGAGCGAAGAGACCACTTTCCAAGACAGCTTTCTGGCGGAGAGCAACAGAGGGTTGCCATAGGAAGAGCACTTGTTAATGAGCCCCCAATCCTGTTTTGCGATGAGCCTACCGGGAACCTCGACTCAAAGACAGGTGAGAACATTCTCAAAATCATCGCTCAACTCAATCGTGAGAAGAGGATGACAGTTGTTCTTGTCACACACAATCAGGATATCGCTAAGTTTGCTAAAAGAACACTCAGCATGAAAGATGGAGTAATAAGAAGAGCAACATAATCCAACACGAGGACCTGATAGTCATGGGTCAGTCAGAGTGCCAGAAACTGGAGAAGCTGGCTGAAGAAATGGCAGACTCGGGGAAGAACAAAGAAGCGATGACGCTCTTTCAGAGAGTAGGCGATTGCTGGAAGAATTGGGAATCATTCTCAAGATCTGCTCAGGCATACGAACGCGCATATGAGCACGGTATGCTGGCGCATGAGTATAATGAAGCAGCTCTGATAATGACAAAAGCTGGTTCCTCGTGGATCAAGCAGGGGGAACATGAGAAGTTCGAGATTGATTGTCAGATTGCAGCACAAGCCTATGTGTCAGCAGCTAAGGAGAAGAAGAACCCATACCTGCTTTTGGACGGGGCATTTTGTGCCATCACTGGTGGAGATTTGGATCTTTCAAGACAACTGATAGATGGAGTAATTCAAGTAACAAAAGGCGAAGTCACTGGTTTCATCGACCTCGCCTTGATGCTCACAGAGTATCGTTTTGGCGATGCGAACAAACTGATTGAAACAGTTCTAGCTGATGAGGTAGATAGGGAAGAGCTGGGAAAACTCAGGCATTCTTTTGAGTTGGTCCTAGCAGGTTTTGTCAGAACCTCTATTGAGTCCGAGGCAGCTGTGACTCTCGCAAGTCTTGAAGAGAGTACCGGACTTGAACGTAGACAGCTGAAGAAACTCATTCTCAGACTGATCGAGAATGGATACATACCAGCCTATTTAGACGAGGTTTCTGAAGAACTGATTGTCGACAGCGACCGGTTCGATGTTTCATCTCTTGAAACTAGAAAACGACCTATACTAAGCAGAGATTTGGAGGACCCGGGTGCATGGGATATCGACCTTGATGAAGACTAATTGAATGAAGGTACTCATGCCGCGTGTGGCCCCTAGAAAACGTTTTTAGTACCATTGTTGAAACTCACAATAGCCTGCCCACTTACACACAGGTGATACTACTAATGGCTGAAGGGCTGAAATGGATGCAATGTCCTGTCTGCAAAGAATCGATCTATTGGGAGGTTCCAAAAGACAGTTTGAAGGACGTGAAACGTTTCCCAGTCCCCGTTGTTGTGAAGCACAAAGACCATTATCTTGTCTGCTATTTGGATAGCCATTTCCAGCTTGCTGACACCGAGATTGCCATTGCTGGCGTTGAGGGCAAAGAAAAGAAATGATACATAGAATTGCTGGTTTTCAATCACTCGATACCATTATCCATAGCCCACTCTAAAACTCGTGCAGCTTGAGCACTAGCCATTCCCCACGAGCGGAGATTGAGAATCAGGTTTCGGATCCCCGCAATCCAATCATCCAGAAGGTCCTTTATGCGTTCCCTAATTGCAGGGTCTGGATCTTGTCTGTATATGGGGAGAATCATGTCAACGAGGCTCTGAGAGAGAACAAGAATGGTTTCCAATCTTGCGATCCACTCCTCCCGAGGTAGACCAGATAATGTTTGAGCCACAGCAAGATGATAGTCATATTGGGCTGTGAAGTATCTGAGTCGCCAGCTCAGCACCTCAACAAGTAAGGTCTTATGAGCTGTGCTTGGCGCGGTCTTGATGAGTAGGCTGAGGAATCGTTGGGTCATCTCATCTGCAGACTGGCTGGCATCGAAATAGAGCGCCATCGCCTGCTGGTACTCCTCATTGGTAAGACACTCGTCAGCGCGGCCTACTGCATGCTTGAAGCGGTCAAGCAGTGCTTTTGTGGATGCGCCTTCGATATCTTCCATTAGAAGTTCACCTTGTCTTCATACCATTGGGAGCGACCATGATGACCCTATTGAGCGTATCCTCTTGGTCCGAGTCTTGCTCAGAGTTCCTACACTTCCAATATGATGTTTTGCTGTTTCTATTCTTCTAGATACATGACAGGGGCAGGATGCTTCAATTTGAACTCTTCTGTGGCCTGTGTCCATGCTAAAAACTCCTCAGTTGGTGGGCTGGTTCGATATAACTCCTCACGTTCTGCTTCTAGAGTGATGTTCTTCACGCCTGAAAGCTCAGCCATTGTGAGCACTTTGTTACCAGCTTCTTCACCTTTTTCCCGTATAGGTTGCATCCAATCGTTCCAGGATTTGTCTCTCATGAGGTGATGATCCACCACGAGAATCGGAACAGTCGAGGCGAGGACAACTAATGAGTTATGTGCTAGCTCTCTTTCGTGGTCCGTAAACTGTGACAAGTAGAGAGGAGGACCACCGACAATAAGAAGGTCTGGAGACAATAGCAGAATATACTGGAGGGATTTCTCGACAATGGGTCCTTGGACATCTGGTGCAAACATGAAACGACTGTCCCCATACTCGACACTTGTTGCTAGAACATAGCCCAGAAATGAGTTGACAGGACCGTGAGCCAGTGGCAGTGAGTAAGTCATCTTCGTGTCATTGAATTTGAATGTTCGATTATCCGCCCACTCAATCCTACTGGCCACTTCTTGAATGTCCTTCTCGAAATAGAAACCACGCTTTCTCTGAGAGGGATTTATGTTGTCCCGATTATCCTTAGTCAGGACCACCTTGCCAGCAAACATTTCACGACGCTCATTTCCTGTACTCAGGTTGTATAGGCAGTTCTCAAAACCCGGTCGAACATGATCATAGTGATAATGTGAAAGGGATAAAATGTCAGACTCCGCAGCAGTTTTAGTGATTGCCTGCAGGGACTTTTTGAGCGCGATGTACTCTGTTGGATGTGGCTCTAATTTGAACCGCTTTGCCAAGGCAGCTGATGGATCAAAAAGAATACTGACATCGGGTGTAGAAACATGCGTGCACAATGAACGAGTGCCGAGACTCTCTGCAGCCAGGGGAGTGATCTCAATCTCTCCTATTTTCATTCTCAGACTCCCTATAATAGACCAACTGATACCCATCTTTGTCATGAAGTAGCTCAGCTTCATAGATTGCTTGATGCGAACTAGGACTCTTGAAACACCTGAACATCTGGTAATCTGATGGCAAGAACTGACGTTTCATAGAAGGTAATTCCTCTTCTGTAATCAATCTAAGGACCCCTTCACGATGATTCTCATTGAAAGTCGAAATCTCAGCGTGTCCTACGAATATGAGAAAGTATGCGGAGAGCTGTCCGTTTGTTTCAACTAAACGTTCAGATACTAGACCACGATACTCATAGTTTTGGACTCTAGACGCACCAGTTTCTTCTAGGACTTCTCTAATTGCTGCACTTCGAATGTGCTCCCCAAGTCTTATTTTCCCTCCCACCATACTCCATAGTTTCTCATAAGGGGGGTTTCGTCGCTGGAGGAACAAATAGCCATTTCCACATCTGAGAATCGTGATAGCGATTGGGATCATCTTCGTCATTGATTCCGCCAATAGATGGGTTGCATCGCGACTCCTTTAAAGATAGATGCTTTCCGAATTCTATCGAAGCTAACATTCATAGCAATCAATAAGATTCTGATTCATAGGTCTGTACTGTGGAACCGATAATTTCGAATAACATTAGAAAACGGATACTTGCAGAGATCACACCCTCAAAGGAAGAGATAGACCTACAGAAAACGACCATTGATAGTCTCAAAAGCGCTTTGTCTAGTCATCCAAGCTCACATGAGTATAGATACTCCTTCATAGAAGCCCAAGGGTCTACAGGTAGAAAACAGACACAACTTCGAGGCACTGCTGACATTGACCTCTTTGTTGGATTAAGTCCTGAAGATTACAGTGCAATCCTTGAGAAACCTCCACAAAGCAGACATCGTGAGATTGACAATCTGATGAATAGGATGATCAATGATTGGTTTGAACCAGCGTTAGCAGGGTTGGATACAGCAGATGTTCAGCTTGCGTTCTCGCAACACCCATACCTTTCATTGAAGATGAGGGGATTGGATATTGATATACTAGGCTGTTTCGACATTAATCAGGACCAACTTTCCAAGAGAGGACCCTTCACAGCTGTTGACAGGACAGTTCATCATACACAATATGTTGCAGACCGCCTAACAGAAGAGAAAAGGGAAGATGCTAGAATCCTAAAGTCCTTTGTGAGAGCCTGCCATGCCTATGGAGACCGTTGCGCAGTTGGAAGAATGGGCATCACAGGGGTGTCCCTTGAACTGTTGGCAATCCTGTCGCGAAACTTGGATGATGCTATCGAAAAACTGGAGAAACTGCGAGATTTCCCAATAGACCCTGAAGAACGTACATTGAAGGATTTACGCAAGATTCCAGCGTTTAAGGATGATTACATAATCTTGATTGACCCAACTGACCATCAAAGAAACATCGCATCAAGTTTCACTCCTCGAGCATATGAGTGTGTGAAGTATCGTATAGGAGAATTACAGAAGGCATGTCTTGAGCACGATGAGACCAAACTGATTGAATTAATGATAGAAGCGCCAATTCCGAGTGATCCATTACCTGACTGGCTAGCAAATCACGCTTTTGCGAGGGAGTTCAAATCTGATGGCTCCAGACATTATACTATCCTTCGAGACAAGTTGTATCGTGCGGCTGGAAAAGCGCAGGCAACACTTCAGGCTGAGAGAACTGGAGAGCCAAGATTCGGCGAAACACTCATGGAGGTCGTTTTCGAAGAAGATACATTCTCAATCGGATTCTTGATTGAGTGTCCGAAGATCTCAAAGGACTATCTTAGACGGGGACCGCCCATTACGCTTGTTGAGGCTGCAGAGGAATTCAGAAAGAGCCATCCTGAGGTTGATGAGCGGGATGGATACCTTTGGATCAAGGTTGAAAGGGAGTGGGATAACCCAAAGGCACTAGCGGATATGGTTCTGGCTGAGAGCACTATTAAGGGATTGAGACAAGTTACGGAAACAGGCGAGGTTTCACAAAAAGTCCTCAATGTTCTATACAAATTCATACTACCCCTAGATCAGACTTTCTACAAAAAAATAACAAGAGTTAAGGATAAAGACCAAGACATTCAGCAGTGATTAGCTGTGCCAAAAAACAATATTGCCTTCATCTCACATCCAAAATCAAATCAACACAGAATGCCATTCGCCAGACCAAGCATAGAAGCTTTTGAAACTCCTCTTAGAACCCAATATGCAGAAAGGTACCTTGAGAAAGAAGGCGTACTTAACGATGTATTGAGAGTGAAAGCTCCAAAGGCCAAGCTACGAGACGCCTTGATGGTTCACTCCCCTTATTTAATCGATACTGTCCGAATCATGACAGAGATTGGCAGCGGAGAGCTAGGCGAGGCATCCTACGCAAGTCCAGATCTTATGAGAGCAGCCCTACGTGCGGTTGGAGGAGCGATGAAAAGTGCCGAGTTGGTTGTTGCGGGGGAGTCTGAGCATGCATTCTCTTTGATGCGGCCACCAGGACACCATGCGACATCATCAGATCCAATGGGGCTCTGTTACTTCAATAACTTGGCAATAGCAACTCGCCATATCATGAAGGATGAAGATGTCAACAAGGTGTCGATACTCGACTTCGACGACCATCATGGAAACGGTACATCAGAGATATTCTATGCAGATGCAAATGTCCAGTTCATTTCTATTCATGAGTATGACTATGACAACTTTGGTTTGGGATATTTCACAGAAGTTGGCTATGGAGACGCAAAGGGGACAAACATCAACATACCTCTGATGGAAACATCTCCGAATGCTTCGTACGAAACAGCCTTAGAAAAGGTGATACGTCCAGCGATAAGACGATTTGCTCCAGATATAATCATGGTTTCTGCAGGCTTTGATGCTCACTATGCGGACCCTGTTGGAAACATGGATGTTGATTCACGCGTCTTTTGGCGGTTCGGGAAATTCGTTCGCGATATGGTCCATAAATTGAAAGCAATGGGCTCAGTTTGGATTCTGGAGGGAGGATACAATCCATTTGCACTGGGACAATCGATTAGAGCAAGTCTTGAGGGGCTTGCTGGGAAACATCCTCCGAAACTTGATGATCAAATAGAGAGAGAGGTATTTCCTGAGATCACCGAGGCAAATGTAGAGATTATAGATAAGGTTCTAGAGACAATTGACCCATTCTGGTGAAACTTTGGAGTGTTTTCGTTCATAGTGACATGAACAAGATTTTAAGGCCTCTCGAGTTGCAGGCGAGCTATCAGTCTTGGTGGAACTACAAATTGGGTAAAAAGAGAAAATCTGGCGGAAGAAGCAAGGGCAGTTCTGGCAAATCAGGAACTGTTCAATGCTCAAGATGCGGACGGATTGTGCCAGCCGACAAGGCAAAAAAATACACGAAGAGAGTATCAGCTGTTGAACCTCAGCTTGCCCGTGAGCTTAGACAACAGGGGACCTATATACAAACTAAAAGGGTCACTTCCTATTACTGTGTGAGCTGCGCGGTTCATGCAGGCAGGGTTCAAATCAGACAAGCCTCAGAGCGGAGAACCGTACCAGGTCGACGCTCAAGAAATTAATGTCACAATGACCGACCTTCAAGTCGAAAACCAATAGAGCTGAAAAATAACAAAGAGCTGGTATGCCAAATGCCAGAATCCACCATGATTAGATTCTTACAACTCCTCCCCCAAGTTTCTCCAAAGGGAGAATTCCTTCTCAAGGACCTACCTGGATCTGGAAAAAGAATAGACGTGCTTTGTAGAGGCCTTGCAGCATGTTTTGAGTGGGCTCCAATGACTTGGCCAAAATCAAGTCTTGAAATGATTGCGATTATTGGTGGTACGAAGATACTCAGATTTAAAGAGCCTGCAAATCAAAAATTTGAGGGGGAACTTGAGTGGGCGATTGCCATAAAAGATTCTCTTAGAGGAGAACCTTCCGGGTTCATTACCGTGGCCACTGGAACCCTTGAGGATGTGATTCAGGAACTGAATAAGCCCCCAGTGTCTGCATTATGGGTCTTAGATGAGAAAGGCTCTAAGCTTTCAGAGGTTCCAGATGTGCACTCAGCTCCTCAGAACAGTTTTATGCTTGGAGACCATAGGGGCTTTGATTCCCAGACTATGGATGTCATATCTAAGTATAAAATCCCAAAGATATCTCTTGGGAGGAAGAGTTATCTCAGTAGCCACTGTCTTGCTGCGATAATATCAGAGTTTGAAAGGACCGTCAGATAATGCCAGATGATGAAAAATCCCATTCCGAGCAACAAGCCAAGGCTATGACAAGACTTGTGAACAAACTTACCAAGGAGATGCTCTGGATGTACATATTGCGTCTGTTGCAAGAGCGACCTCATTATGGATATGAAATCAAGGAACTCATCACCAAACGATTCGGTTTTTCACCAGCAACTGTTAGTGGATATGCAATCATCTATCGTCTAATGAAAGATGGACTCATAGAAGAACAGAGAAAAGATGATTCGCCAAGAAAATATTACTCGATAACGGAGAAAGGCAGTAGAGCGATGGTTGAGGCCAAAGCATTTCTAGGAAAAACTATGGATATGGTATTTGACGAAACATCATAGAAATCATCGACTATCGAGTTTCGATTGAGTCGGAGATAAAATTGGACCGCCGATCCACTTCTGATTCTCTTATTGAGAAGTCCATACCAAGACTCTCAACCTTCAGACTTGCAATACTTGATGCATAGACACCACAATCAACAATGGGCATTCCATTTATCGACTGCGATGCGAAGGATGCAAGAAACACAGAGCCTGCGCCAACTGGGTCGACTTCCTCGGTCGGAAACGCAGGAATGTGATTGAAGTCTGTTCCATCATAGGTAAGGCAACCCTTTTTCCCAAAAGTTATGATGCAAGCTTCAGCCGCCCACTGAACCATGAGTTCTGCAGCCAGATATGGGTCAGACTCTCCAGTCAGCAGTTCAGACTCGAGCTGATTTGATTTAATGATATCAAGATAGCTTTCGGTTTTCTCAGCGACACTAAACTCTCGAATAAACTCCAGTCGGCCATCTGAGTTCAGTTTTCGAAGTTGGGGATCAAGAAAGACAAGCGTGTCTGTCGAACTACATACCCATTCTATAAACTCCGGCGTAATTTCTTGAAGGGATGGACTCAATAGAATGGCTTGTGAGTTCAGAAACTCCTCTGGAATGCTGCGAATACTAATCTTTGATGGAATGACAATGATACTCGAATCATGATTAATTGACGGATTATTGATCTCCACACCCTCTTTTTCTTTAGCATCTACAATGAAATACTCTGGTATTCCGAGTTCATCCGCACCACTGATGAATGCATCGGCCAGGGTTGTAGTAACAGAACTTACAATTGCCATTTGCTCAATTCCAATCTTTGCTGCGGTCGCAGCTGAATAGATACTCGGTCCTGACAGTCTGCCGTTGTGGAATGTTGGATTACCAATCACAACGAGATCATACATCTGCGTTTTCACCCTTTTCTGATGCGCCAATGACTTTCTTTGCATAGCTAAGTCTCTGGACCACGGTGATGTGTGACAGAATGCCAACGATTACGATGCATAGAGTGAGTATGTTGGTGATGTCCAGCATAACAAAGAAGGCGAGCGCTGCAGGAATTGGAGTTAGAATGTCTATCCAAATGTTCGTAGTCGGAATGGCTAGTAGCAGGATTCCTGCGATTTGAAGAATCAATTTCTCCTGACGCTCAGCTATTCCAACTGCGCAGCTCTCCATGCCTCCAACTGATTCAGCCTTGGCGCGAGTGAAACTTGCCATTATCATTCCAAAAAGTGCGAAGATCCCCCAAAACCAAGGAACAAATGTGTCTCCGGATATATATGGCCACCAGGGTATGGTGACTGCATTGACCGGACCCATCATTAGACCCAACATGAACAGATACTCTGCATACCTGTCAAGTGTATGGTCAAAAGTGGCACCGAATTTTGATGCCAAACCTGCTGCCCGGGCTACAGCACCGTCGAACATATCCATGACTACCGTTAGAATCATGAATGACAGGCCAATAAGGAGGTCACCAAGTACAAAGAACCATGCACTCACAAGGGCAACAAGAACTGTCAATCCCGTGATCATATTGGGAGTGATGCCAGTTCGAGCTAATACTCTGCCAACGGGCATCATGGCGCGTTGATATCGTTCTCTCAAAGACCCGAGCATATGTTTCACAAATCCAGTACCCTAGGGACCGGCTTCGCCGAAAGGTGTAGTGTTAATAAACGTGTTGTGAGATGCTCACAGCACGCTCATAATCCGACGAATGACCCATTCATTTCCTAGAAGATTGAGGAACCCACCCAATCTAGGACCCGATTTTCTGGAGATTAGAATCCTGTAGAGTACGATGAAGGCTCGTTTGTCCTTCAGACCGGTGTTTCGAGCGGTTTCAAACACTTTGCTCTGCAACTCCTCATCATCAAGAGGGCTTTTTTTCAAAATATCTACAAAGCTTCTGAGGAAGACACGATCTTGGTCTGTAAGAGTGTCTTTGATTTCCTTGGGAACCTCATCTGGAACCTCAACTTTGTCCCGGTCACTTCCATACTCATTAGCCCAGTTCCGTGCTCTACTAAGTCTGGTTGGAACCAAATCCATTGATGCGGAGGATATTGTTTCAAGTCCATATTGCTTCTTTAGAACAGTTTCACACCGTTCCAGAATTGTTTGTACTCCAAGTATATCTTCCATCTGGGATGTGATGACTGCGAACTTGAAAGGTAGTTTTGGAATGTACTCCTGAGGAACCTCTCCGGGCAAACAAAGCGGGTAAAGAAGCTGGGCAATCTCCTTTTGGTCCTCTGGAGCGTCTTCCAGACCGTAATAGATTCTCTCAAATCTATCATACTCGTCAATCATGTCGGGTATACGTTCAGGTCGAATATCATACGCTCTAGTAAGGCCAGTCTTTAGCATCAAGTATCTAAACAGTTCAGGAGGCGCAATTGATAACCAATCCTTTGGAAGAAACACTATTCCCTCCGAAGTCGCCATATCTCGACCTCCAATTCCTACCCATTCGAAAGGAACTTTTACCGGGCCGACCCATCCGAAGACTCGTTTAGATATCTCCAGACCCGTATCGAAGGATCCACCTTTCACGGAGTGATCCTTGCCAGCTGGTTCACATGTAACATTCAGGACATACCATTTCGCAGGCCAATCAACACGCCAGGAGAGCTTCACTCTGAGATCAGATAGAGGAGACTCATCACTGAAACCACATGACGGACAAGAGAATGAAACCATATCTGTTTCTGGGTCATAGTTTGTGATTCGGTTGGGGACAATAGCCCCTTTAGCTCCTGCTTGAATACGACCACAAGAGGGACATATCACTGAACCTGGATACCAAGTTTTCATAGACTCAATGTATTCAGATTTCTGTGCTTCGTTGAAATCACGAGCAACATACTCGATGAGGATTTGACGAATGGTTTCTGTGTGTTTTAAAGAAGTCCTAACGGCCTTCATCATTTCAGGAAGCTCATAGATTTTACTTTGCCATAGAACTTCAGGATTAACCCCAAAGGCAGGAAATGTGTCTATGAGTTCTTTGGCAGCATGTGCCCCAAAACTTTCACAACATCCGAACTCATCTGGTACATCGGAATAGGGTTTCCCCAACCATTCTTCAAGTGGGAGAGAAACACTTGCGGGAAATGAACGGACTGGGTCGAAGTCATCAATAACAAGAAGCGTACGAGCATTCTTTCCCTTTTCGAGGAGTTTGCGCTTGATAACATCTGCAATAATGAGTTCACGGACAAATCCGATATGAATACTACCACTGGTGCTTTTGCCCGTCGAAATTCGATATTCATCAACATCTCTTTCTAGTACTTCTTCGACTAGATCATTTATCCAGTGGATCGAGAACTCCTCATTCTGCGTATCTTCAGAGGACATTTATCACTCCTCATGGTCTTCCACGGTCCGAGCCTAAAGAACGTTATTATCAAGATGAGAATTCTGATACAATCAAGTCATTTCTCGTTGCAAAGAATACATAGGTTGGTATCGATGCCACGAGAATGACTCCAATCATCGTGATTAGAACAGCTATGATCGAAATTGGGAGATATGCCAGGGACGGAACAGCCGCTTCAGGAATTAAGAGATATATACTGAATAATGTGCTCACAATCAATGCAGGTATTCCAGCTCTGAGTCCGACATCCAAACCTTCAGCAATCATTACTTTTGCAAGGAAGGATGGCTTCGCTCCCAGAGATCTCATTATCACGTAATCGCGAAGTCGTCCGAATACAGAAACAAGCAAGTAGTTCATCAAGCTAAGAAATGCACCTACGAGAGTCACTAACGCAAGGGGATTGAGGAGTGCCCAGATAGCATCTATCGTTCCCAGGTTTCTCTCTAGAACCTCTTGTTGCTCAAAGATATCGAAACCGTAGCTATGAGCGAGACTTGCAATGCTTGTAATGAGTGAGTTGTCATAGTCCGCTAATTGAACAAGTAGTAAGTTCGAGCCTGACACCCCAAAGAAACTCTGCAGCATGGACAGGTCCATTAATGCCATCATACCACCGTTTAGGATGTCAAAAGCTTGAGCTTTGATCTGTAAAGAGTTGCCAAGCACGTCTAGATTTTGAACCAGTGGATCTTCAAAGAGATCGCTTGCCATCTTCCCCCCAATCCATATTTGTCCTGAATTTTCTGGCGTGCGCCCTTCGAAATACCAATCAGAAATCGTCGTATCCCAGTTTATGCCAACCAAAACTGCGGACCCTGGTCGGTCCTCTCCAATTATATCATATTTCTGGAGTTCTTCATTCCATATAACAGCCCGTTTTGCCTCTACTTGAGAATACACAACAAGCCGTTGCTCAACTTTATGGACCCCAAACGTTTCCTGAAGACTACTGACGAGTCCGGTTGGTATCATATCTGAACTGCTCAAGTAATTGAAAGAGCTGTTGAGAGGCGAGCCATAGAGTGAGTATGACTCGTAATAGGAGTTCAAAAGGTCGGGATTTCCAATCGCCACAACGTTCACGCCCATTGAGCGAGTCATATAGGAACTAGAAGTGGTATGCACAACACCGCCTCCTATCCAAAGAACTGAAGCAATTGTGAAACTAAGGAATAGAGAGATCACTGTTCTACGTGTGCCTCTTAATCGTCTACCTGTACCCTTGGTGGCAATACGGAACGAGAGACCAAAGCTGTCTAAGAAACCTGAAACGCGGACTTTGGTGCCCACATCCGGATTTAAGGCAAGAGATGGAGATTCCTGCACAGTGTCGTATATTGGCTTTTGAGCTGAAAAGTAGCCAGCAAATATCAATACTACTGCAAGAATTGCTAACTGCAAAACCGGGAAGGAATTTGTAAATTGAAGACCGGGAACAACACTGCTCAACCAAATCATTCCAGCCATATGCAGGATTACGCCAAATGTTAGTCCCAGAGCGATACTGGCGAGTAGAATAATGACAGACTGGGCCATGAAAAAGTCGAAGATAGTGTCGAGTAGCGTGCCAATTGATTTCATCAAGCCAATATCACGACGACGTGTAACCATTTCTAGCGAGATTGTTGTAGAAACAACTACAATTCCTAGAACAAATACTAGCAGAAGTATGGACCACACGAAAGTTGAGAAAAATGTCCCAAAAGATGA
This sequence comes from Candidatus Thorarchaeota archaeon, assembly GCA_011364905.1. GTDB lineage: Archaea > Asgardarchaeota > Thorarchaeia > Thorarchaeales > Thorarchaeaceae > SMTZ1-45. The sequence goes on from RDNZ01000005.1 coordinate 104,439, forward strand.
CGTTAGAGCGCTTGAAACCGTAAAGGTGGATACATCCAGAAGGACGTTGCCGAAGAGGAACACAAAGGTGATTGCAGTGATAGCACTCGTCAAAGAAATCAGTGTAAGCGTAGTCCTAAATGGACGTCGTTTCAGGTCCCTTGAAGCAAAAACCTGATGATCAGACATTCTGCTCAAGGACTCCTAGTTTCATCCTATAGCAGTGAGCTTTGGGCTGTTTGATTATCTTTTCATCATGTGTCATAACAATCACTGCTTTTCCTTGTTTGTTCAAATCGGTCAGCAATTCACGAATCATTTGCCCACTATCTCCATCAAGATTGGCAGTAGGCTCATCAGCGAGAATTATTGGGGGATCGTTGGCAATTGCCCTGGCGATTGCTATCCTCTGTTGTTCTCCTGAGCTTAGTTGCCAAGGAAGGTGATCAGCGCGCTCATCCAAGCCAATGTTCTCCAGGAGTTTCAGAGCATCCTCTCTTAGTTCAGTTCGGTTTTTGTCAGAAAGTTGCATTGGAAACATGATATTCTCTACAGCAGTCAATGTGGAAACAAGGTTATAGCTCTGAAAGATGAAACCTGTGTTGTTTAGCCGAAAGGAAGCTCTGAAGGACTCATCATAATCGTTTATGGGTACATCCATGACAAATACGCGACCGCTGGTGGGAAGGTCAATTGCACCGATGAGATTCAGGAGAGTTGTCTTTCCGGAGCCGGACTTTCCAGATATTACAACAAAATCACCGGCGTCAACAGTGAGGTTTACACCCTGAACTGCGGCTATCTCCTTCTTGGCAAGTGTGAACGTTCGATGAACATCCAAAAGGCGGACTGCATGTCGGACCTCTTCAAGGTCCTCAACGTCTAAATCATCTCTGGTATAATCAACTGCATCAAGATAATCGTCATCTGCCATTATTTGCCACCTAGAATAGGTGGCGAATGATTCTCAACCCAAGATAAGGATAGAGGTTGAGCAATTAATGTACCAAAATATTCTCGCAGTCAATTGCAGTTCTAGCCCATTCAGTGAGAAGAACAGGTTTCTCTCGTCCAAATACTTTCACTGAACGAAGGATGTTTGCGTCGAGAAGGCTATTGATGTAGTAAGAAATGAGGCTCTTATCTACACTTAGTACTCTGCTTATTTCAGCTTGCGTTGTCTGGCCATTTGAAGCACATTCACTGAGGATAGAGCCCACCGTTGGGTTTCTAGCCACTGCTGTCAGCAACATGATCCTCTCATCAGATGAATAACCAGGGGCGAAAAGGTGTTTTACATTTCCGTTCCTCAGCGAGATAACGAGTCCATCCTGCTCCAAGAACCGTATATGATATTGAAGTGCGCCCATCGCACATCCGATTGTCCGGTGAAGCTCACGAAGATGTATACCAGGATTTGCTATGACCTCATCAAGGACTCGATCGCGTAGTTTCTGAATCTTGCGGTCATCTCTCCGGTCAATGGATATTGTACCAATCGCAATGACAAAGCAACCAAAACTAATGGATGTAAACAATGAATTGGACCAGCTTAGCGTTGTTCCACCGGAATTCCAAGAAAAGAATTGAGCATCCATTGAAACATTCTCAGTCCTTGTAGCACTTCCGATCCATATTGAAAAATCTTTGAATATCTGAGTAATATGCTCAGAGCTTGAGGAGGAAGATAGATCTAGAGCTTCAGGATGAACACCACCAAAACTAGTACTAGATAGAAATACCCCTAAGACGCCCCATGTGAGAAGGGCAAGTGAGAGGCCTACCAGAAGGTGTTTGGTGATACGTCTATTCATACTCTAGCTTCCTGCATCGAAACCTAATAGGATTTTCCAGTTAAAAACTACGTTTGTTGAAATTTCGCACTACTCAGTCGCTCCACGTGCTGGGTAAGTCATTGTAATCTTAAAACTACAAGTTTCTTGTCCTGTTGACATGCATGTGTCTTCATTCACTAGTAATCGTTCATACTCGATTCTGTTGAAATCTGTTAGATACTCAAGAACAGCCTCTATGAATCCCTTCAGAAAGTAGCATGATGGCTCCTCAGATTCGTATCCTGAGGCATAAGGATTGTCTCCAATCTCGATAATTGCCTCCTCATCAAGCCAGAGTTTGTATAGTTTGGCAATCCTAACATCACCAAATGGTACAATCAGAGTTTCGAGAGACATTTTAATGAACTCGACAATTCCTTTGAAATCACCAGGTGGCGTTTGTTTACCAATCTTGAAGTATTCTCGTTGCGCCTCAAGACCTGCAAGGCGCCCGGCAGAGTAGTAGAGGTCTTTGACACGGTCAGGGAACATCACAGCGATTCTGCTGCCGAGTTTATTCCAGGTTTTAGCAAAGAATGCAACCATTAGGTCTCGTTCCTTGAGTCGACCATGCCACCATGGAATTACCTTTTCTTCCTTAGACATATTCAAGACCTCAGTGTCACTGCCTGAAGATGAATTGAGCGTTAAGTGCTTTATGTGTGTGTGATATAATTACACAAGACGGACATTCCATACACATGCATCCGCACCAGTTGCATGACTCATTTCTTGGAAGACCTTAGCATCGACGCCTTTGAACTCCAGTATTGTTTGAAGAATTCCACTGAACACCTCGCAGTATCCGAAACCACGCATTCCCTCAAGATTTACTTCCTGGCACCACACACAATTATCATCAGTGATTCGAACTGACCCTCGAGCAGTCTTCATGTCAATGTCTTTGGGTTTTTTGTCGAAAAGGACCTTGTAAATGACCTCAATTAGCTTGGCTACGTCTTCACGAGTTGTAACGTTATCTTTAGTTTTCTCAACTATTTCTGTGTTGAGATAGATTTGCTGACCAATCTCACTTCCAAGATTTCGTAGCCTTTGATTTGCTTCTTCGATATTATCAGTTTCTGACAAGATTTTCTCTACATAATAAGAGTAAAGGCTAAGCAACAATGGATTTTCCACCTTGGGCATGACATATTCACCTGAACTACAGTTTAGATGGTTTTTCCAATCAACTTCAGACCATACTTTCTGTATTTGGCAATTGTTTGTACAACCTTTGGTAACGGAAGTTTCAACTCTTCCGCGATTTGCTCTGTTGTACGAGACCCATCACATATTCTAATGATATTCATGTCTTCACTTGCGATTTTGCCCATGTCCCCTTCAAAACGAGGACATTTGATATAATGACCCATCGAGCTCTGGGCTTTTGTCTTGACTTCATCACCAGCTGAAACCAATGGAACCTCGACGATGCCTTTCGAAGCGCCCCATTTGAGAAGTTCAATCACCCTGTTGTTCGGTTGAAACATAGAGTCAGCAATTTTTTCTACGCTTATGGTTCCATCGACAAGCATTAACACATCAAATCCGAAGTTGCGGTAGAGTTTCTTCATTTCGCTATAAAGCGCCGAGTCCAGTGAAAGCGCATTTGAGTATGTGGGGCCTCTTTCTGGTACCGTTGCTGGTAGAACATTGAAAGATTCGGGGGGCGGCAGTTCTTCAACCTGTGATTGAGAAGTATCAGCTACTGGAGGAGGAGTTTCAACTACTGGTTCAGACACAGTAGCTGTATCCAACGGTTTTGTGGCCTCAACAGATGCTGCCTTAATGGCAATGCTCTCCAAGACTTGAAGATTCGATTCAACAGACTCCTCAAACTCTTCAGGCGGAGGTGGCAATTCTATTCCTTCTAGCAGCCGTAGGACATTCTTGGTCTTAGCAATTGCAAGGCCAAGTTGAAGCTCAGGAACATATAGAACTGTCAGAATCCAATTATCGTCAACGGGAGATAAGACAACAAGTCCACGGTCAGTGTCAATGGTCATGAGGCGTAGATCACTTTTGTAGAGATTGATGCTATCCTTTACACGTGGAAACAGCTCATCGGGAAATGCAAAACTGACAAATGGTCTTCCAACTTTTGTCATTAATGAATAACCCAGAACTTGGTCATCAAATCGTAGTTTAGAGAGAGCTCGTTCTAAATCTTTGGACATTGCTATACCTCACGGGCACTGGATTGACCGACACCTGCCTCTAGAGCTATTTTCTCAAGGTCATCTGAAAAGGATTGTGGTGGCGAAGCATACCGAAGCACGTCAAAAACGGTTAAGAAGGATTCAACTCTGCCCAGTAGGTAGAATGAAGAACTTTGTTGGTGGGTTTATAGCAGTCATAATAGGTTCTCTAGCTATCACAATACTTCTTCAACTTCCTCCACCAATCTATCCAGAGCCATTCAACGACATCTGGTATATTCTAGCAGGAAGTAGTGCCCTCCAGAAGACCTTGCTCAGTCCTGCCCCAGCACCCACTATAATCCTCTATTTTGTTTCATGGATCATAATTGGCTTGATAATAGGTCTGTTTTCCAAGCCCGGTTGGAATACCCTCAGATCAGCAATCTGGGTCGGTCTAATCTGCGCAATCTTCGCTCTAATTTCGCTCCTTCTTTTGAAACCTGATTTTTGGAACAGCTCCAGTAGAAACATAGAATTGCTCTTGCAGTTCTCCACCTCGCTGGTTCTGTCAGTGCTCTCGTTATTCTCAGGAGTTCCAATAGCAATGATTGTCGAGAAACTCGGAATTGAATCTGAAACGCCAATACCCTCCAAAATTGAAACAATATGCGAGTGTGGTGCGGTTTTCAAGTCCAAACCATTGATGTGCTCTGAGTGCGGAAGACCATTGAATTTAGAAAATGAGTGATCATCGGTCTCTGGTTATTGCTCCTCCAAGAAGACCACCAATAGCGCAGGCAATGGCAGGATAGACTGTACCTTCAAGTGCCGCTTGCATTATAATGAGAGAGCCTTGCTGGAAAATTGCCATTATACCTGTGCTGGCAAAGGAGGGACTTATCATGAAGAATAGCAGCCATGTGAGAAAGGCACCAACGATGGCGGAGAATACTGCAGATAGAATACCAGGGAATATTTCCTTAGTCATTAATCCAGCAACAAGACCGCCAATACCCCATGCGAGCCACATAAGAACTGTCCCGCCCGGAGCACCATATCCGACCAAAGAACCCAAACTGGTGGAACCAAGCAAAGCAGGGGCAGGAAACAGGATAGTACCAGTAACGGCGAGACGTATCTCAAGTTCGTTAGTGACGAGAAAATCATCTACAATTGTGGATGCTATAAGGTCGTTTGGCATGATTGATCCAAACATCAACACTATGAAGGTCACTGCAAATGCTGTTATCAGTCCCAATAGCGTGCCTAATCCTTGACCCAATTGAGGTCCTCCATATGCAATGGTTGTATATCCCTATTTCCAGTTATTATGTTTTATACCTATGCGGGATGGTTAGCTTGAAGTATTCATGAAGCCTTACAGGAGAGTGAGAGTCCATGTACATACTTCATCGCCTAGTGCCCTACACGATTCCTGAAAACTCTCTGCTTGGAAACCTCTGAGCTTCATGACTGCATCAAACACGCCGCTCACAATAACGCAATATTGCAGACCAGGCATATCCGTTATATGCACTCCAGAACAAATCGGGCAATCATCGTCAGTGAACTTTATTGTTCTCTTGTCCTCACTCACCCAGATATCAGAGAATTCTTGTCCCGAATTCACTTTGTATGCCAACTGGAGAGTGTTGGCAAACTCGTGGAACTTGCCAGCGTGTTCTCGAATTCTTTCAGCATAGTCCATCAGCAGGGTTTCTCCAACCCGAAAACCGATGTCTTTCATCTTCCGGTTTATCTCATCAACACTGGCACTCGTGCTCATGAGAAGATTCATCAATTCGCGATAACTAGCCTGAAACAGGACTTTTGAGACCTTAGGGGTCATCGCGAACCAAGCAATACGTCCTTTAATTCCCATTTATCTATTCAACCTCCGTTATCAGAATCGTGACGCTTTATCAGTGCGGACGATTTTGACTGATTTCCCGCGATAGGGAAGGATTGTTTGTAGCGCTTCGAAATAGGGTATACCGAGTTCGGTGGCAATCTCCTGAAGCGTTCTCTTTCCATCGCACAGCTCGAGTATTGTGCGATCCTTCTTCTTGACCTTATCGATGTTTCCTTCGAAAACAGGGAGCTCAATAATCTCTTTCTGACTTGGCTCTTGCTCCTCAGGGCATTCAACCCAGAGGACTCCATGCGAGATGCACCATTCAACAATCTGGATGATCTTTTCCATTGGTCGGGCAAGATGTTCAGCCAGCATATAAACAGTCATCTTTTCATCAACAACCAGAAGAACATCAACTCCGACATTAGCGAATTCACGCTTGATGGAAGTGTTGAGCTTAGTGTCCAAAGTGACAGAGTCTCTGTAATTCTCACCTCTATGAACCACACATCCATGTCGTACTTCGACAGGTTCCTCAGTTGGCTCCGCTTGGATTCCGATAGGTGCTGTTTCAGACGGAGCGCTTGGCATTGATGTACTTTCAACAACATCATGTTGCATTTCAGGCATGGTTGACTCGACATCAACTGATGATTCTTTCTCCAGATTAGGAGTCACTTCCTCTTCTTCACTCAGGCCAGTTGGAGGCGGAGGCAAGTCAACTTCCATAAGAAGATCGACAACAGCCTTGGTTCTAGAGAGTGCGCCTCCAAGCTGAAAGTCAGGCTCGAAAAGAACTGCTAGCACCCATTTCGGATTAACTCTTGCGAGTATGACTATTCCCTGATTTGTCATGATGTTTACGAGCTTTAGGTCACTTCCGTGAATTCTAAGAGTTCCCTTGATTTGAGGAAGTACTTCATCCGGCAATGAGAACGATAGGAATGGATGGCCATCACTGGTAATGAGTGCGTACCCATTAACTGATTCATCAAATTTCAGTTTGGTAAGTACTCGTTCCAGTTGCACCGGCCATACACCTAACCTTGCGTTACAAATACAAATGCTATGGAAGTCACTGAACTTTAAGTAGCTTTGTACCATCTACTGATAGAAGCGGACTAGACTCTAGAAATTCAGCTATATCAGATATCTTGGGATGTGTAGCTGAAACTGAGGAAACATAGAGAGTCGCGACTGCATTAGCAAGAATTAGGCGATCTTGAGGTGGGAGAGCCAAAAGCGTACCGTAAATGTCGCCTGCGTTCCAAGCATCTCCTGCCCCACAGACAACATGACTCTCAGCAACAAATGTTGGAACAGCACACACCTCGTCGCCACTGATTGTTGCTGAGTAATAAGGAGAATGAAAATCAACTCTAACTCCAGTTTCATCTGCAATGAGCTTAGCGCCCACAAGCCAAAGTTCTGGCTTTGCTGGCATGTTTTTCCAGCGTTCACAATCACCGGTTAATGTCTGAGCAATCCAGCCCACCTCATTCTCATTGACGCTTAAGATGTCAAGAAGGTCCCTTTTGATTACCCTTTCAATATGTTGAGGGACTATTTGGGGATTGCCTGAAGGATCTCCCAAGTCCATGAAGGTCAAAGCATCGGAAGTATCTTTTATCATTTCAAAGAGGTCATGAGCGAGGTCTGCGCCTTTTAGATTGTGATTCAAGTTCACCAGTGCTATAAGTCCACAACCCTTGATGATATCAATGTCCTCGCTTGTGAGCTCTGAAAACGAAAATTCGGAAGCTGACCCGCTGTCGCTGATCATCAAGTTGACTTTTCTGTTCTTATACTTCGTTTCGATAGAAACTGTGGATGAGAGACGACCATCAGTGTGAACATGACTCAAGTCTACACTAGGGTCAGCAAGAGCTTTTAGAAGAGATTCACCATAATTGTCAGTAGTTGCAATGAGTCTTGGACTGAGACCCAATGAAAGCAGAGCAGATACCGTATTTACTGCATTCCCTCCCTTCCGAATGAACTGCTTATTGTTGAGAAGGTTCCCACCACCCTGTTCTGCAAGTCGCTTCAATTCATCAATGAGGGACTCTAATGAGTCATACACTACGAAGTGGTCAACAAAAAAATCAGGGAGCACCACCGGATATTTCACCGATGGAGGATTCAGAAGCACTGATGTGAGTTGAGCATAGTCCAACTCGCTCATCTCCATGGCACGACCCAGTCTGCTCTATACTTTCTTAAGAGCCGCTTTCACCATTTTGGTAATCCGGTCCTCATCGATGCCTGTCTTTTTGGCAACCTTTGAAATGTCACAATACGCAAGGTCTTCGAAGGTCTTGATGCCTGCTTTCACAAGGAGTGGGACTTCGGTTTTGTTGACTGCACGAAGAGAACCCAGGTCATCTGCTGGTGCAGCTGCCTTAGCCTTTGTAGGTTCGGTCTCCTCAGCCATTGAGGCAACGAGGTCTTCAAGGTCCTTCATGTATTGCTTAAGTGCAGCAACATTCTCTGGATGGACAGTCTTTCTCTTTATATCTACAATCAAGCCCATACGCCGAGCCTCGTCAACGGTGAGTCCTGCTTGTGAGGTCTCTTCCTTACTAAATCCACGACCTCTCCTTGGACGAGCATCTCGTAGAGACTTTACAGTTGGCTCAGCAATAATATCAAAGCTCATCAATCATTCACCTGACTCGGGTTCGAGCCTCCAGTCGGCTTATTAGGCTTTCGAGATGGCAGTGATTCACACATCTCACAGAAACAATGTGCGCTATACCATTTACGTAATCAAGATGCAAGTATTCAATAGAAAAGGGTCACCGATTCTTCCGCTCCTAGTGCAATGACTATCACTACCAGCCATGCCAACAAAACCATGCCCCAGTCGGATAATGTTCTGTAGATTCCTGAGGATTCAGGCAATCGGAGATCAAGATACATTAGTGGAACAGGTGGACTGAACATAATAAAGAAGATAACTGGATTACCAGCAATCATTGGATTGTAAGGTAGACTTCCCTGTATTATCCCAATAATGTTGATTGAAACACCAATAACCAGAAACACAATGTAAAGACCA
>RDNZ01000058.1 GCA_011364905.1 Candidatus Thorarchaeota archaeon
TCCCTCAGAAGCTTATTGTCTGCATCAAGACAGACTCTGAAAACTCTCCTCTATCGCGGGTGCTTCATGCACAAGCAAGCACATTCCCGAAAGCAAGGGTCATTTCCGGACAATCATTGACTGTACTCGATCTAGAAACCCCAAGGACTATAGATTGGCTCACTACGACACAAATCCTCACCAATCTTGCAGGTAACACTTCAGAGATATGCACATTTATAGCGGACCGTAACGAGATTGGAAAAAGACTTGAGAGTGTGGTGCCATCTATAACATCACGCATGTCCTCTAGAGAAAATAACTCTCGGCGTTGAAAAGAATTGGATAACACTCGTATGGGATTGAGTAAAGCATCTCAAGATGCATCTCGACGAAAGCGCACTTCAGTGGATATAGAAACTCCATACGATGATTTATTCCCAGAATCAGCTGAGCCATCAGTCCAGTTCTATCTAGATGCTATGAGAATCTATCTAGGACTCTGCTCCGGCGCTGTGCCAATGGAAGACGCCTTAAAGGCTGTTGAAATCTTGAAGAGGAATCCTGAATTTGTTGCTTATCCGACAAATCCCACTATTATACCGATTAATGAAACCTTCAAGAACAAAGTCCTAGAGAACCTGAAGACACTGAGCAAATTCAATCTACTGACACGAGACTCAGTGAGGTCTGCTTATACTTTCGCGTTTCTTATTGAAGAAACCCCAATCACGCAGACTGATTTTGATGTTCTTAAGGTCCTGGCAATTAGTCCAACAATCTCACTTGTAAAGGCATCAGAAGCTCTACATATGGCTCCCCGAACGGTTGCAAGAGCTCTTGAGCGGCTTCGCGACCGGCATTTTGTGAGATACAGTGCAATACTCGACTACACTGCATTTAACATTCAATCTGCAATGCTTTTCTTTACACTTCGAGAAGACATTGACTGGTCCGAGGTTGAACAAGGATTCTTGGAATATAGGTTCACAAAGAGTGTGCTCAAGACAACCATGACTGACCTTGGATACGCGAGTTTTATGATTCCTAATCGAGAAAGGAATCTAACCACATTTCACGAGTCAATCAGGGCTATTTCGAAGACCTACTTTGATTATTCAAGCTTGCATTATCAGACCGGTTCTGGTGCGAGATCAAATCTGTCGCTTTTCAAGAAAGGTACCTGGAACCTTGCGGGAGTTGTGGAGTCTCCCTTCGAAGAAACTGTACAGGATATAGACAAACTTCCAGTGGTGCTCTTGTGTAAAGGGTTGCAACCAGGATTCGGTCAAACAGAGTTGGTCGTAGGATCAGAGATGCAGCTCAATATCAGAGCTCCGCCAAGCAAGATTAGCAGGAGTCTATCGACCTACGGTTGGGACATTGACGCACGTAAGGTTTCTCAGGTGATACAAAAACTCAACAGTCACAACCTCTTGCTCCCATATGTTGCTGTTTATGGACTTGGTCTATCATCAAACTTCTGTTTTGAAATTGTGTGTAGTGATGCTTGGAAGGACCGTATCTTGTCCACGATTGTCACCTTTCCATGGACCATGTATTACCTCTCGGCCCGAGGAATCATTGTTTGGACTAGTGTTCCTGCCAATCATCAAGTGGAGTACTACCAGGTCTTTCGTGCGCTCCAGCAAATGAGTGGTGTTGATGTCGTTCAGCCAATCATGACAATCAGTCAGCGAGGTTCGAGATCAACTATTGACTTAACAAAGAATTGGGAGTACAATGATGGTGTTTGGTCTATAAAGCCCGATGAGGTGGATTTGCGTCACTGTCTGCCGCCCTAGCTTATACTATGTTTGTTGTTTTGCTTTCACCAAAAGTTCCACTCCTTTCTCTCTAATTCCCTGAGGTGGTCCGAACACAATTGAAGAGATACCCATCCCTTCGATTACTTTCAGATACTCTTGGAGTTGATCATTGGCCATGCAAAGAGCAAATCTCTTCAAAACATCTCTCCCAATGGAGTTTGCAATATCCACATCAATGCGTTTTTTCCCTTTCAGCAAACTTCTCGCTGTATCGATTTTATCACGAAATCCAAATGTTTCACTTACTTTGCTGTTTAGGCCAAGAGCCACCATTGCTGCTGAGAGAGCAATGCTCTGATTGTCCATAATGTCTTGGCAGTTCCCGATATAGGTAGGTGGGAAAACCCCAAGTCCAAAATCCGTCGGGATTTTCCCCATCTGGTTTAGTGCCCAATGCAGCATCTCGATATCTGAAAAGTTCAACAGAACACCATCGGCTTTCAGTGACTTCTTGATCATCACTGGGCCTTGAGCACCAAGAAGCACTGAACACTCATAGCCTGCCTTTGAGAGGTCTGATTTAATCGTGTCAAGAGCGCTTGTTGTATATTCCACCATTTGCTTTATTGAATGTGAAACTCCCACGCGTGCCAAGGCACTTCTATCACCCGGACCTATTAGCAGGTCGAACCTGTCACCGTAGGTATCAATCAGTGTAGACATGAATTGAGAAATCTGTGTTGATGAGTATAGAAGAGGACTAATGAGTCCAACTCCAATTCTACACTTTTGGGTTCTTTCAGCAATCGCTGCTGCAATGGCTGGTGCATACCTGACAGTTGGGAAATCAGTCACCCATATCTGATCAATTGCACCTCTATCAGCAACCTCTGCTTTTCGTAAAGTTTCTGATACTTCATCTCTAACATTTAGAGCGACCCCCCATTTCATGTTGTTTCCCTCCTTGATTCAACTTCGTGAAATATCTCCACCAAAGCTTGCCTCCAATCTCCCGAGAATGGCGGCCCAAGGACAACCTCCGTGGCACCAATACCAATCACATCTTCAAACCTATCAACCATATGCTCCTTTGTGCCACTTATTGAAAAGACATCTAACAACTTGTCATCCACGAACTTTGCGCCTTCCTTAGGACTTGACGATGAAACCGTCTTTCGAATTCTATCCACTCTCTCCCTGTCTATGGTGAGCATATCCAAGACGGCATCCGGTGTATCAGCTATGACCAAGGCAACAACTCTACGAGCAACCTTTTCTTTAATTCCTTTAAACGTAGGAATTGTAGGTACCCAGACTACTTTCTCTACATCTCTCTTGTTTCTTCCAGCTTCTTTAGCTGCTTCATCAACTGCTCTGATAGCATATTGCAGGTAATCAAATGGTCCAGATAGGATTACTCCATCAGCCATGTTTCCAGCCAGTTTTAGCATTTGAGGACCTCGTACTCCCAAAAAGATAGGAACTCGTATTGGATTATCTTTTTCTAAACTGAAACCACGAAGCGAGAACATCTCGCTGCTGGTATCTATTGTTTCTCCGGCCCATAACATCCTGAGTGTATTCACGGACTTCCTAAGTTCTGTGACTGGCTTCTTGATATGAATTCCCTGCTTCTCCAGGTCTTGGATACCCCCTATTCCAAGGCCAAATGTGAACCGTCCTTGACCAATCTCATTGAGGGTGACTCCTGTTCGAGCAAGTGTAGATATGTTGTGAACTGAGACAGGAATGATACCAGTTCCTACTCTGACTTGGTGCGACTGAAGCAATGTTCTTGCAGTCAATACAAAGGATTCTTGTCCAAGTGCGATATCTTCACCAATCCAGATGCTTCCTGCACCAAGAGCATCTGCATTCTGGGCAATCCAGTTCGTTGCACTTACACGCATGTGCGTGGTGATGCCCACGCTCACTTTGTAGGAACTAATCATATGGGACAAGACTCCTCTTTCCAGTATATCTCTATCTCAATCACCAACCACCGTTTTGGGATATGTATTTTTGTAAGTTCGAGTAGTCTACTTTGATTACAATGAAACGTGTTGTTTGGGGAATCACTGGTTCCGGTGACTTGATTCATGAGATTATTAAGACTATGAGAACGCTCGAAGACGATCCAAACGCTCGTCTCACTGTTCTTGTATCGAAAGCTGGTGAACAAGTGCTTAGATTGTATGGACTCTGGGATATGTTACACACCTCTTTCTCAAAAGTTTTGAAAGAAACCAACTCAAATGTACCTTTTATCGCTGGGCCACTTCAACTAGGCAAGTACGATGCCTTGGTCGTTGCTCCTTTGACTGCCAACTCCACAGCAAAGATCGCGCATGGCATTGCTGATACATTGATTACAAATGCTGTAGCTCAGACGTTGAAGGGAAACACACCAGTGTTACTGTATCCTGTAGATCAGGTTGATGAGGAGGTTCACACCATCGGACCAAAAGGTGAGGAGTTCTCAATCAGACCTCGCGAGATTGATTTGGATAATGTTAGGAGGCTCAAGGAGATGGAAAGAGTCAGCGTAGTTGACTCTCCTCTTCTGATACCAAATGTCATATCTCAATTCCCTGACAAAGAGTGAGGAATTTGAATGGATGTTGATGTGTCCAAAGCATCTCTTGTTAGAAAGAGAGTAATGGATTGGTTTGGACTAAATGGTCGTACTTTTCCGTGGAGAACCACAAAGGATCCCTTTCAAATTCTCGTCGCAGAGATGCTTCTGCGTAGGACAACAGCCTCCGCTGTATCGCGTGTCTTTGGTAAATTCATCACGCGCTTCAACACTCCCTTACGCCTTGCGCGAGCGCATGAATCAACAATAGTTCAAGCATTGAGTTCTTTGGGCTTACAAACCGAACGAGCGAAACAGTTCAAGAAGGCCTTCATGCTAATATCGAAGGAATACAATGGTGAGATTCCTCAGTCTTATGCTATTCTAAAATCTCTCCCAGGAGTTGGCAGATACATCGCCTCAGCAGTCATGAATTTTGCATACGGTGAAGCTGTGCCTCTGGTCGATGGAAATGTGATTCACCTTCTCTCGAGGGTCTTTGGAACTTCGTTCGTAGGGTCCTCTGACACACAAGCTTGGGACTTCGTGTCCAAGTTTGGAGGTTCTCATGAGTCGGAGCTCTATTGGGGGATTATTGACTTGGTATCAATGGTCTGTCTACGGAGAAATCCCAGGTGTACTGTTTGTCCATTATCTGAAGTCTGTGACTGGTACAACACCAAATGAGATAGTCAGTCTAGATCTGGTATCTCAATCTCAACGGAGAGATTTTCGCCACAGGGGCAGGTCGCATTTATTGGGTATATGGCTGGGGTATCGATGCTTATTGATGCTCCTTGTGCAGCAGCCTTGTCTATCAATGCCTGCATGTTATGGACCATATACCTGGCAAAACCCGCAACGAGGTCTGGGATTGAAATATCATTGATCCAATAGACAAAACGAGTACAACTGGGGCAGTGACTGAGGAGTATATGGGTTTTATCTCCACACTTTGCACATGTGAGACTCGTATGGTGATATTCTGGCGCATTTGGCATAGGAAGCTTCAGTTTATTCTCTCCGCCGCATCGATAGCAGAAATAGCTGAAATCTTGGTCCATGGTCATTGTTTTATCATTCCCATTTATTCGTGGCTTCAGTTGAGTGGCTTAGGACTAGTAGAAAATTGTTGTGTGGTTCTAATAAGGGATGGCATGCACATTACTGAGGATGTGATGAAATATGTTGATTCAACAAGAGAACACGAAATTAGTGTCATTATTACTCGTGTTCCTTACTGAGAACTACATGACCGAGCTACGAAGATGCAATGTCTGTGATACTACAAAACCTCGGTTTCAAAGAAGTTTTTTCATTAACGGAGAATGGGTATGTATGGACTGCGTACTCTCACGTTTGAATGGGATTCCGCGTCAATGCTAATCTCTCCAGAACCGAACATTGTAAAAGTAAGTATTGAAACCCTGATGACAGTCAGGTGTTTCCATTGAAGACACGAGTTCAACCTCATCTCAGAGTCGGAGACGGCGATGTAGAGAAACATGTTATTATCACAGGTAATCCTGATCGCGTACCAATCATTGCATCAAGGATGAAGAATCCTGAAGAGGTTTCGCGGTACAGAGGCCTCGTCACTTATCGCGCATACACACCAAAAGGGGTACCGGTGACCATTTCTGGTACTGGAATGGGTGTTGCTTCAACTCACATCTGTATCGAGGAGTTGTCAAGACTTGGCTGTGAAGTCATCATTCGACTTGGAAGCTGTGGAGGCATAGATCCATTAGTCAAGGCTGGTGATGTAGTGGTCCCAACCGCATGTGTCCGTGATGAACGGGCCAGTCTCAATTATGCTCCGATGGGATATCCAGCTGTAGCCTCTCCAAGATGGTTCCTTGCGCTGCATGAGAGTATTCTACAACTACTTCCTCCCGAACGAGTTCATGCAGGTGTCAACTGGACGTCCGATATTTACTATGTCAACCCTGCCCTGAATCAACTTGACCTTTGGACCCGAGCACGAGTAAAGAGTGTTGAGATGGAATCCTCGCTTCTGTTTACGTTTGCACAGACTCGAGGCTTGGAGGCCGCTGCGATTCTCTCATGCGATGGCAATCTTCATGGAGCCCAGAAGACCGAGCAAGCACAGGAAGATGAGGAAACTGGAGAACAGAATCCGCTACTTGTAGAAGCGATTGCGAAATCACTAGATGCTGTGGTCATGGCAATCGATAAGATGGAAGAGTCGAAGTAGTAATTCGCATGAATTTGAATCTACTAGTATCATTAGAAGTAGGAAAGTCCGAGACTTTGTTAGTAGCTGGGCAGATTTTTAGTGGAGTATTGCATTAGTTGGAATGTCATGCAAGAAACAGGGGTTAGTAATCGCAAAATTCGAGACTCACATACAAATCTCACTCTACGTTTCTTCGACAAGGTCAGTAATCCAAAATCCATTCATGGTATCTATCCCTATCGAGGAAAGATATCTGCATTAGATGCTGCTCAAGTCATCTCACAACTTCCATCAGATGCTGTCCTTCTGGACCCGTTCTGCGGAACCGGCACGATAGTTTACGAGGCTCAGGCACATGGCATGAGGGCGATAGGTGTCGATAACAATCCTCTAGCATGCGTCATTGCCAGGGGGAAAACTGAATCAATTGATAAAGTCTCTACGCTCGATGACCTGTCATACGCTATCTCAGATGCCCAGATTCAACAAGATGTTCCTAGCATGCCAACTGTCGCATCGAAGTATTTCCACCCAGATACCGCGAATCAGATCATGAGAATGGTGCAGGTTTCAACTCATTTCAACTCCTTTCTTCTCTCAGCGTTGTATGGGGCAATTTGCGTTGCTGCCAGAGCATGCAATGGCTGGTTATGGACATCCACATCAATAGGCCGTATCAATCCCCCTCTTAGAAAAATAGACTTCTACTCAACTCTACTTAGAAAAACCAAGAAACATATGGGATTCGTGAACAAGGGTTCGCCCGTAACAATTCACACCTACGACTCACGTCAAATCCACGAAATCATTAATGAGAACTCAATTGATATTGTGTATACAAGTCCTCCATATTTCGATGCCCTTGACTACACTGGCTATTATTCCAAGATTGTCCTTGAGATACTTGCTATGGATCGAACCTCGATTCGAGCTGGCTTGATTCAGAAATATTCGACTTATAGAAAGGATATGAGAATTGCATTGGATGCAATTGACAAGGTAACCCATGACAAATCATTAATCATATTCGTTGTTGGAAACCGAAAAGTTCATGGCGAACTAATCAAGGGGTCTGAGTTCTTCAGCGAAATTGCTCCTTGGAGCAATCCATACGTTGTAGAACGAGAATACACAAACACCGCAAGTGGTCTCTGGGACAAGATCAATAAAACCCAAAGAAAGGAACAGATTCTCGTCTGGGACCTAGCTAGAGGGAGTCGGAGATCGGGATGACACACCATATGGTTGTGATTAAAGACAGCAGACAGATGGATGAGGTGAAAGATGCTTCAGTCCATCTTGTTGTCACTTCCCCGCCTTATTGGAATCTGAAGGATTATGGTGAAGATCAAGGTGTTGGACAGACTGCCGAAACCTACGAGGAGTATTTCGCCTCTATCTGCGATGTATTTCGAGAATGTGTCAAGAAGCTTGTACCTGATGGCAAGCTAATAATCAATATCATGCCTATCTTACTCACCGGGAAGAACACAAAGTTCAATCGACGAGTCACAAAAACAGTTCTGCCAGAACTTGAGGAATTCATGTCTTCACTTGGAAACATGTATTTTCATTCTTTGTACATTTGGGACAAACGCAAGGCGGTCAGGTTTAGCTCGTGGGGATCTTACCCATACCCCCCAAACCTTCTCTCAACATATCCCTATGAATGGATTCTTGTCTTCTCTAAGAGTGGAAAGAGACCCCCTGTTGGTAAGAATGTCAAGGACGCCTCTGAGATATCGCATGAAGAGTTCACAAATTGGGTTCAGAACTCCATCTGGGACTTCGCTCCCGCCTCTGCAAAACAGGAAAGCCATCCTGCGCCATTCCCCGAAGAACTCCCACGAAGATGTATTCGACTATACTCCTTTGTCGGAGATACTGTTCTCGATCCATTTGCTGGAAGTGGGACGACCCTCAAGGTCGCTCGAGAGTTAGGCCGAAATTCCATTGGCTATGAAATCAATCCTGAGTTCGAATCTCTGATTCGGGAAAAAGTGCAATCTCTGGAGCATGGCGATGAGGATACTTTTCAGTTTATCAAAAGCCAAACCTAATTAATCAACATAACGACGCAAATTTATCAGGGCGAGGAAACCATGGCTCATGTTAACCTACAACTCTCCGATGGAGGCTTTCAAAACTATTGACCTATGATGTCATTGTGGTTGGAGCAGGCCCTGCTGGATCGATTGCTGCGTATAATTGCGCCAGGTTTGGTCTCAAAACACTTCTGTTGGAAAAGTGCACATTGCCCAGAGAGAAACCCTGTGGCGGCGCCGTAATGTATCATGGGCTTCGGTTGATTGAAGGGAAGCTCCCCAAGGAGCTAGTAGAACAGCAGATATACGGACTGAGATTTCTTCTCAATGATGGTCGGTCAACTGAGTTCGTTTCCGACAAGCTAATTGGAATTACTGTCTTTCGGGCCCGTTTCGACGAGTTTCTAGCAAGACGCGCAAGCGATAGAGGAGCTGACTTGGAGGAGAATGCACATGTCATTGCAGCATCTGCATCGCGCGATTCCGCAAGCGTCAAACTTGCTGACGGACGTTCATTTGACGGGAGATACCTTCTTGGAGCAGATGGAGTCAACTCTGTGATAAGCAGATCACTAGGTCTAAGACCACAACGCAAGGATCTGACAAAGGTCGGTCTTGGAATGGAGACTGACTTTTATGTTGGCAAAGAAGGTGTGCTAAAAGCAACAAGAGGAAATCCATCCATACTTGAGATGAGTCCGGTAGAGGGGCGGGTGAGCTATGGCTGGATCTTTCCAAAAAAGGAGCACCTTGCAATTGGGATTGCCGGCGCAGCGGTTCACATGCGCGCTCTTAGACAACGTTTCGACTCCTTTTACAAGGGTGTCGAGAAGAGAATAGGTGTGAGTCTACATCTTGAGAAGAGACGAACCTTCTTTCTCGGCGGAGATGGGCTCAATAGTAAGAATGTGACGCATCGAGCAATTCTCATTGGAGATGCCGCAGGTTTTGTAGATCCTCTTATGGGTGAAGGAATTGCCTATGCGATGAAGTCTGGCGAATTTGCAGCTTCAGTCATTAACAGGGCATATGGGGATGACCGCTATGATGAAGAAGCGCTTTCCGAATATCAAGACCTCTGTCGAAAAGAGTTCTCATCTAATTTTGCCATGGCATCCCGCGTCGGGGTACGCGGGTCTTCAATGGCTGACTTCATTCTCCCAAGGGCAAACGGACACAAACTGGCATCAGAAGTGATGACAATGGTCGCCCGGGGTGAGATTGGCTATGCAGACATTCCATATGTTGTGCTCAAACGGCTCCCACGTGAATTTCCCGCTATCATCAAGCAAGTTGTTCAGTCCCATCTTCAAGCACCAAACTGAAAAACTTCATAGGTTTCCATATACTGTTCGAGTTTGCAATGAAAGGAATGTGGACTGGCCTATTCGTTATCCTGTTGGTAAGTCTAGCAGGAAGTCCGTTTAGAATACACGAGGTTTCTCATGTGCCCTTGTTTAGTGGTTCTGATGCATACTCATACCTTGTTGAACAATGCGATTTTGGTCCTCGTCCGCCTGGTTCAAACAATCTAAGTCTTTGCAGATCAATGATTAGTGAAAAGTTCCAGTCTTTTGGATGGGATGTCACATTCCAAAATTTCACCTATCATGAGGTGGAATGTATCAATATAATAGCTAGATGGAATTCGGAGAACAACTCACCAATAATTCTGGGTGCACACTATGATACTCGCCCTCCAGGAACTTCAAGCACAGGTTCTGGTCTTGGAGCTAATGATGGGGCAAGCGGAGTAGCTGTTCTATTGGAACTTTCTGACATCCTCCAAAATGACACGCGGTCATCTGTGGAGATTGTTCTTTTTGATGCTGAGGACTCAGGAGGCATCTCAGGATGGGACTGGATTCAGGGATCGACATACTATGTATCTCAGTTGAGCACAGAGCGTAGAAACTCGATTCATGCGATGGTTCTACTTGACATGGTGGGCGATGCTAATCTTGAACTACCTCGGGAAGGTAGTTCTACAACCTCTCTTCAGAACTCAATATGGAGTATTGCTGAGCAGTTAGGATACAATGATACATTCATTGATTCCTACCGAGGTTCAGTCACTGATGATCATAGACCATTTCTAGAAGCAGGCATTCCCGCTGTTGACTTGATTCAAGTACCTTTTCCATCATACTGGCACACACTTGAAGACACACCAGACAAGTGCAGCGCAGAAAGTCTTGAGAAGGTTGGAGAGGTCATCGAAGTCTTTGTAGTAGAAGAGGCTAATAGCATCACAGAATTTCCACTTGATCAACCAATGTTGCTATTCATCGGAACAATAGTTATTGTGATTTTAGCAATTCCAATAATCTACATACAATTGAAGAGAAGATAGAATGTTACACAGCTTTAAACTAAATGTCTCTCATAGAGCATTGAGAGAACACGATGGTGATTAAGAGTGGAGAAGGTGGACCTGTATAGACCAACTGAAGTTTCACCCCCACTTCTTACAAGTATCTCAATTGCTCCTAATGGTCGTTTGATCGCCTGTGGAACTATGAGTTCTGACATTCTTCTGATTGACTCACGTTCTGGCAATCCCAAACGGGGGATTGCAGGCCATGAAGGTGCGGTGACTGATGTGGCCTTTGTTGGGAGTACGAACTCTGTCCTATCGTGCAGCTGGGATCAGACTACCCGATTGTGGAATCGAAAAAACATCGAGGAGTCACTTATTCTAAAACACCCAAGTGAGGTAAAAGCACTTACAGTTTCACTGAAGCACGGAAAAGGTGCTTCAGGGTCCCGCGATGGTATGGTGAAAGTATTCTCTTTAAGAAGTCTAAGGACTATTCGGAATCTTCAAGCTCATAATTCAGACATCTCTGGAGTTGCAATCATGGATGAAGAGCAGAAGATAGTGACTGCATCATATGATGGTATCTGTAGACTGTGGGACCTTGCGTCCTATGATGCAGAGAAGACCCTAATCAAGCAGAAGAACCGTATCAGGTCGATGGCTGTAGCTTCCGATGGGACCAGTGTTTTCTTGGGTCTCCAAAGCGGAAAAATTCTCATGGTTGATATTGTCAACACGGGAAAGAAATCAGAGCTTTCGGGACATACAGACATTGTGAGTGCCTTGTCTGTGGATCCCACTGGACAATATATCGCGTCAGCAAGCTGGGACCGTACAATTAGAATATGGTCCTTAACAGACAACACCAAAATAGCTTCTGGGAAACTAGTGACAGGAATCGCATCAATAGCATGGTCTCCAGATGGTACACGAATCTATTCAGCAGACTTATCGGGATCCGTAAAAGAATGGGCACCAACTCTTTGAACTATTAATCTATTGAGTCCTGTTTAGCTGCGCGAATGTCTATGTCTGCGAATCCTTCCTTGTTCCAACTTATCCTTATACGACCATATTTATTATTGATAACGCCCTCTTTCGAACCCCTGAGAATACTGGCAATTTTATCTGCTAGCCTATTTCTACTCCGTTTATCGAATGGGATTGGAAGCAAACTACCATCGGCAAGACTCAACGTAACAGCCTTCTCATCCAACCTAACGATTGGCTGGGAATGAATAATTCGACCAGGTTTGAAGAATGGCGTTTTATCCCTCATGCTACGAATGGTCTTTGCAAGCTTGCGATGTCGATTAATCTCCGCTCCTGCTGTCCGAACCACATCTTCGAGATATGCACGCCTTTTGTCATACCTCTCTGAAAAGTCATCTTGTAGAACTTCAGTTGCTTTTGTGCGGGATGAAAGATGCAGCTTTAGAATCTGCTTTATTGCCCAGTTTGTTGCTCTTCCATATTTCTGAAGCTCTTCTTCAAGAAGGATTTGTTTCTCTCTTCTTAGTGTAATACTCAGTAGTTTCAGTATCTCAACATCCTTCATAGACAACACAAATCAAGAAAATTCAAACCAACCTAATCAATCTAACCTAGATTCGCTGTGCTATGAATTGGGCTTCTCCAATAATCCTAACGATTTCTTTTGGAAGTATGTCATATGCACCATGCTCTACAAGAATCTCCTCATAAAATCCCGGTTCAGTTTCGCTAAGTTGGTCCATGAATACGCCATCAACCAGACTGGAGAATTCCTTGAGAGTTATGAGCGTTCTCCCCAAAGAACGAGCAGCCTGACGCATCTCTAGAACAGCTAGCTCATAGTCGCCATTGTATGTCAGTACCAATGAACCATGATATTCTCTCTGAGCCTCTGACAACAGACCTGTGGCAAGCACAGCTTGTTCGTCGATTCCTACCTCACTTATTCGAGATTCAGCAATGTCCAACCATTGGCGGAGATCATTCAATGCCACTAGCAGTTTGGATTCATCCATCCCTTTAAGCTTGAATGCTCTCAGGAACAGTGAATAGATCATAGGATCGAGCATTCGAACTTCGGTCAAGATTTCAGCAGGCTTTAGTATCAAGAAGTTGTTGTTCACCATGAGGATAACCCGTCCCAGATTGAATATGCCTTGGCGCATCTCGAAAATTGCACTTGGAGCTTCATCATCATCAACGAATTTCCTTGCTCTATCAAGATCTTCTAGTGCTGTTCTCTTGACCTGTAAAATGCACTCCTCAGACCAGACATAGTCCAATACTTTCTTTTGCCAGTTCTTGACCATCCCCTTGGAATCATGCATCACTGAGGAGTTTCTCAAACGGTTGATGACTTCTGAGATCTTGGTGAAATCCGTTGTG
>RDNZ01000059.1 GCA_011364905.1 Candidatus Thorarchaeota archaeon
CTTGCTATATCTGCCCAATATGCTCCTTCATGATAATACCCAACTGGATATGCCATCAGGATTTGACTGCCTTGTGGAGCTGCGGGATCTGGTACTAGAAGCATATCAACATTGTAGTAGGCAAGAAGTTCAACTCCTCTATCCTTCATTATTGTGGCCACTTCTGTGCTACCCAGAAGTCCATCTTCTTCTGCGTTCCAGGCGCCAAAGTAGATGTCCAAGGGCCAATTGTACCTTGACATTACTCTAGCAAGCTCCAGAGCAGCAGCGACACCTGTGGCATCATCATTTGCTCCTGGCGCAGCTGGCACCGAGTCATAATGTCCTCCAATCATCAGAGCTGGCGCATCCACAGGTAGGTATCCAGGAAGTTTCCCTAGCACTGATGCATAGTGCCCAAGTATTTCGACCTCAATCCTACCATTTGAAACCTCTTTCAACTGCTCAGCAATCCAGTTTCTTGCAGCAATGTTTTGATCTCCCAGTTGTGAAGGGTATCCAGCTGGTCTTGAACCGTTCTCTGTTAGTTGAATGATGAAGTTTCGATAACTATTGATTGATACAGTGTTGAACACCTGTTGTGACAAATCGATTCCATATACTCTCTGGATATCATTGGCTGCTGCTGGAGCATAGAGACCTGAATTGGTAGTGTCTGTTTTTCCTGGTCTGCTATAGATTGGACTAATGAATAGAAACAGACAGATGAAGTAGATTGAGATTACTCGTTTCATATACTATCCTCGTCTAGCTCCAAGGGTCCTTGCGTCTGCGAATATAAACAAATGCACCGATTAAAGCAATGATGCCTATCGGAGCTGTAACCAACTCCCTTGGGATTTCCATTGGTTGGGGTGTTTGCGGATCTGAGTTGTTCAGGTACTCCTGAAGATTAGTGAGTCCGTCACCATCCGGATCCAGTCCTGCATCGTTTACCAGTGGGTCCAATCCATGTTCAAGCTCCCAAAGATCTGGCATACCATCATTATCGGTATCTGGTGAGAATGGGTTGAGACCTGCCATGTATTCCTGCGCATTGGTCAATCCGTCTCCATCGGCATCTTCTCCACCATCAGATGGGTCTCTCGGATTGAAGCCATTGTCGACCTCATATTTGTCGGGCATCTCATCATGGTCTGTATCCGCAAGCGTCATGTTAGTTCCCAGAAGAATCTCTTCTGCATCGCTTAACCCATCAGAATCTTGATCGGAATTAAAGAGGGAACTATTAATCCAGTACTCCTGACTGTCCAAAATACCGTTTCCCTCGATGTCAGTTTCCATTGAAACATTGAGCTCATACCCAACTACCCTGGAATCGCTGTTATACACAATCAGAGTATACTGTCCATTCTGGTCGACATACTGACTCATAACTTCTGTAGGACTCCAAGCTGAGGTGTGGTTGTACTCTCTAGATGAAACCACTGAACCTCCAGGGCTCAACAACAAGAAGGAAGATGTACCTCCAAACCACCTTGCTGAAATGTTGACGAAGGTTGGGGTTGTCACTGTGATATAGATCTGCTTGTCAACATTACTTGCAAGGGTGAAGTCAAAAGTGTTCATCAACGGTTTGCCCAGTCCACGACTCATTGTGTAGGCTATACTAGCTCCAATAGCAGCCGTTGTTGCCACACCAAGACTGTAACGATAGTTCCTATTGTCCCATTGATCAGTAGTGCTGTGATAGGCGCTATCCACCGCTCTTCCTGACTCGAAAGCGCACATCACGTTTGAAAAACCTCTCTCATAGAAGGCGTATTGATCAGACGAACTCCAGAGGTAGAAACTTGATGAGGGTACTGGAACAATCCTGTTCGTCCCAATATTGTTGCTCATCTGCCGCGCAAGTTCTGCCCAATATTGGCCATTATAGTATGATCCTACAGGATACCCAATCTGGACTCTTTCATCCACCGGAAGACTGGGATCTTGTACGAGTAAGGTGTCAAAATTATACAACATCAAGAGATTAATTCCTCTCTGTTGAAACATGTTTGCAACCTGGGGACTCCCTTCCATTCCACTAAATGTGAAGAGTCCATTAAATGCAATGAAGTAGATGTCGAGAGGCCACTCATACATGGAAAGCACTCTTGCGAGTTCGAGAACAGCAGCAATACCACTACCGTCACAATTTGCCCCAGGCGAGCCTTGAGCAGAGTCATAGTGTGCACTAACTGCAAAAGCTGGATTGTTACCAGGAAGGTATCCTGGAAGCTTACCTACAACATTCAGGCAATTTCCGACTACTTCGGTTTCAATTCTCCCATTTGAGAGGTCGTGCAACTGTTGAATGATGTAGTTACGGGCATACTTGTTATTGCCTTCTGAAGCCATTGAATAGTCCATTATCCATCTTGATCCATTCTCAGTCAGTTTCTGAACAAAACCTCTATAGTTTGATTCCGAAACACTCCAATATACCGATTCCGAGAAGTCTTGGCCGTATACTCTTGGAAAAAAAGTTACAGGCGAGTCAGAAGAAGCTTTACTGTTATCTACTGAAACATTAATGCTTGACGTAGAAGGTGCGAGGAGTAATAGTAATACTATCCACAAGACCCCAAGCTGTTTCATAGTATCCCGCCCGATGCACAACCCTTGATGAAGGTTGCCCTAGAAGCAAGGAGGGGTAGGTATTTCAGGGTTTTTTATACACTTCAAATGACCAAAAAAGGTTGAATGAGATATGCCGTTGACAGACTTTTCCACCGTTGCCAAGATTAAAGACCCTATACATGGATATGTTTCCTTAACCGCTCTGGAGAAGGAAATCATTGACCTGCGTCTTAGTCAGCGTCTGCGGTACATCCAAGGACCTGCTGGTTTGTCCTTGGTCTATCCGGGAGCCGCTATTTCTCTGATGGGTAGGACATTCGGTTTTATGCACATGACCGAGATCTTTCTTGAGTATTTAGGTGCTGGAGTTGAAGAAGTTCTCAAAGGAAGATTAGCGGCGTTACTTCTCATGTTAACAAATGGCCCCTGGGCAAATGTGTCTGAGGAGTATCTTTCCGTACGTGGGATCGACCGAACAAAGATTGCCGAAATAATCCTAAAAGAAAGTCAAGTTGGCGAGTTTGTTACGAAACACGGGTATGCGTTGAATGAGGCAGTTGATTTTGTTCGCAAAGGAATACCGATTAAGAGCTATTTGATTGACCTCATCCACTGTCCAATCAATCCAGAGCTGATTGATGACCTTGAACGCGATTCCTATTTTGCAGGAGTTGAATATGCTCAGTTAGAGTTCAGGAAACTATTCTCTGCCACACGAATTGCGAAGAATAAGATTGCTGTCGAACGAAGTTCTCTATTCACGCTGGAGTCGTATCTTTCTGCCGCAGCGAATATGTTCGAAGCGGTTTATTTTCATAAGACTGTCCGAGCCGCTGAACTCATGCTGCTCAGGGTGCTTGATGAAGCTGGGTCTCAACTGTTTTCCTTACCCACTGAAGATTCAGCCTCGTTCATGGTGTGCGATGACCTCTCTTTTCTCTATCGTCTACTGCATGTCACGCCTGATGACTCAGATGAGTTAAAAACCGCAAATCGCATCTTTGATGATTTTAGAAGACGGAATCTCATAAAGCTCACCAGTTCTAGAGCAATATCTGACCCAACTTTCTTGGGGAAGCTATCCACCGCAGATGGGTTGTTCGAATTGGAGAAAGAGATTGCTGAGAGTGCGGGGATCGACCCAGGAAATGTCTACATTGACTATCCTGATAGAGTGTCAGTCACATTCTACCCGAGTAGGTTCGGGTTTGAAGACCTTGCGCTTTTTGAAAGGGGATCTAGCGGCTATGAGTTTTGGCACGCTACTGACCTTAGTCCTATAGCACGAAGCTTCTCAAGGATTCTAAAACCAGTTCGAGTCTATACAACCCGCGGCTACAGGACTCGAGTAAAGAAAGCAGCAGACAGTCTTCTTGAGAGTGTCGATGCAGCTGGTATACAATAGACAGCTCCATTCCAAAATACATAATATACATCAAGTCATTCTATGCACATTTGGTGAGGATAATGAGTGATAAACCATTAGATGTATTTCAGCAGTTGATTACATCACCCAATTTCATCATGATCTTGGTTGGAGCAATCATCTGGTACTTGGGCTATTTTGTGCCCTGGATTAACCATTTCTTTACTGTTGCTGGGTTCGGATTAGCCTGCATAGCAACAGTGCAAGCGGCCATGACTAGACCAGTCACGTCTTCATTTCCTGGATTGTTGATTGGCGGTCTCATACAGGTATTGGGATATTATATGCTCCCATACCCTCTTGTGGGAAAGGTCATTGGAGGAGCTTTGGTAGTTTTCGGTGGAATTATGATTCTCTTCTACGGTTCTTCTCTGGCATTGCAGAGAATAGATATTCCCATAGTTAAGAACCTAGAGGACTTCATTGACTCGAGAACGAAGAAACCTGCACCGAAGAAGAAAGAAAAAGTTGTCGATGTAGAAGAGGAAGAAGAAGAAGAGGAAGAAGAAGAGGAAGAAGAATCATCTGAGTAAATCGACCTTCTATGTCAACAAATAGCTGGCTCTAGCTCTTTAAAATGGAGGCTCGCCGGAAGTTCCCTTAATAGTGTATCATGGAAGTCACAAGTCCCCAATTACTCTCGCTCTTCCAGTGGTGCATTATAGTGTTCTCATGCAATAGGTGCGGCGATCCCCTATACATTCGTAGTGCTGAGATGAAGGACAAGATTTTGACAATGGATGTCCAATGTCTTAGAGGGCATAAGAGCGTCCGAAGACTTTCTGAAAACCAAGCCAATGAAATGGCTCATGAGGTTTTCAAGAAACTGTATACTTGCACTGACTGTGGTTCGAATATGACCCTGATTGAAGAGCGTGGCCAGGGGAATAGCATTGAAGGTGTGTTTCTTTGCCCGATACATGGTCCGGAGAATAGAGAGTTCCCTCGGTCATTTCACGCTACAGTTGAACTAGCCGGTGCAGAGGTGAACAGCCCTCGTTCAATCATTGATTCTTTCAGGTGTCCTCAATGCGGTCTAGTGTATGCAGTGAACATCATAGATCAAAGGCGTGGTATCCTAGAGGTTGAAACTCGATGTGCCAATGGCCATAGGACAACAAGATACTTACCAAGTAGCCTTGACACATCATTGCTCAAGAAAATTCTACAGCGAATTGTGCATTGCGACAAATGTGGATTGCCCGGACATATCACAGAAGTAGAAAATCGAGGAAACACCACTCGACTTACGACAACTTGTCCAATTCATGGAGCAGCAAAGAAGGAGATTCTTTCAACTCAACTGGACCTTCTTCAAGAGGCAATATCCGAAATTCCTGAAGATGCAGTTGTGAAGTCATCACTAACCTCCAATGACTGCAGTCATGCATTAGCAATCCGGAGCATCGAGGCGAACAAACAAGGATACAAACTGAAATGTGTTTGTCCTGGAACTAAGCACACTTCCGATAGAATCCTGCCACTCACATGGAGCGAACCAATTGTAGATCGAATAGCAGTTGCCCTACTTACGTGTGATGAATGTGGAAGTCTTACTCATATTCTAGACACTAGAAAAACCAAGAAGCGAGTTGGTTTCAGAATTGTCTGCCCTACTCATGGTGTCATGAATCGCGATGTCCCGCCAGAGGTCTTCAGATATATCAGTGCACACCAAGCAAGTATTGACCGAATGCCATCCATCGTAAAGAATCTCAGTTGTGAAAAATGCAGTATGCCTCTGAATGTGAGAGATGTTGAGGAACGTCGTGGGTTGATCGAGTTTGATATGGACTGCAGAAATGGTCATCGGACCAAAAGATTGTTTGTGCCAGGACTTGACAAAGAAACACTCACTGGATTGTATAAGAGGCTGTACCAATGCCCCGAGTGTTACGAGTCGCTCGAACTGGTCTACATTGAGCCTCGCGACCGTGAGGATCGAGTTGTTCTTCTATGTACACTTCATGGTAAGATAGTCCTTGATATTCCACCAGACCATGCACAGGCAATGCAGAATGCTTACGACGAGCTTCAGAAAGACAAAACCAAACCTCCCATTGAGGCTGCCGAATCCCCCATGCCTGAAGTACTTGAAGCCTCCTCTGCTCCAGCAACTGCTAGCGAGTCTGGAGTTGTCGTTCACAGGGGATGCGAGATTGTTGGCGGAAAGTTCGACTTCAAGGTGAAAATTGTTAATGATAGCGGTTATGTTATCACGAACGCTACGGTTTCGATCATCGCTTACCCATTAGACTGTATGGAACTTGCTGGTGAAAGTGTCAAGACAATATCAAGGATTGAGGTGAGTGGATTTAGAAGTCCACAATTCACACTATATCCAACAAAAGACTGCGTTCAAGGGAAGGTTGTTGCCACTGTTTCCTACATTGACTTCATGGACCAGCTGCACACCATCAGTGTCGAGCCATATCTGATACGTTCTGTCTGTGATCTTCTTCTGCCATCAAAGAAGACGACAGAAGCTTTTGAGCTTGTGCTATCCGGTCTTGAAAGGACACAACAGGAACAGACCCTAGACTGGAACTCTCAAGTTCTCTTTACTAAAACTGAGAAGATATTGCCTGCCAAGAACTTTCACATCGTTGATACTGAAGAACGAATCGTTGGTGGAGAATTCATTGGAACAATTAGAGGCTATGCAGAAGGCAAATACACTCAGAAAAAGGTCGCAGTTATCATTCTAATAAGCGGACCTGAAAATGGGCGCCACTCCTGTGTTAAGGTTGAAGCGCTTGGTGAAGATGTAGCAATGCTACCTACCACCATCGATGAACTAGCAGATACAATGGACTCTTGGATTTGTCTTCGTTGCGGTGCTCCATTAGAACCTGAGCAGGTTGAAGAGATGGGTCGCAGACTTCCAATTCGTTGCAAATACTGCGATCACACTCTGACCATCGCACTTTATCTCCAATAAAACCGAATTTTGTTTGTACGTAACATCTTTTAGGAACCTCGTAGAACAACTGGGTGTTTCGCCGCCGCGCGCCAAGTGGAGGAGAACACGATTTTCACTTGCAAGAAATGTAAGGAACCTTTCTACGTTCAGGCTGGCGAGCTACGAGGTCAGACTCTCAGAGTGTATTGTCAATGCCTTAATGGTCACAAGGGGAAGAGGGATATTTCAAGATACCAAGCTGACAGTATGGCCAATGAGGTATTTGAGGGAATATTCACATGTATCGAATGCGGGTCTACCATGACTCTGATGAACACTGATGTTGGTCGTCGTAAAGCTGAGTATACTTTCATCTGTCCCATACATAGTATTCAGAGGCGAGAGATACCTGAATTCTATCATAGCGCTGTTGCGGGCCTTCAAGGTAGTTTGAATAGTTCCAAATCTATTCTTGATTCCTTGAGTTGTCCCAAGTGCGGCAACGTTTTTGCTGTTTCAGAAGTCGCAGAAAAAAAGGGTATTCTTGAGGTCAAAACGCGATGTCCCAATGGACACAAAGAGATGAGGTACATCCCGAAGGTTGCTGATGAGTCCGTATTAAAGACAGTTGTAAAACGTTTCATTCACTGTGATGAATGTGGATTACCTTGTCAGGTGCTAGGAACTCAACCCAAAGGAAACAACGCACAAGTAGAAATTAATTGTCCAGCTCATGGAAAAACGAAGAAGCAGCTTCCTGCTGAGTATACATGGATGATTGAATCAATAGTGGAAGCGATGTCTGAGGGAAGCATTGTAAGGTCCATGTTGAACTGCCGTGACTGTGGAGAGTCTTTATCGATAAAGTCTGTTGAACTCGATAAAATGAAGTATAAGATCAAAGCTGCTTGTTCGAATGGCCACAATACTGAGCTCTCACAGCCTTCTGATCTTGATGAGGAAGCCATTGACGCCATTATTGGTGGAATACTAAAATGCAATGATTGTAGTTCTGTTACTGACATTGCTGAAACCAAAATTAACGGCAATGATGTGGAAGTAAAGCTTGTATGTCCCATTCATGGTGACATGAAGAAGAATGTAAGCATGGGGATCTTCAAGCATCTCGAGGAACGTAACAAGCATATCGATAGAATTCCTTCCACTGAAGAAAGCCTCAAGTGTGAGAAATGCAAAACTCAGCTATCCATACGAGAGGCAAAAGTTCGCGATGACATTATAGAACTGAAGATGGAATGCCGCAATGGGCATGGGAGTACAAGATACCTCTCTGTTGGGGCCAATGAATCTGTCGTTGAGCGCTTCTATAAACAGCTCTACGAGTGCCATAAATGCCACGGTCCATTGAGCCTATCCTTCATTGAAGATAAAGGTGACAAGTCAGAGGCTGTGTTGGACTGTGTAAACCACGGTGAGAGTAGGGTGGAGATTCCTGCCGCACACGCAGCAATCGCACGAGACGCATACCTATCAACCAAATCCATGACGGACCTTGAAAAAATCTTGGAGACTCGTTTGCAGACAGAGAGAGCCGCAGAATATCAGATCGAACCAGATGCGGACATCCAAGAGATGATGGATATAGTCAACGATGTCATTGAACAGCAGAGTGTCATGTTCATCGGTGAAAAGAGCGGCACTAAGAATGGCGAAGAATCATGGTATTATGGGAAAGCTCGTGCCGGGACTGAATACATCGTGATTGGTTCGGTATCGAAAGACAACTTGACAATGCGGATCTCAGTCGCAAGTGATGACGAGAGTAAACTCAACTTGCTATTATCAGAAATGCGCGATAGACTCAGAGAAGTGCTTCTGAAGCTTCAGGCGAAGACTGGTGACACGGCACCCCAAAAGATTGAGTGCGCAAACTGTGGTGCTGCACTTGCCAAACGAGCTCTTCCTGGTGAAACTGTGATCTGCGAACACTGTGGAACACCATTGCATTGGGGTTAGTTACTAGCCACTCTAGGTTTCACCACTCCACTGAGGAGCCGAATCCCTGATAATATCCAAGTGAAACATTACTCTCTCAACAATAGAGTCTACCAGCTCTTCGATGGACTTTGGCTTCACCCAAAAAGCTGGACTTGCTGGGATTACAATAGCCCCAGCTTCTGTTACAGTAGCCATATTCTTGATTTGAATAAGGTTGAGTGGTGATTCTCTTGGTACAAGGATTAGCTTTCGTCTTTCCTTTAAACTACAATCAGCTGCCCTTGCAATGAGATTGTCCGCGTACCCGTGTGCAATTCCCGCAAGGGTTTTCATGGAACATGGAATGACCACCATCGCATCAATTGGAAAGGTTCCACTCGCTGGACCAGATGTAAGGTCATAGTCATCATAGACATAGTCGGCTTCTTTGCTGAGGATATCCACGTCAATGCCTGTTTCATACTTCAGTGTTTCTTCTCCCCATTTGCTTACAATTAGATGCACTTCGTGCCCATTCGATTTCAGGGCTCGCAGGAGTCGGACTCCATAGATGGCACCGCTAGCACCTGTTAGACAGACAAGGACTCGTTTCTTCATGGTATACTTACGCACCAACAGAGTCTCTGAATCGTAACTCATGCATATACTTCTATCGAAATAGTAGAATAGACTAGAAAAGGAATGCTAGAAGGATGTAAAGAAGGATTGATCCGCCTCCCGCCCATATCCCGACTCGTTTTGCTATTCCTGCAGCCTCAGCTACATCCTGGGTGAGAGTATCAAATCCTTTCTCTCCATAGGTCCTGAGATTGCTAGCTTTTCCGAATCCTAAACCAACTCTTAAGGGCTGAACATTTTCCCTAGCCTTTACTGAGGCAGCTACAATGTGTTCCAGAGTTTCATTTCCTTTATTTCGACCTACTGGTGGATACCCCCGACTTGAGAGGGATAATGCGTTCACAACATGAGTGTCTGTGGTTATGAGTTCAGCATCGTCGAAACCTTCTGCCTTTAGTAGACTTTGGGCCTGTTCTCTAAATCCAGGTTCCATGTTGTTTCCATCAATTGAAACAAGAACCATCTCTCTCTCCCCAAGATTGAGGACAACTGCAATGATTCCGCTTGGACCAATTCCTTCTGATCTACTGATATCATTTGGACAGACTTGATGAATTCCGAATGCCAATTTGGTCTTCTCATTGTTTATTGTAGAGAAGACAGCTTCAGAAACAGTCCCGACAAATTCTCCTGCCTCAGGATCTCCTGGATTCACTGAAATAGCAGAATCATTAATGCAGTTGTGTGCATCAACGACAGCAACGCCTCGAATTTGGGGCAACCTATCCCGTATCATTCTTGCAGCATCGTATCCAACATCCAGGGAAACATCATCAGTAAAATCAGGAGCACTCGTGCTTATGGTCAGTACATCACTCCCAACAAACAAGCTCCATACCTTAAACTTACCACCATCTGACCAATGAGGTCCCGAAATCAACTCATGAACCTCGGTTTCGTTGATGAGTCTATCAATCTCTGCTAAAACAATTGGATAATCATCCTTGGTGGTCAAGTTCTGTTGATGTGTGCAACTTCCGTGCATGACGAATGCTGGTATTCCATGTTTTTGCTTAATATGCTTAATAATAACCGACGGGAGGTCGCTGCTTCCAATGTCCCTGAAAGGTCCAGGATGGATATACTGAATGACACCGCATGCTACGGGTCCTTCATCATCCTTGAAAAGAATAATCTCAACAGGGATTTCTTGTAACGTAGCAATCTTTGTGAGTATTTTATCGAATGGTTCTGGATTATTAGCCAGGTAGTCATGGCCAAATGCTCTCAACAATTGTGGTCCATTTATGCCCAGATCTCTTTCAAAAGGCAAACTGACTGCCCTGTAAATGTAATAGACTACCAAAGAAGCTACTACCATTGAAATGCCTAGAGGGACATACCAGAACATCGGTAAATTGGGAAGGAGAGGATTTGTTGGTGCAAGTAGGAGCTCTACAACTATCCAAAGCATTGCAGGCATCATCGCGGCAACAATGTTCCTCGAAAGATGGTGGTCACTGAGTCCATTAACAAAGAATGCAAATGCCATGAACGCCA
Source organism: Candidatus Thorarchaeota archaeon (assembly GCA_011364905.1). Lineage (GTDB taxonomy): Archaea > Asgardarchaeota > Thorarchaeia > Thorarchaeales > Thorarchaeaceae > SMTZ1-45. The sequence goes on from RDNZ01000059.1 coordinate 10,971, forward strand.
TTGAAACTCCTAGAATGGAGAATCTGATTTCATATACTTGGGTTACAGCTACTGCGTCAATTATCCCTCCGATGATACTAAGCGCAATCCAAAATACTAGACCGAAAAGGACCAATCCCGCTGTTCTTCTAGCATCAAGAGGTGAATTCTCTTCAGTGGCGATAAGGTAGAGAAAACTTGATCCAACGAAAACTGGAACGCCTAGGATGAAGAGATATCCAAGAAAAACATCTGTGCGTAATCCCTTGATTATAGTTGGAACTAGCGAACCAATGAGAACTAGAAGGAGCATTTCCAAGACTATCTGACGATGGGATGGAAGCTGCCAGACTTTGGAATACAAACGAACTGTTTCCTTGACCTTTGCCTTCTCTCCCAAGATTACATCACTCGCCAGTTCGCTACAACGACAGTGGAGGTCTTATCAAACTTCCCCCACGGTCTGAGTGTACCTACCAAAGCGTTTATATCGCATTCGATATCGAAAATATCGCATTCGATAATCGTATCCGATAATTGAGTAGTGATTAATATGGATGATGAAGCTCCAAATAAAGAATGTGAACACCTCGAGTTACCACAATCTGTACCTAGGGGGCTTCTTCGACATATTATTCCTCGTCTCTTGCGGTCTAATGATATGACCGGGACTGAGATTATGCAGCGTCTTCGAGACCTCACCGACGGTGCATGGAACCCTAGCCCAGGAACAATCTATCCTCTACTTTCATACCTGGAGGAAGATGAGATAATTGAAACTGTGTCTATTGAAGGCAGAAGCAAGACGTACCGCCTTACAGAAAAAGGTAAGAAACGATTGGACCTAGTGCTGGACCACAGAAAAGGCATGGTTGGAGAAAAGACGCGACTTGGACCAAGGCTTTGGGAAAGACTGTTAGATCCAACTGAGCGGGTTCATTTTCATATGCATGGCATGCAACACTCAATTGAATCGTTCGATTCGATCTCTGACTCTCTAACCAAGAAACAGCAGAAACAGCTACTCAACTTTTTGGAAGATTTGTCTACAAAGATTGCATTACTCATTGACAAACTAAAAACCGGAGCCTGAAAAATGTCTAGAAACAATGGCGGTGCAACTATTCGAAAAACACCTTGGAGATACATGCTCAGTGGAATGACTAGAAACAAAGTAGTTGCGACTACTGGTCTGTTACTCTCAATGATATCCAGCTTGCTCACAGTATTCCCCTCTGTTTTCATTGGAGATGCAGTCACTGAAATTCAAACATCGGCTACAATAACTCCCAAATTCATGACCTTCGTTTGGCTCATTGTAATATTCGCTCTGATTTACATGGGTCTCTTTTTGGTGGGAGGGTATGTCTGGGCGGTCCTCACTCTACGATGGGAACGTGATGCACGTCAGGACTTCTTTGAAGCACTCCAAGTGAATAGTATGACTTTTCATGATGAGTATGATAGCAAACGACTTCTTGCTGTTGCTATGCAGGACATTTTTTGGGTCCGTTTCTCCCTAAATCCGGCAATGAGGAACATTGCTACAGGTATAGCATCCTTCTTTATAACCACCGTCTTCTTGATACAGATAGATTTCATTCCGGGTCTTAGCACACTGTTCACGCTTTCATTTGGCGGCATTACTGTTCCTGTCTATGGATTTACACTTATCATGCTTGTCGGGGCTCCTATCTATTTTGCATTTTCATATCGTTATGCTAATTCGATTGAACCAGTGAGAAGAGCCCGAGCTGAAAACCTTGAAGACCTGACAGCGATTACACAAGGTGTTTTCGAAGGAATAGAGGTCGTAAGGGCCTTCGATTCGGAGGACCTTGAGGTTCAGAAATTCCATGATGTGAGCAAGACTCAGGAATCACTCGTAGCAAAGGAGGGGAAGCTCTCAGCTTTCTACCTGCCTGCTCTTATCTTGGCTGGAATGACAACTCTCGCATTTGCCTATGCTGGCTATGCTGTTATCAATGGTATTCTAAACGTTGGCCAGATGATTACAATCCTTACACTCCTTACTTCACTTCAAATGCTTAATTTCCAATTTCCAGCAATGCTCCTAATGTTGCGAGGTGGATATGTCAATGCTCAGCGTATTGTGAATCTTCTGAATTGGCGAGACCCAATGTCTGAACCTGAAAAGGAGATCACAGATGTTGATTGGACTGGTGATGTCGTCTTTGATAATGTTAGCTTCAGATACGGTCAAGAAG
>RDNZ01000060.1 GCA_011364905.1 Candidatus Thorarchaeota archaeon
GCACCGCATGTCCTCATATCTTGTTGAAACGCAGTCTAAAAGCCAGCAGAGTATTGCTGGATCGAGTACACCGAATCTCATTGGAGCACCTGGTTCCACACCATTGAAAATCCTCATCTCAGCCATCAAGAGGTCCGGAGAATCCATACAGGGTTTTGATAGAAGAACACCACCATTAGTTTGCTCAGGTGCTGGTTTCTCAGTGTTTCTGACCTCTCTCATGAGGGCAGTGAGTTCGTGTCTACGTTGAGCATATTGCTCGAGACCAAGAATTGGACAGTGGGATACTTCGACTTTTTCAGTGACAGCAGCTCTCGCAAAAGCTCCACAGGTAGTGAACCCACAGAGACCGCAATCAATCTCGGGTGTGCTCTTCCTGGCCTTTGTCCAAACACTACTCATCAGCTTGACCTTCTCATCAAAACTACGACAAGAATCTCCTTGCGAGTTCCATATATCCCTTCGCTGTCAACTCTACTGTACCGATTGGTACTCTTTCATCAGTGCCATGAAACAGGGAGTATAATGTAGCCAACTCCATTGACCCGTCATGGATAGCAAATCCATAGGCCTGAGTGTTCCAAGCTGACCTAAAGAAGCGACAATCAGTAGCTCCAGGTGAAATCATCGGAACCAGCGTGAACTCAGGTCCCCTTAATTCTTTGATCACCGAATCCATCAATTCCACAAGAGGAGAACTCACATCACTCAAAGTTCCTGCGGTGAATGTGCCGCCCTCGTCTGGCTCCATTGAATTAATCTCAATACTCTGTACGAGAGGACCAAGAGCTTTTCTGAAATGTTCCCTTACATAGTCTTCATCCTGACCTGGGAGTACTCGGACATCTACATCAAGAGATGCTGTTCCTGCTATAGTGTTTGTCTTTGCTCCTCCTCTACAAACATTTGGTGACCAAGTCATTTGGCTGAGAGAGTGAATGAATGAAGCATCTCCTTGATTCTTTTTTGATAGTTGATTCAGCATGAATCCGAGAAGAAGTGGCTGATTCATTAGGGTTCGTGTAAACCAGCCTACGCCCAGCGCTTTCAGAAGAGGCTTAATAATCGTTGTATCTCGAGGAGGCTGATACATATTGATTCGCTGTATTGCTTTAGCCATCGTGACAACTGCATTGTTGGACTTGAATGGTGCTGATCCGTGTTTCTCTTCTCCTTTGAACAACATTCTGGTCCATGCTGTTCCTTTCTCTCCATAGATGTACGACAGTCTTTTTGGACCAATAGGTTCACCTCCAGCTTCAGTAACTAGATAATCCACCTTGACTTTATCAGGATGATTCTGCACCATCCAGTTTGCACCCAGTTCTCCGCCGATCTCTTCGTCTGAAACGACGAGCAGTTTCAGGTCTCCTTTTGGCTTGAATCCCTCCGAATACAGATGCGCAAACACGACAGTTTGAGCAGCAACGATATAGAGCATATCGATTGCTCCTCTTCCCCAGATGCAACCATCTTGTATCTTCCCTTCAAAGGGCGGCATTGACCACTCATTCTCATTCTCAACTGGAACGACATCCACATGGCCTGGCCCTAACATCAGACTTGGCCGTTCTCCAGATCCCTTAAGCACTGCAAGTAGATTTCCCCTATCTGGGGCGGATTCGAAAACTTCCGTTTCTACACCATATGATGAGAGAAAACGCTCAATCGTGTGGACCGATCGCATCTCATTCCCGGGGGGATTTATGCAACGGTTACGGATCATTTCTTGCATAAGGGAGGTAATTTCATCAATCATGACATCTGACAACCTAACCATCAATACTTATTCACATCTAAAAAAGCAATGTCTTTGGCCAAATTACGGATGGTCTTTTTCGGAAGCTGCTTGTTCTGAAAAATGCAGTAGTGGTTGGAACTCCTCATGTTTTCCGAACCTTGGACGTGACACGAATACAAAACCAGAAACAGTGTATTTGTCATGACGGTGACAATCATTGCAATCTTCAATGAAACTGCCCAAAAGTGCTCTTCGTGTCCTCAAATGTCTGTCAAACAGAGGACCTTTGCCACCCAGAGCTATTAGCAAAGAGGCCAATGTGCCACTTCGAACTGTGACGTTTGCATTGGACCGATTGATTGACACAGACATTTGTGCGAAGGTGCCCAACTTGGGTGATATGCGATGCACACTCTATGTTGTAAACCAGGAGAAGGCGAGAGCTGCATTTGCCAGATATGGGACGATGATGAAATAGGAGAGTGTTTTCAATCATGCTGACATACTCCGAATTAAAATCAAGATGTCAGAAAGCAATGGCAACACCTCCAATAGACGATATGGAGGAGTCAGTATCAGTCCTATGCCAGAATGACTGGGTAAGGATCCTTGTGGTTCGCGACAAAGATATCCCGGAACGTTTGAGAATCGAAGTGGAGGTTTCCTTACCGTCCCACTCAGATCCAGAATCTGGAGAAGGCGTGAAGGTCTTTGTGAAGAATCTGATAGAACACCTTGAGTACATACTTCGTCTTGATGAGAAGGGTTTGACGTTGGAAGCAATGTTTCGAGACGGCCTTTGGACTGCTTACATGGATATCGACACTTTACCAGATGATCAACTGTTCAAATCTCTCATTCCTCCTTCTGTGTAATTCTTGGTTACTTTCGTGAGCCTTTTATGAAGAAACCCGTCATGGGAATACCTAACCAGTAGGTGTGTTCTCATGAAATTTGAAGTTGAAAAAGCGATGACCATAAAGCTCCCTTCAGTGCTTCCCCCTGATCCCCAATTCGATTCGCAGTATCGTCGGGCCCCAAACAGAGGATATGACCTGACACCAGCTGAAACCGTTACTGCAGTGAAAAACGCGCTTCGTTATATCCCTGAGAATCTTCACGAAACTCTTGCACCTGAGTTTCTAAACGAACTAATGACAAGAGGACGTATCTATGGCTATCGCTATCGACCCGCTGGTGCCATTAAGGCTAAACCCGTTGATGAGTACAAAGGTATTCTTGAGGCTCGAGCTCTTCAGGTCATGATCGACAACAACTTGGATTTTGATGTTGCACTCTATCCGTATGAGCTCGTCACATACGGCGAAAGCGGCCAAGTTTGCCAGAACTGGATGCAATACCAGCTCATTAGGAAATATCTCGAGGTAATGACTGACGAACAGACACTTGTTGTCAGTTCGGGACACCCTGTTGGTTTGTTTCCATCACGTAAGAATGCACCACGTGCAATCACAACAAATGGTCTAATGGTCGGAATGTTTGATACGCAAGAGGGATTTCATCATGCTGCAGCCATGGGCGTTGCCAACTATGGTCAAATGACTGCAGGCGGATGGATGTATATTGGTCCACAAGGTATTGTCCATGGCACATACATCACACTCCTTAATGCTGGACGGCAATACCTAGGAATACCCGATGATGGCGACCTGTCTGGAAAGGTTTTCTTGACCTCTGGTCTCGGGGGGATGAGCGGCGCCCAAGCAAAAGCGATTGAGATAGCTGGGGGCATAGGCGTCATTGCTGAGGTCGACAAGAGCAGACTAGAAACTCGGAGTGAACAAGGTTGGCTGAGTAGATACTCTTCAGACCTTGGTGAGATTTTTCGATGGGTAGACGATTTTCGCAGCAAGGGCGAACCGGTGTCAATTGGCTACTATGGGAACGTTGTCGACCTTTGGGACCATGTTCTGAAAAATGGCATTACAATTGAGCTCTCTTCCGATCAGACATCCTGCCACGACGCCTATGGAGGAGGATACACACCACAAGGAGTCACATTCGAGGAGGGTCGTGAACTCCTCAAAACCAACCGTGAGAAGTTCAATGAACTTGTCGATGCCTCACTTCGGAAGCAGTTCGAGCTCATAGAAGCCATGACAAAACAAGGCACTCATTTCTGGGACTACGGGAACAGCTTCATGAAAGCGGTGTTTGATGCTGGAGTGAAGAAAATTGCCAAGAATGGAGAGAACACATCTGATGGTTTCATTTTCCCATCATACGTGGAAGACATAATGGGGCCAATCTGTTTTGACTATGGTTATGGGCCATTCAGGTGGGTATGCCTAAGCGGCAATCATAAGGACCTCGTGGCGACAGACAAGATGGCCACATCAAGGATTAATCCTAACCGTCGTGCACAAGACCGCGACAATTACATCTGGATTCGAGATGCTGAGAAGCACTCGCTCGTAGTAGGGTCTCAGGCTCGGATTCTTTATACAGATGCTCTTGGACGTGTGGACATAGCTCTCGCCTTCAACAACATGGTGAGGGAGAAAAAAGTCGGACCCATTATGTTAGGCAGAGATCATCATGACACTGGAGGAACTGACTCCCCATTTAGGGAAACTTCGAACATACGGGACGGTAGTAACATAATGAGTGACATGGCTCACCAGTGCTGGGCTGGTAATGCATCTCGCGGAATGACTCTCTGTGTCCTTTCTAATGGTGGTGGAGTGGGAACGAGTAAGGCGATTAATGGTGGGTTTGGTCTAGTCCTTGATGGCAGTGAGCGAGTTGATAGCATTATTCGATCTGCGCTGGACTGGGATGTTATGGGTGGCGTGGCACGTCGTGCGTGGGCACGAAACGATCATGCAATTGAAACTGGCATAGAGTGGAATGAACGACTCGGAGTCAAAGGCCAGATCTCTCTTCCTTATGTTCCCAAGGAAGGTCTAGTGGAGAAATTAGTTGAAGATGCGCTCAAAGATGTTTAGAAGAATCCGGCATCAATCCTTTTCGTGGACCAAGGGTTAAATCGGCTCGCGAAATATTGCATTTGGGAGTTGAAACAACACGCGAATGCTTCTAGTCAAGAATCTCGAAATAGAGACTCTCCTCTCGCGACTTCGTGAGGATTATTCGAACATATTTGAGAAGGTTTGGAAAAGTGAGGACTTTGTCAGTGGAGTATTCATCCACTCAGAACGGGTCCTTAGAACGGTGAGCGAACAATCCATTACGATTATTGTGCAGCACCAAATAACGAAACGCGAATGTGAAGTCATTGTCGTCAGCAGCGGTGGTGGTGGCGGTCTCGCACGAATTGATTTTGGGTCAGAAAATGCGGCTGAGTCGACATTTGTTGATTATCTCATAGCTCTTGCAAGAGAACATGGGTGGGAATTTCACCTTAAATATCCTGGCCATAGGGGGGCCACCTGTCCTTTCTGTCATGCCTTTTATTTTTACAAAGAGAGCAAATTACAGGATGATGGTTCTGTCGTCTGTCAAAACTGCAACAGAAGTTTCAGTCCCGAAAACGCCAAGAGTCCCACATCCTAGAACTGAGTTTCCACAATGACTCAAAATTCAACGATAACTACTAAAGCGAGCTACCCTGAACGTCTCTCGGCAGTAGCTAACAAGTTACAGTAGCTGCTAAAGTGTGACTATGGTGGATAGAATGCCTGTTATGGTTGATGGCGAGAGTCTCACTCTGGAGGACGTTGTGCAGGTTGCTCGATATAATGAGCCTGTGTTTCTTGATGAATCTGCAATTTTGAAAATTAAAAAGAGTCGGGCACTAGTAGAAACCGCAATCAACGAGGGAAGAGTTGTCTACGGAGTCAACACGGGATTTGGAGACCTTGCCAATGTGTCCATTAATAGAGAGGATCTGGCTCGCCTTCAAATCAACATAATCCGCAGTCATAGTGCTGGTGTTGGTCCTCCGTTCTCTCGTGAAGTAGTCCGAGGAATGATGCTTCTCAGAGCCAATGCGCTGGCCAAAGGATTCTCTGGTGTTCGCTTACAAATCATAGAAACCCTCATTGAGATGATAAACAAGGATGTAGTTCCAGTAGTTCCGCAACAAGGTTCTGTCGGTTCAAGTGGCGACCTTGCACCATTGGCTCATATGGCACTAGTACTCATTGGTGAGGGTGAGGCTTACTATTCAAATCAAGTTGTGAATGGAAAGGAGGCTCTTCGGAAAGCCGGAATAAAGCCAGTAGTACTGCAAGCAAAGGAGGGTGTCGCCTTGATTAATGGTACTCAACCGATGAGTGCAGTTGGCGTACTTGCAGTGCATGATGCTCTCCAATTGATATGTGATGCAACCATTGCTTCATCCTTGAGCCTTGAAGCACTGCGTGGCACACGTGTAGCTTCCGACGAACGGATACATGCAATTCGGCCCCATGAGGGACAGATCGATGTAGCCTCTGCTCAAAGGAAGATCCTCCTAGATAGCGAAATTAACCAATCTCACGCAGACTGCGGAAAAGTGCAGGATGCCTACTCACTGAGATGCATTCCACAGGTCCTAGGTGCTTCCTTGGACGCAATAAGGTATGCATATAGTGTGTTAGAAACTGAGATCAATTCAGCAACTGACAATCCTCTGGTCTTTGGCGATGATGGGGTGGTGATTTCAGGAGGTAACTTTCATGGGCAGCCCATCGCTCTTGCTATGGACTTCTTGGGAATTGCAGTATCCGAGATTGCAAGCATCTCTGAGAGACGTGTAAACCGTCTAGTTTCTCCGGACTTAAGCGAACTACCTGCGTTTCTGACCTCTAAGGGCGGACTAGACTCTGGGATGATGATTGCACAATACACTGCAGCAGCTCTGGTATCAGAGAACAAGGTATTGGCACATCCGGCCAGTGTTGATTCAATTCCTACAAGTGCAGACCAAGAGGATCATGTCAGCATGGGTACCATAGCAGCAAGAAAAGCAGCAAACATACTCGGAAACGCTCAGAATGTTGTGGCAATCGAGTACATGTGTGCTTGTCAAGGCATTGACTTTCTTGCTCCCCTAAAGCCGTCCGAGCCTCTTCAAGAGGCTTTCAAGACCATCCGGAAACGTGTTCCTAAACTAACGGATGACCGGTCTCTCTCTCAAGATATTACCACAATCCGTGAGCTGATGAGAAGTGGTGAAATCATAGCTTCAGTCGAATCACTGACTGGTCCCCTCTATGAGAACTAAGGTCCTAATCTTGAATGAATGACCTGCCCATTTGAGATGACTGTATGAACTAAGTTGGCTCCAAATCTCCAAGTGAGATACTCCGGATTGGGACAGTCAAGGATGACAATATCTGCCGCTTTTCCCGCCTCTATGCTTCCGTGGGTTGCTCCTCGGTCCAGTGCATGTGCTGCATTGATAGTTACTGCGGAAAGAGCTTCTCTAGGTGTCATCCTCATCTTGTAGCAAGATAAGGCGATGGTGAAGAACAATGACTCGTTTGCGCAATTGGGATTGAAATCAGTTGCAAGAGCCACTGGGAGTCCCATCTCAATCATTTTACGCGCGTTTGCATATTCTGTATTTAGACTGAAGGCGGTGGCCGGGAGAAGTGTAGCAATTGTCCCTGCCTTGAGCATTTCTTCTAGTCCATCATCTGATGCCATCAGTAGATGGTCTGCAGACACTGCACCAACCTCTGCAGCAAGAGATGCGCCACCAAGCTGGACAATCTCATCAGCATGTACCTTCAGCTTCATTCCATTTTGTTTAGCTGCAGTGAGTATTCTCCGAGATTGCTCTATGCTAAAGACGCCTTGCTCACAGAAAACGTCGCAAAACTCAGCATATCCACTCTTCTTCACAGCCGGAATCATCTCATCAATAACTAGATCCACATATGAATCCGTCTTACCTTCGAATTCTGGAGGCACTGCATGTGCTCCCATGAACGTCGAAACGAAATCAATAGGGAGCTTTTCTCTCAGAATCTCTATAGTTTTCAGCATCTTCAGTTCATTCTCTGTATTGAGTCCATAACCGCTCTTCGCCTCTATCGTTGTGCTTCCCATGTTCAGCGTACCTTCAGCATAGGAGAACGCATTTGCAACCAGTTCGTTTACACTTGCTGCTCTCGTTGAACGCAGTGTGTTTAGGATACCTCCTCCAGCTTCGAGAATCTCTAGGTATGTTTTCCCTGCGAGCTTCATTGCGAAATCCCTCTCTCTAGATCCCCCAAAAACAAGGTGAGTATGGCTATCTATGAAGCCTGGGGTGGCAAGCATTCCTGGAAACTCGAGCGTAGGCAATACTGGGTCACTGGAAATCTCTGAAAGAATTTCATTGGTTGGTCCCACTGCGATTATTTTGCCATCCTTGATTGCGATGGCGCCATCCTCGATTATAGAAACTTCATTCATCTGAGCTCCCTTTTTGGGGGCCTCACTATGGTCCGCTAACGTGGCTATTTGTCCTATATTTGCAAGGAGCAGGTCTGGTTTCATCTTTGTCACCTTACCTTGTGATACAGGATTTCTCAATTGGACTGCGAAGCAATAAATCAGACGGATTAATTAGGAACAACCGTTCGAAATCCCACAAGGCAGTACCGGAGTACCTCAAGATGAACTACTTGATTCTGAGCTGGCAAGATGTCTACAACCTGACTCTTCAACTATCTGAACGAATTGTCAGCAGCGGATATGTTCCCGATGTTATTGTAGGAATAGCTAGAGGAGGTTGGATCCCTGCACGCATCCTCTCTGACGTCCTTTATGCCAACACTCTACAGAATATTCGTATAGAGTACTACACTGATGTGGGAGCAAAAGGCAAACAACCTCGAATCACTCAACCACTTACTGGATCGATGAAAGGCAAGACGATGCTCTTGGTTGATGAGGTTGCGGATACTGGTGACACGCTACAACATGCTATCAATCATGTCAGAGCTCTTGGAGTCCGGGAGGTACGTTCAGCCGTACTCCACTACAAACCAACATCAGTGGTGAAACCTGATTACTATATGGTTGAAACAACGAATTGGACCGTATACCCATGGGAGATTCGTGCATCAATCATAGATCTGGTCAAGATTTTCGAGTCTGAAGACAAATCGCTGACAATGAAAGACATTCGTGACAAGCTTGTATTCGAAGTGGGTTTTGAGCCAACTGTTGCAGACTACTTCATTAAACGATTATGATGAGAGGTCGACTTATTGCGAATAGAGCTATATGAGTACGATGACAAAAGTAAGGTCATTGGTATTGCTGAGATTCAAAATTCAAAGAATCTTACACAACAAGAGCTGGTACAGCTTGCAGAATCAATGTACGGAAACTCTCTCAGTGTCCAGTTCCTTAATGCATTATTGATTGCGGATGAGGTTCATCTACTCTCAGCTGCACAGAATGCAATCAATGCACAAAACGGAGAATACATGCTCTCAAGGAGTCTAGATGTGGAAATCATTGTTTTCGCTTCGACTCAACGACAAATAGGCAGGGCTCTTGAAGCCCTTGGCGTCTACGATGGTATTGGCAATGTCGCTGTTGTGGTGGTAGGTCCTGATTCAACCTCAGTGAAGGATGCAGTCGCAGAGATAATCAAACAGGTAGGGAAGGAGGTTGTGCCCCCATTCAAGGCAACGAGAAATCGACTTGATCAGATTAAGAACCATTACCAGATAACCGATAAGGAAATCGATGCAATTGAAGAGTCTGAAGCGACTGAATCCAGAATGAGTGCATTGGCTCGCTGTGTTGCAAGTAGGGTTGCTCTTGTTGCCTTCGATAATTGAGTGCAGCCTAATACATATCATCACGCATAGTCATGATTGACAGGATATTGGTTTCATTGTCGAGTACAGCGAGTCCTGTCCATTCTCCAACTATCTCAACATTTACAGTCTTGTCAGGCTCATCCAAGTTGACTTTTCTCGGAATGACTGATGCGACCGCTTTGACAACATCCATGTTCTCAAGGTCGGTATGTCGTCGTCTAACGGTTACCCTGAAGCTTTCTTCCTCTCTTATCTTAGGTAACAACCGCTCGGTAGCTGCCACGATTTTTTCAATTGCAGACTCAACACATTCTTCCATAGGGGTGAAACGAATGGCAAACCGAAACTGATACGGATTTTCAACAGCAAATTCTCTAAGACGTTGAATGACCTGAAATGGATCAAGTGATGTTTTGCACGCAATCAACCCGGATATGGGTGTCCGATGTATCTTGAGGTCCGTATCTTCAAGTAAATCTCCAATAAAATACAGTAACTCAGATATCGCAGCACGTTCACGATCTCGAGGACATGACACCAGAAGATTGTAGTCTTGCAGTGTTCTTCGCCTCACATATCCGCATCAATGATTCGTGCACTCCAAAACCTCATTGCATCGGAGTCTACCTTCAAGTCCTCCTCAATCTGAGATATGGGCAAGGCCCCTTCCCTGTATATTTTGATATTGAGTGGAGCGCTCTCTGTTTCGGGTCCTTCAACACCGATTATTGTAGAGTTCTGGTGGGCAGATGAAGGTCCACCGTCGATGTACAAATCGACTTCATCCCCAAGTTGCTCCAAGGCAACAGGAAGCGAGAATGGGCTAGGCCCTCCACTGTGATTTGCGCTTGTACCAACAATAGGACCACCAATTATCTTGGCTATGCCTCGTGGAATGACATGGTCCGGCACCCGGATAGCTATAGTCTTCCGTCCAGCAGTGATATGCGGGAGAACATCAGGTCGAGCTTCTACGATGATAGTTAGGGCTCCCGGCCAAAAAATCCTTGTGATAACTCGTTCCAGGTCATGAAAGTCATGGTATATCTCACATTGGGACTCATCGGCAAACAATAATGGAAAGCCGAGTCTTCGGTCCCTCCTCTTAACTGCTATCAGCCGTTCCAAAGATTCACGGTTCCTTGGGTCGCATCCAAGTCCATAACTCGTGTCAGTTGGGTAGACAACGACTCCTCCCGCGGAAATGACTTCTGCTGCTCTCTCGATTACATAATCAGATTTTTCTATGTCTTCGATACGCATTATCTCGGCATTCAATTATGTTCACTCTTTCATCCCTACAAACATACATATGGCCCTTACGTTCAAAGGTATCTTTTAGGAGGCATTCATATTCACGGAGTAATTCTTGCAGCTGGCAAGGGAGAACGATTTGGTCCTTTGACAAATGAGGTGCCCAAAGCACTTGTCCCAGTTGCGGGTAAAACGCTTCTGGAGTGGGCTCTTGAACGCTACAGCCAAACTGGTGTTGATGATGTTGTGGTGGCAGTTGGATGGAAGGGATCAATGATTAAGGAGTTCATCACACGGAACAAAATTAATGCAAGAGTAGTTGACGTGCCAAAATATGAGGTTGGTCCCCTTCAAACACTACTCACAGCAATCGAAACCTTTGAGGGTGATTTTCTTCTCTCACCTGTCGATGCAATGATTGATCCTGCAACAGTCAATAATATGCTATCACATCACAATTCTCTCTTAACCAATGGCGGAATGTCCCTCGCAGTAGGTTCAAATCTCTCTCAAGGCACACCTGTTGAAATAGGTCCCAATGGTCTGATTGTTGGAATAGGTGACGTTGCTTCAGATGCAGAGAATGTTGCAAGGAGTGCGATGCTGCTCATTGCTCATACAGAACTCAAAGAACTCTGTAAGTCCGCCCTTGAGAAGGGACGAGACCGAGTAGTTCAGCTACTAGACTTAATGCTCAAACAAGGCACCCGTATTCAAGCTATCTCTGTGCACCTGCCTTGGTACGATATCGACACTCTTTCAGACCTTCTCATGGTAAATCAGAAACTCCTCCAAGTGGGAAGTGTTGCAAAAACTGGATCCGTATTTGTCCCATCTGGAGATAGCATTGATTTTGACGATAGCGTAGTGCTTAAACACAGAATTGCGATTGGTGAGAGCACTTCCATAATAGGTCCAGTTTTGATCTCCTCGAATTGTGTGATTGGCAAAGACTGTGCAATTGGTCCCAATGTCGCCCTTGGATCGAATACTACTCTCTCACACAATTGTGAGGTCAAAGATGCAGTTGTCTTTGGTGAATCGAAGATTTCTCCTGAGGTCCGGATGCAGAGAAGCGTCATGTACAGTTCCGTCGAATACAATGTTGAGGTGTAGAAATGCCGAGTGAATTCAGAGTCAGACGGATTTTCAAAGGACTTGTCTTGCGGATTGCTCATCCGTTGGCAAAAGCTGGTGTACGACCGAATACAATCACCTACGTCAGTCTGCTCCTATCTTTCATTGCAGCTCTATCACTATCCCTGACAGGCATTCAACTTGTCTTTGGCATATTTGTATTCGTGTCAGGGCTATTTGATGGAGTTGATGGGGCAGTCGCGCGTGAGAGGAATGTTGCCTCAGATGTTGGAGCCTTTACTGATTCGGTTGTGGATAAAGTTTCGGAGATCCTTATTCTTGGAGCAATTGCAGTGGTATACTCGGGTATCGCTTTTCTTGGCGTACCCGTAGAACTATGGGTGATTATAGCTATCAGTGGTTGGATATTGACAAGTTACACTCGTTCTCGAGCTGCAGCTCTAGGGGTAAGCGACCTGGATATCGGATTGGGCGCTCGTTCAGAACGACTATTCATACTAGTCGTGTTTTCCTTGCTAAACCAGTTACTGTGGGGTCTTGTATTCGTCAGCATCATTGGTATACTGACATCTGGATATAGGTTCTATAAATATCAACATGAACTCAACTTTCATCCCTCAAATTAGCTGCAAACCATTATACTTAAGAGCCTAGTCAATCTGGGCGGCTTCGAATTACTGTTTGGAGTTCTAACTCATGGCCAATTTTAGAGCAGACCATTATCTTATTGCAGAGTTCGAAAAGGTCTCTAATACGAAGGAAACTGGGGAAAAAGTGTTATCGGCACTAAAAGAACTCCCAGAGTTGAGAGACCTTGCAATTGTATCAAAACGAGCAGAAGGCAAATCTTGGTCAGAGATTCTTGGTCGAATTGATGTTCCTGCAGGTTCAAAGGCATTCTGGGCTATGATTAAAAAAGATTTGACAGAAAGAGAACCATATCATCTTTTCATAAGATTCGATATGAATGCTGAAGGGGGAACCATCGATGAGGCTCGTTCAAACGTCAAATCATGGGTGGAGGATAATGTCGTGCCAAGGATTGAGGCAAAGACAAGTGTGAAGTCAATCAAAGTGCTTCAGCCTGATGAAATCTTCATGCCTAAACTTGGCTAAAGATATCACTCTTCTAAGACATCTATCAGAAAGACGTCTGTTCCAACCGCCTGAACAAGTTCAGGATGATCATCGCCATCAATATCTCCGATTGCCAGGTGCGATTCAGTAGACTTTTTCGAAGTCTTTAGAGATGTCCCTTCTACAATTCTTCTCCCAACAAAACC